>JAUXVT010000051.1 GCA_030680405.1 Thiobacillus sp. | reverse complement strand
CGAAACCCTGCTGGGCGACCCCAGCAAGGCCAAGAACAAGCTCGGCTGGACGCCGCAGATCAGCTTTGCCGAGCTGGTGGCCGAAATGGTGCGCGAAGACCTGAAAGCCGCCGAGCGCGACGAACTGGTGAAGAAGCACGGTTACTCGACGTATAACTATCACGAGTAAGCGGATGGACAAGAACATCAAAATTTATATCGCCGGCCATCGCGGCATGGTTGGCTCTGCGATCGCACGTCGGCTGGCTTCTGCCGGTTACACGAATCATGTCACGCGTACTCATGCCGAGTTGGATTTAACCAGCCAGGCTGCAGTAATGCAGTTTCTTGAGCAGGAAAAGCCGGATTACATTTTTCTGGCGGCTGCAAAGGTAGGCGGGATTCATGCCAACAATACCTATCGGGCCGAGTTCATCTACCAGAACCTGATGATGGAAGCGAACATTGTCCATGCGGCATGGCAGGCAGGGGTTCAGAGATTGCTGTTCCTGGGGTCAAGCTGTATCTACCCCCGCGATTGCCTGCAGCCGATCAGGGAGGAATACCTCCTGACCGGCCCGCTTGAGCAGACCAACGAGCCTTATGCGATTGCCAAGATTGCGGGCATCAAGCTGTGTGAAAGCTACAACCGCCAGTACGGCACCCAGTATGTTTCGGTGATGCCAACCAATCTGTACGGCCCCAATGACAACTACGATCTGAACAACAGCCATGTGCTCCCGGCCTTGATTCGCAAGACGCATGAAGCCAAGGTTCGTGGGGATAAGGAGCTGGTGGTGTGGGGCTCCGGCAAGCCAATGCGGGAATTCCTGTATGTGGACGACATGGCGGATGCCTGTGTTTTCTTGATGGAGAACGGCGTCAGTGAGGGGCTGTTCAACGTTGGGACCGGCGAGGATGTGACGATTCGCGAGTTGGCCGAGACGGTCATGAGCGTTGTCGGCTTAAAGGGCGAGATTGTGTTTGATGCCAGCAAGCCTGACGGCACGCCGCGCAAGCTGTTGAGTGTTGATCGGTTGCATGAGTTGGGTTGGCGGGCGCAAACCTCGCTGCGTGACGGGATTGCCAAGACTTACACAGATTTTCTGACCAGGGCCGCTGAGTAAGGCATGGCAGCGCCGTTGGTGACGATTGCCGTTCCCTCCTTTAACCAGGGGCGATTCCTGGATGATGCGCTGGCATCGATTTTTCAACAGGAAGTCCCGGTTGAGGTGTTTGTGCTGGATGGTGGATCGTCGGATAACTCTCTAGATGTCATCCGTAAGTGGGAGCACCGACTTGCGGGGTGGCGCAGCCATGCCGATGATGGCCAGGCGGCAGCGATCAATGAAGGCATCGCGCAGGGCCGGGCCCCTTATGTGTGCTGGCTGAATAGCGACGACTGGTTTTTACCCGGTGGTTTGGCAAAACTGCTTGGCGAATTCGAAAAATACCCGGAAGCGCCCGCCGTTTATGGCCGTTGCTGGAATGTGGTGGAGAAATCCGGAAAACGCTACCCGGTCTGGGTGGAACCGTTTAATGAGCGCCGCCTGGCCTTTCGCTGCATTATTTCGCAGCCTGCAACCTTGATCCGGCGTTCATCCTGGGAGGCCGTTGGTGGCCTTGATGAGAAGCTGCACATGGCGATGGACTATGACTTGTGGTGGCATCTGTACAAGTCGGTAGGCCCGCTGCATTTTTTTGATGACTTCGTTGCGGTGAATCGCGAGCACGTGGACACCAAGACCAGAACCCTGCGTCGTCGGCATTACCGGGAGGCCATGATGGTCGTTCGCAAATACTACGGACGAGTGCCGTTGAAGTGGTGGCTGGCGCAGCCTTACTCGGTATGGTTTAAATCAATAGCCGGTTAACCGGAACAGGATTGCATGCGGGTTCTACCTTTTTACGGGACATCCTTCCCGGATACGATGGGAGGGGTTGAGAAGATTATTTCAATTCTCGTTAGAAGCGACTGTATTCGTAGGGTGCGTTATACGCACCGTTTATCCATGAGTTGATTGGGGCTCGTAGGGTACATGCGCACCCATGGACGTGAAACGGTGCGCATGGCGCACCCTACTGAACTGTGGGAGCATCCTGAGCAAGCTGTTCCTGACCGAGGATTACAGGCGTGCTGTCGGTTTCGACGAGGGATTCTTTCTGCATTATGAGGCTGTCGATACCTGCGCATGTTGGTTCCTACAGGGATTTGGCGGAATGTCGGGAAAATCAGGTGAGAAGTGTCGAACTCGGGGGAGTGTTTATGCGAAAATCGCGGACCTGCGGCAAGGGGTTATGCTGCTGCGTTTGAACAGAATGCCGGCGGGTCAGTGCGCGCTGTGTAAGTTTTACGGGTTGCAGGGATGCGCATGAATATCGATGGAAAAATCGGCCGATTCGCCTGGCTGGCACTCGTGCTGCTCGCGCTATTGGCAATCTATCTGCCAGGGCTCGGCAACTCCCTGATTTTCGATGACAACGCGCTCACCGATGGCCGAATTTTCGGGGCGTACGGTTCGCTGTCGCAGTGGCAGCCACGTGCCCTGTCCTATGGCAGTTTTGTCTGGGTTCAGGCTGTTTTCGGCGATGGCTGGCCCGTTCAGCGGGTATTCAACCTGCTGATCCACATCGGCGTGATGCTGGCGCTGTGGGCGTTTTACCGGGAAATCCTCAAGTCCATCGCGCCATCGGATGACGAGCCGTCAGGTGTGGCATACCACCAGTCTCCCGCGCTCGGCCTGGCGGTCGGTTTCTTCGCGCTGAATCCGGTCGCGGTTTATGCGGTTGCCTACCTGATCCAGCGATCCATCCTGACGGCGACCTTGTTCGTGGTGTTGGGTCTGTGGCTGTTCGCGCGTGGCCTGCAACGCGGGAGTGGGTTGTCGTTCCTGGCCGCGCTGGCCTGTTACGTACTGGCGGTGATGTCCAAGGAGCACGCCATCATGGCACCGCTTGCGGCACTGCCTGTCTATATTGTGGTGGCGCGACCGTCGTTGCGCAGGCTGGCGCTGATCGGCGGCACCGGGGCAGTGCTGGTGGGCGTTGTCGCCGCGTTGCTGGCGCTGAGATACGGCGAGATCATTGGCAAGCCGTTCGACGAGTTTTCGAAAATCTACCTGGCGCAGCTGTCGGCGCTGGGGCCGGATGTCGAGAGGAACGCCTACCCGCTCAGCATTCTCAACCAGACCTGGCTCTTCTTCAAATACGGCCTGCACTGGCTGGTGCCTTATGCGGGTTGGATGTCCATCGACATGCGTCCGCCTTTTCCGGTCAGCCTGACGATGTTTCCACAGGTGCTCGGCGTGGTCGGCTATCTGGCCGTTTTGGCGGGCGGATTTTTCCTGATCGTCCGCTATCGCGATTGGCGTGCCTTGCTGGGGATTTCGGTGCTGCTGCCGGCCCTGCTGTTCGTGACCGAATTCGCGACGGTCTGGGTGCAGGATCCCTTCGTGCTGTATCGTGGCTATCTGTGGGCCATTGGCGCGCCCGGGCTGGTGTTTTTCCTGTTTCATGGGGTGTCTGGCCGCTTGCTGTGGCCGATTGGTCTGGTGTTGGCCGCGATGTTCGTCTGGCAGGCATTGGACCGGGTGCATTCGCTGTCCAGTCCGGAGCGTGTCTGGAGCGATGCGATCGCCAAGCTTCCGGACGACCCCAGGGCGGTCGGACGCTGGTTTTCCTACCTGAACAGGGGCGATGTCTATCTCGACCAAGGGCGCTGGAAAGAAGCGTTCGAGGATTTTCGAGTTTCCTCCACGCTCGGTGACAAGGGGATGGGCATGTTCAACATGGGCTCGCTGTTGTTTACCGCCGCCCGCTATTCGGAATCCCTGGATGCGTATGAAAAAGCGCGGCAACTGGGGTACGACTTTCCCGGGCTCAGATATCAGCGTGGCGCCGCGCTGCATGCGCTCGGGCGCCTGGCGGAAGCGCACCGCGAATTCGAGCTTGCGCTGACGGAAACCCCAGTCTTGCCTCGGCGCGAGGATGTGCTCGCGCTGAAGGGGCGGGTGGCCCTGGAAATGGGGCAGGTGGAAAATGCGATGGCCGATTTGGAAGCCGCCCTGAAACTGGATCCGCGTCACAAGAAGGCGCGCGCCGATCTTGGCATGGCGTTGGTGGTCCAACGCGATTACACGCGCGCGCACGCGATGTTCAGCCGGCTGATCGAGGAGGCGCCGGACGGACCGGCTTACTATGGTCGCGCCCTTGCCAATCATGGGTTGCGCAACAAGGCGGAGGCGCTGGCCGATATCGAGAACGCCATTCGCCTGACGCCGGACAGCCCCATGCTGACGGAATGGCGTTCCCGGATTCGGGCCATGCCATAGCGCGGGCGTGAGGCGAATCCGGACAGTCATGCGCATCCTTCACATCGGCAAGTTCTTCCCGCCAGTCCCTGGCGGCATGGAGCGCTTTCTGGGCGATCTCGCGCGTGCGCAACAGGTGGCCGGCGACGTGCCGGCGGTGCTGTGCCATGCGGATGCCCAGGCTGGGACGCGACACGATCCGCCCTGGCTGATGCGCTGTCCGGTCTGGTTCAGTCTGTTGTTTGCGCCGATCAGCCCGGCATTCCCGCTCTGGCTGGCGCGCGCGATCCGGCGCTACGAGCCCGAGGTACTGCACCTGCACCTGCCGAATCCCAGTGCGTTCGCAGCACTGGCGCTGCCCTCGGCGCGGCGTCTGCCCTGGGTCGTGCACTGGCACGCCGATGTCGAGACCGGCCGGTTTCCCTGGTCGATGCGGCTGGCCTACCCGTTTTACCAAATATTCGAGCGCGCCCTCCTGGGGCGCGCCGAGGCCATCGTCGCCACCTCCGCGTTTTATCTGGAAACCAGTCTGCCGCTACGGCCGTGGCGCCACAAATCTCAGGTGATCCCGCTCGGTGTCGATCCGGATCGCCTGCCCGAAGTGCGGGACGGGGCAACCTGCGAGCACTGGCGCGGCGACGGCATGCGCGTGCTGGCGATTGGCCGGCTCACCTACTACAAGGGCTTCGATACCCTGATCCGGGCCGTGGCGGACATGACGGGCATCGAATTGGTCATCGTTGGCGAGGGCGAGGAGCGGTCGCGCCTGGAGCGTCTGCTCGACGGCTTCGGCCGGCCCGCGCACATCCACCTGCTCGGCCACGCCGACGATGCCACCTGCCAGCGCCTGCTGGCTTCATGCGACGTTTTCTGCCTGCCCTCACGCGAGCGCACCGAGGCGTTCGGCATCGTCCTCATGGAAGCCATGCGCTACGGCAAGCCCATTGTCGCCAGCCGCCTGACCGGCAGCGGTGTCACCTGGGTGGCGCGGGAGAACGAAAACGCCGTCCTGGTGCCGCCCGACGATGTCGCCGCGCTCGCCGCCGCGCTCGCCGGATTGCGGCAGGATGCAGCCACGCGCACCCGCCTCGGCGCATGCGGCCGGCGACGTTTCCTCGCTGAATTCGACATCGCCGCGTCCGCGCGCAGGCTGCGTCGTCTGTACGCCCGGATCGACCCGGAACAGGACCGGCCGGCGGCCGAAACGGTTCGGCGCGACAGGCTGCTGGTCGTCATTCCCGCGCTCGACGAGGCCGCCAGCATCGCCGATGTGGTTACCCGAGTGCTCGCGCTCGGCGGCGCCGACGTCCTGTTGATCGACGATGGCAGCAGCGACGATACCGCCCGCCTGGCGGCCGCGGCTGGCGCCATCGTTCTGCAACCGCCTTTGCGGCAGGGCGCCTGGGGCGCCATGCAGACCGGTATCCGCCATGCCGTGCGCGAGGGCTATGCGGGCGTAGTGACGATGGACGCAGATGGCCAGCACGAGCCCACCGAACTTGCCCGCCTGCTGCAAGCTGCCGAAGCCGGCGCCGATGTGGTCATTGGCGCCTGTCCGACACGCGGTAGTTTCATGCGGCGTCAGGCCTGGCGCTACTTTCGCTTTCTGACCGGATTCGCCTTTGAAGATCTGACTTCCGGTTTCCGCTTCTACAACACCAAAGCCTGTTATCTTCTGGCGCGAGAGGAGGCGACGTTGCTCGATTACCAGGACATCGGCGTGTTGCTGCTGTTGCATCGCGCCGGTCTGCGTGTGCGGGAAGTGCCGGTGGCGATGAACCCGCGACAATACGGCGCATCGAGGATTTTCTACTCCTGGTGGAGCGTCGCCCGCTACATGGCGGAAACTACCCTGTTGTGCCTGGCACGCTGGAACACGAAATCTCGCAAAATATGAAGGAATATCATCTGGTTGCCACCGTGCTTGGCATCGGCCTCGCGCTGACTATTCTCACGCTGATTCGGCGCGATCACATCCATTTGCGGCAAGGGCTTTTCTGGACCGCAGTCGCCATTGCTTCGCTGGTTTTTGGCATATGGCCCGGCCTGATCGACTTCCTGGGCCATGCGGTGGGTGTCGCCTACTCGCCAGCGCTACTGTTTCTGGCTGCCATCGTCGTGCTGGTCCTGCGCGCGCTGTTCACTGATATCGCACTCACCCAGCTCAGGCGCGACGTGCGCCGTCTCAACCAGCGCATTGCCCTGTCAGAGTCGCGGGACGAATCGAGCAGGGATGCCAGCATGTAATGCCGCGGAAATGGCTTCCTGCCGCGCAAAAAATCCCTTGACCATTGAAACTGGGTCATCCATGACTTCCTCGCAAGTATGGTTACATAGGGAGCAATTTCCCTTTTACCCGGATACAGGCCAATGATCATGTAATCCGCCTGTTTGCGCAGCAACGCTTCGAACGCCTTCTCCACACCTTGCGCTCTCGCCACCATCAACTCTTTTGTCATGAAGGCATCAAAGCGGTTGCCGTAGCTTTCGCCTGCATTCGTCACCCCGCGCCTACCCTTCAGGTCTTCCCATTTTCGGAAGGCGAATCCCTCGCCTTTGCGCACCACAACCACGACCGGGTCAAGCATGAATGGCGGGGCGATATAGTTGAGGTACGTCGCCCGTTCGTCATTCTTGTAGATGCCGAAAATCACATCCGCCTGACCACTTCTGGCTGCCCCCTGCGCGTTCTCCCAGGAGCCAAAATCTTTTGAATCCACCTTTCTGACACCTAGTTGCTTGGCAATCGACGCAACCAGTTCAGGTCCAGCGCCAACAATGTTTCCATGTGACGCCCATGCAACAGGCGGGTATGCGGGTGACCTGTAATTACCTGAGATGGGCACGCTGATTCGGCTGGAGCCAGCAAAGGAAAAAACAATGATGCGATCAGCGGTATGAGTATCTTTTTCATGGCGGTCATACGCCGATATCCTCGTTCCATAGCGCGGGATTGTTGGCAATGAAGTTGCGCATCAGCTCCAGGCAGACAGCCTCCTGCAGAATCTCCACATGCACCCCGCGCGATCGCAACAAGGTCTCTTCGCCGATGAAGGTCTGGTTCTCGCCGATGACAACTTTCGGGATGCCATACAACAGGATAGCGCCGCTGCACATCGCGCACGGCGACAGGGTGGTGTAGAGCACCGCCTCGCGATACACGCTGGCGGGTTGGCGGCCGGCGTTCTCCAGGGCGTCCATCTCGGCGTGCAGGATGGCGCTGCCCCGCTGCACGCGACGATTGTGCCCCCGGCCGATAATGCGGCCCCGGTACGCAATGACTGATCCAATCGGAATACCGCCCTCGGCCTGGCCGATCCTTGCCTCTTCAATCGCGGCTTCGATGAACGGGTCCATGACTTGGGACGTGAGGTTTTACTCAGCCCGGCGGCTTAGGCCGCCGCGAGCTTATCGAACTCGTCGATGCTGACTGCGGGCGCGGTGCGGAAGGAGATCCCCAGCAGTCTGCTCAGGCCCACCGATACCTGTATCGCGCGCTCCGTGTCGGGCAGGTCCAGTATGACCACAAAGTCGACTTCGCCGAGCAGCGCGTAACCCGCCTTGAACTCGCCGCCATATTTCTTGATTAAAGCTAAAGCGTCTTCGGTGCGCTTGGCACTGACAGCCTTCGTGGCCTCTTGTGTCAACGTGCCGAACATCAGATAGGTCGCCATAACAACATCTCCTTACCAGTGTGCGTGGACACGTTAACTATAGATGCCTTGGGCATTTTTTCCGGACTGGCGGGGTAGGACATCGGTGTAGATCAGGTTATTTCCTATCCTTCTATCAGGAGGATCTGCATATGTCCGATCACTATCAGTACGAGGAGACTCGCGAACTCGTTGGTTTGGTGGAAGACGCGACCGAGCTGGTCCGCAGCAAAGGAGAAGCGGCGTTTGGAGATTTCCGCGTCGCCGGCAGCCGCTGGCGTCAGGAAGAGACCTATATCTTTGTGCTGGATCCCAAGGGGAACATGCTGGTTCATCCCGATCCGGGGATGGAAGGCAAGAACGAGCTGGACCTGAAGGACGTCAACGGGAAACCCATCATCCGGGGACTCATTGATGCCGCAATGACGTTACCCGGCAAACCGGAAGGCTGGTACCACTACCAATGGCCTGTTTTAGGCGGGCTGCTTCCCCGCTGGAAAAGCAGCTACGTCCGGCTGGTGACGGCACCGTCCGGCAACCGCTACGTTGTCGGCAGCGGCATGTACAACGACCGCATGGAACGGACCTTTGTCGTGGATGCGGTGAAAGACGCCGTCGGACAGATCGAGAAGAATGGCACGGCGGCCTTCACGCTCTTCCATGATCCGACAGGCCCCTTCATCGCAAAGGATGCGTACATTTTCGTGTTCGATATGAAGGGCATCGATCTCGTCAATCCGGGCTTCCCGAGCCTGGAAGGACGCAACCTCCTGGACCTGAAGGACACCCAGGGCAAGCAGTTGATCCGTGAGATGTTCGAGGTGGTGCAAACCCGCGATTCCGGCTGGGTAGACTATATGTGGCCCAAGCCGGGGGAAAGCGTCTCCACGCAGAAGTCTGCTTATGTGAGCAAAGCGAAGATGGGAGACCAATGGGTGCTGGTGGGTTGCGGTGTCTACCTGGCCGATGCACCCAAAGCCGCCCCGGTCGGCAAGAAGATGACCGCTCCGGAACTGATGGCACTTGTCCGGGACGGTGCTGCCGTCTTCGAAAAGCATGGCGAAAAGGCTTACCCCGAGCTTCGCCAGCAGGGGTCCAAGTGGTTTCGCGACGATACCTATTTCTTTGTCTGGGCGATGGACGGTACCCGGGTTTTCCATGCCGCGAACCCGGTCGGCGAGGGGCAGCGTGTGCGTGGCATGAAGGACATCCTGGGAAGACCCATCGGCGAGATGATCCTCGATGCGGGCGGGAGTCCTTCAGGCGAGGGATGGATCCACTACATGTACCCCGAGCCCGAGGACATCTTCCCGACGTGGAAGTCCACGTTCGTCAAGCGGGTGACTTTCCCTTCCGGGCAACAACACATCGTCGGCTGCGGCATCTACAACATGCAGATGGACAGGGCCTTCATCGAGGATGTCGTGAGTCGTGCTGCCACCCTGGTCGCGGAACAGGGGAAGGATGCCTTCGGTCAGTTGCGCGACAGAGCGGGGCCTTTTGTCTTCATGGATACCTACGTGTTTGTCACGTCCCCGGATGGCACCGAGCTGGTGAATCCGGTCTTTCCCAGCCTGGAAGGAAAAAACCTCATCGATCTCAAGGACCTGAAGGGGAAGCCGGCGATCCGGGACGAAATCGCCGCTGCCATGAAAGAGGGCAGCGCCTGGCTGGACCTCTACTGGTACAAGCCCGGACAGAATACGCCCGCGTGCAAGCAGACCTTCGTGCGGAAGGCCCAATTTGGTCAGGATATCTATATCGTCGGGTCGGGCATCTACACGGAAGAGTAAGCCGTCAGCGCTGGCGATCTGCGAGAAGGTTTTCGCACACCAAGGAACGTTCGAAGAGTCGGTTGCCGCTATCGGATCGACCACGTCGAGCGGTTGCCGGAGCGGCTGCCGCAGCTATTCATGGCGCATACCAAATAGGCCGGGCTGGGCACGGTTGATGGGGCGGAGATGAACCTACCCGGTTCGATCGCCACCCCCCATAATCCGGTTTCCAACCAGAGATCGATTTTTTCATGCGCCGTCTGACCATGCTTCTGTTGGCCGCCCTGCTTTCCGCATGTGCGGCCCCACCCCCGGCACCGACCATCCCGACACCCGTCCCGGTGCCCAAGCCACCGCTCAAGATCGCTCTGGCTCTGGGCGGCGGCGCGGCGCGGGGCTTCGCCCACATCGGCGTGATCAAGGCGCTGGAGGCCCAGGGCATTGTGCCGGACATCGTGGTGGGCACCAGCGCGGGTTCCGTGGTGGGGGCGCTCTACGCCTCGGGCATGAGCGGCTTCGACCTGCAGAATCTGGCCCTGCAGATGGAAGAGGATATGCTGGTGGACTGGACCCTGCCCAACCGGGGTGTGTTGAAGGGAGAGGCCCTGCAGGACTTCATCAACCAGAAGGTGAAAAACCTGCCCATACAAAAGATGCCCAAACCCCTGGGCGTGGTGGCCACCGATCTGCAAAGCGGCGAGAGAGCGCTCTTCCGCTTCGGCAACACGGGCATGGCGGTCCGCGCCTCCAGCGCCGTGCCGGGGATGTTCCAACCCGTCGAGATCAGCGGCCGGGATTATGTGGACGGCGGCCTCACCTCGCCGGTACCGGCCCAGGTCGCGCGCACCATGGGCGCGGATTTCGTCATCGCCGTGGACATCTCCAACGTGGGTCGCCGGGACAAGCTCACCGGCACCCTGGATGTGCTGCTGCAGACCTTCGCCATCATGGGCCATACCATCAGCCGCCACGAGCTGGAGGATGCGGACGTCGTGATCCGGCCGAAGACGACAGCGGTCAGCAGCACCGATTTCGAGGGACGGCACCTGGCCATCATGGAGGGCGAGAAGGCCGCCGCCGTCGTCATGCCGGAGTTGAAGGCCAAGCTCGCCAGGGCGCGGGCGCGCTAAAGGCGGGTGCAACCAGAGGGATCAGCACCGGGATTTTTTCATCGGCGGCATCCTCCTCACGCCTGCCAAACCCCGTACCCAGCTTCACGGAAATCGATCGCCAACTCCACTTCCATGTCGCGCGCGCCCTCATAGGGCATCGGGTTATAAAGTTCATACAGATCAGGCAATAAGCGCAGGCCGAATTGTTTTACGAAGCGGTTGGACTGGATACCGGCCTTGTGTTTGTCGAAGCGCACGTCGGGATCCAATCCGGTCATGCCGACGTAAACGCACGGCTTGCCCGTGACGTAACCGGGATTGGCTTTCTTGAACCGGCCTTCGTATAGAACGTCTTTCGACAGTTCGATCACATAGACGTGATAGTGGTCTCGGCGTCCCATCGTTACATTCGAATGAGTGTGACTTGATGACACAGCTTACTGCGTCGAAAGTCCATTGGAAACTCGACAGTTGGGGGGGGCTGCCTTGGTTATCTCGCTCATCCATCTTTAATGGAATGACACAGACACGGAGGGTGAACCATGCGGTGGGCAGCAGTGCTGGGCTGGGGCGCGGCCGTGTATCTGGGTTTGGCGCTCTATCTCTTCGTGTTTCAGGCACGCTACGTCTATTTTCCCGACCTGCCGTCGCGGCAGGTGGTTGCCACCCCGGCCGACATCGGGCTGGTGTTCCAGGCGGTCAGGCTGAGCACCCCGGATGGCGAAGCGCTTGCGGGCTGGTTCATCCCGGCGCCCGCAGCGCGCGGCACGCTGCTCTATCTGCACGGCAACGGCGGCAACATCGGGCACCGTCTCGATCAGATTGAGGTGTTTCACCGGCTGGGGCTGAATATTCTCATCATCGACTACCGCGGTTATGGCGCCAGCAGCGGCAAGCCGAGCGAGGAAGGCACCTATCAGGACGCGCTGGCGGCGTGGAACTACCTGACGCAGGAGAAACGCCTTGCACCGGAACGGATCGTCCTGTTCGGCGAGTCCCTGGGTGGCTCGATCGCGGCCTGGCTTGCCGCCCGCCATCCGCCGGCAGGGCTGGTCATTTACGCCAGCTTCACTTCGGTGCCCGAGATGGCCCAAGCCTTATATCCAATGTTTCCCGCGTCCCGCCTGGTGCGCTATCGCTACGACACGCGGGCGGCACTCGGCAGCGTGAACTGCCCGGTACTGATCCTGCACAGCCTCGAAGACGAGATCATTCCCTTCAGCCACGGCCAGGCATTGCTCGAGGCTGCGCACGAGCCGAAGCGCCTGGTCGAGCTGCGGGGAGGGCACAACGATGCGTTGCTGCTTAGCCGGGAGGTCTATGCCCGGGAAATCGAGGCGTTTCTTCAACGGTTCTTATGAAGCCGAGGGAGCTTGTTTGTGCGCGCCGCACCCTCCAGCGTCACGCCATAGGTCTTGCCCACCGTGTCTGCGGGGAAATGGTTTTTCATGAAGGATGTCTCATGCGACGGGCGTTTTTAACTTCCCATACAAAGATGCCAAGAAGGAGAACCATGAGACCGATGAGCAAGCTGACATTTTCAAGAAAGAACGACTCCCCGATAAAAACGAGGAGAAAAGCAAACGGAATTTCTACAAGTGCCAAAGCCAGAAAGAATGACCAAAACGGATAGCGCACCGCCCCCAAGGCATAACCAGATATCTCGGCTGGTAGCGAGCTGACAACGATAAGCACGAACGAAAAAGGGAGTTTTCCCGATAGGAAGAAGGAATTTTGGATGTGTTGCTCGTTCAGCTTCTTTTCGACAAACGCACGATCGCGAAAAAATCTGCCGATGGCATAAGTCGCCATCCATCCACACAACCAGCCCACCGAGAGAAGCAAAAAGGTCAGCCACTTCCCCCAGGCCAGAATAGCCGAAGGGACCAGCAGCACACTGGAGAGGAAGAGAAACAAGACTGAAGCGGCCGAGGCAAAAAAGAAAACGATGGCGCCCAAAACAGGCGCTTCTCGTATCGTCTCGCCCATCCACACAACCACGGCCAAAAGTTCAATACGCAAGCTATAGGTAAGCAAGGCGAACGACGTAATAAACAAAAACAAAAGCGCAAATAAGCGAAAAGTTTTCGCGCCGCCGGGGGCGAGTTTCATCATTTTTTTCAGGAAATCCGAACCAGATCCCCGGCCTGATCGAATGCCAGATATTTGGAGATCGCGCCATTCTGTATGGAATGGATCATCGTTTTTAAGGGATCCTGCGCCTCTTCGGTGCTCGGCATCACACCCGCACGCCCTGGCAGGCTGGCGACAAACACGATTTTCCAATCCTGTCCCATCTGGCGTGATTCCTTAACCAGATCGGAAAAATCACCCAGCTCATCCAGGGCTTTGTCGGTACACATCTGGGGGGTCAATACGCCCCCCGTCCCGGCTTGAAAATCCTGTTTCTGGGCTTCGGTATAGCCGTCAGGCAGTTCGGGTTGGGCGAAAACGAAAAGCAGCCGTTGCGGTTCGGGTTGCTGCTTGGCGGCCTTCAGCAGGTCTGCGTAATTTGAGATGTTCATGCGGCCTTACCTTGTTTTTAAAAGACAGGAAATCCCACGGGCTACCTGAAAGTATCACTAACCCGCGTTGCCGCAGTCAATCGCTGATTTCGCGCGCCAACAAGCATCAGGCGGCGCAGAAAACCTCCCGCATCGCACCCCACAGATGGCGCGACACCGCGGGGGTTTATGCCACCCCCATCGCCTTATTCGTCGCGTTCGAACTTCTCGACGCGCTCGGCTTCCGCCACCGCATCCGCCACCCACGCCTGCAGCGCGGGCAGCGCCAGCATCGCATCGGCATAGTTCCGCGCCGCGCCCGCCAGCGCCACGGCATAGGTCTGGAAGCGCAGCACCACCGGCGCATACATCGCATCGGCAATGCTGAAACGCCCGAACAGAAAATCGCCGCTGCCACCAAAGCGCGCGCGGCAATCCGTCCAGATCGCCAGGATGCGTTCGATATCCGCAAGGCATTCCGGCGTGCGCCCCTTGTCCGGGTAGCGCCCGCGTATGTTCATCGACATGTTCTGGCGCAGCGCATCGAAGCCGGCATGCATCTCCGCACTCACCGAGCGGGCCACCGCCCGCGCACCAGCATCGGCCGGCCACAAACCTTGCTCCGGAAAGCGCTCGTGGAGGTATTCGCAGATCGCCAGCGAATCCCACACGTGGATGTCGCCATCATGCAGCGCCGGCACCTTGCCCGAAGGCGACCAGGCCGTAAGCAGAGCGGCCGACTCGGGCCGGTACAGCGGAATGCGCACCTCCTCGAAGGGAATGCCCGCCTGGCGAAGCACCAGCCAGGGCCGCAGCGACCAGGACGAGTAGTTCTTGTTGCCGATGACGAGGGTGAGGGGAGTCATGGTGGGCGGATCCTTGGCGAACGGGGCGAAGCGCAAAGTTACATGTGGGACAGTTGGCGTGAATGTGGTGGTCTATGTACGGCCCTGAACTGAACTTCAGAAAAGTTTATAAACGTGGTCTGTCCCTAATTGTTTCTTGCCGATTATCTTTCACGCTGATATAGAGCTACTAATTCAAAAAAACAACTGAGTACAGTATGCGCACCCATGCTCACGCAAAAACAACCGATCACCTCGGCCGTTACTACACAGGTCGGGTAATAAGCCAATTACTTGTCGACAGTCTCCCACAGCACCAACGAACACCCCTTCTTGATCTTGGCGCTGGGGAGGGCTCGCTTTCGGTCGCTGTGTCTTGTAAACGAGACGTGCTAGATCTTGTAACCGTTGATGTTGACGCTCGCGCTGCAAGGGTTCTAAAGAGAGAACTGAACAAAGGAGGATTCAGTGGCACACATCGGCATATCAGGCAAGATGCGCTATCGGTTTCGCTTCCCACATACATCAGCGAAGAACTCCGCGTGCGCCCTATCTTGGCCGTTTGCAATCCCCCATTTTTGGTTCCGAAATGGCGCAAGCAGTACGGTGAGATTGCAGAAGATGTGGGCTTCAGCGGCTGCTTGCCAGCAATAAAAAACACAGACGCAGCGATTCTTTTCCTTGCCCAAAACTTACGCGTCTTGGAGAGAGAGGGGACGGTTGGCATCATCGTTCCTGATTCATTGGTATGCGCAAGCAAATACCTTGGCTTTAGACGTGCTCTGGTAGAGAGATATGACGTTCGGCAGGCCATTAGATTGCCACGCGCCTCGTTCGTGGGAACGGATGCTCAGGCGCACATTCTTGTGATAGCCAAACGCTGCCCTACAAGCGAAGAGATCGTGTTATCCAATTTCATGTCTCCTCACAGTGAAGTGCAAAGCATATCTGTCGATCGGGATAGGGCTGCGCAACGTTTGGACTACTTGTACCACGCCAGTGAAATTACACCTGATAAGCCCACTCTGGCGTCTGTGACGATAGACCTTCGACGTGGCAGCTTTAATAGTGCAGAGGTGCGCACCAATCCTTCCTTCATCTTGCATACGACAAACATTTCAGTCGACATGCGCGGCAACTGGTACGACTTCGGGAAAAAATCGGCGCCTCTATTGAAAACATCGCCAAATTCAGTTTTTGCAGAAACCGGCGACATCCTTATTGCACGCGTCGGCCGCAACGCTGCGGATAAAATCATCGGTATCGCAGGAGGTTCGGTAGCCATTAGCGATTGTCTTTATAGACTTCGGGTTAAGCCCCAGTATCGTGTGAAAGTCATGCAAGCGCTGGTTTCCGACTCCGGTCGTGCTTGGTTACAGGCACATGCTCATGGTGTCGCGGCCAGTCAAATCAGTAAAGTCGACCTTTTCAGGTTTCCCTTGGTTTTTTGTAAGCCTACACGTAATCGCAGTTCTGCTTACTAGATAGGCTATCTCTCACGCAACTGTACGTGCACGTGATGCCAAGTCGCGACCTCTGACGATCGGTGCGGCACTCGCACTGGATGGTCATAATAAAGTGAGGTTGGTATGTCGTTTCCCTTTGTCTCAAGCAGAAATAGGGCCGTACCTACGGCGTGCGGTTTTGTGCCAAGAGGCGAAACATAGAAACAGCCTCGCTCATCGCCAAGCTGCTGATACAGATCCCAGAGCGTGAGATAGGTCTCCCTTATAGAGTTCGCTTGGCAGTAAGTGATGGAGTTTTCTCCAATATCTAAATCATCCAGCACGGACAAGTGTGGCCTGATGGCGTTCGATTCCCAGCCGGCTTGGAAAGCCGGCACGCCAATCACAACGTGGCAACGGTAATGTTCACGGTCGAAGTCATTTCGTTGCTCAATTGCGTTCAGTATCCTTGCAGGCTCGAACCCTAATAAGAAGACATGCGCCGCTCTCATATGGGGTTGATACTCATGTGCGAAACCTTGTACAGAGCAGAAGGAACAGTTATTTGTGAGGCTGAACTCTCTGAGTTGCCCGTCGATGGCGCTTTCAGCGGTCCTGCGGATATATTGCTTTGGCTCGGCGTACAGAAACTCGATGGCCCTGTTTTCGGCTCTGCCGGCAGCAAGCAGTATCTGTAGAAGCTCCCCGAGGCCGAGCGTCGTGGCATCCATAAGAATGCGAGTTTTACCTCTCAAATGAGACGCGAGCCGCTCTCGGCTGGTTTCCTCCCCGTCGAGATACGTCCCTTGTTTGTTTGCGTCAAAGCGGAGAGACAAGACTGTTTTTGCTACGCCCTTTAAGGCTTTGGTCGTAGCTGAACCCCTGTCATCCACGCTGTCACCAACGAATGCGATTTCCACGCCTTCAAGACTAGCGGGGACTACGTTCGACTGTCTCGACGTGAAGATGTAGCGAGCAGGTTTAGTCAAGTCAAACTTCCTCACTAAAGAGGTCTCTATTCTCTCTGTCACCGCTCTCCTGCCGGCCAAGCTCTCTCACAAGCATATCCCGGGCGCGCTGATCGCCTTCCAGCATTTGTAGTAACTGTGCCGCGGTCAACTGCAAGCTTCGTTTTTTCCGGAATGAAATCTGAAAATAGGGTGAGAAGATCGGGTTTAGGGTGTAGTCGGAACTGATCGCTCCGACAGTTTTCATTTTTGTCTCCGGGGTGAGGAACAGAACCGACCATTTCTCCGCCTCAAAAAGATATTTTTGAATAGCCTCGTTCATGTCGCCGCCCGCGACAGTGAAATGATTTATCTCTGTCTCGCTCTGTTTGTCACTCCGATGTCGTTCCCTAAATATGGACCCAAGGCACTGTGCTAGTGCAAACAACCTTGGGCCATGGGATCCCAGCCCATTTACTGTGCTCAGAATTGATTCACTGGCGTCCCTGATAGCGTTCGCTTGGATATCTGGGGGGACGACCGGTAAATCAGCGGTCTCTCGCGGCTGGTAGACTTTAAATATTCGGTGAATTAGCTCCAGTAGGTAGCGAATATTTCCCCGCGCAATCAGCGTAAGTGCGGTAAAGCCGGAGAATAAGATTGAATTCCAATGAGCATCAATATAAATGGCGTTCACGCAACCGAAGAGATTGTTCTGAACTAGGGATCCTTTGGCCGATAACCGGTTATCGCTGCCGTTCTTCATGGACTCGAATTCCGCAAGCAGTTCATCGGGCATTTCGCGCGGCCTACTTATGAGTGCAGGCATCAGAACTGATGCCTCCGGGAACTCATCGTCGATAAAGTGAAAAGGATCGAGATTGGAGCCGCGCTTTTGGAGAGCTTCGCTGATCTTTTCCGCGAGCCTTTCCCTGAGCTTGGGTTTAACTAATATTTCTTGGGCGGCGGCCCGCTCATTGACCCGTGGCAGCAATCTCTCCGCCGCAGTAATTACACTTTCTTTATATGCGGGATTTTTGTAACGGTGATCGATGTAGCTGACCGAGCGCAGCTGTTCCGGAACAATTGGCAACTTCTCCAACAATTCGGGCTCGTGCTCTGCCAACCGAAAGAACAGAAGTTCGGCAGCAAATAGGTCGAAGTCGTTGGCGAGACATTCTTCGAGATCGATTACGCGGTAGTCTGATATATCTTGAATCGCCTCAGGACCGATCGTTTGTTTCGTCTGCCACCCATTACGCTTCATAGCGATGTTGTAAAGGAGTGGCGGCGATCCGTGTTTTAGTAATCCGTTAATGAATCGCTGCTGCTCCTCTCTTAAGTTTTCGTATTCATCGATGAATACCGCGAATGTCGACTCAGATAAATAAGGAAGCTGCTGTTTTAATGTCCCGACTAAGGCGCGAAGAAATGAGTCAGCTGGCAAGAAGGTTGGTTTGCGGCATGTGTCCAAATTATTGATCCACATTGCTAAGCCTGTTCGACTGCGCTGTAGGGATCGCTCAATCTCGGTAAGAGTGCTTCCGAGTGTTTCATCGAAGTCGCAGAGCGCACTGAGATCAAGGTCGTCCAGTTGGCCAAACTCCCTCTGACGTTCAGGGTTGCAATTTAGGCTTCGCAAAGATCGAATGACCTCCTTGCCTAGCTCACACGCTAGAAGGTGTTCGAATGCCGCTCGCCATACCACCGGTGTTTGTTCACCACCTACGAAAGAATTTAGGAAATTCGTATCCGCACGCCAGTAAATGCCAATGTGTCTGAGGTCCTTCTTGGGAAGCTCCGGTCGCCAGGGTGAGAATTGAGTTGCATGGCAGAAATATCGCAGGAGTGTAGTCTTGCCGCACCCGCGGCCCCCCACGATTACGGCGGCCTTGCTCTGGGATTTAATTTCCAGATCATTGAGGAAAGGCGGGACAACGAAATCGGCCCAGTTGTCTTCCTTTGACTCTTCGTTCCGGTTCTTGGAGAACACGTCAGGGAATTTATGCATCATTATTAGCGCTCCAGCAACGGTTGCCAGTCATCGGTTTCGTACCAGAGGATGGGAAGCGAATTGTTGGGGGTTGAATGGCTAAAACCAAGGGTTAGGGCAAGGTCACCGCAGCCGAGGGGACCAGCTTGTCGGGGTTGTATGCTTCTTTGAGTGACAAAGTCGTGATACCACTCCTTGGCGTCTATTGGCGTGACGCATCCCCGCCCTAGACGTTCCCATACCGCATCTGAGAAGAATGCGTGAGAATGGTCTAACGTTTCAGCTGAGACGACACAGACAGTGGGTAATTCTTTGGCTAGGTGTTCGATGCCTTGTTGATGTGCGACGACAGGAGCGTAGATGTAGCGGACCCCATCGGCATTTTCATCGAATTGCCATTGCTTAAAGAACTTCACAAACTGCCCACCCGACCCCAAAAAATCATCAACGAATACAACGACTCTGATTCCTTTATCGTTGATTTCGTTTGCCACCTGCCAAGGCCAACACATCCACTTCTGGTTGGCTTGGAGGATGCGCTGCAGACGACGTAAGACAAGCGGTCCCGACTTTGTCGGTGGATCTGTTTCACAAATAACCGGAACTAGCCGTAGTACCGGGTCCGCTCGGCCTACGATAGCCTGTGAGAGATGAAGATCCTGGGAGCCGGAGAATATTTCCCCATTGAGATTGCTACGAAAGAGTGATCGTAGCCCCGCCTCAAATTGATGTTGCGTTCGAAAAATTAACTGGTCGAGAAGGCAGGCCGCGAAGAACTGCTCCTCTGGCCCTATGAACTGTTTGCTCCAACTTTCGAGCCTAGACATTCGGATGTCCCATAAGCCATGCTCGATAAGTTTTTTGCTGTCCGCGTTAACAGACTGAACGAAGAGTGTTGCGTTGTCAGGTAGTTTCACTTGCCGCGCCCTTCGGCCAGTTATTAAATTATTTTGCAGCGCTAGCGACATACTAACCTACCGAAACTGAACTTACTCTCAGGGTCGGCTGGGCCTCAGGCCGCGCTGCTATTTTTTCTCACCGATCGCGGCGGGCGCAGCATCCCCCCGCCCAAGCAGGTAATCGAGAAACGCCTGCGCCACCACCGACAACTGCCGTCCCGCCGGATACACCGCGTACCAGTGGCGCAGAATCGGAAACCCCTCGGCGTCCAGCACGGCGAACTGGCCGGGCTGGTTGAGCGTGAGCACGTTGCGGGAGAGGGCGGAGATGCCGAGGCCGGCGAGGATGGCCTGCTTGACGGCCTCGTTGCTGCCCCAAACCCAAGGGGTCAGCTTCGGATTGATTTCTTCGGACTCTTTCATCCCACAGCTACCCTTGAATATTATTTCTGGCCCTGTTTTTTTTTGGGTATAACGCCGCATCCCGTTCTTCTTACGCAACCTGCCAAGTCACCACATACCCACTGCTGCGCCCGCCTTTACCGGTGGGCGTGAGGCACCCCTTTTCAACCATCTCGGCCAGTTCTCGATAAGCAGTCGTCCGGCTGGTTTTGGTCAAGCTCATGTATTTGCGGGTGTTGATGCCGCCTTCGAATCCATCGGGGCCTGCGTCCAGAAGGCGGTTGAGCGCTTTGCGCTGGCGGGCGTTGAGTGGAGTGCTCTGATGGCGCAACCAGAATCGGGCCTTGGCCAGGGTGTTGGCGACGGTGTTTTCGGCGGCGCTGGCGGCTGCCGCCACCTGCACCAGAAACCAGGCCAGCCATTCGGTGACATCCAGCCCGCCGCGCTGGGTGCGTTCGAGGATGGCGTAGTAGCCCTCGCGCTCGCGCAGGATTTGGGCGGACAAGCTGAACAGCCGCATCGGCTGGCGCTCGTCCTGCGACAGGGCCATGTCGGTGAGGGCGCGGGCAAGCCGCCCGTTGCCGTCTTCGAACGGATGCAAGGTCACAAACCAGAGGTGCGCCAGACCTGCGCGGATGAGGCCGTCCATGCCGGCCGGCGCGCGGGCAAACCAGTCAAGAAAGTTTTTCAGTTGCACTTCCAGGCCGTCGCGCGGCGGTGCGATGAAATGCACGTGCTCCCTGCCGACCCCGCCGGAGACGACCTGCATGGGTTCATCGCCGCGCAGTTCGCCCACGCGGATGGCGTGCAGGCCGGAGCGGCCCGTCGGGAAAAGGGCGGCCTGCCACGCGCACAGCCGTTTGGTTGTCAGCGCCTGATCGTGGTGCCGGGTGGCATCCAGCAGCACGTCGATCAAGCCATCCACAGCGCGCGGTGGCGCGGGCAACCCGGCTGTCGGCAGCCCAAGGTGGCGCGCGACTGAGGAGCGTACGGCGTCAACGTCGAGCCGTTCGCCTTCGATGGCGCTGGTGGTCAGGCCGTCTTCCACCAATATGCTTGCCACGGCTTCAAGGCTCAGGCTGCTGTCCAGCAGCCGCGCCGCGCCCAGTGCCTTGCCTTGCGCCAGCCGCGCCTGTGCAAGCATTGGGGAAAGACTGGCTTCGTTCCAGCGAAAATGCGGCCAATCAGCTTGTTGCCATATCCAGGATTGAGGCGTTTGCACGGTCTAATCGCTCCATAATATGAAGCGATTATGATTTACATTCGCTCCACGTTCAAGCTATCGCAAACCTTCTACACGCCGGCATGAACCATGTTCATTTTTCAAATATGTTCACGTAACGTGAACCAGAGATTTTATGAACAAGAGATAGGTTGCTCCATTGAGTGCATTGATTGATTGAGCTTTTTGTAATTTTCGTCTTGGCAACATCAAGCTGCCAAGTCAGAAGTAAGTGGAGGTGGCTTGTGTGCGGCTGACGGCCGACTGCCTCATACTCCAGTTCGCTATTTCCTCTTACCCGCCGCAGCGGGCGCAGCATCCCCCCGCCCCAGCAGGTAATCCAGAAACGCCCGCGCCACCACCGACAACTGCCGCCCGGCCGGATAGACGGCGTACCAGTGGCGCAGGATCGGAAAACCCACCACGTCGAGCACCGCGAACTGGCCGGGCTGGTTGAGCGTGAGGGCGTGGCGGGAGAGGGCGGAGATGCCCAGCCCGGCGAGGATGGCCTGCTTGATCGCCTCGTTGCTGCCCAGTTCGAGGCGCGGACGGATGGTGATGCCGCTTTCGGCGAATTGGCGTTCGATGGCGTTGCGCGTGCCGGACCCTTTTTCGCGCATCAGCCAGGGTTCCCTGGCCAGCTGTTCCAGCGTGAGATTCTTCGTGTGCGCCAGCGGGTGGTCCGGCGCGGCGAGCACGACGATGGGGTTGTCCATGATGGGGGTGGCGACGACGTCGATGTCTTCCGGCGGCTGGCCGAGGAAGTAGAGGTCGTCGAGGTTGTCGGCGATGCTGGCCAGCACCTGTTCCTTGTTGGTGACGCGCAGGCTGACGTCGATGCCGGGGTAGAGCTTGACGAATTCGCCCAGCAGGCGCGGGGCGAAATAGGAGGCGGTGGTGATCGCCATCAGGCTGAGTTTTCCCTGCTTGAGTCCCTGGCGCTCGGCCACCGACATGGTGTAGCGATCCATGATGTCGAAGACTTCGCGCGTGGCCTGCGCCAGCTGCTGGCCGTCCGGGGTCAGGTGGATTTTCTTGCCGACCTGTTCGATCAGCGGCGCGCCCACCATCTCGGCCAGTTTTTTCATCTGCATGGAGACGGTGGGCTGGGTGAGAAACAGCTCTTCGGAGGCGCGGGTGAAGCTGCCCAGGCGGGCGATGGCTTCGAAGATTTCCAGCTGGCGGAAGGTGGTGTGTTGGCGCATGGCAGCCTCAGGAATCCAAACCGAACATAGATAAAAGTCTATCTTAAAAATAGAAAATATCGACTGTTATTGATGCATCGACTCCTGCAAGATGCGTCCCATCGTGTCAGGCCGCTGGGGCGTTGCACGGAAACCCGACCCCTTTCTGTAGGAGGAAATCATGGCTGTTAAAACCTATAACGCCGGTGTGAAGGAATACCGGCAGACTTACTGGACTCCGGAATACACCCCGCTGGACACCGACATCCTGGCTTGCTTCAAGATCACCCCGCAGCCGGGCGTGGATCGCGAAGAAGTCGCCGCTGCGGTGGCCGCCGAGTCGTCGACCGGTACCTGGACCACGGTGTGGACCGACCTGCTGACCGACCTGGACTACTACAAGGGCCGCGCCTACCGCATCGAAGACGTGCCCGGCGACGACACCTGCTTCTACGCATTCGTGGCTTACCCGATCGACCTGTTCGAAGAAGGCTCGGTCGTCAACGTGCTGACCTCGCTGGTCGGCAACGTGTTCGGCTTCAAGGCCCTGCGCGCGCTGCGTCTGGAAGACATCCGCTTCCCGATCGCCTACGTTAAAACCTGTGGTGGCCCGCCCGCCGGCATCCAGGTCGAACGTGACCGCATGAACAAGTACGGCCGTCCGCTGCTGGGCTGCACCATCAAGCCAAAGCTGGGTCTGTCGGCCAAGAACTACGGCCGCGCCGTTTATGAGTGCCTGCGTGGCGGCCTCGACTTCACCAAGGACGACGAGAACGTCAACAGCCAGCCCTTCATGCGCTGGCGTCAGCGTTTCGATTTCGTGCAGGAAGCCATCGAGAAGGCC
>JAUXVT010000050.1 GCA_030680405.1 Thiobacillus sp. | reverse complement strand
GCGAGATCGAACTCTTTTCGGGCGGCTTCATGCCGGTGATCTCGGCGCTCTACGCCGTGGCGCCCGAATGCGGGCTTCTCGATACCTCGGTCCTGCGCGTGCGCTAGAGCATAGTCCACACTGATTGAATCGGGGATGATTCCCAAGGGTCGGCGATTGTGATTCAAGATGCTGGCTGGGCTGGAGGCCAGCATCGATGACCAAGCCCTATTCGGAAGATCTTCGCATTCGTGCGGTTGAAGCTGTGGCGAACGGTATGAGCCGGCGCCAGGCAGCCAAGGTATTCAAGGTTGGCGCCTCGAGCGTCATCCGCTGGACGGAGCTTCATGACCAGACCGGCAGCGTGGCCGCCAAGCCGATGGGCGGCAGTCGGGGGACCAGCATAGAAGGATCGGATCGGCAGTGGTTGTTGCGGCTCATCGCAAGCCAGCCGGACCTGACCCTGGAGGAGATGCGCCGCGAGTTGGCCGAGCAGCGCAGTCTCGCGGTCGGCCATGGTTCAGTCTGGCGGTTCTGTGAGCGCGAGCAGCTGAGCCTTAAAAAAAAGTCTACACGCCACGCAGCAAGACAGGCCCGACGTCGCTGAAGCTCGCACAAACTGGCGTCTGCTTCAGCCCACCTTGGACCCCGGCCATCTGGTGTTCATCGACGAGACCTGGGCCAAGGACAACATGACCCGCCTGCGCGGTCGCTGCCGACGCGGGCAGCGGCTGATCGGCAAGATCCCGCTGGCACGCTGGCAGACCACGACGTTCCTCGCCGCCCTGCGCTGCCATGGAATGACTGCGCCCATGGTGTTGGATGGGCCGATCGATGGCGAGTGGTTCTTGGCCTATGTCGCGCAGGTCCTCTGTCCGACTCTCAGGGCCAACGACATTGTCATCCTCGACAATCTCGGCTCCCACAGAAGCGACAAAATCCGGCAGGCGATAGAGGCTCGCGGCGCAAGCCTGCTCTACCTGCCCAAGTACTCGCCCGATCTGAACCCGATCGAGAATGCCTTCACAAAGCTCACGGCCGGCTTGCGACGTGCCGCCGAGCGGTCAACCGAAGCACTCTGGAACCGCATCGGCTCGATCGTCGACACCTACTCCCCTCGAGAATGTGCCAACTACTTCAGGGCTGCAGGATATGACCCTTCTTGAGTGGACTCCGC
>JAUXVT010000014.1 GCA_030680405.1 Thiobacillus sp. | reverse complement strand
AATGGTGATGCCTGGCGACAACGTCAGCATTAAGGTATCGCTGATTGCGCCGATCGCCATGGACGAAGGTCTGCGTTTCGCCATCCGCGAAGGCGGCCGCACCGTCGGTGCAGGCGTCGTGGCCAAGATCGAAGAATAAGGCGGGCGGTTCATGATAGGGCGGGGTTTGGTGTTGCGGCATGCGCGCTGAACCGCTGTCTTTAAGATTACAGGCCAATAGCTCAATTGGTAGAGCGTCGGTCTCCAAAACCGAAGGTTGGGGGTTCGAGGCCCTCTTGGCCTGCCACAGGATAAGCCGCAAGGCGCACAGCATTCATGGCTGACAAACTCAAGCTGCTGGTAGCAGTGTTGCTGGTCATCGCAGGGGTGGCCGGCTTTTATTTTTTTGCGGACGCGCCAACGGTGGTGCGCGTCCTGTCCGTGATCGTGGGTGTCGTGCTGGCGGGCGTTGTTGCCGGCATGTCGGGCCCGGGCAAGCAGTTTTTCCGCTTCACGCTCGATGCGCGTGACGAGGCCAGGAAGGTTGTTTGGCCGACCCGCAAGGAAACCATCCAGATGACCGGTGTGGTTATGGCCTTTGTGGTAGTGATGGCGCTCTTTCTGTGGGCGGTCGACAGTATTTTGTTGTGGCTGGTCAAGCTGGCCATGGGACAGGGGAGTTGAGTATGCGGTGGTACGTGGTTCATGCCTACTCCGGCTTCGAGAAAAGCGTCGCGCGCAATTTGATTGAGCGCATCGAGCGTGCGGGCATGAAGGATCGTTTTGGCGAAATCCTGGTGCCAGTGGAAGAGGTGGTGGAAATGAAGGGTGGTCAGAAAAAGACTGCCGAGCGCAAATTCTTCCCTGGTTATGTCCTGGTGCAGATGGAAATGGATGACGACACCTGGCACCTGGTGAAGAGCACGCCCAAGGTGACCGGCTTTGTCGGTGGTACGGCAACCAAGCCGGCACCGATTACCGAGAAAGAAGTGCAGTCCATCCTCGACCAGATGCGCGAGGGGGTGGAGAAGCCCCGGCCGAAGGTGCTGTTCGAGGTGGGCGAGGCGGTGCGTGTCATCGATGGTCCGTTCACCGACTTCAATGGCAATGTGGAAGAAGTGAATTACGACAAGAGCAAGTTGCGCGTGTCGGTGATGATTTTTGGCCGGGCGACGCCTGTTGAGCTGGGCTTCGGCCAAGTCGAAAAAGCCTGACTTCCGGCATCGGCCGGGAAGGGCAAAAATCCGGTTTGCCGGAGAGGAGCGCGAGTAGGGCGACCCAAAGCGCGCTGGTACTCACTTATTAGGAGCCATCATGGCAAAGAAAATTGTCGGCTTAATCAAGCTGCAAGTCCCGGCGGGCAAGGCCAATCCTTCGCCGCCCATCGGTCCCGCGCTCGGTCAGCGCGGCCTGAATATCATGGAATTCTGCAAGGCGTTCAACGCCAAGACGCAGGGCATGGAGCCCGGTCTGCCGATTCCGGTGGTGATCACCGCGTTTGCGGACAAGAGCTTCACCTTCGTGATGAAGACACCGCCCGCAACCGTACTGATCAAGAAGGCGATCAAGCTCGACAAGGGCAGCGCCAAGCCGAATTTGGACAAGGTGGGAACGATTACCCGCGATCAGCTGGTAGAAATCGCCAAGGCCAAGGAGCCTGACCTGACCGCGGCCGATATGGACGCGGCAGTGCGCACCATTGCTGGCACGGCCCGTTCCATGGGCATCATCGTGGAGGGAGTCTGAGATGGCCAATGTATCCAAGCGCTTGCGTGCGCTCAAAGAAAAAATCGACCGTAACCGCAATTATCCGGTGGCCGACGCCCTGCGGCTGGTCAAGGAAGCCGCCACCGCCAAGTTCAACGAGTCGATCGATATCGCAGTGAATCTCGGTGTTGACGCCCGTAAATCAGACCAGATGGTGCGGGGTGCCGTGGTGCTGCCGAAGGGTATCGGCAAGACTGTTCGTGTCGCCGTGTTCGCCCAGGGCGACAACGTGCAGAAGGCGAAAGATGCGGGCGCCGATATCGTCGGTTTCGATGACCTGGCAGCCGAGATCAAGGCGGGCAAAATGGATTTCGATGTGGTGATTGCCACCCCCGATGCCATGCGCGTCGTGGGTCAGCTCGGTCAGATTTTGGGCCCGCGCGGACTGATGCCGAACCCCAAAGTGGGTACGGTGTCGGCCGACGTGGTGGGCGCGGTGAAAAATGCCAAGGCCGGCCAGGTGCAGTACCGCACCGACAAGGGCGGCATCGTGCATTGCACCATTGGTCGCGCCTCGTTCAGCGTCGAAGACCTGAAAGAGAACCTGGCTGCACTGCTGGACGCGCTGCAGCGCGCCAAGCCGGCCAGTTCCAAGGGCATCTATTTCAAGCGTCTGTCGGTGTCCAGCACCATGGGCGTGGGCGTGCGCGTGGACCAGGCCAGCGTCAGCGCGTAGATTTTAAATACAGGCATCTCTGGGAAGAGTGCCTGAGTGAACTTTGGGCCGTCAGCCAGTGGTTTGGCTGACGGGTTGTCAAAGACCGTAGGGATCCGCAAGGATTTAATCACCGGTGGATGGCAGGTGGGCGATGATGTTCTGTCCTCTGTTTGTCTTCGTCGGGCCCTACGCAGATGGCTTCCCCAGCAGGATTTTCCTGTCAAGGTCGCCAGCCGGAGCGGGCAACGCTCCGTAACTGAGAAGGAGGTAAGACCTTGAGTCTGAATCTTGAAGAAAAGAAAGCCGTCGTTGCTGAGGTTGCTGCGCAGGTTGCGGCTGCCCAAACGGTTGTCGTTGCCGAATACCGTGGCATCAAGGTGGAAGATTTGACCCAGTTGCGCGCGAAAGCGCGCAAGGAAGGCGTCTATCTGCGCGTGTTGAAAAACACGCTGGTACGCCGCGCGTTTGCGGATACGCCGTTTGCAGGGCTTGCTGACCAGCTGGTCGGCCCGCTTGCCTACGGCATGTCCAAAGACCCGGTGGCCGCCGCCAAGGTGATGCACGAGTTTGCCAAGACCAACGACAAGTTCGTCGTCAAGGCCGGTGCCATGCCCAACTTCATCATGTCCGCCAAGGACGTGGGGAATCTGGCCAGCATGCCCAGCCGTGACGAACTGTTGGCCAAGCTCTTGGGCACCATGCAGGCCCCGGTTGTGCAATTCGTTCGCACGCTGAACGAAGTGCCGACCAAGTTCGTTCGCGGACTGGCTGCGGTGCGCGACAAGCAGGCCGCCTGACCCCAAGTGGGGCGGTGCGGGCTGCCGACATTCGAATCGACGGTAATGTTTTTTTAATCTGAAGCACAATTGACAGGAGTAATACAATGGCTGTTGCAAAAGCTGACATTCTGGAAGCCATCGCGAGCATGACCGTGCTTGAGCTGTCCGAGCTCATCAAGGAAATGGAAGAGAAATTCGGCGTTTCCGCCGCTGCCGCCGCGGTTGCCGTGGCGGCCCCCGCTGCCGGTGCCGCCGCCGCTGCCGAAGAGCAGACCGAGTTCACCGTGATGCTGAATTCCTGTGGCGAAAAGAAAGTGGAAGTCATCAAGGTGGTGCGTGCTGCAACCGGCCTGGGCCTGAAAGAGGCCAAGGACCTGGTCGATGGCGCCCCCAAAGCGGTAAAAGAAGGCGCCACCAAGGCCGATGCCGACGCGCTGAAAAAGCAGTTGGAAGACGCTGGCGCGACCGTCGAAGTCAAATAAGTCAACGGACCCCGGGGCGGTGTGCGTAAGCGCGCCGTCTCATTCCGGTGACGTATTTATTTCGCCACATTGTTATCTGTGGTGTGTTGCGGGGAAACCCGCAGCAGACGCAAGCAGCAATTACCCGGAACCCGGAATCGGCTTCCGGGTCGTTTGCTTTTTGCGTGTGCCTCACAATGCGCGGGCCGTAACCCGCGCGCCCGCTCGCCCCTGATCGTCAAGGAGACCCCATGGCTTACACCTTTACCGAGAAAAAACGTCTGCGCAAGAGCTTTGCCAGCCGGACCAACACCCTTCCGGTGCCTTTTCTTCTGGCGACTCAGCTTGAGTCTTATCGCGCCTTCCTGCAGGAAGGTCGCACGCGCGAGGAGCGCCTGAACGAAGGCTTGCAAGCCGCGTTCACTTCGATTTTCCCGATTGAGAGCCACTCCAAGAACGCGCGGCTGGAATACGTCAGCTACACGCTGGGCGAGCCGGTGTTCGATATTAAGGAATGTCAGCAGCGCGGCCTGACCTATTGCGCCCCGTTGCGTGCCAAGGTGCGCCTGGTGATCATGGACAAGGAAGCGTCCAAGCCGACGATCAAGGAAGTCAAGGAGCAGGAAGTCTACATGGGTGAAATCCCGCTCATGACACCGACCGGCTCCTTCGTTATCAACGGTACCGAACGGGTGATCGTGTCGCAGCTGCACCGCTCGCCTGGCGTGTTCTTCGAGCATGACCGCGGCAAAACCCACAGCTCGGGCAAGTTGCTGTTCTCGGCGCGCGTGATTCCCTACCGTGGATCGTGGCTGGACTTTGAGTTCGACGCCAAGGATATTCTGTTCTTCCGTGTCGACCGCCGCCGCAAGATGCCGGTCACCATTTTGCTGAAAGCGCTGGGTTACACCCCGGCCACCATTCTGGACGACTTCTTCAGCAAGGACACTTTCTACGTCAACACCCAGGGGGTGCAGTTCGAACTGGTGCCCGAGCGCCTGCGCGGCGAGCTTGCCCGCTTCGACATCTGCGGCAAGGACGGCCACGTCATCGTCGCCAAGGACAAGCGCATCACCGCCAAGCATATTCGTGAGCTTGACGCCGCAGGCGTCAAGAAATGGGCGGTGCCGGCCGAGTTCGTGGTGGGACGCGTGCTGTCGCACGATGTCGTCGACACCACCACCGGCGAGCTGGTGGCGCGCGCCAACGACGAAATCACCGAAGAGTTGCTGACTGCGCTGGCCGCAGCAGGGGTTGAGAAGTTCAACACGCTCTACACCAACGATCTCGACCACGGTGCCTTCATTTCGCAGACGCTGCGAGCCGACGACACCACCGACGATTACGCCGCCAAGGTGGCGATGTACCGCATGATGCGTCCGGGAGAGCCGCCCACCGAAGATGCGGTGAACACCCTGTTCGTCAACCTGTTCTTCAACGAAGATCGCTACGACCTGTCGGCCGTGGGCCGGATGAAGTTCAATCGCCGCATCGGTCGCGAAGAGCTGACCGGCTCCGGTACGCTGTCAACTGAAGACATCGTCGCCGTCATCAAGATTCTGGTTGAGCTGCGCAATGGCCGCGGCGAAATCGACGATATCGATCACCTCGGCAACCGCCGCGTGCGCAGCGTGGGCGAACTGGCCGAGAACCAGTTCCGCGCCGGTCTGGTGCGGGTTGAGCGCGCGGTGCGCGAGCGTTTGAGCCAGGCCGAATCCGACAACCTGATGCCGCATGACCTGATCAACGCCAAACCGGTGTCGGCGGCGATCAAGGAGTTCTTCGGTTCCAGCCAGCTGTCGCAGTTCATGGACCAGACCAACCCGCTGTCCGAAATCACCCACAAGCGCCGTGTTTCCGCGCTGGGCCCGGGCGGCCTGACACGTGAGCGTGCCGGCTTCGAGGTGCGCGACGTGCACCCGACCCACTATGGCCGGGTATGCCCGATCGAAACGCCGGAAGGCCCGAACATCGGTCTGATCAACTCGCTGGCGCTGTTCGCCCGCACCAACTGGTATGGCTTCATCGAAACGCCCTACCGCAAGGTGGTGAACCACAAGGTTACCGACGAAATCGAATACCTGTCGGCGATCGAAGAGAGCAAATTCGTGATCGCGCAGGCCAACGCCGAGCTCGATGCCAAGGGCAAGTTCACCGACGACCTGGTGTCGTGCCGTTTCAAGAATGAATTCACGCTGTCGACGCCCGACCGCATCGAATTCATGGACGTGGCGCCGGCGCAGATCGTGTCGGTAGCTGCCTCTCTGATTCCCTTCCTCGAGCACGATGACGCCAACCGCGCGCTGATGGGTTCCAACATGCAGCGTCAGGCGGTGCCGTGTCTGCGCCCGGAAAAGCCCTTCGTCGGCACCGGTATCGAGCGCACCGCTGCGGTCGACTCCGGCACGGTGGTCACCGCGCATCGCGGCGGCATTGTCGATTATATTGACGCCAGCCGGATCGTGATCCGTGTGCATGACGAGGAGGCGCGCGAGGGCGAGGTTGGCGTGGATATCTACTCGCTGATCAAGTACACGCGTTCCAACCAGAACACCAATATCAACCAGCGTCCGCTGGTGAAGGTGGGCGATGTGATTGCCCGCGGCGACGTGATCGCCGATGGCGCATCGACGGATATGGGCGAACTGGCGCTGGGCCAGAACATGCTGGTCGCCTTCATGCCGTGGAACGGCTACAACTTCGAAGACTCGATCCTGATCAACGAGAAAGTCGTCGCCGAAGACCGCTACACCTCGATCCACATCGAGGAACTGTCGGTGGTGGCGCGTGACACCAAGCTCGGTCCGGAAGAAATCACCCGTGACATCTCCAACCTGGCCGAGCGCCAGTTGGGGCGCCTAGATGAATCCGGCATTATCGCCGTCGGCGCGGAAGTCGAGTCGGGCGATGTGTTGGTCGGCAAGGTCACGCCCAAGGGCGAAACCCAACTGACGCCGGAAGAAAAGCTGCTGCGTGCCATTTTTGGCGAAAAAGCCAGCGACGTGAAAGACACCAGCCTCAAGGTGCCATCCGGCATGTCGGGCGTGGTGATCGACGTGCACGTGTTCACCCGTGAAGGCATTGAACGGGATACCCGTGCGCAATCGATCATCGACACCCAGTTGGTCGAATACAAGAAGGATGTGACCGACCGCATGCGTATCGTCGAAGACGACACCTTTGCGCGTCTGGAAAAGTTGCTGCACCTGAAAGTCGCCAATGGCGGCCCGAAGAAGCTCGCCAAAGGCAGCAAGGTCACTAGGGACTATCTGGAGTCGGTGAATCGCCACGACTGGTTCGACATCCGTCTGGCCGACGATGATGCCAGTCGCCAGGTCGAGTCGCTGAAAGACAGCTTGACGCAAAAGCGCATCGAATTCGATGTGATGTTTGAAGAGAAGAAGAAAAAACTCACGGCAGGCGACGAGTTGCCACCCGGCGTGCAGAAAATGGTCAAGGTCTATCTGGCGGTCAAGCGCCGCCTGCAGCCCGGTGACAAGATGGCCGGCCGCCACGGCAACAAGGGTGTGGTGTCGAAGATCGTTCCGGTCGAAGACATGCCCTTCATGGCTGACGGTCGTCCGGTCGACATCGTGCTGAATCCGCTCGGCGTTCCGTCGCGGATGAACATCGGCCAGATTCTGGAAACCCACCTCGGCTGGGCTGCCAAAGGTCTGGGCGAGCGCATCGGGGAAATGCTGGCGGCGCAGACCAAGACGCTGGTGAAGGATCTGCGAAATTTCCTGAAGCAGATTTATAACCAGTCAGGCAAGTCGGAAGACATCGATGGCTTCAGCGATGACGAAGTGCTCGAGCTGGCGCGCAATCTGAAGAAGGGTGTGCCGTTTGCCTCGCCGGTGTTCGATGGTGCATCGGAAGATGAAATCCGCCAAATGCTGACGCTGGCCGGACTGCCGGAGGGCGGCCAGGTTACGCTGTACGACGGCCAAACCGGCGAAGCCTTCGACCGCCAGGTGACGGTGGGCTACAAGCACGTGCTGAAGCTGCACCACCTGGTCGACGACAAGATGCACGCGCGTTCCACCGGCCCATACTCGCTGGTCACCCAGCAGCCGCTGGGCGGCAAGGCGCAGTTCGGCGGCCAGCGCTTCGGCGAAATGGAAGTGTGGGCGCTGGAAGCCTACGGCGCGTCCTATGTGCTGCAGGAAATGCTGACGGTGAAGTCGGACGATGTGAATGGCCGCACCAAGGTGTACGAGAGCATCGTCAAGGGCGATCACAAAATCGAGGCGGGCATGCCGGAATCCTTCAACGTGCTGGTGAAGGAAATCCGCTCGCTGGGCATCGATATCGATTTGGAACGTTATTAATTTTCGGGTGAGGACACAGCCATGAAAGCACTGTTAGATCTTTTCAAGCAGGCCACCCACGAGGAAGAGTTCGACGCCATCAAAATTGGACTGGCGTCGCCGGAGAAGATCCGCTCCTGGTCGTACGGCGAGGTGAAAAAGCCGGAAACCATCAACTACCGTACCTTCAAGCCGGAGCGCGACGGCCTGTTCTGCGCCAAGATTTTCGGTCCGGTGAAGGATTACGAATGCCTGTGCGGCAAGTACAAGCGCCTGAAGCATCGCGGCGTGATTTGCGAAAAGTGCGGCGTCGAAGTCACGCTGTCCAAGGTGCGCCGCGAGCGCATGGGTCACATCGAGCTGGCCTCCCCGGTTGCGCACATCTGGTTCCTGAAGTCGCTGCCCAGTCGTCTCGGCATGGTGCTCGACATGACGCTGCGCGACATCGAGCGCGTGTTGTACTTCGAAGGTTTTGTGGTGGTCGAGCCTGGCATGACGCCGCTTAACCGCGGCCAGTTGCTGACCGAGGAGGACTACCTCACCAAACTGGAAGAATATGGCGATGAATTCAAGGCACTGATGGGTGCGGAAGCCGTACGCGAATTGCTGCGCTCGCTCGACCTGCACACCACAGTGGAAAGCTTGCATGCGGAAATCAACAAAACCGGTTCCGATACCAAGCTGAAAAAGCTGTCCAAGCGCCTGAAGATTCTCGAAGGTTTTCAGAAATCGGGTATCAAGCCTGAATGGATGATCCTCGAAGTGCTGCCGGTGTTGCCGCCCGAACTGCGTCCGCTGGTGCCGCTGGATGGCGGCCGTTTCGCCACATCCGACCTGAACGATCTATACCGCCGCGTCATCAACCGCAACAACCGCTTGAAGCGCCTGCTCGAACTGAAGGCGCCCGAAATCATCGTGCGCAACGAAAAGCGCATGCTGCAGGAAGCGGTGGATTCGCTGCTTGACAACGGTCGCCGCGGCAAGGCGATGACCGGCGCCAACAAACGTCCGCTGAAATCGCTGGCCGACATGATCAAGGGCAAGAGCGGTCGCTTCCGTCAGAACCTGCTCGGCAAGCGTGTCGACTACTCCGGCCGTTCGGTGATCGTGGTGGGTCCGACGCTGAAACTGCACCAATGCGGTCTGCCGAAGAAGATGGCGCTTGAACTGTTCAAACCCTTCATTTTCAACCGCCTCGAAATGCTGGGGCTGGCGACCACGATCAAGGCCTCCAAGAAGATGGTGGAAGATGAAGAGCCGGTCGTGTGGGATCTGCTGGAAGAAGTCATCCGCGAACATCCGGTGATGCTGAACCGCGCACCGACGCTGCACCGCCTGGGTATTCAAGCGTTCGAGCCAGTGCTGATCGAAGGCAAGGCGATCCAGTTGCATCCGCTGGTGTGCGCGGCGTTTAACGCCGACTTCGACGGCGACCAGATGGCCGTCCATGTGCCGCTGTCGCTGGAAGCGCAGACCGAAGCGCGCACCCTGATGCTGGCGTCGAACAACGTGCTGTCGCCCGCCAACGGCGAGCCCATTATCGTGCCATCGCAGGATATCGTGCTGGGCCTGTATTACATGACGCGCGAGAAGGTCAACGCCAAGGGCGAGGGCATGCTGCTTGCCGACGTCACCGAGGCGCGCCGCGCCTACGACACTCGCGAGGCGGAGTTGCATGCCCGCGTCACGGTGCGCATCAAGGAAGTGACCCTGGACGAAAACAAGAACCGGGTCGAAACCGTCAAGCGGGTGGAAACCACGCTTGGTCGTGCGCTGCTGTCTGAAATCCTGCCGCCTGGGCTGCCGTTCAGTTTCATCGACAAGGCCTTGAAGAAAAAGGAGATTTCCAAGCTGATCAACGCCAGCTTCCGCCGCTGCGGTCTGCGCGAGACGGTGATTTTCGCCGACAAGCTGATGTACACCGGCTTCACCTTCGCCACCCGTTCAGGGATGTCGATCGCCATCAAGGACATGCTGATTCCTGGTGAAAAGGGCCAGATCCTGGGTGCGGCCGAAGCCGAAGTGAAAGAGATCGAATCGCAATACACCTCGGGTCTGGTGACCCAGGGCGAACGCTACAACAAGGTGGTCGACATCTGGGGCCGCGCGGGTGATGCCGTGGCCAAGGCGATGATGGGACAACTGGGAGGCGAGAAAGTCATCGACCGCCACGGCAAGGAGGTCACCCAGGAGTCATTCAACTCGATTTACATGATGGCTGACTCGGGCGCGCGCGGTTCCGCGGCGCAGATTCGCCAGCTGGCCGGGATGCGCGGCCTGATGGCAAAGCCGGATGGCTCCATCATCGAAACCCCGATCACGGCGAACTTCCGTGAGGGGTTGAATATGCTGCAGTACTTCATCTCGACCCACGGTGCACGTAAGGGCTTGGCCGATACCGCGCTGAAAACCGCGAACTCCGGCTACCTGACACGCCGTCTGGTCGACGTGACGCAGGATCTGGTGGTGACCGAGAATGATTGCGGCACCCGAAATGGCCTGGTGGTGAAGGCGCTGGTCGAAGGTGGTGAAGTCGTGGAAGCGCTGCGCGAACGGATTCTCGGCCGCGTGGCTGCCAGCGATATCATTCATCCCGAAACCCAGGAAACCGTGTACGAAGCCGGTACGCTGCTGGTGGAAGACGTGGTCGACACCATCGAATCGCTCGGCATCGACGAAGTCAAGGTGCGCACGCCGCTGACCTGCGAAACGCGCTACGGCCTGTGTGTCAAGTGCTACGGCCGCGACCTGGGCCGCGGTTATCTGATCAATGTCGGCGAGGCGGTCGGCGTGATCGCCGCGCAGTCAATCGGTGAGCCGGGCACCCAGCTCACCATGCGGACCTTCCACATTGGCGGTGCCGCCTCGCGTGCCGCGGCGACCAGCCAGCTCGAGGCCAAGTCCAACGGCACGGTGCAGTACACGGCTACCATGCGCTACGTGACCAACGCCCGCAAGGAGCCGGTGGCGATTTCGCGCAGCGGTGAAATCATCATTGCGGACGACAGCGGTCGCGAACGCGAACGTCAGAAGGTGCCCTATGGCGCGACGCTGATGGTGACAGACGGCGCCAAGATCAAGGCCGGCGCCGTGCTGGCGACCTGGGATCCGCACACCCGTCCGATCATTACCGAGTACGCCGGGCGGATCCGCTTCGAGAACATCGAAGAAGGCGTCACCGTGGCCAAGCAGCTCGACGATGTCACCGGCCTGTCCACGCTGGTGGTGATCGATCCCAAGCGCAAGGCCAGTAGCGCCGCCAAAGGCCTGCGGCCACAGGTCAAGCTGCTGGACGAGGCCGGGAATGAAATCAAGATCGCGGGTAGCGATACGCTGGTCAATATTACCTTCCAGATCGGCTCCATCATTACCGTGAAGGATGGCCAGGAGGTGGCGGTGGGCGATGTGATCGCGCGTATTCCGCAGGAAACCTCGAAGACCCGTGACATTACCGGGGGTCTGCCGCGTGTGGCTGAGCTGTTCGAGGCGCGTTCGCCGAAAGACGCCGGCGTGCTGGCGGAAGTCACCGGAACCGTGTCGTTTGGTAAGGATACCAAGGGCAAGCAGCGCCTGGTTATCACCGACCTGGACGGGGTGGCGAACGAGTACCTGATCACGAAAGAGAAGCACGTGACGGCGCACGACGGCCAGATCGTCCAGAAGGGCGAAATCATCGTTGACGGCCCGGTCGATCCGCACGACATCCTACGCCTGCGGGGGGTGGAAGCGCTGGCGCGTTACATCACTGACGAAGTACAGGACGTGTACCGCTTGCAGGGCGTGAAGATCAACGACAAGCACATCGAGGTTATCGTGCGCCAGATGCTGCGCCGTGTTACGGTGGCAGATCCGGGCGCTACCGGTCTCATCCCCGGCGAGCAGGTCGAGCGCTCGGAAGTGCTGCAGATCAACGACGACATGGTGGCGGCTGGCAAGGAACCAGCAATCTACGAGCCGATTTTGCTCGGTATCACCAAGGCGTCGCTTTCGACCGATTCCTTCATCTCGGCGGCTTCCTTCCAGGAAACCACGCGTGTCCTGACCGAGGCGGCCATCATGGGCAAGCGGGACGAACTGCGCGGCCTGAAGGAAAACGTGATTGTCGGACGCCTGATCCCGGCGGGTACTGGCCTGGCCTACCACAACACCCGACGCCGCCAGGCGGCCGGGGAAGACTTGGGGGCCGAGCATTTGATCGAAGGTGGGGGAGTGAGTCCTGCCGAGAATCAGGAAGTTGCTTGACAGGGGGAAGGCCCTCCCCTAGAATCACGCGTCTTTTTCCGGCCATAGGTTTGCCGGGAAGCGCAGGACTGTAGCCCGGGACGGCGCCTAGCCGTCCCGCTTGTTTTAGTAACGATACGCTCACCTTAATTTTTCGGAATTTTTGACATGCCAACGATTAACCAACTGATCCGCAAGCCGCGTCAGGCGCCGGTGGAAAAGAGCAAGGTTCCGGCCTTAAAGGCCTGCCCGCAACGCCGCGGTGTGTGCACTCGCGTGTACACCACGACGCCCAAAAAACCGAACTCCGCCTTGCGTAAGGTGTGTAAGGTCAAGCTCACTAGCGGCTTCGAGGTCATCAGCTACATTGGTGGTGAAGGTCACAACCTGCAGGAGCACTCGGTGGTGCTGGTGCGTGGCGGTCGGGTCAAGGACTTGCCGGGTGTGCGTTACCATACCGTGCGCGGCAGCCTGGATACCGCTGGTGTGAAGGACCGCAAGCAGTCGCGTTCGAAGTACGGCGCCAAGCGCCCGAAAAAAGCCTGATTGACCCAAGCCTGATTGAACTCGGCGCCCGAAAAAGCTTAACTATATATAGAGAAACAGGAAACATGCCCCGTCGTCGCGAAGTCCCCAAACGTGAAATCCTGCCTGATCCTAAATTCGGTAATCAGGAGGTTTCGAAATTCATGAACGTTGTCATGTCCAGCGGCAAGAAGTCGGTCGCTGAGCGCATCGTCTATGGCGCATTCGAGCAGATCGTCCAGAAATCGGGCAAAGACCCCCTGGAGGTGTTCGGGACTGCGCTGAACAACGCCCGTCCGATGGTCGAGGTGAAGAGCCGTCGTGTCGGTGGCGCCAACTACCAGGTGCCGGTCGAGGTGCGCTCGAGCCGTCGCACCGCGCTGGCGATGCGCTGGCTGAAGGATGCGGCGCGCAAGCGCGGCGAAAAGTCCATGGGTGCCCGTTTGGCAGGCGAATTGCTGGATGCGGCTGAAGGTCGTGGCGGCGCAGTGAAGAAGCGTGAGGAAGTGCATCGTATGGCTGAAGCCAACAAAGCCTTCTCGCATTTCCGTTTCTAATCTCTACGCACAAATTGGCAGGTAATTAACGTGGCACGCATTACTCCTATTGAGCGCTATCGCAATATCGGCATTTCGGCCCATATTGACGCCGGCAAGACCACCACCACCGAGCGCGTCCTGTTTTACACGGGCGTGTCGCACAAAATCGGCGAAGTCCATGATGGCGCGGCCACCATGGACTGGATGGAGCAGGAGCAGGAGCGTGGCATTACGATTACATCGGCCGCGACCACGTGCTTCTGGAAGGGGATGGACGGCAATTTCCCCGAGCATCGCATCAATATTATTGACACGCCGGGCCACGTTGATTTCACCATTGAGGTGGAGCGTTCCATGCGAGTGCTGGATGGTGCCTGCATGGTGTACTGCGCGGTGGGGGGTGTTCAGCCGCAGTCGGAAACCGTGTGGCGTCAGGCTAATAAATACGGTGTGCCGCGTCTGGCGTTCGTCAACAAGATGGACCGCTCCGGCGCAGACTTCTTCAAGGTCTATGACCAGATGCGTTTGCGTCTGAAGGCCAATCCGGTTCTGATCCAGGTGCCGATCGGGGCGGAGGAGAAGTTCGAGGGGGTGGTCGACCTCGTCAAGATGAAGGCGATTTACTGGGATGAGGCCAGTCTGGGCATGAAGTTCGATCTGCGCGAGATTCCCGAGGATCTGGTCGAGACGTGCAAAAAGTGGCGTGAAACCATGGTGGAGGCGGCCGCGGAATCGTCTGAAGAGATGATGAACAAGTACCTCGATGAGGGTGATCTGTCCGAGGCTGAAATTATTCTTGGCTTGCGCACGCGCACGATCGCCAGCGAAATCGTTCCGATGATGTGCGGTAGCGCGTTCAAGAACAAGGGCGTGCAGGCCATGCTCGACAAGGTGGTCGAACTGATGCCGGCGCCGACCGACATTCCCCCGGTGAAGGGTGAGCTGGACAATGGTAGTGAAGGTGTGCGTCAACCTTCTGACGACGAAAAGTTTTCTGCTCTGGCATTCAAGGTCGCGACCGACCCGTATGTGGGTCAGTTGATTTTCTTCCGCGTGTATTCCGGCGTGGTCAAATCAGGCGACACCATTTACAACCCGGTCAAGGGCCGCAAGGAGCGTCTGGGCCGCATTCTGCAGATGCACGCCAACCAGCGTGAGGAAATCAAGGAAGTGCGCGCGGGCGACATCGCCGCAGCGGTTGGTCTTAAAGATGTCACAACGGGCGATACGCTGTGCGACTTGGGCGACCCGATTACGCTTGAGCGGATGATTTTCCCTGAGCCGGTGATTCACGTGGCGGTAGAGCCGAAAACCAAGGCCGACCAGGAAAAAATGGGTATTGCTCTGGGTCGTTTGGCGCAGGAAGATCCGTCTTTCCGCGTTCGTACGGATGAAGAGACCGGCCAGACGATTATGTCCGGCATGGGTGAATTGCACCTGGAAATTCTGGTTGACCGCATGCGCCGCGAGTTTGGCGTGGAGGCGAACGTCGGTGCGCCGCAAGTGGCCTACCGCGAGGCGATCAAGAAGGAAGTCGAGCAGGAAGGCAAGCACGTTAAGCAGTCGGGTGGTAAAGGCCAATATGGCCATGTCTGGATCAAGATGGGGCCAAACGAAGCGGGCAAAGGCTTTGAGTTCATCGATGCCATCAAGGGTGGTACGGTGCCACGCGAATATATTCCCGCGGTTGAAAAGGGTCTGCGTGAGGCATTGAATAATGGTGTGCTTGCGGGTTTCCCTGTGGTCGATGTAAAAGTCACCCTTTTTGACGGTTCCTACCACGATGTCGACTCGTCTGAACTGGCATTTAAGCTGGCAGCGATTATGGCTTTCAAAGATGGGATGCGTAAGGCTACTCCGATCTTGCTGGAGCCGATGATGGCGGTGGAAGTTGAAACGCCGGAAGACTACATGGGCGATGTGATGGGTGACCTGAACCGTCGTCGCGGCATCATCCAGGGTATGGACGATGTCGGTGGCGTCAAGGCGATCAAGGCCGAAGTGCCGCTGGCCGAGATGTTCGGCTACTCCACTGATCTGCGCTCAATGTCGCAAGGTCGCGCGACCTATTCGATGGAGTTCAAGCATTACACCGAAGCGCCGAAAAGCGTCGCAGAAGCTGTCATTGCCAAGAAGTGATCTGGCGCCAAGAAATAATTTTGATTTTATAGGGTACTTGAAATGGCTAAGGAAAAATTCCAGCGGACCAAACCGCACGTAAACGTTGGCACGATTGGACACGTTGACCACGGCAAGACCACCTTGACCGCGGCGATCACCACCATTTTGGCGAAGAAATTTGGCGGTGCGG
>JAUXVT010000046.1 GCA_030680405.1 Thiobacillus sp. | reverse complement strand
GGCAATGTAGTCGTCAAGCAGTTCTGGAAGAAGAGTGCCTTGGGTTCGGCTTTCGCCTTGAACAAAACGCTTCATCTGGATGTCCCAAAATGCGATAGGACATTATCCAATTATTGCGTGCGTTTTTACACAGCCTGGGTCGGGAACCGCCGCTTATATTGCATTCCAGCATTAAGTCTGTCTGGCCCGTGGCGCCAGTGAATCGGGTACCTCCCTCTCCCGGTTCAGGAAACCCAATAAAGAACGGGCGCGGCCTGTTCAGCCGCGCCCGTTTTCTTTCCGCACCCTCAATTCAATACTTCAGGGTCAGCCCTTTCTGTTTGGAGAAATACATGGCCAGATCAAGCATGTCGGCATCGGACAGGGTTTGCACCTGGCCGGCCATGATGGGGTTTTTGCGCTTGCCTGACTTGTAATCCTTGAGTGAGTGATAGAGATAGTCGCGATGCTGGCCCGCCAGCTTGGGGAAGGAGGGCACGGAACTGACGCCGTCCGCGCCGTGACAGGCGGCGCAGGTGGTCGACTTGGCCTTGCCCGCTTCATAGTTGCCCTTGGCGTGAACCGGCAGTGAAAAACCCAGCGCGACGGCAGCGAGGATAAACAATGTTTTTTTCATGGTGTTGTCCTCGGTTATTTGGCGGGGCCGCTGTAGGACGACGCGTAATACGCCGCGAGATCTTCCATGTCCTGATCGGACAGGCTGCCTGCAATTCCCACCATGCTTGGATGGCTGCGTTCGCCACCCTTGTAGGCTTTGAGCGCCGCCACAATATAATCGGCGTGCTGTCCACCCAGCCTGGGAACGCTGTATACGCTGGGATAGGCGGTGCGCCAGCCGGGAATGCCGTGGCAGCCGGCACACATCGAGGTTTTGAGTTGTCCGGCCTTGGGGTCGCCCGCTGCCTGTACCGGCACGGCCAACGCCATCAGCACGGACGCGCACAGCGTCATCGTGGTGGTTTTCATCTTCCTCGCTCTCTCTGGTTGTGTTGTCGTTGAGACCCCGTCTGACGCAGGGTTTGCTTCTAATTATAAAGCCGGACAGTCCGGTTGATGAACGCCCCCCGGAGTAAAAATCCTTTTATACCAACGAGTTATAGTATTATTCGCTAATATGCTTCTGGAGTTTGCGTGATCGATCTCAAGGCCTGCCCACTCTGGCTTTATCGCCTGTTGCCATTTTTGCGCTGGTGGCCCAGCGTCACCCCGCAAACCTTCAAGGCCGACACCGTCGCCGCGCTCACCGGCGCGCTCATCGTGCTGCCGCAGGCGGTGGCCTTTGCCACCATTGCCGGACTGCCGCCCGAATACGGTTTATATGCGGCGATGGTGCCCGCTATCGTCGCTGCGCTGTGGGGGTCGAGCTGGCATCTGGTGTCGGGGCCCACGACCGCGATCTCGATCGTGGTGTTTGCCTCGATCAGCCCGCTGGCCGAACCCGGCAGCCCGCAATTCATCAGCCTGGTGCTCACGCTCACCCTGCTGGCCGGCCTGATCCAGCTGGCGATGGGCTTGGCGCGGCTGGGCGCGCTGGTCAACTTCATCTCGCACACCGTCATCATCGGCTTCACCGCAGGCGCGGCCATCCTTATCGCCGCCAGCCAGATCAAGAATTTCTTCGGCCTGGAGATGCCGCGCGGCGCGCACTTTCACGAAGTGCTGATCCAGTTCGGCAGCCACCTCTCGGATATCCAGCCCTGGGTGCTGACGGTGGGCGTGGTCACGCTGGTGTCGGGCATTCTCGCCAAACGCTATCTGCAGAAGCTGCCTTACATGATCGTCGCCATGGTGGCGGGCGGCGTGGTGGCGGCCTTCCTCAACGCCGAATACGGCGCCGAGCAGACCGGCATCCGCACCGTCGGCGCGCTGCTGGCGTCTTTCCCCCCGCTATCGCTGCCGGACTTCTCGCTCACCGCCATCCGGCAAACCCTGTTTCCAGCCACCATCATCGCGATTCTGGCGCTGACTGAAGCGGTGGCGATCGCGCGCTCGGTCGCGATCAAGTCCGACCAGCGCATCGACAGCAACCAGGAATTCGTCGGCCAGGGCTTGTCCAACATCGCCGGCAGCTTTTTCTCCGGCTACGCCGCCAGCGGCTCGTTCAATCGCAGCGGCGTGAACTACGCCTCAGGCGCCAGGACCCCGCTCGCCGCTGCCCTGTCGGCGGTGTTCCTGCTGCTGATCGTGCTGCTGGTCGCCCCGCTCGCAGCCTATCTGCCGGTGCCGTCGATGGCGGCGATCCTGTTCATCGTGGCGTGGAGCCTGATCGATTTTCACCACATCGGCGAAATCATCAAGCGCCACAAGCGCGAGCGCATCGTGCTCGCCCTCACCTTTGTCGGCACCCTGGTCGATCTGGAAAAAGGCATCTTCCTCGGCATTCTTGTTTCGCTGATGTTCTATCTGTATCGCACTTCGCAGCCGTCGATCCGCGAACTGGTACCGTCCCCCGCCGAGCGCGACAACCCGCGCCGCAAGTTCATTCCGCTCGACATCGGTGCGCCAGACTGTCCGCAGATGACCATCCTGCGCGTCGAAGGCTCGATCTTCTTCGGCGCGGTCGAGCACGTGCAGCAGCATTTCCGCAACGTCGACGAATCCGACCCACAGAAAAAACATCTGCTGCTGACCTCGCGCGCGATCGGCTTCATCGACCTCGCGGGTGCCAAGCTGCTAGCCAAGGAAGCCGCGCGGCGGCGCAAGCTGGGCGGCGGTCTGTATCTGGTGGGGGTGCAGCCCGATTTGTGCAAGATGCTGCGCCGCAGCGGCCAAGTCGACACCGTGGGGGAGGACCAGATATTCCGCCATAAGGGCGACGCCATCCAGGCGATCTACCCGCGGCTGGACAGCGAGATCTGCCGTACCTGCACGGCGCGGATTTTCCGCGAATGCCACATCGCGCTGCCGGACGGCACGCCGCGCGAATCGGCTGCCTGAATCTCAGTCAGCCAGCGCCTGCTGCGCCCGTCGCCACACCCAAGGCGGCGTCGGTGCGGCGTCCTGCCACAGCCCGCGATTGGCGCTTCGCGCCGCGCGCTGCGCATCCAGTAGACCGGCATCGCGCCGGTAACGCGTGGCTGTCCAGGCGAAACCGCGCCGCACCAGTTCCGCGTTGACCGGCAACGCACCGACGGTGAGCCGTGCCACCTTGCGGCCATAGGCATCGGTGGTAACGATGTCCAACTGCGCCCGCTGATTCAGCGCCAGCGCCTTCAGCGCATGGGTGGCGGCCTCGCCATGCGGCTGGTCCTGCTCGGGCGCATCGATGTCGGCCAGACGAACTTTCATGAAAGCGCGCGACGTGGCGTGATAGTGGTCAGGCTTGAACAGTACGGTGTCGCCGTCGATCACCACAATGACGACGCCCGTGAGGGTGGCTGCGCGGGCGCTGGCAGCAAGCGCGAACAGCAGGCACAGCGCCAAGACCGCCCGAAGGGCGAGCACCCGCAAGGGGTACGCCGGAGGGTTCCCCGCTGCTGCGCAGCGACCCTTCCGCAGCGCCGGGCGGCGTACTCCTTGCGGGCACAAGCCGAATAGAAATCTCACCCGCCGAGCATCTCCGCGGCATGCTGCCGCGTCGTCGCGGTGATTTTCAGTCCACCCAGCATGCGCGCGACTTCTTCCACCCGCGCATCTGCATCCAGCAATTCGATGTTGGACGACACGAAGCCGCCGTTCGCCTGCCTGGCGACCCGCAAGTGCTGCGTGCCGCGTGCGGCCACCTGCGGCAGGTGGGTGATGACCAGCACCTGGCGGGTTTCGCCGAGCTTTGCCAGCCGCCGCCCGACCGCCTCGGCCACGCTGCCGCCGATGCCGACATCGACCTCGTCGAAAATCAGCGTCGGCACCCCGGCCACGCCGGACAGCGCGGTCTGGATCGCCAAGCTGATGCGCGACAGCTCACCGCCCGACGCCACCTTGGCGAGCGCCCCCGGCGGCAGGCCGGGATGGCTGGCGACGAGGAAACTCACGTCTTCCAGCCCGTGTGCACGCGGCTCGCCAGCAGGCTGCAAAACGATATCGAGGTGCCCCCCGGCCAGCGCCAGTTCGTGCAGCGTCGCCGTCACCTGTTTCGACAGGGCCGTTGCAGCCTTGCGGCGCAGCGCGGTGAGCTGCCTGGCTTCGGTCTGGTACTGCACCCAGGCGGCGTTTTCGTTTTCCTGCAGCGCGTCGAAGTCATCGCTGGCGGCCAGCTCGGCCAGACGCGCCTGAAACTGTTCGAGCAGAGCGGCCAGGGCATCCGGCTGCACCCGGTGCTTGCGCGCCAGCCGGTGCATGTCGCCCAGCAAGCGGTCGAGTTCGGCGAGGCGTTCGGGGTCGAGGTTGAGGTTGCCGGCATAGCGGCGCAGCGCGTGCACCGCCTCGGTTAGATCGGCACTGGCCGAATTCAGCAGGGTGGCGACGTCCTTCAGGCTGTCGTCCACCGCCTGCATGGCGTCCAACCGCGCGCTCATTTCGCCGAGTTGGCTGGATACCGCCGCCTCGCCCTCGTCCAGCCCCTCGATCAGCGCGTGGCTGCCTTCGAGCAGGGTGGTGACGTGAGCCAGCCGCGCATGCTCGGTCTGTATCTCGTCCCAGCGCGCGAGATCGTCGCCCAGCGCGCGCAATTCCTCCACCGCCAGGGTCAGCCTCTCGCGTTCGATCTGTCGCGCCTGGCCGTGGGATTCGGCGTCCAGGCGCTGCTGCCGCGCGCGTTGCCAGGCGTGCCAGGCCGCGCTCACGGTGGCGGCCTGCTGCTGCGCGCCGGCGTAGGCGTCGAGCACGTCGCGCTGGGTTTGCGGGCGCAGCAGGGCGTGATGCGCATGCTGGCCGTGGATGTCGAGCAGGAATTCGGCGGCATCCTTCAACTGCGCCAGCGGCGCGGCACTGCCGTTGATGAAGGCGCGCGAGCGGCCGCCGGCGTCGATCACGCGGCGCAGGATCAGCGAACCGTCGTCCGCCGCATAGCCCGCCTTATCGAGCCAGGCTGCCAGTTGGGGCAGGCCGTCAATCGTGAAATCGGCGACGATTTCGGCACGCGCCGCACCGCTGCGCACCACGCCGCCCTCGGCACGGTCACCCAGCGCCAGCGCCAGCGCGTCGACCAGGATGGACTTGCCCGCGCCGGTCTCGCCGGTCAGCACGGTCAGTCCCGGCGCGAAATCGAGCTCGACCGATTCGACCAGCAGGTAATTGCGAATGGATAGATGCGACAGCATGAACCTGGCTGCGCGTTACAGCTTTTTGCCCCAGTGCAACTTTTGCCGCAGGGTGTCGTAGTAACTGTAGGAATGCGGATGCAGCAGGGTGACCGGACGGCTGGCGCGGGTGATCCACACGTAATCGCCGCTGAGCAGATCAAAATGATGCTGGCCGTCGAAGTGGACGCGCGCGTCGTCGGCATAGGTCAGGTGCAGTTCGATGCGCGAATGGCTGCTCACCACGATGGGGCGTGCCGACAGGGTGTGCGGGCAGATCGGCACCAGCGCAAAGGCTTCCAGCGTCGGATGCACGATGGGGCCGCCTGCCGACAGCGCATACGCCGTGGTGCCGGTCGGGCTGGTGACCACCAGGCCGTCGGCCCTCTGGCTGTAGACGAACTCGCTGTTGATGGAGATTTCCAGATCGATCAGCCGACCCGAACCGCCCTTGCCCACCACCACATCATTGAATGCAGTGGCTTCGAACACCCGTTCGCCGCCGCGACGGACCTGCCCGTTCAGCAGGATGCGTTCTTCCGCCACGTACTGCCCGCTGAGAATTTCCGCCACGGCATCGAACATGTCAGCGACGGTGATGTCGGTGAGAAAGCCCAGCCGTCCCTGGTTGATGCCGATCAGTGGTGCGCCGTGTGGCGCCAGTTCACGCGCGATCGACAGCATGGTGCCGTCACCGCCCAGCACCACGACAGCATCGCTTTCAGTCGCCAGATCGTGCAGGCTGCGGATGGGAAAATCCTTGACGCCCAGGTGCTCTGCGGTCTGGCTGGCAAGCAGGACCGCATGCCCGCGCCCCCGTAGAAATTCCCCCAGCACACGCACGGAGGCTTCCATGTCCTGATTATCGTATTTGCCGACGAGGCCGACGGTGTGGAAAGGGGTTTGCATGGGGAACGATTATAAAGGGGTCAGGGGCCAGGATTCGGGATTCAGGGAATGTGCTGCGCGTTTTTTGATCGAACCGATGCGACCCCTGACCCCTGACCCCTGACCCCTGACCCCTGACCCCTGACCCCTGACCCCTGACCCCTGACCCCTGACCCCTGACCCCTGACCCCTATATAATCCCCCCATGCTCACCGACCGCGCCCGCATCCTGCTGAAAACCCTGGTGGAACGCTATATCACCGACGGCGAGCCGGTGGGGTCGCGTACCCTGTCGAAGCACGCCGGGCTGGATCTGTCGCCCGCCAGCATCCGCAACATCATGGCCAATCTCGAGGAAAGGGGCTTTGTTTCCAGCCCGCACACCTCGGCCGGGCGGGTGCCGACACCGCTTGGCTACCGCTTTTTTGTCGACACGCTACTGACGGTACGACCGCTGGACCAGGTCGAAGTCAGCCAGCTCGAAAACAGTCTGACGTCGTCCGACCCGCAGCGGCTGATGACCGCGGCCTCCACCCTGCTGTCCGATCTCAGCCGGTTTGCCGGGCTGGTGATGACGCCGCGCCGCAGCCCGGCATTTCGTCAGATCGAATTCCTCAGTCTGTCGGAAAAACGCATCCTGCTCATCATCGTCACCATGGAAGGCGAGGTCGAGAACCGCGTCATCCTGACGGAGCGGCCCTACAGCGCATCCGCGCTGACCGAGGCGGCCAATTACTTCAACCAAAACTTTGCCGGCCACCGCTTCGACCAGGTGCGCAGCAAGCTGCGCGATGAACTGGGCCGCATGCGCGACGACATCACCCGCCTGATGTCTGCCGCGGTGGACGCCGGCAGCCAGGCGCACGACGCCAGCCAGGAAAACGTGGTGGTATCGGGCAGCCGCAAACTGCTCGACGTGGAGGAACTCTCCAGCAACATGGGCAGCCTGCGCCGCCTGTTCGACGCCTTCGAGCAGAAGACCGGCCTGCTGCAACTGCTCGACCAGTCGCGCAATGCCACCGGCGTGCAGATCTTTATCGGCGGCGAATCCGACCTGCTGCCGCTCGACGAATGCAGCTTGGTCACCGCGCCCTATTCCGTAGACGGCCAGGTGGTCGGCACGCTCGGCGTCGTCGGCCCCACCCGCATGGCCTACGAGCGCGTAGTGCCGATCGTCGACATCACCGCCAAACTTTTATCGAGCGCGCTTTCTCACCACTGATGAGCTATCTCAAAGAACCCGGCACCGCCCACGGTCAGCTCGCCCGCACCGGGATCCTGCTGGTCAACCTGGGCACCCCCGAGGCACCCACCGCCAAGGCGCTGCGGACTTATCTGAAGGAATTCCTGTCCGACCCGCGCGTGGTGGAAATTCCGCGCGCCGTGTGGTGGCTGATTCTGAACGGCATCATCCTCAACACCCGGCCGAAAAAATCGGCCGAGAAATACGCCTTGATCTGGACCCCAGGCGGCTCGCCGCTCAAGGTCCACACCGAAAAGCAGACCAAACTTTTGAAAGGCTGGCTGGGCGAAAAAATCGCCTCGCCCTTCATGGTTGAATACGCGATGCGCTACGGCAAGCCGTCGGTGCCCGACACGCTGGCACGGATGAAAGCGGCCGGCTGCGACCGCATTCTCATCCTGCCGTCCTATCCGCAATACGCCGCCTCCAGCACCGCCACCGCGTTTGACGTCGCATTTGCCTGGCTGCAGAAAACCCGCAACCAGCCGGCGCTGCGCACGCTCAAGCACTACCACGACCACCCCGCCTACATCCACGCGCTGGCCGCCAACATCCGTGATTACTGGCAGATGCACGGCCGCCCCGATGTGCTGCTGATGAGCTTTCACGGGGTGCCGCGCTACACCCTGGACAAGGGCGACCTCTATCACTGCGAATGCCGGAAAACCGGGCGCCTGCTGGCTGCAGCGCTCGGCCTCGAGCCCAACCAGTTCAAGCTCACCTTCCAGTCGCGCTTCGGCCGCGCCGAATGGCTGCAGCCCTACACCGACAAGACGCTGGAAGAACTCGGCCGCGAAGGCGCGGGCCGCGTCGACGTGGTCGCGCCAGGCTTCACCGCCGACTGTCTGGAAACGCTGGAAGAACTGGCGATGGAAGGCCGCGCCAGCTTTCTCGCGGCGGGCGGCAAGGAATTCCACTACATCCCCGCCCTTAACGAACATCCGCGCTGGATCGCCGCGCTGGGCCAGATCGCGCTGGAAAATCTGGGCGGCTGGGTAAGCGAAACCTGGGATCGCGACGCCGACGAACAGGCACGGCAGACCAGCAAAAATCTGGCCCTGAACCTGGGCGCGCAGCGCTAAACAAGCACAATTTAAAAAATAGCCATTCAGCACGCTGCAAAACCTCGCTATATAAGCACCCGCTTGTTGACAGGGGTTTTTGACTACACCAGCATGGTACTTATGGATGGGTGGTCTTCAAGGCCCTCCAGAATCAAGGCTTCCGGGACCGCCATGGTTCCCGTTTTTTCCCTTAACCCCCTGGAGGAGTCTATGTACAAAAAGAAGATTACCCTGGCGTTTGTCGGCTTCGTCGGCCTCGCCCTTTCCGGCATCGCCGGCGCAGTGGACACGCGCGCCCGTTTCATGGCGGCCAACTGTTCCTATTGTCACGGTCCAGACGGCAAGAGCCACGGTGCCATTCCCAGCCTGGCAGGACTTGAGCCCGGCTATTTCGTCGAGCAGATGAAGGCCTTCCGGGATGGTTCCCGTCCGGCAACCGTCATGAAGAAACACGCCTCCGGCTACACCGACGCCGAATTCGAAGCGATGGCCAAGTACTTCGCCTCGATCAAATAAGACAAAAGGAGACTCTCTATCATGGCCCTCAATCGTCGCGATTTCCTGAAAACTTCCCTCGGCGCAGCAGGTCTCGCCGCCACCGCCGGTCTGGCTGGCTGCGCCACCGCGCAAACCGGCAGCGCCGGTCCCAAAGTCGTCGTGGTCGGTGCCGGTTTCGGCGGCGCCACCTTTTCGCGCTACCTGAAGATGTGGGCGCCCACGGCGCAAGTCACCCTCATCGAACCAAACACCAACTTCACGTCCTGCCCGTACTCCAACACCGTGCTCGCAGGCATCAACAAGATGGAAGACATCACCCTGCCGTACGACAACCTGAAGAAGGTCGTCGACAACTTCGTGCCGGACACCGTCACCGCCATCGACACCACCAAGCAGACCGTCACCACCGCGGGTGGCCACACCTTCGCCTACGACAAGCTGGTTCTGGCCGGCGGGATCGAACTGCTGTTCGACAAGGTGCAAGGCTACGATGCCGAAGCGCAGAAGACCGTGATGCACGCCTGGAAGGCCGGTCCGCAGACCGCCACCCTGCGCAAACAACTTGAAGCCATGCCGGATGGCGGCACCTTCGTGATGTCGGTGCCGATGGCCCCGTACCGTTGCCCGCCCGGACCCTACGAGCGCGCGTGCATGGTCGCCAGCTACTTCAAGCAGGCCAAGCCCAAGTCTAAGATCATCATCCTCGACGGCAACCCGGACATCTCCTCCAAGAAGCCGCTGTTCGTGGCCGCCTGGACCAAGCACTTCGGCTATGGTACCGACAACAGCATGATCGCCTTCCGCGCGAACAACCAGCCGCGCGCCATCGACGCCAGGAAGATGATGGTCAGCACCGAGTTCGATGACGTCAAGGGTGACGTCATCAATGTGGTGCCTCCGATGCGCGCTGCCTCGGTTTGCGGCCTGGCCGGCGTGCGCGACGGCAGCAACGGCAACTGGTGCACCATTGACTACCGCACCTTCGAGTCCAAGGTCGTGAAGAACGTCCACATCCTGGGCGATTCTGCGCTAACCAACTTCCCGAAGTCCGGCTCGGTGGCCAACAACACCGGCAAGATGTGCGCCTACGCCCTGTCCGAGCAATTCGCCGGGCGTCAGGCCGATCCGTCGCCGGTGGTGACCAACACCTGCTACTCGGGCACCGGCATGGGCACCGCTTTCCACGTCGCCACCGTGTTCCGCTGGGACGAGGCCAAGCAGTCCATGATCCCGCCCAAGGACGCCAACGGTATTTCCAGCGCGGAAAGCGAAATGGAATGGGCCTACATGGAATCCTGGGCGAAAAACGTCTGGGCCGACACGCTGGGTCTGCCGCAGTCATACAACTTCACGACCAAGGGCTGACCGGCTTGTAGCACCAATGAAAAACGGGGCCGAAGCCCCGTTTTTCATGCTTGTCCCAAAAAGGCTCGGCAGCTCGTCCTCACGCCTTCCTTACAAATTCTGATTTCAACTGCATTGCACCAATGCCATCAATCTTGCAGTCGATGTCATGATCGCCTTCGACGAGGCGGATATTTTTTACCTTGGTTCCAACTTTAACGACCGATGACGAGCCTTTGACCTTCAGGTCCTTGATCACCGTGACCGTGTCGCCGTCCTGAAGCACATTCCCATTGGAATCGCGCACGACGCGTTTTTCATCCGCGCCCTCCAGCGCATCTTTGGCCCATTCATGTGCGCATTCCGGACACACATACATAGTGCCGTCTTCGTAAGCGTATTCCGAACCGCACTTTGGACATTTAGGCAAACCGCTCATGCTGCACCCGTTTCGGTCGCGTCATCCGTAAGGCGGATGGTCTTGGTTACCATCACGAAATCACCGTTGCTGAGCAGGGTTCCGTTGCTGTCTTTCGTGTCCATCCTGTTTTCCTTTAGCCATTCATCAAAAATCAAAAATCGTAGATACCGTCTTGCTCGTCAAGCCAAAACCGCAACATTTTGCCTATAAACTTGCTGATGTTTAAGCACACCGAAGCACAGATGAACCAGTTTGCGCATGGCTGCACCGAGCGCGACCATTTTGGTTTTCCCCCTGGCGCACAAGCAGTCGTACAGCGCCTTGATGTCCGGGTTGTAACTGGTCGCCACCACGGCCGCCATGTGCAGCACGGCTCGGGTTCTCGCATCCCCGTTCTTCGACAGGTGTGGGCGTTTCTGGACGCTGCTGCCCGACTGGTGCTCTACCGGCACCAGCCCAAGGAAGGCCGCCACCTGCTCCGCGGTCCTGAACGTGCGGCTGGGCAGCACCGCCAACATGCGGTTGGCGGTCTTTTCGCCCACGGCGGGAATGGTCAACAGGTATTCCCGGTCCGCTTTCAGACTTGGATGATGATCAATGTGGTCGTCAATCGCGGTTTGCAGGCGAGCAATCTCTTGCTTTAGCACGGCCAGGTGCGTATCCAGAGATTGCTGCACCAGATCAGGGACACCGCTCACCGTGGCTTTCTCCTGCCGGTTGAGTTCACGCACCTCCAGCGGGGACGCCTGCCACGGCTGCGGTTTGACCAGCGCGCCGTAACGCGCCAGCACCACACTGTCCACGCCATCGGTCTTGGTTCTCACCGCCAGCCCACGCGCAAAGTCCTTGGCCTGCGCCGGGTTGGCGACCGATACCGTGACGCCCGCATCCACCAGCCACAAGGCGGCTTGCTCGTGGTAGACGCCGGTGGCTTCCAGCACACCATGCACCTCGGTCAAGGCAACGCCCTGTTTACCCAGCCATTCAGCAAGAAGCTTGAGCCCCTTGAGGTCGTTGGTGACGACCTTGGTTTTGCGCTTGTCCATGCAGGGTCAGCGCAATGCACGCCCTTGGCTACCGTCCAGTGTCATGACTGGCAGAAGGTGAGGCGGAGGGCTTTGTCTACGAATCAAGGTCAAGCCTTCAGTGATCCTACCCACGTTTGATGGACACGGTAATTAGGCGATCTGCATCGCCTCGAAGGCCAGCGGTGCCTCGTAGTTCAAGGTCGAGTGACGCCGCTGGCGGTTATAAAACACTTCCATGTAATCGAACAGGCTGGCTCGT
>JAUXVT010000012.1 GCA_030680405.1 Thiobacillus sp. | reverse complement strand
CTGACGTTTTCGGTGCTGTGGCGCTTTGAGAATGGTCTGCAGTCGCTGTCCGGCCTGAGCCTCGTAGTGGGCTTGGCGATCGCGCGCGCGGTGAACCACCATAGCCGCCACCCGGCCAAATTGAAATGGCCCAACGATGTGGTGGTGGACTATCGCAAGCTGGCCGGAATTCTGGTCGAGGTGCAGGGCGACATGCACGGGGCCGCCCTCGCCGTCGTGGGCATTGGATTGAACATCCGGCTGAACGAGGCGCAACGCGATGCGGTCGATCAGGCCGTGGTCGATCTGGCTGAAATGGGGGTGACGGTGGGACGCAATCAACTGCTGGCGGATTGCCTGCTGGAGTTGCACGCGGTGTTGACCCTGTTCCGCGAGCGCGGATTCGCGGCCTTGCGCGAGGACTGGCTGGCGCTGGATGCGTATGCGGGTAAGCCCGTGGCGCTGACGTTGCCGGATGCACGCAGCGTCCAGGGTGTGGCGTCGGGTGTCGACGAAACAGGCGCGTTCCTGCTGCGCGACGCCCGGTCGACACTGAATCCCTACAGCGGCGGTGAAATCAGCCTGCGTCTGGATGCCGCGCGATGAATCGGCGGCGGTTGTTGATGGATGCCGGCAACTCGCGACTGAAATGGGCCGTGGTTGAAGAGGGCCGGTGGCGTGCGCAAGGCGGAAGCGATTACGCCGATTTGTCTGCGCTGAAGGCGCAGCTGACGGCCGGCACCTCTTGCTTCATCGCCAGCGTGGCAAACATCGCGCATGAACAACAACTTGCCACGCTGCTGGAAGCGGCGGGCCTCGGCGCGACATGGCTGACGGCCGAGGCCGGTTTTGCGGAGATAAAAAACACCTACCTGAACCCGCGGCAGCTGGGCGTGGATCGCTGGATGGGCCTGATCGCCGCTCGCCGGCGCATCCGCGAGCCGGTGCTGGTGGTGTCGGTCGGGACGGCGATGACGGTGGATGCCCTGTCGGCAGACGGCGTGTTCCTGGGCGGCGTGATCGTGCCCGGCGTCTCCTTGATGCGGCAGGCGCTGCAGCAGGGCACGGCGCGCGTTGCCGACGCGGCGGGGCATTGGCAGGCATTTCCGCGTACCACCGCAGACGCCGTGCAGAGCGGGATCATGGCGGCGTTGTGCGGCGCCATTCAGCTGCAGCATGCGCGTCTGGCCGAAGCTGCCGGGACGGCGCCGCACTGCTTGCTGACGGGGGGAGACGCTGGCGGGGTATTGCCGCATTTGGCCGTGCCTGCCGAGCATGTGCCTGCCTTGGTGCTGGAAGGAATGGACTGCGTTACCAAGGAGGGTATGTCACGATGAAATGGGTCGCTTGGGCATTGCTGGTGGTCAACCTGGCGGTGGCGGGATTTTTCATCGGGCGCAGCCACTGGCCGCAGGCCACATCGGACCAGAATGCGTCGCTGAACGTGGACCGTCTTAGCCTGCGTGGCCAGTCTGCGCCCGCACCGAAGGAAGCGGCGTCACGGGGGGCAGCGACTGAAGCCTTGTGTGTGGAATGGCGCGGGCTGACCCGGGGTGAACTCTCCCAGGTGCGTGGCCAGCTCAAGGCGATGGTGGGCGAACGCGTGATGTCGTTCGCCGAAGTGCCATTGAATACCCGGCATTGGGTGATCTTCCCGCCCTTACCCAGCCCTGAGTCGGCGGCGGCCAAGCTGAGCGAACTGGCTGCGGCGGGCCTGCAGGATGCTTTTGTGGTCAAGGACGGCGCCTTGCGCAACGCCATTTCACTCGGCCTGTATGCCAACGATGAAGCGGCGCGCCGTCGCGTGCGCGAAGTGGAGGAAAAGGGTGTGCTTGGCACGCGCGTCGAGTTGCTGCCGCGCCAAGGAACGGATTTTTACTTCGTGATTCGCAGCGAAGACCCGGATGCGCTGAAAAGCCTGAACGAAATCAAGCAGGCCTACCCGAACAGCCAGCAGTCGCGCGCGGCCTGCCCGTCATAAGAGCCTACTGAAATAGGCTCTTACTGCGCAGCAGATAGCTGAGCGCAATGCCGCCGAACACAGCGGCGCCGAACCAGGTGTTGTGCAGGAAGGCGCGAAAACATTGCTGCGGATCGCGCTGCCGGATCAGTCTCAGGTGGTAGAGCGCAATCGCCGCCGCCACCGCCAGCCCGCCGTAGAACGCGCCGCCCATCTCCCGCTGTAACCCGACCCAGCCGAGCAGTCCCAGCGTCGCGGCATAGCACACCGCAATCGCGACGAGGTCGTAGCGGCCGAAGGTGATCGCCGAGGTCTTGATGCCGATCTTGAGATCGTCGGCGCGGTCGACCAGGGCGTATTCGGTGTCGTAAGCGATCGCCCAGAAGGTGTTGGCCGCCAGCAGGATCCAGGCTTCCAGCGGAACCTCATTCCACAGCGCGGCATAGCTCATCGGAATGCCAAAGCCGAACGCGATGCCGAGATAGGCCTGCGGAATCGCAAAGAAACGCTTGGTGAAGGGGTAGCTTGCGGCCAGGAACAGCGCGACCACCGACAGCCCCAGCACCAGATTGTTGAGCGGCAGGATCAACAGGAAGGCAAGCAGCGACAAGCCCGCCGCCAGCAGCAGCGCCTCCCTGGGCGACACCTTGCCGGCCGCCAGCGGACGCTCGCGGGTGCGCGCCACGTGCGGGTCGAAATCGCGGTCGGCGTAGTCGTTGATGACGCAGCCGGCCGAGCGCATCAGCACCACGCCCATGATGAAAATCCACAGGATCAGCCAGTCCGGCCGGCCGTTGCTGGCCAGCCATTGCCCCCACAGCGTAGGCCACAGCAGCAGCAGAATGCCGATCGGCTTGTCGAGCCGCATCAGTTTTTCGTAATGGGACAGGCGTTCGGTGAGGGTCATGGCGCGTCGATAGCAGGCAGAAAAACTTCGGTCACCAGCAGCGGGTGGCCGTTGAGGCAGAACACCGAGCGGCGCGCCCACAGGCTGCTGACTGCCAGCGCCTGTTGCCCGGCGATGGCGCGAAACAGCGGGTGGTTGCGCCGCACGCGATGGTAGGCCAGCGGCTGGCGCTGGATGCGGTGATCGTTGAACAAGGCTTCGCCGAGCGAGCGGCTGCCGAGCCGGGTGATGCCGTTCCAGCCGCCGCGCAGACTGGCGTGCGGCAGCACGCTGTGGGCAAACACCACGGGCACCTCATTGCACAGCAGCAGGACTTCGCGCACATACGCGCGGGTGCCCGGGGGAACGCCCAGCAGCGCGTATTCGTCCGCATTGGGGCGGGCGAGCCCGGTGGCGAGCGGCGCCACGCGAAAGGAATCACAGCGCGACTTCAGACGCTGGGTGAGCGAACCGCGGTCGCTGAGCCAGAAACGCAGAGAGCGCGGAAGTGAATGGGGCTGGGCTAACCAGCCCTGCCGAGAATGAAGCACGGCATGCAGTTCAGAATGCAGAAAGTCCGCATTATGCCGCAGCTCCCGCATCAGACGGGCCTCGACGCGGGGAGTTGGACACGATTCAAATCGTGGACAGCGACTGCCGGTGACCGATCCAGCGTTCCAGGTGACGGGCGGTGATGTCGGGATGGGCGGCCAGGCAGCGGTGCGCCAGATTGCGGGCAGCTTCCAGCAGCGCGACATCGCGCTCCAGGTCGGCAAAGCGCAGCATCGGCAGGCCGCTCTGGCGATGGCCCAGCAGTTCGCCGGGGCCGCGCAGCAGCAAGTCCTGACGCGCGATTTCAAAGCCGTCGGTCAGCTCGAAAATCACCTTGAGCCGCGCGCGCGCCAGTTCCGATACCGGCATTTGATACAGCAGCACGCACACCGATTCGCGGCTGCCGCGCCCGACTCGCCCACGCAGCTGGTGCAGCTGCGCCAGGCCCATGCGCTCGGCGTGCTCGATCACCATCAGTGCGGCATTGGGCACGTCGACGCCGACCTCGATGACGGTGGTGGCCACCAGCAGGTCGATTTCATGCGCCTGGAATGCCGCCATCACCGCCTGTTTTTCATCCGGCTTCAGCCGCCCGTGCACCAGGCCGATGCGCAGGTCCGGAAGCTGTTCCACCAAAGCCGCGTAGGTGTCCTGTGCGGTCTGCAATTGCAGCTTCTCGGATTCCTCGATCAGCGGGCACACCCAGTAGGCCTGCCCGCCGGCCAGGCAGACTTCGCGCACCCGCGCCAGCACGTCGTTGCGGCGTGCCGCGCTGACCAGCTTGGTGATGACGGGGGTGCGCCCCGGCGGCAGCTCATCGATGGCCGAAACGTCGAGGTCGGCAAAAAAGCTCATCGCCAGGGTGCGCGGGATGGGCGTCGCGCTCATCATCAGCTGGTGCGGTTCCGTGCCTTTCTGCATCAGCGCCAGCCGTTGCCCGACGCCGAAACGGTGCTGCTCGTCGACCACCGCCAGTCCCAGCCGCGCGAAGCGGCCTGCCTCCTGAAACAGCGCATGGGTGCCGAATGCGAGGTCGGCTTCGCCTGCCGCAATCACCTGCCAGGCTGCGGTGCGTTCGGCCTTGCGCTGGCTGCCCGATACCCAGGCGCAGCGCACGCCCAGGGCGGACAAGAATGGCGCCAGCTTGCGGTAATGCTGTTCAGCGAGGATTTCGGTCGGCGCCATGAAGGCGGCCTGAAAGCCGTTTTCGATTGCCTGTAGACAGGCCAGTGCCGCCACCACGGTTTTGCCGCTGCCGACATCGCCCTGCAGTAGGCGGCGCATCGGGTGCGGCTCGCCGAGGTCGGCGCTGATTTCCTGCCAGGCGCGCGCCTGCGCGGCGGTTAATTTAAACGGAAGCGCCGCGGCGAAGGCGGCAGTCAGCTGCTGCCGGGGCGGTAACGGCTGGGTCGGGCGCGACTTGCGTTGCTGGCGCGAGGTCGCCAGCGACAGCTGCTGCGCCAGCAATTCGTCGAAGGCCAGCCGCTGCCACGTGGGGTGCTGGCGCGATTCGAGTTCGGCGAGCGCGCACTCGAGCGGCGGCTGGTGTAGCAGGCGGATGCTGCTTTCCAGCTCGGGCAGCCCCAGTTCGGCCAGCCATTCGGCGGGTAGCGTGTCGGGAATCGGCGCCGCCAGTGCGCGTTCGACCAGCTTGCGCAATGTGGCCTGGCCGAGTCCGGCGGTGGTGGGGTAGACCGGCGTGAGTTGCGTCGGCAGGGGCGTGGCATCGTCGGCTTTGGCAAAGCGCGGATGCACCATCTCCAGCCCCAGAAAGCCGCCGCGCACTTCGCCGTTGAAACGGAAGGATTCGCCTGGCTGGAACAGCTTGAGATGGCTGGGGTAGAAATTCAGGAAGCGGATGCCGAGCACGCCGCCGGCGTCCTCCACCGTCACGGTCAGCATGCGGCGCGGCCGATAGGCGACGCTGGCCTTGCGAACCACCGCCTGCACCTGCGCCGTCTGTCCCGGCAGCAGGTCGCGGATCGGCGTGAGGCGGGTTTCGTCTTCCCAGCGCAGCGGCAGGTGCAGCACCAGGTCGGCGTCGCGGGTCAGACCCAGCTTGGCGAGTTTGGCGGCGAGCGCCGGACTGACGGGGAAGGAAAACGGCGACGCCGCTTTCAATTGGTCAATTTACCCGAGAACCATCACGGCGTCGGCCTCAACCAGCGCGCCACGCGGCAGCGCAGCCACGCCGACCGCGGCACGCGCCGGATAGGGCTGGCTGAAGTAGCCTGCCATGATTTCGTTGACCTTGGGAAAGTGGCCGAGGTCGGTCAGAAAAACGTTCAGCTTGACCGCGTCGGCCAGCGAGCCGCCTGCCGCGGCCGCCACCGCGGACAGGTTCTTGAACACCTGGTGGATCTGCGCGTCGATGCCGTCGACCATTTGCATGGAGGCAGGGTCGAGGCCGATCTGCCCGGATAGATACACGGTGTGGTCGACCCGTACGGCCTGCGAGTAGGTGCCGATCGCGGCAGGCGCGCCGGCGGTCTGGATGATGGTTTTCATGCGGTTTCTCAATCGATGTCAAAAAACGGGGTGGCTTGTGTAAGGAACGTGAGCGAGTGGCGACTACTTGTTCGGGTGCGCCCTGTTAGCAGCATGATAACGCGGCAAAGCCCAGGTTTTCGCACCCACCGGGGTGCGGATTGATCCAGCGTTCGTTATTTTAAGGAGCATTACATGTCCAAGCTTTCCAATGGCGCGGCACTCGCGTCGGCTGCAGCCCTGATGGCTTTTTCGATGGCATCGACGGCCGCCCCCAATCCCGCAGGCAGCAGCGGTGTTGCCGTAGCAGCAAGCGACAAGGTGCATTGCTACAACGTGCATTCGTGCAAAGGCAACAGCGATTGCAAGACCGCCGAGCATAGCTGCAAGGGTCAGAATGCCTGCGGCGGCCATGGCTTCAAGGCAATGGCCGCCGGTGCCTGCCTGGAAAAAGGCGGCGTGATTGCCGACCTGAAGGCCAAGTAATTCGCCGTGCAATGCCCGGGTTTTTCGGGGTTGCCGTGCGCATCTGGGAGCGGGTGCCAACGGCAACTTAATTACCCCGACGAGATCGCCATGAAAAAAACGTCGCCCGGATTCGGGCTGGGGCTGCGCCCCGATCACTATGCCGATTTTCTGGCGGGCCCGCAGCCGGTGGACTGGCTGGAGCTTATTTCTGAAAACTACATGGTGCCGGGCGGCAAACCCCTGGCGATGCTCGATGCCATTCGCGCTGATTATCCGGTGGCGCTGCACGGCGTGTCGCTGTCGATCGGTTCGACCGACCCGCTCGACCAGGAATATCTGGCGCGGCTGAAACACCTGGCGCACCGGGTCGAACCGCTCTGGGTATCGGATCATCTGTGCTGGACCGGCGTGGCTGGCAAGAACAGCCACGCCCTGCTGCCGCTGCCCTACAGCGAGGAGGCGCTGCGTCTGGTCGTGGCGCACGTGCTGCAGGTGCAGGACCTGCTGGGCGAACGCATCCTGCTAGAAAACGTATCGAGCTATCTCGAATTCACCGATTCGGTGATGCCCGAATGGATGTTCCTGCGGGCGGTGGCGGAAGAAGCCGACTGTCTGCTGCTGCTCGACGTGAACAATGTATATGTCAACGCGTGAACCACGGCTTCGATCCACGCGAGTACCTGCGTCATCTGCCGGGAGAGCGTATCCAGCAGATTCACCTGGCCGGGCATAGCGACCACGGTGAGTACATCGTCGATACCCACGACCACCCGGTGTGCGACGCGGTATGGGCCCTGTATCGCGAGGCGTGCATCCAGTTCGGCGAGGTGGCGGCGATGATCGAACGTGACGATCATATCCCGCCGCTTGCAGAATTGATCGCTGAACTCGATCAGGCGCGTGGGATCGCCGCCGAAGCTGCGCTTACCGCGCGGGCAGTGGCATGAGCACGCGCGAAATCTCTGGATTGGCCCGGGTGCAGGGCGATTTCCAGCACTTTCTGTTGAATGTTGCCAGCACAATTACCGAACAGATCAGGCCGGGCGGACGCATTCCGGTCGACAAACGGCTCGGTATCTACCACAACGCCTACCGCGTTCGGCTGGTCGACACGCTGCGCGATACCTTTGAAAAAACCTGGATCTATCTTGGCAACACCGTATTTGAGCAGTGCGCGAGCGCGTACGTCGAAACGCACCCCCCGTCCACCGGAGCCTGCGCCACGCTGGCGAGCGATGCCCGACTGGCTGGCAGCCCGGATTCCCGACGATCCCGATATTGCCGAAGTGGCGCAGATGGACTGGCAGCTGCGGCAGGCGTTCGACGGTGCGGACGCCGAAGCCTTGTCGCTCGAGGCCCTGGCGGGGCTGACCGCCGGCGATTGGGAAACACTTGGTTTTCGCTTTGTGCCGACGCTGGCGTTGTGCTGGTTGCGCTTCAACACGCCTGCGATCTGGGGCGCACTTGATCAGGGTGGCCCGCCGCCCACTGCGCAGCGCTTGCCCGCACCCGCCTGGCTGTGTGTCTGGTGGCGTGGCTGGCAGCCGCATTTCCGCACGCTGGATGAAACCGAATTCGCCGCCTTGAGCGACTTGTGCGCACGGACGCGTCGACCCTGATTGCGCATTACCTGCGCACCTGACTGACGGAAGGGTTGATTTCCGGGCTGACGGAGGTAGTAGGCACGGACGTGCAAACGCGCATTTCGCATCCGCGCTGAACCTGCGGCTAGCGCGCCGTGTTACTGCGACTGTGTGGCGCGGCCGTCCTTCTTGCCCTTGATGCGGAAAATCCGCACCACATCGGGCAGCACGCGCAGACCGCGCATCACGCGTGCGAGATGCATTCGGTTTTCCACCTGCACGGTGAAGAACAGCACGGTGTAGGGGCTGCCGTCTTCTTCCTCCATCGAGATGTTGCCGATGTTGGAGCCGTGTTCGGCGATCGCGGCTGCGACCTTGGCCAGCACGCCGCGCTGGTTGCCGACGACGACCTTGATCGAGACGTCGAACATGTGGCCGGGCTCGGCTTCCCATTCCACGTCCAGCCATTTGTCGGGATCGGTGCGGAAGGCACGGATCGAGGTGCAATCGTGGGTGTGGATGATGAGGCCGCGATCCTTGTGGATGAAGCCGAGAATCGGGTCGCCGGGAATCGGGTGGCAGCACTGCGCCAGCTCGACCGCGATGCCTTCGGTGCCGCGGATGCTGATGGCGTGGGGGTGCGCCGGTTCGCCGGTTTTTTCGCCCTGCACATGCAGCAGCTGGTGCGCCACCACCAGCGGCAATTTGCGTCCCAGGCCAATCCCGGCGAACAACTCCTGGCGGGTCTGCAAGCCGTAGTCCTTGACCACCCGGTCCCACACCGCCGGGTCGGGCTCGATCGCTTCGGGATGGAGCGCGGCGATGGCGTTATTGAGCAGGCGCTCGCCCAGCGCCGCCGCTTCTTCCACCCGCGTGTTGCGCAGGTAATTACGGATGTGCGAGCGCGCCTTGCCGGTGACGACGAAATTCAGCCAGGCGGCGTTGGGGCTGGCGTTGGACGCAGTGAGAATCTCGACGTGGTCGCCGTTGCGAAGCTGGGTGCGCAGCGGCATCAGCTCGTAATTGATCCTGACCGCAACGCAGTGAAAACCGACGTCGGTGTGCACGGCAAAGGCAAAGTCCACCGCCGTGGCGCCGCGCGGCAGCGCCATGATCTTGCCCTTGGGGGTGAACACATAGACTTCGTCGGGGAACAGGTCGACCTTGATATGCTCGAGGAATTCGGGCGAATCGCCATGGTCGGCGTGGATGTCGAGCAGCGATTGCAGCCAGCGGTGGGTGCGCGTCTGCACGTCGTTGAGCGCGGTTTCGGCGGATTTGTACATCCAGTGCGAGGCCACGCCCGATTCCGCCAGCCGGTTCATGTCGGTGGTGCGGATCTGCACCTCGATCGGGGTGCCGTTGGGGCCGAACAGGATCGAGTGCAGCGACTGGTAGCCGTTGGCCTTGGGGATCGCGATGTAGTCCTTGAACTTGCCGGGAATCGGCTTGTACAGCGAATGCAGCGCGCCCAGCGCCAGATAGCAGGTCGGCTGGTCGCGCACCACCACGCGAAAGCCATAGATGTCAAACACCTCGGAGAACGCCAGGTTCTTTTCCTGCATCTTGCGGTAGATGCTGTAGAGGTGTTTTTCGCGCCCACTGATGGTGGCCTCGATGCCGGCCTGTTCGAGCTTCTCCTGCAAGGCGATCTTGACCTTGTCGACCAGTTCGCGGCGATTGCCGCGCCCCGCCTTCACAGCCTTGGCCAGTACCTGGTAGCGGTTGGGGTGGCTGTAGCGGAAGCCGAGGTCTTCCAGTTCCTGGTACACCGAATGCAGTCCCAGCCGGTTGGCGATGGGGGCGTAAATCTCCAGCGTTTCGGTGGCGATGCGACGGCGTTTTTCGGCCGGCATGGCACCCATGGTGTGCATGTTGTGCAGGCGGTCGGCCAGCTTGACCAGGATGACCCGCACGTCCTGCGCCATCGCCAGCAGCATCTTGCGGAAGTTCTCTGCCTGCGCGTGCTGCTCGGATGCAAATGCCAGCTTGTCGAGCTTGGAGACGCCCTCGACCAGTAGGGCGACCGCCTTGCCGTAGCGTGCCTCGATTTCGCTCACCGTCGCCGGGGTGTCCTCCACCACATCGTGCAGCAGGGCGGCGATCAGGGTCTGCGCATCGAGATGCCAGCCGGCGAGAATGCCGGCGACAGCGAGTGGGTGGGAGATGTAGGGTTCGCCGCTCTTGCGGAACTGCCCCTCGTGGGCGCTGCGGCTGAATTCGTAGGCCTGTTCGATCTGGCTGATTTCGTCAGGCGTAAGGTAGGCCAGGGACGGACGCAGCGATTCGAATTCGTGCGTCATCGCCGGCGCGCGGCTGGCGTGCGCCGGTTGACGTGGGGGAAGCCGCTCAGGCACGGCCCCGGTTGAGGATTTCACGCCCGACCTTGCCAGCGGCGATTTCCCGCAATGCGGTAACGATGGACTTGTCCTTGGACTCGACCATGGACTGCGAGCCCTGTGCCAGCTGACGTGCGCGATAGGTCACGGCGAGGGTCAGTTCAAAACGGTTGGGGAACATCTCAAGGCAATCATCAACGGTAATGCGGGCCATACGGATACTCCTGCTTCAGGCGGCGCGGGTGCGCCTTAGATACGTCGGAATTCCTCGAACAGCGCGGCGTGCCGCTCCAACTGGCGTGCCGCTTCGAGGCGAATGCTGCGGGTGATGGCGACCAGGTCCAGCAGGGCGTGGTCGAAGTCATCATTGACAATTATATAGTCGAACGCGTCAGCATGAGCGACGTCGTGAGCGGCGGCGGCCAGCCGGTGCTCGATTACCTCGTCGCTGTCCTGCCCGCGCCCGGCAAGACGGGTGCGCAGCGCATTGAACGACGGCGGCAGAATGAAAATCGACGCGGATTGCGGAAAATGCTGCTTCACCTGCGCCGCGCCCTGCCAGTCGATCTCCAGCAGGATGTCGCGGCCAGCGTTGAGGTCGCGCGCAATGCTGCCTTTCGAGGTGCCATAAAAATTGCCGTACACCTCGGCGTGTTCGAGAAACTCACCCTCGGCCAGCATTACTTCGAAATGTTGCCGATTGACGAAATGGTAGTCGCGGCCGTCGGTTTCGCCGGGGCGCGGCGCGCGCGTGGTGTAGGACACTGACAGGCGAATGGCGGGGTCGGTTTTCAGCAGCGCCTTGACCAGGCTGGTCTTGCCGGCGCCGGAGGGGGCACTGACGATGTAAAGCATGCCTTGGCTGGGGGATGATGTCATGGTTGTTCCGTTCCTGTTATTCAATATTCTGCACCTGTTCGCGCATCTGCTCGATCAGCACCTTGAGTTCGAGCGAGACGCGCGAGGTTTCCAGCGCGACCGATTTCGAGCCCAGGGTATTGGCCTCGCGATGCAGTTCCTGCATCAGGAAATCGAGCCGCTTGCCGACCGCGCTGGGTTGATTCAGCACGCGGCGCACCTCGGAAAAATGGGTGGCGAGGCGGGAGAGCTCTTCGTCAATATCGGCTTTTTGCGCCGCCAGCGCGACTTCCTGCGCCAGCCGCTCATGCCCGGCCTCGCCCAGCGCGTCGCGCAGGCGTTCCGCCAGTTTGTCGCGCTGGGCGGCGGCCAGCGCCGGCAGCAGCGGCTGCAGGGCGGCCACCTGCGCTTCGGCGGCGGCGAGCCGGTCGAGGATGTGCTGTTTCAGCTTGGCGCCCTCGCGCTGGCGGTTCTCGACCAGTTCGTCCAGGGACTCGCGCACGCCCGCCAGCGTCGCCTCGTTCAGCGCACACTGCGACAGGGTGGCGGTCTGCACCGCGCCGGGCCAGCGCAGGATATCGTTGACGGAGAGCGGCGCGCTGCCCGGCAGGCGCTGCAGCACGTCCGTCTGCCAGTGTGAGAGACGCTCAAGAATGGCTGGGTTCAAGCCGTTATCCTGCGAGGCGGTGGGGAGCGGGGTCAGGCTGATGCGGCACTCCACCTTGCCGCGTGCGAGGCGTTGATTGATCAGCTCGCGCAACTGCGGCTCCAGCGAACGAAACTCGTCGGCTAGGCGGAAGTGCAGTTCGAGAAAGCGTTGGTTGACGCTGCGCAGATCGATATTGACGCTGGCATGGTCGAGGTTGAGGCTGCGGGCGGCAAACCCGGTCATGCTGGCTGTCATGGATAGTCTTAAAATATGAGTTATGGAAATGATTGCCGGTGCAGAGCCGGTGTGTGCTTTTTCGGCATGGCCGATTAACAGACAAAGATACATGGCCGATTAACAGACAAAGATAATAGACGTTCGACTATGGCGACTCAACCCAACCAGGCGCTGCCTAACGGCTACCGGCTGAACGAATACACCATCGTGCGCAAGATCGGCGGCGGCGGCTTCAGCATGGTCTATCTGGCGCGCGACGACAACAGCCAGTCGGTGGCGATCAAGGAATACCTGCCGGGCGCGCTGGTGCTGCGCACCGAAGGCTCGGTCATCGTGCAGGCCAGTTCGACCGAGAACAACAACATCTTCCGCCACGGCATGAAGTGTTTTTTCGAAGAGGGCCGGGCTCTGGCACGCATCGACCATCCCAATGTCATCCGCGTGACCAACTTCTTCCGCGCCAACGACACCGTCTACATGGTGATGCGCTTCGAACGCGGCAAAACGCTGCAACAGCACATCCAGGCCAATCGCGGCACCATTCGCGAAAGCTTCATCCGGCGGGTGTTTGTCCAGTTGCTGAACGGCCTGCGCGAGGTGCATACGCACAAGCTGCTGCATCTGGATATCAAGCCGTCGAACCTGTATATCCGCCTTGACGGCTCGCCGGTGCTGATCGACTTCGGCGCGGCGCGGCAGACGCTCAGCCAGGAAGAAACCAAGCTGCAGCCCATGTACACACCGGGCTTCGCCGCGCCCGAGCAATATCACAACCGCGAACGGCTGGGACCGTGGACCGATGTCTACAGCGTCGGCGCCAGCCTGTATGCCTGCCTGGCGGGCTATCCGCCGCAGGCGGCCGATGCGCGCCTGCTCAACGACAAGCTGGTGCCGGCAACGGTGAACTGGCGCGGCGCCTATTCCGACCAGCTGCTGGAAACCATCGACCAGTGCCTCAAGCTCAACTACATGGAACGCCCACAAAGCGTGTTCAGCCTGCAGAAGGTGCTGATGGACCGCAGCGCGATGACGACGCCACGGCCTTCACTTTTGACCAGCATCAAACGCTCACTGAACCGCGAATTGTTTTAAAGTATTGAACCTGAAAACTTCAGTTGACCGCTCCGACCCTACGGAATGCCGCATGGATATTCGTTTTTCTGCCTTCGATCACGCTCATCAGCCGGGTGAGACCGCTACGCACCCGCTGACACGCCCGGGTGGGCGGCTGCCTTTGTCGCTCGTCGTTGCAGGCATGAGCCTGCCGCCTCCTCGCTTCGCGGCAGCCACCCACCCGGGCCTGCCATCAGGCGCGTCCAACTGAGGTTTCCAGGTTGAAATGAAATTCACCATCTACCAGGCGTCACGTCAAGGCGGGCGCAAAAACAACCAGGATCGGGTTGCCTATTCCTATAGTCGCGAAGCGCTGCTGATGGTGGTGGCGGACGGCATGGGCGGCCACATGCACGGCGAAATCGCCGCGCAGATCGCGGTGCAGACGCTGACCGACCAGTTCCAGAAAATGGCCAAGCCACGCCTGGCCGACCCCATGGCCTTTCTGTCCGATGCGACCACGCGCGCGCACTACGCGATCAACGATTACGCGGTCGAGCAGGATCTGCTGGAAATCCCCCACACCACCAGCGTCGCCGCAGTCATCCAGGACGACACTGCTTACTGGGCGCATGTGGGCGATTCGCGGCTGTACCTGTTCAGCGACGGCAGTCTGCTCGCGCGCACCGAAGACCACACCGCGGTGGCCCAGCTGGTGCGCAACGGCATCATCAGCGAAGAAGAGGCGGGCACCCACCCGGAGCGCAACAAGGTGTCCAACTGCTTGGGTGGCTACATCCCGCCGCAGGTGGAATGCAGCGCGCCGATTCCGCTGCACGACGCCGACACCATGCTGCTGTGCACCGACGGCATCTGGGGCATGATCAGCATCCCGGAAGTGTCGGCCCTGCTGCATGCCTACACGCTGGAAGACGCGGTGCGCCACCTGATGGACCATGCCGAATTCCGCGGTGGCGAACACGGCGACAACCTCAGCCTCATCGCCATGACCTGGGGCGAGGCGCGCATGCCGAGCAAGGATTCCATTTCCACTCTGGCGTTGCCGGACGGCGGCGTCACCACGCAGATCAACGCGCTGCATCCGTTGCCCGGCACGCCGGTGGTGTCGGATGACGAAATCGAGCGCGCCATCGCCGAAATCCAGCAGGCCATCCAGAAAATCTCTGCCAAGTAGACGACGACACGGGGGTGGGGCGGGCGCGGTAAAATCGCGCTTTCCATTTCCTGACCGTCACCATGTCTGCCATTTCCCGTCCCAGCGGCCGCGCGCCCGATGCGCTGCGCGCCCTGTCGTTCATCCGCCAGTTCACCAGGCACGCCGAAGGCTCGGTGCTCGTCGCCATGGGCGACACCCACGTCCTGTGCACCGCCAGCGTGCTCGACAAGCTGCCCCCGCACAAGAAGGGCAGTGGCGAGGGCTGGGTCACGGCGGAATACGGCATGCTGCCGCGTTCCACGCACACCCGCACCGATCGCGAGGCCGCACGCGGCAAGCAGTCCGGACGCACCCAGGAAATCCAGCGCCTGATCGGGCGCAGCCTGCGCGCGGTGGTCGACCTGAAAAAACTCGGCGAACGCACCCTGCACATCGACTGCGACGTCCTGCAGGCCGACGGCGGCACCCGCTGCGCCAGCATCTGTGGCGCCTATGTGGCGGTGGCCGACGCCATCGCCGGCTTGCTGAGCGAAGGCAAGCTCGCCGACACCCCGCTCACCGACAGCATCGCCGCCGTCTCAGTCGGCGTCTATCAGGGCCAGCCGGTGCTGGACCTGGACTACATCGAGGATTCCGACTGCGACACCGACATGAACGTGGTGATGACCGGCAGCGGCGGCATCGTCGAAGTGCAGGGCACCGCTGAAGGCACGCCGTTCAGCCGAGCCACGCTCGAAACGTTGCTCGATCTGGCCACCGCCGGCATCGCAGAGATCACCGCGGCGCAACGCAAGGCACTGGCATCATGAAGAAACTGGTTATCGCCTCCGGCAATCCGGGCAAGCTGCGCGAGATTGCCCGCATCCTAGAACCGCTCGCCATCGTCGCCGCGCCGCAGTCCGATTTCGGTGTCCCCGAATGCCCCGAGCCGCACGTCACCTTCATCGAGAACTGCCTCGCCAAGGCGCGCCATGCCAGCGCCCACACCGGCCTGCCGGCGCTGGCCGACGACTCCGGCATCTGCGTTGAGGCGCTCAACGGCGCCCCCGGCGTATATTCCGCACGCTATGCCGGCGAGCCGAAATCCGACGCGCGCAACAACGAAAAGCTCATCGCCGCCCTGCAAGGGCAGCCCAGCCGCCGCGCGCATTACTATTGCGTGATGGTGCTGGTGCGCTATGCTGACGACCCCGAGCCGCTGATCGCCGAGGGCCGCTGGTTCGGCGAAATCATCGACACGCCGCGCGGCGAGCGCGGCTTCGGCTACGACCCGTACTTCCTGCTGCCCGAATTCGGCAAGACCGGTGCCGAGCTCGGCGAGGACGAGAAGAACGCCATTTCGCACCGTGGCCAGGCCTTGCGCGAACTCGCCGACAAGCTGAAGCGGCTTGGCTGAGTCCGTTATCCATGTATTCAACGGCGGCCTGAAAGTCCAGCCGCCGCTGTCGCTCTACATCCACCTGCCGTGGTGCGTGAAGAAGTGCCCGTACTGCGACTTCAACTCGCACGCCGCGCAAGGCCTTCCCGAAGCCGCCTACATCGACGCGCTGTTGCTTGACCTGGAACGTGCGTTGCCCGACATCTGGGGGCGCAGGATTTACACCGTATTCTTCGGCGGCGGCACCCCCAGCCTGTTTTCGGCGGACGGCATCGACCGCATCCTGACCGGCGTGCGCACCCTGACGCAGCTGATGCCGGGCGCGGAAATCACCCTGGAAGCCAACCCAGGCACGGTGGAGGCCACCAAGTTCGCCGGTTTCCGCGAAGCGGGCGTCACGCGCGTGTCGCTCGGCATTCAGAGCTTCAACCCGCGCCACCTGCAGTCGCTCGGGCGCATCCACGATGACACCGAAGCGCGCCGCGCGGCCGAGTTCGCCGCTACCCATTTCGACACCTTCAACCTCGACCTGATGTTCGCGTTACCGGGGCAGATGCTGGCCGAGGCGATGTCCGATATTGAAACCGCGCTGGGCTTCCAGCCGCCGCACCTGTCGGCCTACCACCTCACGCTCGAACCCAACACGCCGTTCGGCCATACCGCGCCGCCCAACCTGCCGGACGACGATCTGGCCGCCGACATGCAGCAGGCGATCGAGGCGCGTCTGACGGAGGCCGGCATGCAGCACTACGAAACCTCGGCCTACGCGCGGCCGAATCACGCCAGCCGCCACAACCTCAACTACTGGCAGTTCGGCGATTACCTCGGCATCGGCGCCGGCGCACATTCCAAGCTCAGCTTCCACGACCGCATCCTGCGGCAGATGCGCACCAAGCATCCGCAGCAATACATGGATGCGGTGAAGCAGGGCGCGCACATCGCCAACGCCCGCACCCTCACGCGCGACGACCTGCCGTTCGAATTCATGATGAACGCCCTGCGGCTCAACGAAGGGGTGCCCGCCACGCTGTTCGAAGAACGAACCGGCCTGCCGCTGATCGTCTGCGCGTCCACGCTCGAACGGGCGCGAGGCCAGAGCTTGCTGGAACGCGACGCGACCCGGCTCAAGCCGGCGCTGCAGGGGCAGCGCTTTTTGAACGATCTGCTGGAATTGTTTTTGCCGGGTTAGCGGGGGGCATTTGAACCAGGCTGGGGGTCAGTGGCAGGATGCGGTCAGGAGCGGTTTGTTCTAGTGATGGCTGCCACTGGGTTTGCCTTTCAAACGATAGAGCGTGCCGCAATAGGGACAGAGCGCATCACCGCGCGACTCGATGGGCAGATAGACGCGCGGGTGAGCATTCCAGTCGGTGTGCTGCGGCATCGGGCAATGCAGGGGCAGGTCGTTTTCGGTGACCTCGATGACGCGCTGGGTGTTGTCTTGCCGCTCGCTCATGCTGATCTCGCTTACTTGACCGGGGTGAGCCAGTCGGTGTGGGCGGCGGCACGGCCATACACGCAGTCGAAATACATCGTCTGTAATTTTGCCGTGATAGGGCCGCGCGTGCCTTCACCAATCATCCGGTTGTCCAGTTCACGGATTGGCGTGACCTCGGCGGCGGTGCCGGTGAAGAAGGCCTCGTCGGCGATGTAAACCTCGTCGCGGGTAATACGTTTTTCAATTACCTGCAGGCCGATCTCAACCGCCAACTGGATGATGGTGTCGCGGGTGAGGCCGACCAGGGCGGAACTCGGGTCGGGGGTATAGAGCTTGCCATCGCGGACGATGAAGATGTTCTCGCCCGAGCCTTCGGAGACAAAGCCGTCGACGTCCAGAAGCAGCGCTTCGTCGTAGCCGTCCATCTCGGCTTCCCTGTGCGCGAGGATAGAGTTCATGTAGTTGCCGTTGGCCTTGGCCTTGCACATGGTGACGTTGGCGTGATGACGCGAGAACGAGCTGGTCTTCACGCGGATGCCGCGCTCCAGCGCTTCCTGCCCCAGATAAGCGCCCCACGGCCAGGCGGCGACGATGACATGAACCGACAGATTCTTCGCCGAGATGCCCATGGCTTCGGAACCGTAAAACGCCATCGGGCGCAGGTAGCCGGACTCGAGCTTGTTCTCGCGCACCACGGTGCGCTGCGCTTCGGAAATCGTGGCCTTGTCGAACGGCATTTTCATGCCGAGGATGTGGGCGGAACTGAACAGCCGGTCAGTGTGTTCCTGCAGGCGAAAAATCGCCGTGCCCTGTTCGGTCTTGTAAGCGCGCACGCCCTCGAAGACGCCCATGCCGTAGTGCAGGGTGTGGGTGAGGACGTGGGTGGTGGCGTCGCGCCAGGGAACGAGTTTGCCGTCGTACCAGATGACGCCATCGCGGTCGGCCATGGACATGGTGAGAGTCTCTTAACGAATGTAAAACGCTGATTTTACCGGAATCCGGACGCGGCGAGGCGGCCGCATTGTGGCACGATGTTGCCACACGGGAGACAAAACATGAGATGGAAAGGAATGGTTTTCGCGCTGCTGCTGGCGCCGCTCACCAGCTGCGCCGGGCCGACGCGTTTCGACTATTACCTGCTGGCGCTGAGCGTGGCGCCGGCGTTCTGCGAGGACGAGCCGCAGCGCAAACAGAAATTTGCGCAATGCCAAGCCCTGTCCGAAACCGGCTTCAAGGCGTTGCCGCTGACGCTGCACGGGCTGTGGCCGAATCGCGCCGACCGCAAACATCCGGCGTACTGCGGCGGCGAAACCGGCGGCGCGTTCTGCCGCCTACCGCCGCTGCGCCTGCCGCCGGAAACGCGCGCGCGGCTGGGGTGGGTGATGCCGGCGGCGGCGGACTGCCTGGACCGCTACCAGTGGGCGAAGCACGGCAGCTGCTCGGGGCTCGCCGAGGCCGATTATTTCGCCGCCTCGGTCGCGTTGATCGGGCGTGTCAACCGCGCGATCGGGGGCGAGATCGCGCGCCACATGGGGCGCGAAGTTGATCTGGCCACGCTGCGCGAGGTGCTGGCCAAGTCCGACCCGGCGCTGAAAGATGCCGTCACCTTCGACTGCCAGACGCCGCACTCGCCGACGCCCGCCAAGCGCCGCCCCATGCTGCGCGAGGTGCGGGTCTATTTCGAGCGCAACCCGGTGACCGGGGGGCCGGGGCATCCGCTTCCCTACACCCGCGCAGGCGTGAAGCATCACAACTCGGGGTGCCCGCAGGGCAAGGCCTATGTCGATACGCCGCTGGATTAGGACTGCCTTGTTGGCGCGCCTGTGATCAGGGCGTGTTGATGCGCACGAATTCGGGGAAGTAATCCGCCCGCACGATGTAGGTGCCGTCGCAGTTGTACGACGCGCGCACGATGCCCTCGGACAGCGAAATCGCGGCATTGCGCAGGTAATAGCCCTCGATGCTGCGCAGCACGTTGAAACTCTGCACGATTTCGTCGATGTGGTCGGCCGCCAGCGGCTGCCACCCGGTGCGCTCCTCGTCCATCAGCCTCAGCCAGCGGGCAGGCAGGTAATGCCGTAACGGACCAGTCTGGATCATGGCACGCACCCAGGCGATGGTGCGGGTTTTTTCTTCATATGGCACCGTCACGAAATGGCGCGCGGTGTAGCCCGGCTTCACCAGGTCCTCGGCGTCATGCACCTCGTAGGCAAAGGGGTTGAAGATCGACTCGGTGCGCACTTCCGAACTGTTGAAACCGACATAAATCGCGTACACGCCGGTGTCGCGCAACAGGGTGGCGCAGGTTTGCAGCACTTCGCCGGCGATGTGGTCGAGCCGCGACTGCTGGCGCGGGCGCAAGGGCACGGTTTCGCGCAGGCTGGGATCGCCCTTGATGCTGACGAACGGGGTGTCGGCGGGCAGCCCGAAGGCGCCGACGATGGGTTCGTGCAGCAGGCAGACGTTGGAGTCGGTGTCAGGCAGGGCGGGCGTCATTTCGCCATTGTCGCATTGCTGGAAGGTTTACATATAGGCCTTGGCTTCCTCGCCCGGATTGGGCAGCCCGGCGATCCGCCACGCCTCGCGCGGGCTGGGAAACAGGTGGTGCATGCAGTCGGCACTCTGCCCGGTGAGATGGCAGACGTGGCTCAGTGCGGTCACGCTGCCGTGCTTGGCGTATTCGCGTCGCAATGCGAGCAGCAGGCTGATCTGCAATTCGCTGAGTTCGCCCAGGCCGTCGTTCCGGGCGACGCGGTCGGCCAGGCTTTCGCTCCACATGGCCGGGTCGAGCAGAAAGCCATCGGGGTCGAAGATAGCGGTACCAGGCAGGGTGGGGGGCGTGTTCATGGCAAGCTCCTGTGAAAGGTGGGCTCGTGGGTAAATATAGCAATCCCATGCGGAATCAGCTAGCACCGGGCAGGGTTCTGCCGGCTGGCCGACTCGCCAGTCGGGGCGGGCTGACCATCGCACCGATGCGTTGGTCTGTGCTGATATTGCGGGGCGGCTTGCTCGCAGGCGCGCGCGGCAGCCCCCAGTGCTCAGGTGCGTTCGAGCTGGGCCACCAGCTTGCGCACTGGTGTGGGCAGTGCAGCATTGAGCGCGTCGGCCGGGGGCAGCCAGATCTGGCCAGGCAGCGTGGTCTGGCGGGGCGCAAGCTGCACCTGGATGGGCTGGATATGCAGCCTGAAGTGGGTAAAGGTGTGGCTGAATCGCGGTAGCACTTGCAGCGTGAGCGTGGTGAAACCGAAGCGATCATGGCAAAGGGCGGCCGGGTCGCTGTCAGATGGAAGTTCGGGCAAGCTCCATAAACCACCCCATATGCCGCGCGACGGGCGTTTTTCCAGCATCAATTCGCCACGATCAAGCAGTAGCAGCATCTGCACCTTTTTTTCGGGTAGGATTTTTTTAGGGCGCGGAGTGGGCAACTCGGTGGTTCGATGCTGCGTGAATGCAACGCAATCGGTGTTGATCGGGCACGCGGAGCAGGCTGGCTGGCTGCGGGTGCAGACGAGCGCGCCGAGATCCATCATGCCTTGGGTGTAGGCCTCGATGGCGGTGCGCGGCAGATGCGACTCTGCCAGCTGCCACAGCGCAGTTTCAACTTTCTTTTCGCCGGACCAGCCGGCAATCCCGCCGTGGCGAGCCAGCACGCGTTTGACATTGCCGTCGAGAATGGCACAAGGCTGGCCGAACGCCAGCGCGGCAATGGCAGCGGCGGTCGAGCGTCCGACGCCGGGCAGCTGCGCGATGGCGTCGGGGATGGCCGGAAATTTACCATCATGATTGGCAACGATAGCGCGCGCCGCAGCGTGCAGGTTGCGCGCGCGGCTGTAGTAGCCGAGCCCGCTCCACAACGCGAGCACCGCGTCCTCGTGCGCGGCAGCCAGGGCGGGCAGATTGGAAAAACGCGCGACAAAGCGCTCGAAGTAGGGAATGACCGTGGCGACCTGGGTCTGCTGCAGCATGACTTCCGACAGCCAGATGCGGTAAGGGTCGCGAGTGGCCTGCCAGGGCAGGGCGTGGCGGCCGTGGCGCTGTTGCCAGCGGATGATGCGGGGGGCAAATGATGATGTCACCCCGGCAGGGTAGCCGGGGCGGGTGGGTGAATCAATGGGGGTGCTGGTATTACCCGCAAGGGGGAGGCCGTGGCTGTAAAGCCGATAAATCGGCAACAGTCACGCTCTTAGGCGTGGCCGAGTTTCTGGCGAAACAGGTTCATCAGCTTGCCGAACGCCGATTCGGTGATGGACTTGCGTTCGACCAGCACTGCTTCGCTACGGCGCAGCTTGTCGGCCAGGCGATGCAGGCTGATGGAGAAGCTGTTCATGCCGTCCTGATCCGAGAACAGGTAGGTGTTCTTGATACTGCTGGCCCAACCCAGCCGTGCCCAGCGGAAGGTGCCGTCGTCGTAGTGGAATTCCACCCAGTCGCCCTTGTTCAAGGCGCGGGCGCGCAAGGTGAATTCATCCTCCACTTCGGGTGCAGCGGGAACAGCTTCGGACACGGGCGCCGTCATGGCGGCTATATCGGCTGCAGGGGAGGGCGCCAGCTCCTCGATTTCTTCGGGCGTGATGTCGGGCAGCGGCACCGGCTGGGCATTGGGACGCACCGCGTTGGCGTGCAGAATGACCAGGGTGGCAAAGAAACGGTCGCAGAGTTTTTGCGGCAGACCAATTTCTGCCACGCCTTCGCGCAGCCGTTTCAACAAACCGGGCAGAATGCGCACCAGCATCAGTCGCGCGTCCATGTCGGCCTTGGGTTGCACGCTCCATACCAGTTCGCGCATGGTTTCGACATGGCTGTTGAAATGCGCGCCCTGCTCGCCTTCCTTGACGTAATCCAGGGTCAGCAACTGCGCCCAGTCGCGTCGCAGAAATTCACGTACGGCGTCCGCCACCGACTGTTCCTTGAGCGCACGATTGATGAAATCGTGCACGATCACCGGCGCGAGCTCTGCGCGCTCGGACTGCTTGAGCTGGGCAATGTCCTGCTGCAGGCTGGCATCCACGGTTTCTTCCAGCGTGTCTTCCAGCAGGGTGCCCATCGCCTCCAGTTCCGTGGCGGCGGAATCAAATACGGCGATGTCCTGTTCGAAACTGTCGAGCACCCGGCTGACCACCTGCGAAATGGCTTCCATCCGGGCATTGCCTGCCTCGTTTTCGGGCAGGTGGACGGCAAGCGTGGCGATCGCATCCAGCATGCGGCGTACCGGATGATTCGATTGCGAGAAGAAGTTGCGGTCCAGCATCGCCGCCTTCAGCACCGGAATCTGCAGGCGCGCGATTTGCGCCTTGAGGCGATCGGGGATGGCGGCCTCGTCGAACACCACGTCGAACAGCATCGCCACGGCGTCCACCAGCACTGCATCGAGCGGACTTGCCGCCTGCATCACCGGGCTTTGCTGCAAGCTGCGCAGCACGTTCTGGATGGTGGCGGCTTCCAGCAGGGGCAACTCGAATCGGCCGCCGCCGGGCAGCATCATGGCGCCGGATTGCAGTTGGCCGAGCGAATCGAGCAGGCTGAATCCGGCGAGTCCCGCTGCCGCGCCGCCTGCGTACCCGCCCGCTCCCGCTCCCGCTGCCGCGCTGCCACCGTGTGCCAGCTGTTCGAACAGCCTGAACATATCGCCGCCCGTCTGCCCCTGCATGGCAAGAGCGGGGCCGGCTGACGCGGGGCTGTTTTGGGCTGCTGACGTGTTTTGCGCCCGGCTTTTCGCGCCGACCTTGAGGTCGGGCAGGATGCCGCGGTCGATCAGGTAACGGTTGATGGACTGGTAGATGTGCGCGAGTTCGGTGGTCAGCACCAGGTCAAACTGGTTCAACAGCACGATCTGTATGTCCTGTTCAAGCTGCATGCGGGTGATGCCATCCAGCAGCGCTTCGCACAATATACGCGGGCCGAGCGGACTGTCGTTTTCGGACAGGTCGGAGCGGCCCAGCAGATGGGCGATGCGGGCATCCAGGGCGACCAGTTCTTCGGCGCAGTTGTAACGCAGTCGCGAGGTGGCTTTATCGACCGCCAGCGTGATTTCGTAATCCTGGTCGTCCACCAGGGACAATTCAAGCAGTTCGGCGCCGGCGGGTTTTTCGCGGTTATGGGCAAAATCGTTGAAGGTCTGGCAATAGGCATCCTTGCAGGCGCTCAGCAATTCATTGGCCCGTGTGTTGAGGATGCCCTGGGCGCTGTAATACGAATTGCGCGTATCCAGCAGCGGCGAACGATCGGCCATCGCCAGCAGGGTGTTTTCCATTGCCTCGGTCTGCCGGGTCAGCACACGGGTCGCGCCTTCGATCAACAAGTCACGGCAGCCGTGCAGAACGGACAGGGTCTCGGCGGAAACCTGTGCGCGGCGCGTACGTTCGAACTGATTGAGGTTCACTACGACTGAATTGTCTGGCATCTCGCGCTCCATGGAATCACCTCGCGGTATCGGCGGTTGGCTGACCAGGAAACGGGGTGATATGCGCGTGACCGGAATGTCGCCGGCGGTCCCGCTGTCTCGGCCGCCCGCTACGGGGACTGAGACCGGTAACTTTGCGCCCCCGTCTCGCGGCGGGTTTGCCCTGTTCGGTGGTCGGCGATAGCGTCGGAATATCGACGCATAACCGCATAACTGAATTATCGGCAGGAGGTGAGGAAAACTTGAGCGTTCGGATTGAGAATTTCAGCCGGGGCTGGCCGATAAGTTCGTTTTGAGGCGCAGCATGGCTTTGCGGGTGAGAGACTGCTCCGGAATGCGTGCACAGCCAGCACGTATCTCAGCCGCGAGCCGGTCGCAGCCGAGTGAAAACCGCTGCTCGCCTTCGCTGTCGCAAAACAGCAGATAGCCATGCACGCCGACCCAGGCCACACGCGCGGTCATCAGGCCCTCGTAAGCCGGGTCGAAATCCACCCAGTCGCCTTCGAGCAACTGCTGCGCCTGTTGCAGGACAGGATCATTGGCCGGCGTATCCGCCAGTTGGTGGGCGAGCGATTCGATTTGCTCCCGCGAGACGCGCCGTGGCGTAAACGTGCTGACCACAGCTTCGCGTTGCCCCGCGGCGGGACGGATCCAGCATTCCTGGGTGGCGGTGATGGCGCTGAAAAAGTCTTTCAGCTGCGCAGGTTCGGCCCCTTGCGCCAGCAGCCCGCGCCGTAATGCGGCGTTGACGGACGGAATCGATTGCAGGCGGGATTCGCGCGTGGCATCGCTGTCCGGCGCCTGTAGGCTGAGAAAGAGCTGCAGCAGGGTCAGGCAGGCCGTGCGCCATTCAGGGCCCTCGCCGGATTCGGCTACATACAATGAGGCCATATACGGCACCCAGGCGGCTTCCAGCCGCCGCAACACCGATTCCGGGGCGGGGTGGCGTTCGGTCAGGTCGTGCAGGTTTTCCAGCGCCAGCAGCGTGCCCCGTTCCTGGCGTTCGATCTGTTCCAGATGTGCCACTTCCGCAGCCAGTCCGACTTCCATGCGCGCATCCTCATCGGCCAGCCAGGCAGCCAGCAAACTGTATGCCTGGGCAAAAGCTTCGGCAGGGTGGCCGGGATCGTGGAGGATGGTGATGCAGCCGGCCTGGACTTGTTCGAGCGCAGGGACGTGCGAGGGGGTGTGCTCGGGAAAGCGGCGCGAAAACAGGCCCATCAGATCGATCAACCGGCGTGCTGGATGCTGGTCGTCGCTGAAAAAACCGGGCGAAACGAGCGCGATCCTGAGGGCAGGGATTTGCAGGTGTGCGATTTCGGCCTTGTAACGCGGCGATATGCCCGGATCGTCGAGGATAAACTCGAACAGCCCGGCCACGGCATCCAGCACCGCGAGGTCAAGTGCGCCCGTGCCGGTATGGCGCGCATCCTGCTGCAATTGCCGTAGCACCAGCGCCGGCGCCTCTTCCCGGAGGCCACGAACGTCAGGCAGACGGATTTGCCAGCCAGCCAGGCTGTCGATAAGACGGCGCGGCATGGCCGGGAACCCGCCTGCCGGTGCGCCGGTGTCTGCCGGGCCGGTTTCGCCCGCACGTGCGGCCGCAGATTGAATATGCGCCAGGATGGCCTGCCCGGCATCGGTTTGAGTTTTCCGGGGCGGGGGGGCTGCGTGCGCGGCCAGGGGCTCGGGGATGTCCTGCGCGCCCAGAAACTGATTGAGCGCCGTGTAGGTGTGTTTCAGCGTGTCGAGCAGGGGGGCGGTCACACACTGGAGCAGGAAGGTGCCGCACGGTGAGTCGATTCCCAGTGCGTCGAGTGCGCGCGACAAGGCGCGAATGACTGGCAGCGGACCATAGGCGTTGGCATGGTTCGGATCATCCGACGCTGCCCGCCGCACCGCCTGCAAACGGCCGAACAGCAGCAACATGTCGGCACGCAGGACCTCGGTCAGCTGGGTGGCGGCCTTTTCTTCCGCCAGCTGTCGCTTGAGCGCGTCGTCGCCCAGCAGTTGCAGTTCAAAGGGATGGTCAACATGGCGCTGGGTAAACGTCTCGGGCCGGGCGAGGCGGAGACGGAACTGATCGGCGAACGCAGTGGACAAGGCATCCGGATAGGAATTGAGCCAGTCAAGGCAAGTCTGTCCGGTTGCGATGACCGCAGGCGTCATCTGCGCCGCAATGGCGCGCAAAATGGTGTCCTGAATCGGGATATGGCTGCGCTGGAAAAAATTTTCCAGCGCCTGCGCCATGCGTGCATCGGCTTCGCGTAACAGCGCGGCAGGAGAAGGGGGTGTGGATTGGTTATTCATAGCCTGGTTGCAATAACGGCCAGGGGGAACAACTTATTGAACTACGGTCAACCAGATATCATCTGGACGCAGAGTTTGGAGCGGGCGAAGGGAATCGAACCCTCCTCATGAGCTTGGGAAGCTCAGGTAATGCCACTATACGACGCCCGCGCGGTAGAATTCGGCATGATACTGAAACTTATGCCCCCCGGATAGAAGAAGCGATTTGTGATTGAATTGGTCATTAACGGCGAACCCCGTACCTTTCCTGCGCAGCTTACCCTGAGCCAACTGATCGAGTCACTGGATCTGGCGGGAAAACGCATCGCCATCGAAAGAAATGGCGAAATCGTCCCGCGCAGCCAGCACACCAGCACGTCGCTTGCCAGCGGCGACCGCCTGGAAATCGTCGTTGCGGTTGGCGGCGGCTGATAGTCGTGAGGCGTGAAGCCTCAGATCCGTCGTTTGACCCCCCAATTTTTTACCTTAGTTTCTCACCTGCCTTATGAACCCTCTCGTCATCGCCGGAAAATCCTATGCCTCCCGTCTACTGGTCGGGACCGGCAAGTACAAGGATTTTGAACAAACCCGCCACGCGGTCGAAGCCTCCGGCGCCGAAATCGTTACTGTCGCCATCCGCCGCACCAACATCGGCCAGGACGCCAGCCAGCCCAGCCTGCTCGACGCGCTGCCGCCGTCGAAATACACCTATCTGCCCAACACCGCGGGCTGCTACACCGCGGACGACGCCATCCGCACCCTGCGCCTGGCGCGCGAACTGCTCGACGGCCATGCGCTGGTCAAGCTCGAGGTGCTGGGCGACGCCGAATCGCTGTATCCCAATGTGGCGGAAACGATCAAGGCCGCCGAGGTGCTGGTGAAGGACGGTTTTCAGGTGATGGTCTACACCTCGGACGATCCGATCGTCGCTAAACAGCTGGAAGACATCGGCTGCGTCGCGGTGATGCCGCTGGCGAGCTTGATCGGTTCGGGCATGGGCATCCTCAATCCGTGGAATCTGCAGATCATCATCGATCGTTTGAGCGTGCCGGTGATCGTCGACGCCGGTGTCGGTACCGCCAGCGACGCCACCATCGCGATGGAGCTCGGCTGCGACGCCGTGCTGATGAACACCGCGATTGCCGGCGCCGGCAATCCGGTGCTGATGGCCTCGGCAATGAAAAAGGCGGTGGAAGCCGGGCGCGAAGCGTTCCTGGCGGGCCGCATGCCGAAGAAAATCTATCAGGCCAGCCCCAGTTCGCCTACTAGCGGCCTCATTACCGGTAGCAAGTAAAGCAGTGACAACAGATTCCGGCGCGCATCCGCGCATCCGTTCCTATGTGCTGCGCGCCGGGCGCGTCGGCTCCGGCCAGGCGCGTGCGCTGGCCGAAATCGGTCCGCAGTTCATGCTGCCGTACCAGTCCGAATTACTCGACCTCGATGCCGTCTTCGGCCGCGCCGCGCCGCGCATTCTGGAAATCGGCTTCGGCATGGGCGAGGGGCTGGCCGAGATTGCCGCCGCCCACCCGGAAAATGACTACCTCGGTGTCGAAGTCCATACGCCCGGGGTGGGCGCGCTGCTGAAGCAGGTCGGCGAGCGCGGCCTCACCAATGTACGCGTCATCCAGCACGACGCGGTCGAAGTGCTGACCCACATGCTGGCGCCGGCCAGCCTCGCCGGCATCCACATCTTTTTCCCCGATCCCTGGCACAAGAAGCGCCACCACAAGCGCCGCCTGATCCAGCCGCCGCTGGTGAGCCTGCTGGCCAGTCGCCTCCAGCCCGGCGGCTACATTCATCTGGCCACCGACTGGCAGGACTACGCCGAGCAGATGCTCGCAGTGCTCTGCGCCGAGCCACTGCTGGCAAATACCGTGGCGGACTACGCACCGCGCCCCGACACCCGCCCGCTCTCCAAGTTCGAGCAGCGCGGCATCCGTCTGGGACATGGGGTGTGGGATCTGGTGTTCCGCCGGGCTTAAAAATTCGCTGCCCTCGCGGCTATGATGCAGGCATGGACATCCTCGCCCTCGTCAAATCCGCATTCGCGCTGTTTGCTATCGTCGACCCGGTTGGCGTCATCCCGATTTTCCTTCTGGCCACCCAGGGCTACACGCTTGCGCAGAGCCGTGCGGCAGCGCGGATTGCGGCATTGACGGTGCTCGGCGTGCTGACGCTGTTCACCTTTGCGGGCGAGCCCCTGCTCATGTTTTTCGGCATTCGCCTCGCAGCCTTCTCGGTGGCGGGTGGCCTGCTGCTGCTGTTGCTGGCCTTGTCGATGGTGGAGGCGCACGTCAGCCCGCAGCGGCAGACGCAGGACGAGGCGGTGGAGGCGGAAGAGCGGGATTCCGTCGGCGTGGTGCCGCTGGGAGTGCCGCTGCTGGCCGGACCGGGCGCGATCACCCATGTGATCGTGGCGGCAGGCGTGGCGCAGGGCAACGTGTGGCACCAAAGCATGCTGTTGATCCCGCTGGCGTTGGTGGCCTTGTCGGTGTGGCTGGCGTTTCGTGCCGCGCCGATGATTGCGCGACGGCTGGGCAAAACCGGGATACACGTCGTCACGCGCTTGATGGGCTTGATCATCGCGGCGATTTCAATCGAGATGATCGCGAGCGGTCTGGTCAAGCTGTTCCCGGGTTTGCTGGCCTGATTGGGTGCATCGCGCACCGACAGGGAGCACGTCTTGCGCAACTCGCATGTCATTCGTGTCTTTTATCATGCATTCACGGCTGGCACGATTGCTGCGCCATACAGGCATTCACCTTAAAGGAGTCAAGCATGGAATTCGGTATCGTCGGACTCGGTCGCATGGGCGGCAATATGGCGCGGCGTCTGGCGCGCAAGGGCGCGCAGATTGCGCTGTTCAACCGCAGTTTTGATGTGACGCAAAGCCTGGCTGAAGAAACGGGCCATCTCGCCTGTGACAGCCTGCAAGCCCTGGTCGATGCACTCGCCACGCCGCGCATCGTGTGGCTGATGCTGCCTGCCGGCGACGCAACGGAAGCGACGTTGCAAGCCTTGCGACCGATGCTGGCGCCGGGTGATCTGATCGTGGATGGAGGCAACTCCTTCTACAAGGATGTGCAGCGCCGCACCGCCTGGCTGGCCGAACGCCAGATCGAGTTTTCCGACGCCGGGGTGTCCGGCGGCGTGTGGGGGCTGGAAAACGGCTATTGCATGATGTTCGGTGCGAGCGAAGCGGCAGCGACACGGCTCAAGCCTTATATGGAAAAACTCGCACCCGCTGCGGACCGCGGCTGGCTGCATTGCGGCTCGGTCGGCTCCGGGCATTTCGTCAAGATGGTTCATAACGGCATCGAGTACGGCATGATGCAGGCGCTGGCCGAAGGCTTTGCGCTGATGAAAAACAAGCCGGGGTTCGAGCTGAATCTCGGCGACATTGCCGAGCTGTGGCGCCACGGCAGCGTGGTGCAATCCTGGCTGCTGGATTTGTCGGCGGATTTTCTGGCGCAGGATCAGATGCTCGAGAGCGTTCTGCCTTATGTCGGCGACTCCGGCGAAGGCCGCTGGACCGCGCTTGAGGCGATCGAGCAGGGAATCCCCGCGCCGGTCATGTCGCTGTCCCTGATGATGCGCTTTGCCAGCCAGGGCAAGAGCGATTACGCCAGTAAAATGCTGGCAAAAATGCGTCAGGGATTCGGCGGTCATGCCGTGAAGGAGGGCTGAGATGAACCTGGGCAAAAATACTTCAGCCGAAAATCTGCCGTGTTCGTTCGTGATTTTCGGTGCGACCGGCAACCTCGCGTCCAACAAGCTCCTGCCTGCGCTGTATCACCTGGAGGCCGCCGCGCGGCTGGCGGAATCGCTCACGATCATCGCGTTTTCACGGCGTGACTGGACGACAGAAATCTGGCGCGAACACATGCGCGAGGCGCTCAAGGGCAAGGTCAAAGGCCCACTCGACACGCCGGTGTTCGAACGCTTCATCGCGCGCTTCAGCTATCACAAGGGCGATCTCAACGACATCGCGTCCTACCGCGCGCTGGCCGAGCGGCTGCCGCCCGAATCGGCGTGTTCAAGTGCGGTGTTCTATCTCGCAATCAAGCCGGCGGAATTCGGCGCGGTGATCCAGAACCTCGAAGCCGCCGGACTCAACAAGCCGCGCGGCTTAAACCGCGTAGTGATCGAAAAGCCTTTTGGCGAAGATCTCGAATCGGCACAGATGCTCAATCGCCTGCTGCACCAGCATTTCGACGAGGAGCAGGTTTACCGCATCGATCACTTTCTTGGCAAGGAGACGGTGCAGAACCTGCTCGTCTTCCGTTTCGCCAACACGCTGATCGAGCCCTTGTGGAACCGCAACTTCATCGACCATGTGCAGATCACCGTGGCCGAGTCGATCGGCATCGAGAATCGTGCCGATTACTACGATCGTGCCGGTGCGCTGCGCGACATGCTGCAAAACCACCTGATGCAGTTGCTTACCGTCGTCGCGATGGAGCCGCCTGCCGCGCTCGAAGCCGATGCGCTGCAAGACGAAAAGGTGAAGGTGTTGCGCTCGATCCGTCCGATCGCCAAGCGTGCAGTGCACGCCCATGCGATTCGTGCGCAATACGGACGAGGCACGATCGATGGCAAACCTGTTCCGGGCTACCAGCAGGAAGAAAACGTCGAGTCGAATTCCATCACCGAAACCTTCGTCGCCGCCAAGTTTTACATCGACAACTGGCGCTGGCGCGGGGTGCCATTTTATCTGCGCACCGGCAAGCGCATGCCGCACCAAACCTCGATGATCGCGATCCGCTTTCGCCATCCGCCGCAGCAGCTGTTTCGCGAAACCCCGCTCGAGACGATCGATCCCAACTGGATACTGCTCTCCATCCAGCCTGACGAATCGATGCGCATGGAAATCCACGTCAAGCAACCCGGGCTCGACATGGATACGCGGCTGATGCAGATGAATGCGAGTTTTCTGAAGACCGACGAGCAGACGCTTGACGCTTACGAAACCCTGCTGCTCGACGTCATCGAAGGCGACCGCTCGCTGTTCCTGCGCTTTGACGAAATCGAATGGGCGTGGCGGGTGGTCGATCCGATTCTCAAGCACTGGGCGGTCGAGCGCGAATACATCCCGACCTACGCCGCCGGCAGTTGGGGGCCGGCTGATGCCAATCGTCTGTTCGACAGCGATGACCAGATCTGGCGCAACGAGTTATGACGCTGCCCGAATGGCGGGTGTTTGCCGACACCGACGTGTTGGCGGCATGCCTGGCCAATGCGCTATGTGCCGAAGCCGAGGCTGCCATCGCGGCGCGTGGCGTGTTTCATCTGGTGCTGGCAGGCGGCAGCACGCCGCTTGCCCTGTACCGCGCGCTGGCTGACAGGAACGCGGGCGATGCGCGCTGGCGTGTCTGGTATGGCGACGAGCGCTGTCTGCCGGCGGACCATCCCGAGCGCAACAGCGTTATGGTCGAAGCGGCCTGGCTTTCGGCTTCGCGCATTCCGCCCGAAAACCGTCGCCCGATCCCGGCCGAGCTTGGCGTGATTGAGGCCGCTGCGCGCTATGCAGGCTGGCTGAAAGACGTGGCGGATTTCGATGTGGTCTTGCTCGGCATGGGCGAGGATGGCCATACCGCCAGCCTCTTTCCTGGCCACGACTGGGGCAGCGCGCCGGATAGCGCGGATGTGTTGGCGGTCCACGCTGTACCGAAGTCGCCGCCCGAACGGGTGAGTCTGTCGGTGGCGCGGCTGAACCGCAGTCGGCGCGTATGGTTCGTGATCACTGGTGTTGGCAAGCGCGAAGCACTGCTGCGCTGGAAAAGCGGCGCTGCGCTGCCGGTGTCGCTCGTGCAGGGCAGGCAGGAAACCGCGGCCTGGCTGGACGCCGCAGCCTGGCCGGCGGATGAATGATCACTCGGCTGCGTCGGGTTTTGGGTCGGCCGATTTTTTGGGCTTGTTCGACGCGGCCGCCAGCATAGCCTGCCGCGACGCCGGGGTTTCCAGGCTGATGCGCCCGAGCGTGCCGGTACGGTAATCGGTCAGCAGGATCATGGCGGCCTTTTCCAGATCGAGTTCACCGCCGCGTCCTTTCAAAACACAGCCACGTTTTTTTGCCACCGCATCCAGCACGCCTGGAGCGTCGAGTCCGTCGAGCGAAAAACCGTAACGCGCCTTCAGCAGGGCCGGGTAGCGCTCGAGCAGGATGCCCGCCAGAAACACCGCCACCTCCTCGTCGATCACCGCATTGCGGCCGATCGCGTGGCTGGCTGCCAGCATGAAGCCGTCGGAGTCGTGCTCGATTTTCGGCCAGGTCATCCCCGGCGTGTCGACCAGCGTCAGGCGCGGCGAGAGGTTGATGCGCTGCTGCGACTTTGTCACCGCCGGCTCGTCACCCACCGCCGCCACGCGGCGCTTGACCAGCGCATTCAGCAGGGTGGACTTGCCGACGTTGGGGATGCCCATGATCATCAGTCGCAGCGGCTTGAAGGTGTCGTTGCGGTGCGGCGCCAGCTTTTGCGCCAGCGCCGGCAGCTTCGCCACGTCGGCCGGTTTCTTGGCGGATATCGCCACCGCCATTACGCCGGGCTGCTTGTTGTAATAGTCCAGCCAGGCGCGGGTGGCCTCAGGATCGGCCAGGTCGGCCTTGTTCAGCAGCTTGAGGCAGGCGCGCTGGCGATGCGTGCGCAGCTCGTGAATCATCGGGTTGCTGCCGGCTTCCGGCAGGCGGGCGTCGAGCACCTCGACCACCACGTCGATCAGCGCCATCGTTTCCGCGGCTTTCTTGCGCGCGGTGGTCATGTGACCGGGGAACCACTGGATCGCCATGGTGTGTGGGTGTCAGGAAAAAGACGGGATTATCCCACCAGTCCGGGCTTAACCTGCGCCGCCGCTACTGCCAACACCGTGCGCGGCGGCGAGCACCAGCGCATCGAAGTCAGTCGCGCTCATCAGCCCGCGTTCGGCGACGATGTCGCGCACCGGGCGGCCGGATTTTTCCGACTCCTTGGCCACTTCGGCGGCCTGCATGTAGCCGATCTGCGTGTTGAGCAGGGTGGCGAGCGCCACGCTCTGGTGGATGAAAAAGGCGCAGCGTTCGCGGTTGACGACGAGGCCCTTGAGGTTCTTTTCGGTGGCGGCGTTCATTGCGTTGGTCAGCCAGTCCATCGCGTCGAACAGCGCGGAACCAAGCGCCGGCATCATCACGTTCAGCTCCATCTGCCCGGCCTGCACCATGTAGGATACGGCGGCGTCCTGCCCCATCACCTGGAAGCACACCTGGTTGAGCATTTCGAACATCACCGGATTGACCTTGCCAGGCATGATGCTCGATCCCGGCTGCACCGGCGGCAGCTGGATTTCGCCCAGCCCGGTGCGCGGGCCGGAGGCGAGCAGGCGCAAGTCGTTGGAGATGCGGGTGAGCTCGAGCGCCAGGTTGCGGATTTCGCCCGACAGGCGCGCCAGATCATTCATCGACTGCATCTGTGCGACCAGCTGGCCGACGCGGATCGGCTCGCCGGTGAGCTTCGCCAGTTCGGCCGCCGCGCGCGCCGGGTAATCGGGCGAGGTGTTGAGCCCGGTGCCGGCGGCGGAACCGCCCAGCCCGGTTTCGCACAGCGCCGGGCGCACCGCGTCGAGCGCCGCGGCGCAGCGAGTGAGTGTCCACGCGTAGCCGGCAAATTCCTGCCCCAGCGTGGTTGGCACCGCGTCCTGCAAATGGGTGCGGCCGCTCTTGACCGTATCCTTTTCGCGCTCGGCCAGGCGCGAAAACTCTGCCGCCATTGCATGCACGGCCGCGGTCAGGCGCGGCAGCTTGGCGAGCACGGCGAGGCGGATTGCGGTCGGAATCGTGTCGTTGGTCGACTGCCCCATGTTGACATCGTCGTTGGGGTTGACCGGCGTGTACGCGCCTTTTTCACCCCCCAGCGCCACATTGGCGAGGTTGGCGATGACTTCGTTGCTGTTCATGTTGTGGCTGGTGCCGGCGCCAGCCTGGAAGCGGTCGACCACGAATTCGTCGCTATACTCGCCCGCGAGAATCTTGTCGCAGGCGGCGACGATGGAGTCGCGCTTCTGCTCCAACAGCCAGCCGGCCTGGCAATTGGCGCGCGCGGCGGCGAGCTTGATCCGCACGTGGGCTAGTACGAAATCCTTATCCGGGCGACGTCCCGAAATGGGAAAATTGGCCACGGCGCGCGCGGTTTGCGCGCCATACCAGGCATCCCGGGGAACCTGTACCTCGCCGAGCGAGTCTTTCTCGATGCGGAATTCATTCATGATGGGAAAACCAATGCAGACGTTACAAAAAAAACAATTTTATCCGATGTGGCTGGCCGGCCTGCTGTTGGCGCTGGCGGCGTCGTGGGTGCAGGCGGCGGATTTCAAGCTGACCGATACCAACGGCAAGACGCACACGCTGGCCGGCTACAAGGGTAAATGGGTGCTGGTGAATTACTGGGCAACCTGGTGCCCGCCCTGCCTGGAGGAAATTCCCGATCTGATCGCGCTGCACGAAAACAAGAAAAACAATCTCGTCGTCATCGGCGTGGCCATGGATTACCGCAATGCCAAGCAGGTGACCGATTTTGCCGAGGGCCTGCTGGTCGAATACCCCATCGTGCTGGGCACCACCCAGATCGTGAATCAGATCGGGCCGGCGCAGGGCTTGCCGACCACCTACCTGTATAACCCGGAGGGTAAAATGGTCGCGCAGCAAGTGGGCTTGATTACCCGCGCGGAGGTGGAAAGCTACATTGCCAGCAAGCCGGCTCGCCCGAAAAAATAATTCCGTCTGCAATACGAGGAGACCCCATGCGCCAACTGCTTATCGCGTTCTTTCTGTTATTTGCCGCACCCGCCTGGGCAGAAACGCGCGATCCGGTCAACCATTTCTTCCAGCCCAGTTTCGGCGACCTGCGGGCCGATCTGCAGGAGGCCAAAAAGCAGGGCAAGAGAGGCATCTTCCTATTTTTCGAGATGGACGACTGCCCGTTCTGCGAGCGCATGAAGACCACCATCCTCAACCAGTCCGAGGTGCAGGATGCCTATCGCGCGCAGTTTCTGCTGTATTCGATCGACGTCAACGGCGACACGCAGATGACCGATTTCCAGGGCAAGCCCATCACCGAAAAGGCCTTTGCCTTCACCCACCGTGTGCGTGCCACGCCGACGCTGCTGTTCTTCGACCTCGACGGCAAACTGGTCGCGCGCCATACCGGTCCCACCAGGGACAAGGCCGAATTCCTGCTGCTTGGCCAGTATGTGGCCGAGGGCGCCTACGCGACCCAGCCCTTCACCAAGTACAAGCAAGGCAAATGAAGCGCGTCGCTTGGGGCGCGCTGCTGGCGTGCGCGCTGTCCACCGCAGCGGTGGCGGAACGGCTCACGCTGGACGAGGCGCTGGCGGCTGTGACCGCTGCCCATCCCGACCGCCGCGTGGCGGAGAGCGAGCTGGCGCTGGCGCGCGCTGATCGCGAACAGGCGGCGAGCCGGCAGGATTTCAGCCTGTTTCTGGACGGCAGCCTGCGCACTGGACGGCGCCCGGACGGTGACTGGAAACCCGACAATATCGGCCGCATCGTCGCGCGCAAGCCGCTGCTCGATTTCGGCCGCAGCAGCCAGGCCATTGCCGCGGCGGACCAGGAGATCGTTGCCCGCCAGGCGGCGCTCTTTAATGTCGAGAACCTGCGCCGCATCGATATCATGGTGCGCTACTTCGACGTGCTGCTGGCCGACATGCAGTACGCCGCCGACAACGAATTCATGGCAGTGGCCTATGTGTCCTGGGACAACGCAAAAACCAGATTCGAAGTGGGCCAGATCAGCCAGCCCGAGGTGCTGAAGCTGGAAGCCGATTTCCAGGACGTCCGCGAGCGTCGCAACGCCAGCCTGCAGCGAATTCGCAGCACGCGGCAGAAACTTGCCCATGCGATTAATCGCCCCGGCAAGCTGCCCACCGAGCTGGCTGAGCCGGCCCTCAAGGACAATGCCCGGCCGGTGCCCGAATACGAATTCCTGCTGTCCTGGGTGATGGCGAAGAACCCGCGGGTGCTGGTGCTGCAGGCGCAGATCGCGGCGTCGGATGCGCGGTTTGCCACGGTGCGGGCGGAGCGCAACCCGACGCTGGATGCTGAAGTGATCGGCGGGGGCTATAGCCGTGAATCGACCACCCGTGATGAGCTCAGTGCCGGCTTCGTGTTCAACATTCCCCTCTATCAGGGCGGGCGTGTGGATGCGCGGATTGCACGCGAACTGGCGCAAAAGGAACGCAGTGCCGCCGAGTTGGAAAAGCTCAAGCTCGACCTCTCGGACACCCTGCTCGTCACCCTGCAGGAAATCGAATGGCTGCGCGGCAGCAGCCGTGCCGCCGCCGACAAGCAGATCGAATACCGTGACTGGGCGCTGGAGCGCGCGCGCGCCGAATACGAGCGCGAACTGAAAACCAATCTGGGCGCTAGCATGGCCGAAACTCAGATGGCGCAGCTGCGCCGCAAGCAGGTGGAATACCGGCTTGCGCTGGCGTTGGCGCGACTGGAGGCATTGTCCGGCGGCAGCCTGCCGCCTGTTGAAGGAGCACAGGAATGAAACAGCGCATTGGGGCCGTTGCACTGGCCGGATTTTGTCTGGGGGTCGCAAGCCCGCTGTGGGCGGCAGACAAGGTCGAGCTCACCACCCGCGTGTCCGGCGTGGTCAACGAAGTGCTGGTAAAGCCCGGGCAGCGTGTCAAAAGGGGCGCCGTGCTGTTGCGACTGGACAAGACCATTTTGCAGGCGCGTTTTGACGAGGCCACGGCGGAGCAGGGGCGTGCGCAGGTTGACGAACTGGATGCTAAAAGCGAACTGGATCGTGCGCAGGAATTGTTCAACCGCACCGTGTCATCGGCCACCGAACTCGACGCTGCTGCGCTGCGTTACGCGCGTGCGCAGGCAGCCCTGTCTGGCGCCAATGCGCGCCGTGTGATTGCGCAAAAGAATCTGAGTGACGCTGAACTCAGAGCGCCATTTGATGGTGTGGTCAGTGCGGTGCCGGGAGGCCCCGGCACCGTGGTGGCGGCGGACTGCCAGCCCAAACCGCTGGTCATCCTGAATTCGGGCCGCCCCTGAACCAGACGGCCGGGGTGGCCTGTCGCATCCGACGAGCGGGCGCGTCAGGGCCGGAAAGCGCGCCGGAGAACGGCCTCCCGGCGGGCTAATCAGCCGCCCATGCGTTTCGCGACTTCGGCTTCCATTTCCGCTGCCTGATGCGGCGAAGCAACCGCGGCGATCACCCTGCGGCACATCGGCAGGATAGTGCTGAAGCCAGCCATGTCCTGCACCTCGCTCATCTGCCGGTAGGCCGGGGATTTGGTCCCCACCAGCACAGCCATGAATTCCAGCACATAGCTGCGGCCCGCTTCCAGGCTGTCCGTGGATTGCACGGACGTGGCTGGGGCCGCCGGGCTGCTGGGCGCGGTGGCCGGGGTGGTTTGTGCGGTCGCCAGGTTGCACAGGGCCTGGATGAATCCGCTTTGCAGCAGCTCGTTCACCATCGTTTCCAGGTCGGCGCAGTTGGGCAGCTTGCTGTGCAGTTCGCCAAACGAAATGCCGTTTCCGACGCTGAACAGGATTTGCCGATGTCGGGGCCGCAAGGTGTGGCCGAGGTTGAAGATTTCTTCCTGTCCCTTAACCGTGCGGGACAATTGCATTGTCATGTCCATGGTCGCCTCCGTTGTTGTAATGCAGGTAAATCGCCTGTGCCAAGGCGGGGGTTGAGCTGCGCATCCTTGATGGACAAGGCTTGCAGCGCGGTTGCGGAGCAAAGCGGAAGGTCGGGCAGCGGCTGAAATGACGAATGCGTGACGGCTGGTTGAGGTTTCGACAGGGTGGCGACCGAGGGTTAGGTGGCGTACGGGCCTTGCCCTCTACGTCCGCAGGCATCCTGGGGAAGGGGGTACGTTTGCGGGATTCGGGGGCGGGGCCTGGAAACGCCTCTTTTCGAGGCGCTCCGGTTGGTGACTCGGTCGTGAAGCGCTTCGATCACATTCAGCACGACTCACGTACGGGTGTGCAGAATCGCCACGTCAGTCCCGATCACGATGCGCACATGTCCATCCGGCAATCGGCTCGGGCGTCTTTCCACTTCGGTTGGCAAGTATGATTGCGGGCGGCGCCCCCGGCCGATGCAACTTCAGCTGCGCGATGCGACGGACGTGTCTGCCGATTTGGTGCTGGGAACGTAATCCCAGTGGCGCTTCCAGGCACCGACGACGAGGGTGGGGTATTCCGGGCGCCCCAAGCTGCCGTTGTAGCGGCCCAGCGCGCGGAATAAATCGCCGCGTTCGATGTCGATGTAGTGGCGCAGGATTAGCGCGCCATAGCGCAGATTGGTGCGCAGCTGGAACAGGTTATGGTCGGGATCGCCGATGGCCTTGACCCAGAACGGCATCACCTGCGTGTAGCCACGCGCGCCCACCGGCGACACCGCGTATTTGCGGAAGCCGCTTTCGACCTGGATCAGGCCGAGCATCAGTTGCGGGTCGACTCCGGCGCGCGAGGCTTCCCAGTGCAGGGTGGTCAGGAATTCCATTCGCTCGGCCTCGTCCGGCATGCGCTTGGCGAGCCGGCGCGACATTTCCTTCAGCCAGGCCACCTCATCCGCAATATGGCGAAACGCAGTGCGGGTGACCGCGGTGTCGGCCAGTCCGCGCTGCAGGGATGAACGCACATTGGCCGACATCGCTTCCTCACGCTGTCCACCCGCATGCGCGGGCAGGGCAAGCAGAAGGGCGGTGATCAGCAGGCCGATGTGCGTCGTTTTTTTCATGTCAGTGCCCCAACAATCCTGTCAAAAATTTCGTTGCGCCGGTCAGCGCGACCTTTTGTGCTTCGCCGCTTTGACCTGGCGCGGCATGGCGCGGCTGGTATTCGATGACGCCGTCCTTCAGTCCGCGCTCGCCCACGGTGATGCGGTGCGGGATGCCGATCAATTCGGCATCGGCAAACATCACGCCGGGGCGTTCGTCGCGGTCGTCCAGCAGCACGTCGAATCCGGCGGCAACCAGTTCAGCATACAACGTATCGGCGGCGGTTTTAACCATCTCGCTCTTGCCGTAGCCGATTGCCACAATCACCAGCAAGAACGGTGCCATGGTCGCCGGCCAGATGATGCCCTTGTCGTCGTGGTGCTGTTCGATGGCCGAAGCCACGATGCGCGACACGCCGATGCCGTAGCAGCCCATTTGCATCGCCTGTGGCTTGCCAGCCTCGTCCAGATAGGTGGCGTTCATCGCTTGCGAGTACTTGCTGCCAAGCTGAAATACATGGCCGACCTCGATGCCGCGGCACAGTTGCAGCGTTCCCTTGCCGTCGGGGCTGGGGTCGCCAAGCTCGACGTTGCGCAGGTCGACCACCACCGGCTCCGGCAGGTCGCGGCCGAAATTGACGCCGGCGAGGTGCTGGCCGTCGGCGTTGGCGCCGCAGACTAAGTCGCTCATCGCAGCCACCGCGCGGTCGGCGATTACCGGAATTGTCAGGCCCACCGGTCCGACTGAACCAGGCGCCGCCCCTGTGGCGGCCCGTACGGCGGCTTCGCTCGCCAGGGCAAACGGCGCTTTCACGCCAGCGACCTTCTCGGCCTTGACTTCGTTCAGCGTGTGGTCGCCGCGCAGCAGCAGCGCCACCGGGCCGTCCGTTCCTTCCACGATCAAGGTCTTAACGGTCTGGCTGGCTGCCACCTTGAGGAAACCCGCGACGTCCTCGATGGTCTTCACCCCCGGCGTGGCGACGGGCTGCATCGTTTGCATGGGAGCGGCGCGTGGCGTGGCGGGGGCGACGGCCTCGGCCAACTCCATATTGGCAGCGTAGTCGGAATCGGGGCAATAGGCGATCAGGTCTTCACCGGAATCCGCCAGCACATGGAATTCGTGCGAGGCCGAGCCGCCGATGGCGCCGGTGTCGGCCGCCACCGCGCGGAAGGTCAGCCCCAGCCGGGTGAAAATCCGCGTATAGGCGTCGACCATCGTCTGGTAGGTGGCGGCGAGGCTGTCCTTGCTGGCGTGGAAGGAATAGGCGTCCTTCATCAGGAATTCGCGCGCGCGCATGACGCCGAAACGCGGGCGGATTTCGTCGCGGAATTTCATCTGGATCTGGTAGAAGTTGACCGGTAATTGACGATAGCTCTTGATCTCGCGGCGCACCACGTCGGTGATGACTTCCTCGTGGGTGGGGCCGAAGCAGAAATCGCGCTGGTGGCGGTCCTTGATCTTCAGCATCTGCGGGCCGAACACTGCCCAGCGCCCCGTTTCTTCCCACAATTCGGCGGGCTGCACGGCCGGCATCAAGAGTTCGATTGCACCGGCGCAGTTCATTTCCTCGCGCACCACCGCCTCGACCCGGCGCAGTACGCGCAAGCCCAGTGGCATCCAGGTATACAGGCCTGAACCCAGACGCTTGATGAGGCCTGCGCGCAGCATCAGTTTATGGCTGACGAGTTCGGCTTCGGATGGGGCTTCCTTGGTGGTGGAAATGAAAAACCGAGTGGCGCGCATGGTGGGGCAGTCGAGATTAAAAGCGGCATTTTAGCGTGTGGAGGTGTAATCTCTCGCGCTCGATTTTGGGGCGGGATGGCAATGCGCTTGAAGTTTGGGAAACGCCGGGCAGGCGAAGACGGGCTGGAAGTGACCGAGGAGCGCGGCCTGCGCACCCTGCACCTGGGCAGCCGCGCGATTCAGAGCGCAATGCGAGTGAGCCGGCCGTGGGATCTGGAACTCGCCTATACCCGGGCGATGATGGGTTTTCTGATGTTCAACTCCATGCCGCAGGACGTGCTGATGATCGGCCTGGGTGGCGGCTCGCTCGCCAAGTTCATCCGCAAGCAGCGCCCGCACACGCGCATCACTGCGGTGGAAATCGATCCGCGGGTGATTGCCGCCGCGCGCACGCATTTCGAACTGCCGCCGGACGACGAGACGCTCGGCGTGATCGAAGCCGATGGCGCGCTGTATGTGCGCCAGCATCCCGGCAGCGCTGATGTCATCCTGCTTGACGGCTTTGATGCCGGTAATCAGGTGGAGGCGCTGGCGACCCAGACGTTTTATGCGGCTTGCCGCCGTGCGCTTAAACCCGGTGGGGTGCTGGTGGTCAATTTATGGGGGCGCGACAGCGAATTCGCCGAGTATTTCGCGCGCCTGACGCGGGCGTTCGACGGCGAAGTCGGCTGGATCTCGGTGCAGTACAAAATCAACGTCATCGTATTCGGCTTCATCGAGCCGGGCGCGGCGGCACGGCTTGATGCGGCGAGGCCGCGGCTGGACGATCTGTCCAAACGCTACGGTCTTGACCTGCGCGGCTTCGCGCGCGACTTTCAGTGGGCGGAGGACGCCACGCCCCTGCTGGAATAGCGCCGTCGCTGTTATGTCTGCGCCTTCAATCTTAAAATTTGAGAATCCACTAAAAATCTTAATCAAAACAATGCATAACGGCAGGTTTCTGGCCGTGGTGGGTTTGCAATTTCTGGCGGGTGTGAAAGAATACAGGTAATCGAATATTTTTGATGGTGGCGGCCATGATCGACCGAGAAGGGTACCGCCCGAACGTAGGCATCATCGTGTGCAACGCGCAGAACCAGGTTTTCTGGGGCAAGCGCGTCAACCAGCACGCCTGGCAGTTTCCCCAGGGCGGCATCAATGCAGGGGAAACGCCGGAACAGGCCATGTTCCGGGAACTGGAAGAAGAAGTGGGCTTGCAGCCCGAGCATGTGCGCATCCTTGGGCGCACGCGCGAATGGTTGCGTTACGACGTGCCCCCTCACTGGACACGGCGCGACAATCGCGGCCTCTATCGCGGCCAGAAGCAGATCTGGTTTTTGCTGCGGCTGACCGGACGCGATTGCGATGTCTCATTGCGTGCCAGCAGTCATCCCGAATTCGATGCTTGGCGTTGGAACGAGTATTGGGTGCCGATGGATGTGGTGGTCGACTTCAAGCGTGAGGTCTACCGCCTGGCGCTCGAGGAGCTCGAACGCTATTTGCATAAGGACGTGCGCTATTTACGGCAACGTGCGCGGCCTCTATGTAACCGGCGCGGAGCGGCACTGGGTCTTCAGTTGAAGCCCTGAACGCTGGATGGCGGAAGCGTGATGAAGATACGGATCCATGCTTCAACCACGCTGACGACTGCCGCAGGGTCCGTGCCGGGTTTGCCCTTGTGGCAGGTCGCACCCACGCGCGACAGCGCCGGACGGCGACTGACCGATTTCATGATGCTGATTCCCCGTCTACGCAACCGGCCGCTCGCCGAGATCGAGCGCGCTTCGCGCGATATTCAGGCCGTGCTTGCGCTGTATCAGGACGTGGTGTTTGCCGACCTCAACCTGAAACTAAACCTGCTGTGGGTGTCGCTGCGCCCGCGGCAGGGGGCAATCAGCGAAGTGGTCGCGGCGATCCGGCTGCGCGTGCCCGAGGCGGTGCTGGTGGCGCATTATGCCGAACCGCGTTAAGCGCGTTCCCGATGTGCGCTTGGCGCATCACTACCCGGTGAGTTGCAGGGGCCATCCAATGGCCCTGACGCGCCCCAAATGTCCCTGCGAATGACAGGGAATCCCGCGTCCTTATTACGTTTCCGTTCACCCAAAGCAGTGGAATTCGTTAAAATGAGCAATTGCTAATTAACCCGCTGGAGCAAACATGGCCGTTTCTGAACTTCAGGTGCAGACCGCACTGAAAGAGTTGATCGATCCCAACACCCACAAGGATTATGTCTCGACCAAATCCGCCCGCAACATCAAGATCGACGGCGGCGCTGTTTCGGTCGACATCCTGCTGAGCTACCCGGCGCAGAGTCAGTTGGCCGTCATCAAACAGCAGGTCGAAGACAAGCTCAGCGCCATCGATGGCGTGACCAGCGCCACCGCGAATGTGAGCTTCAAGATCGTTTCGCACGGCGTGCAGCGCGGCGTCAAGCTGATTCCCAACGTGAAAAACATCATCGCCGTGGCTTCCGGCAAAGGCGGCGTCGGCAAATCCACCACCGCCGTCAACCTGGCGCTGGCGCTGGCCGTCGAGGGTGCGCGCGTCGGCATGCTTGACGCCGACATCTACGGTCCCTCGCAACCGACCATGCTGGGGATTACCGACAAGCCCGAATCGACCGACGGCAAGAACCTCGAGCCGCTGATCGGTCATGGCATCCAGGCGATGTCGATCGGCTTCCTGATCGATGTCGAAACCCCCATGGTGTGGCGCGGTCCGATGGTGACGCAGGCGCTGGAACAGTTGCTGAACAACACCAACTGGAGCGAGCTCGACTACCTGGTGGTCGACCTGCCGCCCGGCACCGGCGACATCCAGTTGACGCTGGCGCAGCGCGTGCCGGTGACCGGCGCGGTGATCGTCACCACCCCGCAGGACATCGCGCTGATCGACGCGCGCAAGGGCCTGAAGATGTTCGAGAAGGTCGGCATCCCCATCCTCGGCGTGGTCGAAAACATGAGCCTGCACATCTGCTCAAATTGCGGCCACGAAGAGCGCATCTTCGGCGAAGGCGGCGGCGAGCGCATGTGCAAGGACTACAATGTGGAATTCCTCGGTTCGCTGCCGCTCGATGGCAGCATCCGTGCCGACACCGATTCCGGCAAGCCGTCGGTGGTGGCCGATCCGAATGGCCGCGTGACCGAAATTTACAAGCAGATCGCGCGCCGCGTGGCGGTGAAGATTGGCGAAACTGCAGTGGATCACTCTGCCAAGTTCCCCAACATCGTCATTTCCAACACCTGATGAGCATCAAGTCCGACCGCTGGATCCGCCGCATGGCGGCGGAGCATGGCATGATCGAACCGTTCGAGCCGGGGCAGGTCAAGCAGGCTGGTGGCCGGCCCATCGTGTCGTACGGCACGTCGAGCTACGGCTACGACGTGCGCTGTGCCAGCGAATTCAAGCTGTTCACCAACATCAACACCACTATCGTCGACCCCAAGGCGTTCGATCCGAACTCCTTCGTCGAGGTCAGGGGCGACTCCTGCATCATCCCTCCCAACTCGTTTGCACTCGCGCGTACGGTGGAATACTTCCGCATTCCGCGCAGTGTGCTGACGATCTGTCTGGGTAAAAGCACCTACGCGCGCTGCGGCATCATCGTCAATGTGACGCCGCTGGAGCCCGAGTGGGAAGGCCACGTGACGCTGGAGTTTTCCAACACCACCCCCCTGCCCGCACGCATTTACGCCAACGAAGGCGTGGCGCAAATGCTCTTCCTCGAATCCGACGAGGTTTGCGAGATCTCGTATCGCGATCGCGGCGGCAAATATCAGGGCCAGGTCGGCGTGACCCTGCCGAAAATTTAACGTCAGCGCCATACGGGCGACGTACAATCCGTGTTTTTTCCACGATCAGACTCAGGAGCCGCCATGCGCTTCCGCTTTCCCGTTGTCATCATCGACGAAGATTTCCGCTCCGAAAACGCCTCCGGGCTGGGCATCCGCACGCTTGCCGACGCCATCGAGAAGGAAGGCATGGAAGTGCTCGGCGTCACCAACTACGGCGACCTGACTTCATTCGCCCAGCAGCAGGCACGTGCCTCGGCCTTCGTGCTGTCGATCGACGATGAGGAGCTGGCGGGATCGGCCGAGGATGCCAACACCGCGCTGCAAAAACTGCGTGCGTTTGTCGAGGAGGTGCGTTTCCGCAATGCCGAAATCCCGATTTTTCTGCACGGCGAGACGCGTACTGCGCGCCATATCCCCAATGACATCCTGCGCGAACTCAACGGCTTCATCCACATGCTGGAAGACACGCCGGAGTTTCTTGCACGTTACATCCTGCGCGAAGCGCGCGCCTACCTCGAATCGCTGGTGCCACCGTTTTTTCGTGCGCTCACCCATTACGCGGCGGACGGTTCGTATTCCTGGCACTGCCCCGGCCACTCCGGCGGGGTGGCCTTCCTGAAGTCGCCGATCGGCCAGATGTTCCACCAGTTCTTCGGCGAGAACCTGCTGCGCGCCGATGTCTGCAATGCGGTGGATGAACTCGGGCAGCTGCTCGACCATACCGGACCGGTGGGGGCGTCGGAGCGCAACGCGGCGCGCATCTTCAACTGCGATCACCTGTTCTTCGTCACCAATGGCACCTCTTCGTCCAACAAGATGGTGTGGCACGCCACCGTCGCGCCGGGCGACATCGTAGTGGTCGACCGCAACTGCCACAAGTCCATCCTGCACGCGATCATCATGTGCGGCGCGATCCCGATCTTCCTGACGCCGACGCGCAACCATTACGGCATCATCGGGCCGATTCCGCTGGATGAGTTCCGCCCCGAGAACATCCAGAAGAAAATTGCCGCGCATCCGTTTGCCAAGGATGTGAAGCGCAAGCCGCGCATCCTGACCATCACCCAGTCGACCTACGACGGCATTCTCTACAACGTCGACATGATCAAGGAACTGCTCGGCGACTACATCGACACCCTGCATTTCGACGAAGCCTGGCTGCCGCATGCGACCTTCCACGACTTCTATCGCGGCATGCACGCCATCGGCAAGGACCGTCCGCGGGCGAAGGATGCGCTGGTGTTCGCCACCCAGTCCACCCACAAGCTGCTGGCCGGCCTCTCCCAGGCCTCGCAGATCCTGGTGCAGGACTCGGAGACGCGTAAGCTCGATTTCCACCGCTTCAACGAAGCCTACCTGATGCACACCTCGACCTCGCCGCAGTACGCCATCATCGCCTCGTGCGACGTGGCGGCGGCGATGATGGAGCCGCCCGGCGGCCCCGCGCTGGTAGAGGAATCGATCAAGGAAGCGCTCGATTTCCGTCGCGCCATGCGCAAGGTCGACGCGGAATTCGGCGACTCCTGGTGGTTCAAGGTGTGGGGGCCGCAGAAGCTGGCCGATGAAGACGTGGGCGACCGCGAGGACTGGATGCTGAAAGCCGGCGAGCGCTGGCACGAGTTCGGCCAGATCGCGCCCGGCTTCAACATGCTCGACCCGATCAAGGCCACCGTCATCACGCCGGGGCTGGACATGGATGGCGCCTTCGCTGACTGGGGCATCCCGGCGGCAATCGTCACCAAATACCTGGCCGAGCACGGTGTCATCGTGGAAAAGACCGGGCTGTATTCCTTCTTCATCATGTTCACTATCGGCATCACCAAGGGCCGCTGGAATACGCTGGTAACCGCGCTGCAGCAGTTCAAGGCCGACTACGATGAAAACCAGCCGCTGTGGCGCGTGCTGCCCGATTTCATCGAAAAGCATTCGCGCTACGAAAAAACCGGGCTGAAAGACCTGTGCGACCAGATTCACACCATCTACAAGGCCAACGATGTGGCGCGCCTGACCACCGAGATGTACTTGTCGGAAATGGCGCCGGCGATGAAGCCAGCCGACGCCTTCTCCAAGATGGCGCACCGCGAGATCGAACGGGTCGAAATCGATCAGCTCGAGGGCCGCATCACCGCCATGCTGGTGACGCCCTATCCCCCGGGGATTCCCTTGCTGATTCCGGGCGAACGCTTCAACAGCACCATCGTGCGTTATCTGCAGTTCACCCGTGAACTCAACGAGAAATTCCCCGGCTTCGAAACCGACGTGCATGGTCTGGTCGAAGACGTGGTCGACGGCAAGGCGCGATATTACGTTGATTGCGTGATTTGAGCCTGCCGCCGTATGCGGAGGGCAGCTTGATTTGTCAGGCAAAAAGCGTATGATTTGCAGTCCCGGTTTGCCGGGAATTGTTTTTTTGACCTTGGCTATCTTTGACCTTGCTCCACCGCACCGCAGCGGGGGGCTGAACCGAAAGGAAACTCGATGCGGCATTACGAAATCGTATTTATCGTTCATCCCGATCAGAGCGAGCAGGTGCCCGCCATGATCGAACGCTATCGCGGCAACATCGCCACGCGCGGCGGCAGTGTCCACCGCCTGGAAGACTGGGGTCGCCGCCAGATGGCCTACCCGATCCAGAAAGTCCACAAGGCCCACTACGTGCTGATGAACATCGAGTGCGACCAGGAAACCCTGGACGAACTCGAACATGGCTTCAAGTTCAACGATGCCGTGCTGCGTCATCTGACCATCAAGCACGCCGCCGCCGTGACCACGGCATCGCCGATGATGAAGGAAGAAAAGTCGCGCGACATGCTGGACAGCGCCAAGGCAGAGACAGCCAAGGCTGAAACCGCCAAGCCAGAAGTGGCAGCCGAACAGCCAGCCGCCGCCTGAGTGAGTGGTCTGAATGAGTGAATAGGCTGGTCATCAGCGGAACGCTCATCCAGGTTGATCCTGTGCGTTACAGTCCGGCGGGCGTGCCGATTGCCGAAGCGGTGATCCTGCATCGCAGCAGTCAGACAGTAGCCACGCAAGCCCGACAGGTGGAATGCGAGTTGACGGTACAGGCGAGTGGATCGCTTGCCGCCCAACTGGCGCAACTGGCCACCGGAACGCAGGTGAAACTGGAAGGTGCGTTGAACCGACGCAGCGTGAAGAGCCGACAACTGATCCTGATATTGAATCGAATCGAAAAGGAATAAATCATGGCACGTCCCATGGGTGGTAAATCCGGCGGCAAGTTCGCCAAAAAAGGCGGCCGCGACAGCGGCAATCGTGGTCTTTTCAAGCGTCGCAAGTTCTGCCGTTTCACCGCCGAAAAGGTGGTTGAGATCGATTTCAAGGACATCGACGTGCTGAAGGAATTCATCGCCGAAAACGGCCGCATCATCCCGGCCCGCATCACCGGCACCAAGGCGCACTACCAGCGCCAGCTGGGCACCGCGATCAAGCGTGCGCGCTTCCTGGCGCTCATGCCTTACACCGACCTGCATTGAGGAGACGGCCATGCAAATTATTCTGATCGACAAAGTCGTCAACCTGGGCAACCTGGGTGACGTGGTCAAAGTGAAAGATGGCTATGCCCGCAACTTTCTGATTCCGACCGGCCGTGCGCGTCGCGCCACGCAAGCCAACATGGAAGCGTTTGCTACGCAGAAGGCTGAACTGGAACGTGTTGCAGCCGAAAAACTGGCCGATTCCCAGCGCCGTGCCGAAAAGCTGGAAGGCGTGAGCGTGACCATCAGCCAGAAAGCTGGCGTCGATGGCCGACTGTTCGGCTCCATCACCAACGCCGACATTGCCGATGCGCTGAAAGCACAAGGCCATGAAGTGGCCAAGTCGGAAATCCGTTTGCCCGAAGGCCCGTTCAAGACCCTCGGTGAATACCCGGTGGTGCTGGCGCTGCACGCCGACATCACCGCCAACATCACGGTGGTGGTGACCGGCCAACAGTAACGCCGCCGGATAGGTCAAAAAAAAGGGAGCCCAGGCTCCCTTTTTTTACGTGTGCCCTCAGGGTATTCCCGGCTGTACACGCTTTATCCACAGCCTTATCCCTTGGTGGGGGTGGGGCGGAAGACTAGAATCCTGCCATGGCCGCTATCCACTCGTTTAACACAAATTCCGATCCCCAGCTGGCGCAAATGCGCCTGCCACCGCACTCGCTGGAAGCCGAGCAGGCGGTGCTGGGTGGTTTGCTGCTCGACAACAGCGCATGGGATCGCATCGGCGACGTGGTGTCTGAAAGCGATTTCTACCGCCAGGATCATCGCCAGATCCTGCGCGCGATCGTGCGGCAGATTGCCGAGAACCGTCCGGCGGATGCGGTGACGGTGACCGAGTCGCTGCAATCGCTGGGACAACTCGAAAGCGTGGGCGGGCTGGCCTACATTGTCGCGCTGGCGAGTAACACGCCGTCGGCCGCCAACATCCGCCGTTATGCTGAAATCGTGCGCGAACGCTCGGTGATGCGGCGTCTGGCCGAGGTGGCGACCGGGATTGCCGACACCGCCTACGCGCCAGCCGGGCGTAGCGCCTCGCAGCTGCTCGACGAGGCTGAAGCCAAGGTGTTCGAGATCGCCGAATCCGGCAGCCGCGGTCAGGCTGGGTTTACCGAGATCAAGCCGCTGCTGAAAGAGGTGGTCGAGCGCATCGACGAGCTGTACCACCGCGACAACGATTCCGGCGTGACGGGCGTGCCGACAGGATTCCACGACCTTGACCAGAAAACCTCGGGGTTCCAGCCGGGCGATTTGATCATTGTCGCCGGGCGTCCGTCGATGGGCAAGACCGCATTCTCGATCAATATCGGCGAGAACGTCGCGCTTGATACGGGCTTGCCGGTGGCGATCTTTTCCATGGAAATGGGCGGCCAGCAACTGGTGATGCGGATGATCGGCTCGGTCGGCAAGCTCGACCAGCACCGCCTGCGCACCGGCAAGCTGGGCGAGGACGACTGGCAGCGTCTCACCTACGCCCTCGGCAAGCTTAACGAAGCGCCGGTTTTCATCGACGAAACGCCGGGGCTCAATGTGCTGGAACTGCGCGCGCGCGCCCGGCGCCTGATGCGCCAGTGCGGCAAGCTCGGCCTGATCATCATCGACTACATCCAGCTGATGTCGGCCAGCAGCTCGGGCGAAAACCGGGCCACCGAAATCTCGGAAATCTCGCGCGCCCTCAAGGGGTTGGCAAAGGAACTGCACGTGCCGGTGGTTGCACTGTCGCAGCTGAACCGCGGGCTGGAGCAGCGCCCCAACAAGCGTCCGGTGATGTCAGACCTGCGCGAATCGGGCGCCATCGAACAGGATGCCGATGTGATCCTGTTCATTTACCGCGACGAGGTCTACAACCCCGACACGCAGGACAAGGGCACGGCGGAAATCATCATCAGCAAGCAGCGTAACGGCCCGATCGGCACGGTGCGGCTGGCCTTCCTCGGCGAATACACGCGTTTCGAAACGCTGGCGCAGCCGGGTTCCTATTAGTCCCGATGCGGCCCATCCAGGCGCGGATTTCGATCGGTGCGATGGCGCACAACCTGCGCGTGGCGCGAAGTCACGCGGGGACGGCGTGCATGTTTGCGGTGGTCAAGGCCAACGCCTATGGCCACGGATTGTCACGCGCGCTGCGCGCGTTGGCGGCGGCAGACGGCTTTGCTGTGCTGACGCTGGAAGAAGCCGCCAACCTGCGCCTGATGGGCATCGAGAAGCCCATTCTGCTGCTCGAAGGAATCTTCGGCGTGGATGAAATTGCCACCTGCGCCGAGCTGGATTTGTGGCCGGTGCTGCACCATGCCGCGCAGCTCGACTGGCTGCAACGGCAGCCGCCTGCACGACCGCTACAGGTCTTTCTCAAATTCGACAGCGGGATGCACCGGCTGGGGTTCCCGCTCGCTGACCACGCCGCCATCGTCGCGCGGGTGCGAAGCTTGCCCGGGGTAGCCGGCATCACGCTGATGACCCACTTTGCCCAGGCAGATGAGGTCACGGGCGTGGACTGGCAATTGCAGCCGTTTCTGCGCGAGACCGTGGATCATGACCTGCCGTGGAGCAGTGCCAATTCGGCGGCGCTGTTGCGCTATCCGGATTCCTTGGGCGCGTGGGTGCGCCCCGGCATCATGCTGTACGGCGCTTCGCCTTTTGCCGATGTGCCGGCCGAGCAATTGGGATTGAAGCCGGCGATGACACTGCAGTCTGAAATCATCAGCGTGCAGACGCTGCAGTCGGGCGAAGGGGTGGGTTACGGCCTGCTGTTTCGTGCCGAACGCGCCATGCGGGTGGGCGTGGTTGCCTGCGGTTATGCGGATGGCTATCCGCGCCACGCGCTGACGGGCACCCCGGTTTTGGTCAGTGGTCGCGCCAGTCGAACCCTGGGACGGGTGTCGATGGATATGCTGTGCGTGGATTTGAGAGAATGTGCCGATGCCGGTGTCAGTAGCCCGGTGGTGCTGTGGGGTGAGGGACTGCCGGTGGATGCGGTGGCCGCGGCCGCCGGCACCAGCAGTTATGAACTGCTGTGCGCCCTGGCCGCGCGCGTCCCGGTCGAAGAGATCGCCTGAAAACGCATGGGGTCTACCCTGCTTTAATGCGTGGTGCCGAACGACGGATCGCGTGTGCCAGGCGGCATTGGCAGTCCGGCATAGCGGCTGGCCTGGGCGATCGGCCCCATCGGGAACAGGTTGTAGAGAAACTTGAGCCCGCCCATCCCGGCGAATTCTTCTTCCAGCGAGTACATCAGCATGCGCGCGTTGACCGTGCCGCCGTGATCGGCGTAGCAGTCGCGCAGATAGCGAATGATGCCCAGATGCTCGTAGGTCAATTCCAGTCCGTCCTGTCGCGCCATCTCGGTGGCCAATTCTTCCGTCCAAGGATCCAGTTCAGCCAAGTGACCACGCGAAGTCGGTTCGGTGTGTTCCTGGGCCACTATTTTGTTGATGCCCAGCATGAGGATCTCCTTGAGTCGAGGATGACTTTTTTATAGGACGTGCGCACTAAAAACCAAGACGCCCGTCACCTTTTTGATGGGCCCTGAAATGTCTATAATCCATTCAAAATCAAACAAGGAGACAATATGAAAACCATTGCATGCGCACTCGTCACCGGCCTATTTCTCACCCAGGCGATCAATCCGGTGTATGCCGGTCTGTTTGATTTCAAGTTGGGTGGCGATAAAAAGGAGGAGGGCCAGCCTTCCGGTTCCGCCGGGCCTGATGGGGCACAGGGCGAAGCCAAGGAACTGGAAAAATGCGAAAAATCCTACGGCACCCTGGCTGTGGTGGAACCACAGGATGCGGTGATCTCGCATCTGTTGCAATACGGTCTGCAATCGCCGGTTGGACTGATCCGCATGATGGTGCAGCAATCCAACTGCTTCGTGCTGGTGGAGCGCGGCCGCGCCATGCAGAACCTGATGCAGGAACGCCAACTGGCCGAATCCGGCGAGTTGCGCAAGGGCTCCAACATGGGTAAGGGGCAGATGGTGACGGCGGATTACGTGCTGACGCCGGACGCCGTGTTCTCCAGCAAGGATTCGGGTGGCATCGGCGGCGCACTCGGAGGACTGGGCAGGTTCGGTGCAGTAGCCGGCTTGGTGGCCGCGGGGCTCAAGTTCAAGTCGGCGCAGACCACGATGATCCTGTCGGATTCGCGCACCTCACTGCAACTGGCTTCGGCGACTGGCAACGCCGAAAAAACCGACTGGAGCGTGGGCGGCCTGCTGGTCGGCGGTGGTGCAGCCGGCGGGCTGGGCGCCTACACCAGTACGCCGGAAGGCAAGGTCATCGCTGCCAGCTATCTGGACAACTGGAACAATATCGTGCGTTCCATCCGCAACAATCCAGAAATGGCGCGTCAGGACATCAATCTCAAAGGCAGGCCGGGGCAGCCCACCAAGGCCGGAGCGGTATTCGAGGAAGGCGACGCGGTGATGGGGAAAATTGCCGGGCTGAAGATCTATGCCCAGCCGAGCAAAGCCTCCAAGGTGGTCACCACCATCGCGCGCGGCGAAGAGGTTATTTATACCGGCAAGGACCAGGGCAGCTTCATTCACGTCCAGGGCCAGAATGGTGAAGGCTGGGTGGAAAGGGTGATGGTGAAGAAGTAAGCCGTCCGGTCTGCATAAAAAAGCTGGGTTCGCCCAGCTTTTTTATGGCGCCGAGTCTGGTGCGGAAAAACACTCCAGATGGCGTTCACCCTGAGCGAATTCCGTGCATTTGAACGTCTGAACAGCCGCCTTCAAGGCCGCGGCAAACGTGGTGAAGTCGGCAATGCCATCGTAAATTTCTATCCACGTCGCCGAATCGTCACAGCGGTTCAGCCGCCGCGGCGGCTGGCTGCAATGCGCGGCCATCGTGCTCAGCAGCCCATCGATCCGCGCACCAGCCAGGCCGGCCTGCGCAGGGTCGATGCGGTAATAGACATAGGCGCTCTTCACCTATTCGGGCAGCCCATAGGGCAGGGGCTTCAGTGTTAAAGCCGCGCCGTCGGCGGCTTTCAGATGCAGGGTCTGCGTGTTCGCGCTTTCGACCTGGGCGACGGCCAGCACATCGAAGCCGCCGGTCGGCGCGGGTGCCGCATTGACCACGGTGCCGGTGGCCTGGCCGTCCATGTCGGTGCTGTATAAATGGTCGCCCGGTGCGGCTTCGGCATCCACATGGGCCAAAAACATGCGGCGCTTGAGCTTGCCTAGATACTGGCTGCGCGCGACGATTTCCTGGCCGGGGTAGCAGCCCTTCTGGAAACTGACCCCGCCGATGACTTCGAGGTTGACCATCTGCGGCACGAACTGCTCCTGGGTGGCGGCGACGATCATCGGAATGCCGGCGTTGAGCCGCAGCCAGTCCCACACCGGGGCGCCAACCGGGGTGGCCGATTCACGCAGCAGCAGCTGCCACACGGCGGCAGCACGCTCGGGCGCGATCGACAGCACGAACTTGTCGTCGCCCAGGCGGATCACCTGGCCGGCCTCGCCGGCGACCGAGCGCATCGCGGCTTCCGGTACGGCGCCCATCGCGGCGGTCGCCGCCGCCAGCGCCTGCTTGCCTGCAACGACCAGCCGCACGTTTTCGTTGCTGGCATCGCGCCCCTGCACCTTGGCGCGCAGGATGAACATGGATAAGCGCTTCAGCACGCCGGGAAGAATGTCGCCCGAGAGTTGCAGGCAATAATCCTCGCCTCGCCGCCACGCCATGAAATTGCCGAGCAGGCGCCCCTTGGGGCTGCAATAGCCGCTCCACTGGGCGCTGTCGTCGTGCAGCGCGCGCACGTCGTTGGTAAGCTGGCCCTGCAAAAACGTGGCAGTGTCGTCGCCACGGAATGCGATGACGCCGAGTTGCGACAAATCCGCCACAATGGTGCCGTCCGCAGCGGCAGCACGCTCGGCGGCGGGGTCGCCATAATTCAGCACGGCGCTGCCTTCGATTACCGCGCCTTGAGATTGCAGAAAGTTTTTCCAGGAATCGATCACGATACGGTCCAGTCAAAAGGGGATGCGATGAAGGCCAAAAGTGTACACGCTGATGCGCAAGATTGAGCTCAAACCCTCACGCCGGTTGGGGCTGTTGCTGGCGGGCATGCTGCTGCTGGCGCAGGCCGCCGTGTATCTCGCGGCGCTGCCGGGCAGTCTGCAACTGACGCTGGGCATGGCAGTTGTGGGCCTGGCTGTGTGGGGCTGGCGGCGGGCGCTCCCGATGGAAAGTCTGCGTATAGCGGCAGACGGCCGGCTGCAATGCCTGGATGACACGGCTGAATGGCGCGATGCCGAGGTGCTGGGCGATAGTTTTGTTTCGACCGCGTTGATCGTGTTGCGCTACCGGACGGCAGGCTGCCCCGTGCGTATCCTGGCGCTGCTGCCCGACAGCGCGGACGCCGACGACTTGCGTCGCCTCAGGGTGTCGCTTCGCTGGTCACGCCGCACACGCTCGGACACAGTGTCCCCGGGCGCGGGTTGAGCACCGTGTTGCCGGCGATCGGCAGCGTCTCGGGATAGTCGCGGCTGTAGTGCAGGCCGCGGCTTTCCTGCCGCAACTTGGCCGAGCAGATGATGAGGTCGGCGCTTTGCACCAGATTGCGCAGCTCGATGAGGTCGTTGCTGACGCGGAAGTGGCGATAGAACTCGTCGATTTCGTCCCGCAGCAGGCGGATGCGGTGCGCCGCGCGCGTCAGCCGCTTGTTGGTGCGCACGATGCCGACATAGTCCCACATGAAGCGCCGCAGTTCGTCCCAGTTGTGCGAGATCACCACTTCCTCGTCTGGATCGGTGACGCGCGATGCGTCCCACGGCGGCAGATCAAGCGCGGGCGCGGGCGGGGCGGCCAGAATGTCGCGCGCGGCGGCATGGCCGAATACCAGGCATTCGAGCAGCGAGTTCGATGCCAGGCGGTTGGCGCCGTGCAGGCCGGTGAAGGTGACTTCGCCGACAGCATGCAGGTTGCACAGGTCGGTACGCGCGTTCATGTCGGTAACGACGCCGCCGCAGGTGTAGTGCGCGGCCGGCACCACCGGGATCGGCTGGCGCGTGATGTCGATGCCGAGTTCGAGGCAGCGGCGGTGGATGGTCGGGAAATGCTCGCGCACGAAGTCGGCCGGCTTGTGGCTGATGTCGAGGTAGACGCAGTCGATACCGCGCTTTTTCATCTCGAAGTCGATCGCGCGCGCCACCACGTCGCGCGGCGCGAGTTCGGCACGCTCGTCGTGCAGGTGCATGAAGCGCGAGCCATCGGGCAGCAACAGCAGCCCGCCCTCGCCGCGCACCGCCTCGCTAATGAGAAAGGACTTGGCGTGCGGGTGGTACAGACAGGTCGGGTGGAACTGCACGAATTCCAGGTTGGCCACCCGGCAGCCGGCGCGCCACGCCATCGCAATGCCGTCGCCGGTCGAGGTGTCGGGGTTGGTCGTGTAGAGATAGACCTTGCCGGCGCCGCCGGTAGCCAGCACGGTGTGGCCGGCGGCGAAGGTTTCGACTTCGCCGCTGCCCTTGTTCAGCGCATAGGCGCCGTGGATCTGCCGTTCCTGCCCGCCGGCGCGCTTGCCCGTGATGAGGTCAATGGCGACGTGCTGCTCGAAGGTGTCGATATTGGGATGGGCGCGCACGTGGTCGAGCAGGCTGGTCTGCACCGCATGGCCGGTGGCGTCGGCCGCGTGCACCACACGGCGCCTGGAGTGACCGCCTTCGCGCGCCAGATGCAGGCCGCCTGGCGCCTGCGGGTCGGGGGTGAAGGCGACGCCGTTGGCGGTCAGCCAGGCGATCATTTCACGCGCCTGGCTGGCCACCATGCGGGTGACCGCTTCGTCGCACAGGCCGGCGCCGGCGACCAGGGTGTCGTGGACGTGGGCTTCGACCGAATCGCCGTTGTCGACAGCCGCCGCAATCCCGCCCTGCGCCCAGTCGCTGGCGCCGTCGGTCATCTGGCGCTTGGTGACAATGGCGACGCGGCGCTGGTCGGCAAGCTTGAGCGCGGTGGTCAGCGCGGCGAGGCCGCTGCCGAGGATGAGGACGTCGTGTCTATGCATGATGGTCGGGGGATGATAGCAGGCTTGGGCCGGGCCCGAATAACCCCGCTGTATCGAACCTGGCGGGGTGAACTTTTTTGCCGGCGCATCCTCTCATGTTCCGGAAGGTGCGGTCACGTATACTTTCAACATAAACATAATTGCAGCAGGGAGATATGTCGGACCGCGAACTGGATCAGGTATTGGTTGAACGTGCCCAGCAGGGCGACAAGCGCGCTTTCGAGCTGTTGGTGATCAAGTATCAACGCAAGCTCGGGCGGCTGTTGTCGCGCATGGTGCGCGACACGGCGGAGGTGGAAGATATTACGCAGGAAGCTTTTATCAAGGCCTATCGCGCGTTGCCTGGATTCCGCGGCGAAAGCGCGTTTTACACCTGGCTGTACCGCATCGCCGTCAACACCGCCAAGAATTACCTGGTGGCGCACAAGCGTCAGCCGGTGTCGAGCGATGTTCTGGCGGAAGACGCGGAGAATTACGAAGAAGGCGATCTGTTGCGCGACATTGCGACGCCGGAAGCGGAACTTCAGACCAAGCAGATCGCCCAAGCAGTGAATGAGGCAGTCGACGCGCTGCCCGAGGAATTGAGGACAGCCATCACGCTGCGCGAAATCGAAGGCATGAGCTACGAGGAAATCGCGCAGATGATGGAATGCCCGATCGGCACCGTGCGTTCGCGGATCTTTCGCGCGCGCGAGGCCATTGCCGAAAAGATACGCCCGATGCTGGGCACCAGTCAGGATAAAAGGTGGTAACCATGTCAGCACTTCGCAAACCCAACATCCTTCCCCAGGCTGAACAGGCCGACGACGACCGGCAGTTGATGCTGTCCGCCACACTCGACGGTGAAACCGCGCGCGCCGAAACCGAGGCCTGCATCACGGCGATGAAGCACGATGAGGCCTTGCGCCAGAACTGGTCTGAATACCACCTGATCGGCGACCTGATGCGTGGCGTGGCGCCGGTGCAGGACGACTTCATGGCGCGCTTCTCGGCGCAACTGGCGGCCGAGCCGACCGTGCTCGCGCCGCGCCGCAGCGTGTGGCCGCAGCGGGTGGCGGTGGCATCGTTTGCCTCGCTCGCGGTATGGGGCGTGATCGCGCTGACCGGGCTGATGGCGGATGCCCCTGCCACTGCACCGATGGCGGTTGCGCCGGGTTTCCAGCAAGCAGCACTGGCGCCGGAACTGGCGCGTGACGATGCCCGCCTCGCCCCCTATCTGGTGGCGCATCAGGAATTCGCCCCGATGGCAGTGGCATCGCCTTACCAGCGCGTCATGGCGGTTGCGGTGGAGCCGCATTGATGCGGGCGCTGTTTGTTTGGCGCCAAGGCTGGTGGGCTTTGGGGTTTACCGGACTGGTGCTGTTGTCCGGCATGGCGCGCGCCGACGCCGCGCTCGAATGGCTCAACCGCGCCGCCGCTGCCGCCAAGCAGCAGAACTACAGCGGCGTCTATGTATATCACCACGGCGAACACGTCGAGGTGCTGCGTGTGCTGCACCGTATCGATGCGACCGGCGAGCTGGAAAAAGTCGAGGTCATGGACGGTGCACCGCGCCAGTTCCTGCGCATCAACAACGACGTGTACTGTCACTTGCCTGATGGCAAGCATGTGCGGCTGGAGCGCAATACCCAGCGCCGTTTCTTCCCGGCCTTGCTGCCCGCCCAGCCGGCCAGCCTGCTCTATTATTACGTGGCGAAACTCGGCGGAACCGAGCGCGTAGCGGGACGACCCTGCCAGGTGGTGACGCTGGAGCCGAACGATGGCTATCGCTACGCCTACAACTTGTGGCTGGACAAGCAAACCGGACTGCCGCTCAAGTCGCGCACTGTCAACAGCAATGGCAGCGTGGTGTCGATGTTCGTGTTCTCCGAAATCCAGATTGGCAAGGCGCCCGACGCCCAGCTGTTCCGCAATGAGTTGGCGGGCAAGCGCATCCAGAAAGCCAGTCTCGACAAACCGGCCGAGGTGGTCTGGAGCGTGACTCCGCCGCCGGGTTTCGAACAAGTGCAGGAGGCGGTGCGTTCGCTGCCGGGCAAGCGGGCGCCCGTCACCCATCTGGTGTTTTCGGACGGCCTGAGCGTGCTGTCGATGTTTGTCGAACCCGCCGATCCCCAGGCGCAACGCCTGCAGGGCCTGTCAGCCGAAGGCACGATCGGTGTCTATGCGCGCGAGGTTGATGGCCACACCGTGACGACCCTCGGCGAAGTGCCGAACATGGCATTGATCGAAACCGGCAATTCGGTGAAAAGGAAGTAAGCGCCACCATGCTGGAGCAAACCGCCGAAGTCATCAAAACCGCATCCGATGGCATCTGGGTGCAGGCGGTCGAACCGTCGGGCTGCGGCACCTGCGGCGGGCAGGGCTGTTCGTCGCGCCGCATTGCCGAGTTGTTCCAGCGCAAACCGCGCCATTTTCTGGTCGACTGCGACCTGTCGCTGGCTCCGGGTGACCGCATCGTGGTCGGTATTGCCCGTGGCAGCGTGCTCAAGAGCGCATTGCGTGTCTACGGCCTGCCATTGGCGCTGATGCTGGCGGGCGCGTTGCTGGCACAGGCGGTGCAGCCCGGTGACGGCCCCGCACTGGTTGGCATGCTGCTCGGGGGAGTGGCGGGCTGGCTGGCCGCGCGAGGCGGCAGGGCGGCGCGCCCGGTCGTGCTCAGACGTGAAGACGTCAACCTGTTTCACGTGAGGAAAGGATAATCATGATGAGAACGGCTTTGGCCGCGACAGCGCTGGTATTGACCTTGTCTGCGCCGGCGTTGGCAAAAGAGGTGATGGATGTGGCCGATCTGGTCGAAACACACGGCCCGGCGGTGGTTAACATTAGCACCACCAAGCTGGTGAAGCGCAGCGTCGAGGGCTTCCCTTTCGCTGTGCCCGACGAGGAGGACATGCAGGAGTTCTTCCGCCGCTTCTTCCCGCCGGGCGGCTCCGGCGGACGCGGACCGATGCAGGAGATTCCCGCACGCGGCGCCGGCTCCGGTTTCATCGTCAGCAGCGACGGCTATATCCTGACCAATGCGCATGTAGTCAAGGGCGCGGATGAGGTCGTGGTCAAGCTCATCGACAAGCGCAAATTCACCGCCAAGGTGGTGGGGGCAGACGCACGCACCGATGTGGCCGTCATCAAGATCACCGCCAACAACCTGCCTGCCGTCAAGCTGGGCGACCCCGCCAGGCTGCGTGTCGGCGAGGCGGTGGCAGCGATCGGTTCGCCGTTCGGCTTCGAGAATTCGGTCACCGCCGGCATCGTCTCCGCCAAGGGGCGTTCGCTGCCGTCGGAAAGTTATGTGCCCTACATCCAGACCGATGTGCCGATCAACCCCGGCAACTCGGGTGGGCCGCTGTTCAACATGAAGGGCGAGGTGGTCGGTATCAATTCGCAGATATACAGCCGTAGCGGCGGTTATCAGGGCGTGTCGTTCGCGATCCCGATCGACGTGGCGATGGACGTGGCCGACCAGTTGAAGGTGGCCGGCAAAGTCTCGCGCGGCTGGCTGGGTGTGGTGATCCAGGAAGTGACGGCCGACCTCGCCGAATCCTTCGGCCTGGATCGCCCGCGCGGCGCGCTGATTGCGCAGGTGCAGGAAGACAGCCCGGCGGCCCGGACCGGCCTGCAGGCGGCTGACGTGATTCTCATGTTCAACGGCAAGCCGGTGGAAAACTCGGGCGACCTGCCGCGCATGGTCGGCATGGCCAAGCCGGGGGCGAAGATTCCGCTGCAGGTGTGGCGCCGCGGTAAGGCGCAGGAACTGCTGGTGGTGCTGGGCGAACTGCCGGGCGAGGAGCAGCTCTCCGGCAAGAGCGGCAAGACGTATTCGCGGGGCGGCCTGGCGTTGTCCGAACTGACTGCCGACCAGCGGCGCGAACTCAAGATCGACCACGGTCTGTTGGTGGAAGAGGTTACCGGCGACGCCGCGCGCGCGGGCATCCGCGTCGGTGACGTGATCCTCGCGGTGAATAACGGCAAGATTGCCACGGTCGAGGCCTTCCGCAAGGCGATCGGCGCCGTTCCCAAGGGCAAGAGCGCGGCGATCCTGGTGCGGCGCGGCGACGGCTCACTCTACATTCCGCTGAAGATATCGGTTGAGTAAAACGCTCACGCTCTACACCCGGGTCGGCTGCCTGCTGTGCGAGGAAATGGCGGCAGAAATCAGCGTCCTGATCGCAGGCACCGGACATCGTTTGGAGTGCGTGGATGTGGATGCCGATCCGTCGCTCAAGACACGCCACGGCTGGGACGTGCCGCTGCTGTTCGATGGCGAGACGGAAATCTGCCGTCATCAGCTTAATCTGCCCGCGTTTCAGGAATGGCTGCGCGCCAACCCCTGAAATCCGTTAAAATCCGGCAAGTTATCGCATCCCTAACCGGGCACGGAAACGTGCCCGTTCTGTTGTGTCCCAGAACCTGATCCGCAATTTCTCCATCATTGCCCACATCGACCACGGCAAGTCCACGCTGGCGGATCGCCTGATCCAGTTTTGCGGCGGCCTGTCCGACCGTGAGATGGAGGCGCAGGTGCTCGATTCGATGGATCTGGAAAAGGAACGCGGCATCACCATCAAGGCGCAGACAGCCGCGCTCACCTACAAGGCGCAGGACGGCCAAACCTACCACCTGAACCTGATCGACACCCCCGGCCACGTCGACTTTTCCTATGAAGTGTCGCGTTCTCTGTCGGCCTGCGAGGGCGCGCTGCTGGTGGTCGATGCCTCGCAGGGGGTGGAGGCACAGACGGTGGCCAACTGCCACACCGCGATTGACCTCGGCGTCGAGGTCATCCCGGTGCTGAACAAGATCGATCTACCGGCTGCCGACCCGGACCGGGTGGCGGAAGAGATCGAGGACATTATCGGCATCGACGCTGCCGATGCGGTGCGCGCCTCGGCCAAGACCGGCATTGGCATTCTGGAAATCCTCGAAGTCGTGGTGAAGCAGGTGCCGGCGCCGCGCGGCAATGTGGACGCGCCGCTGAAGGCGCTGATCATCGATTCGTGGTTCGACAATTACGTCGGCGTGGTGATGCTGGTGCGGGTGGTCGACGGCGTGCTGAAACCCAAGGACAAGATCCGTTTCATGGCTTCCGGCGCGCAACACCTGACCGAGCATGTCGGCGTGTTCACGCCAAAATCGGTCGACCGGCCGCAGCTTTCGGCCGGCGAAGTCGGCTTTGTCATCGCGGGCATCAAGGAACTGAAATCGGCGCAGGTGGGTGACACCATCACCCTGCTCGACCGGCCCGCAAGCGAGCCGCTGCCCGGCTTCAAGAAGGTGCAGTCGCAGGTGTTCGCCGGGCTTTATCCGATCGAGTCGCACGATTTCGAGGCACTGCGCGATGCACTCACCAAGCTGCAGCTGAACGACGCGGCGTTGCAGTTCGAGCCCGAAGTCAGCCAAGCTTTAGGATTCGGCTTCCGCTGCGGCTTCCTCGGCCTGCTGCACATGGACATCGTGCAGGAGCGGCTGGAACGCGAATACAACATGGATCTCATCACCACCGCGCCGACGGTGGTGTACCAGGTGCTGTTGAAAGACGGCACCATGCTCAAGGTCGAGAACCCGTCCAAGCTGCCCGAACTGTCGAAAATCGAGGAAATCCGCGAGCCCATCATCACCGCGACGATTTTCGTGCCGGAAGAATTCGTTGGCAACGTCATCACCCTGTGCAACCAGAAGCGCGGCATGCAGCTCAACATGCAGTACCACGGCAGGCAGGTGATGCTGGTGTATGACCTGCCGATGAACGAAGTGGTGATGGATTTCTTCGACAAGCTGAAATCGACCAGCCGCGGCTATGCCTCGCTCGATTATGAGTTCAAGGAGTACCGCGTGGGCGATCTGGTCAAGCTCGACATCCTGGTCAACAACGAAAAGGTCGATGCGCTGTCGCTCATCGTCCACCGTGCCAGCAGCGTGTATCGCGGACGCGAACTCGCCTCCAAGATGCGCGAGCTGATTCCGCGCCAGATGTTCGACGTCGCGGTGCAGGCGGCGATCGGCGCCAACATCATCGCGCGTGAAAACATCAAGGCGTTGCGCAAGAACGTGCTCGCCAAGTGCTACGGTGGCGACATCTCGCGCAAGAAAAAGCTGCTGGAAAAACAGAAAGCCGGCAAACGCCGCATGAAGCAGGTCGGCAACGTCGAAATTCCGCAGGAAGCCTTCCTTGCGATCCTCCAGGTCTCGGACAAGTAAACATGAATTTTGCGCTCATCCTTTTCGTCGCGCTCGCCATTACCGGCGGCATCTGGCTGCTCGACGTGCTGGTACTGAAACGCGGCCGCGACAAAGGCGCCAGTGAACCGCTGCTGGTCGAATACGCTAAGAGCTTCTTCCCGGTCATCCTGGTGGTGTTCGCGCTGCGCTCCTTCCTGGTCGAGCCGTTCAAGATTCCGTCCGGCTCGATGATGCCGACGCTGCTGGTCGGCGACTTCATCCTGGTCAACAAATACGCCTATGGCATCCGCCTGCCGGTAATCAACAAGAAAGTGGTTGAGCTGAATAACCCCGAGCGCGGCGATGTCATGGTGTTCCGCTATCCGGCCGATCCCGGGCTGGATTACATCAAGCGCGTGATCGGCGTGCCGGGCGATGTGGTCGAGTACCGCGACAAGCAGCTCAGCATCAACGGCCAGCCGGTGCGTACCGCCAACACCGGCACCTACAGTTATGTCGGAAATGGCCTCAGTTACGTCACCGCCATGGTGTACCAGGAGCATCTCAACGGCGTAGGCCACACTATGATGACCGAGCCGGGCAAGCCCGCGGTCTATCCGCCGCAGGTGGTGGACTTCCCCTACCGCGAAAACTGCTCCTACAATGCCGAGGGCGAGGGCTTCGTCTGCAAGGTTCCGCAAGGGCAGTATTTCATGATGGGCGACAACCGCGACGCCAGCAACGACAGCCGTTATTGGGGCTTCGTCCCGGATAAAAACATCGTCGGCAAGGCCTTTTTCATCTGGATGAGCTTTGACGATTTCGGCCGCATCGGCACCCCCATTCGATAAGGAGACACCATGCACTGCGCACGCCCCATGCAATCTCAACAACGTGGTTTGAGTATGATCGGCTTTCTGTTCGTTGCCATCGTGCTGGTCGTTGTGGCCATGCTGGCGATGAAGCTGGTGCCGGCCTACATCGAGTTTTTCTCGGTGAAGAAAATTCTCGCCACGATGGGGCAGGAGTCCGACCTCAGATCGAAAAGCAATGCGGACATTCGTAGCGATTTTGTTAAACGCGCCGATGTTGGCTATGTCACGGTGGTCAAGCCGGAAGACCTCACCATTGATCGCCGCAGTGGCGTCCCGGTCATTTCCGCTGATTACGCATTCCGTACCAAGCTCTTCGGCAATATCAGCCTGGTGGTCGATTTCAGCGCCAGCACCAACCCCAACGCCGTGCCCGCCCAGATTGAATAACCCCTTGCTGAACCAGCGCCTGCAGCAGGCGCTGGGTTACACCTTTGTCCGCCCCGAACTTCTGACCCAGGCGTTGACGCACCGCAGCTACGGCGCGGTCAACAACGAGCGGCTCGAATTCCTCGGTGATTCGGTGCTGAACTGCTCGGTCGCCCGTGCGCTTTACGATGCGTTTCCGGATTTGCCCGAAGGTAGTCTTTCGCGTCTGCGCGCCAACCTGGTGCGGCAGGAAACCCTGGCCGAGATTGCAGTGACCCTGAAGTTGGGCGACAGCCTGCGCCTGGGTGAGGGCGAACTCAAGAGCGGCGGTTTTCGCCGCCCCTCGATTCTGGCCGATGCGCTCGAATCGCTGTTTGGCGCGGTCTTCCTGGACGCCGGCTTTGACGGAGCGCAGCGCGTGGTGCGTGGACTGTTCGATCCGCTGGTGGCGCAAATCGACCCTAAGGCCTCGGGCAAGGATCCCAAGACGGAGTTGCAGGAACTGTTGCAGTCGCGCCACCTGCCGCTGCCGGACTATCGGCTGATCGATACTCAGGGCGAGGCGCATGACCAGAGTTTTATCGTCGAGTGCGTGCTGGTCAAACCCGTGCTCAGCACGCGCGGCGCCGGCAAGAGCCGCCGCGCTGCAGAACAGGAGGCCGCACGTCAGGCGTGCGCCACGTTGCAAAAATGAACAGGCTGAAAAAATGAGCGAATTCAAGTGCGGTCTCATCGCCATCGTCGGACGCCCCAACGTCGGCAAGTCAACGCTACTCAACCGCATTGTCGGGCAGAAAGTCAGCATCACCTCGCGCAAGGCGCAAACCACGCGTCACCGGGTGATGGGCATTCACACCACCGACGAGGCGCAGTTTGTGTTCGTCGATACGCCGGGATTCCAGACGCGCTACACCGGTACCATGAACCGCGCGATGAACAAGCGGGTGCGCGAAACACTGTCGGATACCGACGTGGTGATGATGCTGGTGGAAGCCGGGCGGCTGACGCGCGAAGACCGCCAGGTGATGGAGTTGCTGCCCAAGGATCGTCCGTTGATCCTGGTGGTGAACAAGATCGACTACGCCAAGGATCGCGCAGCGCTGATGGCCTATCTGCAGGAAGTCGCTGCCGCGCATGCGTTTACCGAGATCGTCCCGGTGTCGGCCAAGCAGGGCAGCAACCTCGAAGAACTGCTGAAAACCCTGCAGGCCCATCTGCCGGAAAACTTGCCACTGTTTGATGCGGACGACGTCACCGACCAGACCGAACGCCAGTTGGCCGCCGAACTCATTCGCGAAAAAGTCTTCCGTCTGTGCGGCGAGGAAATCCCCTATGCGGTGGCGGTGACCATCGACAAGTTCGAGGAAGAGGGCAACCTGCGCCGCATCTTCGCCACCATCCTGGTCGACCGCGACAGTCACAAGCCCATCATCATCGGCAAGGGGGGCGAAAAGCTCAAGGCCATCTCCACCCAGGCACGCCTCGACATGGAGCGCGCGTTCGACAGCAAGGTGTATCTGGAAGTCTGGGTCAAGGTCAAGGGCGGCTGGGCCGACGACGTGCGGATGCTGAGATCGCTCGGGCTGGATTGAGAATCTTGATCCGCGAAGGACGCGAAGGGACACGAAGATAAATCATTGGGATGCGTGGTCGCTAAATGCACAAAACTTTCATCTTTGTGTTTTGGGTTTTCTTCGCGCTTCTTCGCGTCCTTCGTGGATAACAAATTTTTTCCCCTGCACTTCATGTCGACTGACGCTCGCATCAACAACGAACCCGGCTTCATCCTCCACACCTATCCTTTCAAGGAAACCAGCGTGGTGGCGGAGGTGTTCACCCGCAGCCACGGACGGGCGGCGCTGATCGCACGCGGCGCACGCCGCCCGACCTCGGCGCTGCGCGGGCTGATGCAGCCGTTCACACCGCTGCTGCTATCGTGGTTCGGCAAATCCGAACTGAAAACCCTGCACGCCGCCGAGTGGCAGGGCGGCCTGATGGCGCCGGAGGGGCGGGCGCTGATGTGCGGGTTTTATCTCAACGAACTGCTGCTGCGCCTGCTGGCGCGCGGCGATGCGCACGAACTGCTGTATGACCGCTATGTCGACACCCTCGAACAGTTGGCGGGCGAGGCTTGCAGCACCGATTACGAGCGCATCCTGCGCCGCTTCGAAAAAAACCTGCTGAACGAAATTGGCTATGGCGCCACCTTCGACGTCGACGCCGACAGCGGGACGCCAATCCAGGCCGGGGCGCGTTATGTGTTTCAGCCTGAACGCGGCGCGCTGCGTGCGCGCGGGCAGCCGGGCTGCCCGGTCTCGGGCCAGACGCTGATCGATCTGGCCGCCGACCGTTTCGAACGGCCGGCAACGCTGGTCGAGGCCAAGTCACTGATGCGCGCTCTGATCAACCATACTCTGGGCGCGAAGCCGCTTTATACTCGCCAGCTGTTACGCGAACTCACCGAACTGACACAATGAGCATCTTCCTCGGCGTCAACATCGACCACATCGCCACCCTGCGCCAGGCGCGCAAGACCCGCTATCCCAGCCCGGTCGAGGCCGCGCTCGCGGCGGAAACCGCCGGCGCCGACTCGATCACCCTGCACCTGCGCGAAGATCGCCGCCACATCCAGGATGCCGACGTGGCGATCCTGGATCAGGTGCTGAAAACCAGGATGAATCTGGAAATGGCGGTGACCGAGGAAATGCTGGCGATTGCCTGCACCACGCGGTCGCAGGACGTCTGCCTGGTGCCGGAAAAGCGCGAGGAACTGACCACCGAAGGCGGGCTCGATGTGGTCGGCCAGTTGCCCAAAATACAGGCCGCCTGCGCACGGCTGGCGGAGGCCGGGATTCGGGTGTCGCTGTTCATCGATGCCGACTTTGCGCAGCTCGACGCGGCGCACGTGGCCGGCGCGCCGGTGGTCGAAATTCACACTGGACATTACGCGGATGCGCCGAGCTACGCTGCACGCGAGATTGAATTTGAACGTATCCGCCAGGCCGTGGCCTATGGTCGCAGCATCGGCCTCACGGTCAACGCCGGGCATGGCCTGACCTACCACAACGTGCAGCCGATTGCCGCACTGCCGGGTATCCACGAACTCAATATTGGCCATGCGATTGTTTCGCAGGCGCTGTTCGTGGGCTGGAAGGAGGCGGTTTTCGAAATGAAGCGGCTGATGGTGGAAGCGGCGCGCTAACCAAGTCTTAGCGGCGCTTGTTCCACCACCAGTAGCCGCCGATGATGAGTGCGACGAAGACGATGACGCCGACGGTGATGTGGTGCTGGTATTGCTTGATGAGCGCTTCGTTGCCTCCCAGAAAATAACCGAACAGGGTGAGGACGAGCGACCACAGCCCCGCGCCGAGGCAGGTGTAGAACGCGAACGCGCCGGGGTTCATGCGGGTGAGCCCGGCGGGGATGGAAATCAGGTGGCGGATGCCGGGAATCAGGCGGCCGGTGAAGGTGGAAACCGCGCCGTGCCTGACGAAAAACGCATCGGTCTTGTGCAGCAGTTTGGGCCGCACGAAGAAATAGCGACCCCAGCGCTCGAGGAAGGGCCGCCCCACCCACATCGCCACCGCGTAGTTGAACGATGCGCCGAACAGGCTGCCGGCGGTGGAGGCGAGCACGATCAGCCCGAAATTCATCTGCCCCTGGTGCGCCAGATAGCCTGCCGGGATCAGCACCAGTTCGCTCGGCACTGGCAGCACCGTGGATTCCAGCGCCATCAGGATGAAGATGCCGGGGTAGCCCCAGTCGTGAACCGTGGCGAGGATCCAGGTGATGAAGTCGTGGAGCATGACTAGGGGTCAGGGGTCAGGGGTCAGGTTCTTAGGGTTCGCGGCTTTAGCCGCACAATCCCTGAATCCCGAATCCTCACCCCTTAAACCACTGCTTCTTCCTTCTTTTCCACTGGCTTGATGAAGTGTTCGCGCTTGACGCCGAACATCAGCAGCAGCGGCGAGGCGACCAGCACCGAGGAATAGATGCCGAACATAATGCCGATGGTGAGCGCGAGCGCAAAGTTGTGCAGTGCCTCGCCACCGAAAAACAGCATCGACAGCACCATGAGTTGCGTCGAGCCGTGGGTGATGATTGTGCGGCTCATGGTGCGGGTGATGGCGTCGTCGATGATCTCCGGGATGGTCGCGCCGCGCATCTTGCGGATGTTTTCGCGGATCCGGTCGAACACCACCACCGATTCGTTGACCGAGTAGCCCAGAACCGCCAGCACGCCGGCCAGCACGGTGAGGGTGAACTCCCACTGGAAGAAGGCGAACACGCCGAGGATGATGACGATGTCGTGCATGTTGGCGAGCATCCCTGCCACCGCAAAACGCCATTCAAAGCGGATCGCCAAGTAGGCCATGATGCCGAAGGCGACCACCAGCAGGGCCAGGGCGCCGTTGTCGTAAAGCTCCTTGCCGACCTGGGGGCCGACGAAATCGACGCGCTTGAGTTCCACCGTGGGGTCAACGGCTTTCAGCGCGATCATCACAATGTTGCTGGTTTGCGCGGCATTGGTGTCATTCTTGACCGGCAGGCGAATCAGCACGTCGTGGCTGGTGCCGAAGTTCTGCACCGAGACTTCGGGCAAACCGGTCTTTTCCAGCGCGTCGCGAATCGCAGGCAGATTGGCTGGCTGGCTGGTGCGCACTTCCAAGACCGTGCCGCCGGTAAAATCGACGCCCAGATTCAGGCCTTGGTGCCACAGTGACCAGATCGCAAAGATAAAGGTGAGCAGCGAAATCGCGGTCGTCACCTTTCCCCAACTCATGAAGGGGATGGTTCTTTTGAAGGGAAAAAATTCCAGCATGACGTGCCCTTAAATCGAGACTTTGGCTAGCCGCGCCTGGCGGCCATAGGTGAGGTTGACCATGGCGCGCGACACGGTGACGGCGCTGAACATGGAAGTGAGGATGCCCAGACACAGCACCACGGCAAAGCCGCGCACCGGGCCCGACCCCAGCCAGAACAGCGCAATGCCGGCGATCAGGGTGGTGAGGTTGGAGTCGAGAATGGTGGCCCAGGCGCGTTCATAACCGGCGTGGATGGCCGCCTGCGGGGTGGCGCCGCTGCGCAGTTCTTCGCGGATGCGTTCGTTGATCAGCACGTTGGCGTCGATCGCCATGCCGAGCGTGAGCGCGATCGCCGCCATGCCGGGCAGGGTGAGCGTGGCCTGCAGCATCGATAGCAAGGCAATCAGGAAAAAGCCGTTGATGGCGAGCGCGATCGACGAGAACAGCCCGAACACGCGATAGTAGATCGCCATGAACAGCGTGACGGCGAGGAAGCCCCAGAGGTTGGAGTGGAAGCCTTTTTCGATGTTTTCCGCGCCCATGCTGGGCCCCACGGTGCGTTCCTCGACGATCTGCATCGGCGCCGCCAGCGCGCCGGCGCGCAGCAGCAGTGAGACGTCGGAGGCCTCCTGGGCGGATTCCATGCCGGTGATCTGCACCCGGCCACCGCCGATTTCCTCGCGGATCACCGGTGAGGTGATGGCCTCGGCGCGTCCCTTCTCGATCAGCAGGATCGCCATGCGCTTGCCGACGTTTTCGCGCGTCACATCCTTGAAGATGCGTGCGCCCTTGCCGTCCAGGTTGATGTGCACGGCGGCCTGGCCGCTGGTGCTGTCAAAGCCCGGCGAGGCGTCGGTAATCGAGTCGCCGGTCAGCACCACGTCCTTTTTCACAGCGATGTTGCCGCCTTCGCGGTTGGCCACGATTTCGTCGCCGAACGGTGCCTGGCCCTGATTGACTGCGAGCGGATCGGCCTGTTCGTCGACCATGCGGATTTCCAGCGTGGCGGTGCGCCCCAGAATGTCCTTGGCCTTGGCGGTGTCCTGCACCCCGGGCAACTGCACCACGATGCGGCTGGCGCCCTGTTGCTGGATCACCGGTTCGGCCACGCCGAGTTCGTTAACGCGGTTTCTGAGCGTGGTGATGTTCTGCTGCAGGGCAAATTCCTGCACCTTGGTTTCGGTTTCCGGCTTCAGGCGTGCTGTCAGGGTAAAGCCTTCGGCTTGGTCTTCGGGGGTGAACGCCAGTTCGGTGAACACGCTACCCAGCTTGTTGGCAGCGGCATCGCGCTGGTCGCGGGTGGCGAAATGCACGGTGACCGCATCGCCTTCGCGGCTGATGCGGCCGTAGCGGATCTTGTCGCTGCGCAGTTCGGTACGGAAATCGTTCTGGTAGCGGATGGCCGCTTTATCCAGCGCGGCTTTCATGTCGACTTCGAGCAGGAAGTGCACGCCGCCGCGCAAGTCCAGACCCAGATACATCGGTAGCGCATGAATCGCCGAGAGCCAGGACGGTGAGGCGGAAACCAGGTTGAGCGCCACCGTGTAGCGCTCGCCCAGACCATTCTGCAGCACGTCCTTGGCCTTGATCTGCAGATCGGTGCTGGCAAAGCGTGTCTTGATGCTGTTGCCCGCCAGTTCTACCCCGCTGTAGGCGACGTTGGACGCCTTGAGCAGAGACTCCACCTGCCCCAGCAGCGCGGTGTCGACCTTTTGGGTGGTGCGCACCGGTGATACCTGCACCGCAGGGACTTCACCAAAAAAGTTGGGCAGGGCGTAGAGCAAGGCGGCCACCAGCGTGATGCCGATGAGCACATATTTCCAGAGCGGGAAGCGGTTCATTTCAGGGGTCGGGGGGGGGGGCAGAGGTCAGGGGTCAGGGGTTCGTGGTGGTCATAGAGGCTTCAGTTCAAAAGCCGCGAAGCGGCCTTCTTGATTCCTGATCCATGAACCCCCGGTTTTCACACTTAAATGCTTTTGATCGTGCCCTTGGGCAGCAGCGTCTGGATCGACTGTTTCTGCACGTGGGTGATCACGCCGTCGGCGATTTCCAGCGACACATATTGTTCGCTGATTTTGGCGACCTTGCCGACCTGGCCGCTGGCGGTGATGACTTCATCGCCTTTTTGTATTTCAGACAGCATTTTTTTCTGGTCCTTGGCGCGCTTCATCTGCGGGCGGATGAGCATGAACCAGAACAGGATGAAGATGATGATCAGCGGTAGAAATTGCTGAATCATTGCCATGCCGCTGGCGGCGGGTGCGGCGGTTTGCGCGTGAGCAAGAGAAATCATGGATAGGACTCCGAATCAAAGCAGATTAATTAAAACCGTGCGATTCTACCACCCGCGTGTTTGCATCTCGTTAAACCGCGCCGTGAAATCGGCAAAGCGATGGGCTTCGATCGCGGTGCGCATTTCAGCCATCAGGCGGTGGTAGTAATGCAGGTTGTGGATTGTGGCGAGCCGCGCGCCGAGAATTTCGCTGGCGCGGATCAGGTGGTGCACGTAGGCGCGGCTGAAATGAGTGCAGGTGTGGCAGGTGCATTCATCGTCGATCGGCGCGGTGTCGGTTTTCCAGCGCGCGTTGCGGATGCGTATTTCGCCGCGCCGGGTGAACAGGATGCCGTGGCGCGCGTTGCGCGTCGGCAGCACACAGTCGAACTGGTCGATGCCCTGGGCCACCGCCGCGACCAGATCGGACGGCGTGCCGACCCCCATCAGATAGCGTGGCTTGTCGACTGGCAACTGCGGCGCGGTATGGGCGAGGATGCGCGTCATGTCGTCCTTCGGTTCGCCCACCGAAAGGCCGCCAATGGCGTAGCCGTCGAAGTCCATGCCGATCAGTTCGCGCGCCGACTCGTCGCGCAGGGCTTCAAACATGCCACCCTGCACGATGCCATACAGCGCGTTGGGGTTGCCGGCGTGCGCGGTTTTCGATCGCGCCGCCCAGCGCAGGGAGAGCCGCATCGAGTCGGCGGCTTCGCGCTCGGAGGCGGGGTAGGGCGTGCATTCGTCGAAAATCATCGCGATGTCGGAATTCAGCGTGCGCTGGATCTGCATCGATATTTCCGGCGTCAAAAACAGCTTGTCGCCGTTGATCGGCGAGGCGAATTTCACCCCGTCCTCGGTGATCTTGCGCAGCTTGCCCAGGCTGAACACCTGAAACCCGCCCGAATCGGTGAGGATGGGCTTGTCCCAGCCCATGAAGCGGTGCAGGCCGCCGTGCGCCTCGATCACCTCGAGACCCGGCCGCAGCCACAGGTGAAAGGTGTTGGACAGAACCATCTCGATGCCGATTTCGGCGAGTTCGGCGGGTGACATGGCCTTCACCGTGCCGTAGGTGCCCACCGGCATGAAGACCGGCGTCTGCACGGTGCCGTGCGCAAGGTGGAGCTGGCCGCGGCGCGCGCCGCCGTCGGTGGCGAGGAGATCGAATTTCATTGGGGTGAGCGTTCCAGGCTGCTTTTTTCTAAAAACATCGCGTCGCCATAGCTGAAAAAGCGATAGCGCGCTTGAATGGCATGGGCGTAGGCCGCGCGGATGGTGTCGATGCCGGAAAACGCGGAGACCAGCATCAACAGCGTGGATTTGGGTAAATGAAAGTTGGTGATGAGCGCGTCGACCACATTGAACCGATAACCCGGCGTGATGAAGATGTCGGTCTCGTTCGAACCCGCGACGAGCTTGCCCGCCCTGTCCGATGAAGCCTGCGCCGCCGCTTCCAGCGCGCGCAGGCTGGTGGTGCCCACCGCCACCACGCGGCCGCCGCGCGCACGGGTCTCGCGTATCGCATCGACGGTGGCCTGCGGAATTGTGTAACGCTCGCGGTGCATCGTGTGGTCGGCGATGTTGTCCACCCGCACCGGCTGGAAGGTACCCGCGCCCACATGCAGCGTCACCCGCGCCGTGCGCACGCCCCGTTCGCGCAGCGCATCCAGCATCGCATCGTCGAAATGCAGCCCGGCCGTCGGCGCCGCCACCGCGCCGGGTTCGTTCGCATATACGGTTTGATAGCGCGCCTCGTCGTCGGCCGTTGGCGTGTGCGCGATGTAGGGCGGCAACGGCAGCTGGCCGAGCTGGTCCAGCACCTGCAGCACCGGGTGCGGAAAACGCAGCCGGGTCAGGTCGTCCTGCCGCGCCAGCACTTCCACCGACACGTCGTCAGCCAGACGAATCTGCGAACCCGGCTTGGGCGCATGGCTCGCGCGGATGAAGGCCAGTGCCTCGAACTCGCCCAGCAGCCGTTCCACCAGCAGCTCGACCTTGCCGCCGGAATCCTTGGTGCCGAACAGCCGCGCCTTGATCACGCGCGTATCGTTCATCACCAGCAGGTCATGCGGGCGCAGCAGGGTCGGCAGATCACTAAACCAGCGGTCGGCGAGCGTGCCGTGCGCGTCCACGTGCAGCAGCCGGCTGCCGCCGCGCACCGTGGACGGAAACTGCGCGATCAACTCGTCGGGTAAATCAAAATCAAAATCGGCAATCTGCATGGGGCGCGATTATAGCCGCCGCCTTGCGGCAGGCTGCCCGATTCGGCGATAATGCGCGGCTTCTGTCGTCGGACGCGTTCGCGTCCGGCCTCCTTGCCGGGATGGCGGAATCGGTAGACGCAGCGGATTCAAAATCCGCCGCTGGTAACAGTGTGGGGGTTCGAGTCCCCCTCCCGGCACCAGTCAATTTTCTTTTAAGATCCCCATTCCGGTGCAATAGGCACCGTGCCGTTGTTGCGGCACTATTTGGGTGCATCGTGGTCATTTTTGCCCTACGCTTGAACTGTGCGGTTGCGTGAATTAGGTGGAGTTTGTTGGCTTTGTCATCAGCGTCTTACGGATTGTTCATATAATTTGCGATGGCAGGCACGATGCTTGGTGCGTGTGGCACAGGCGTTGCTTGATGACGGTCGGATGACATTCAATGCGGTTGTTGAACGGGGGTAAGGGAATGTCTTCATCGGTAGAGAAGCTTCGAGGTGAAACGAGCGAGCCGGGGCCGTTGCATTGGCCGGTATCTCGCTTGCTGCAGGCGCACCGGACGCAGATGACGACGCTGCATATGCGCGACCTGTTTGCAGCCGATCCGGCGCGTTTCGAGCGGTTTTCGCTGCAGGTGGGCGAGGTGTTGCTGGACTATTCGAAGAACCGCATCACTGACGAAACCATGGCTCTGCTGGTGCGACTGGCCGAGGAAGCCGATGTGGCAGGCTGGCGCGAACGCATGTTCGGCGGCGACAAGATCAACAACACGGAAAACCGCGCGGTGCTGCACGTGGCCTTGCGCAACCGCAGCAATCGTCCCGTCATGGTCGATGGCGAGGACGTGATGCCGAAGGTGAACGCGGTGATCGAGCGCATGGGCGCGTTTGCCGAACAGGTGCGCGGCGGCGAGTGGCGCGGCTACAGCGGCGAGCGGATTACCGATGTGGTGAACATTGGCATCGGCGGTTCGGACCTGGGGCCGCAGATGGTGGTTCAGGCGCTGACGCCTTACCGTCACCCGCAGCTGAAGGCGCATTTCATTTCCAATATCGACGGCGCCCATGTGAAGGAAGCACTGGAATCATTGAATCCGGAAACGACGCTGTTCATCGTGTCATCGAAAACCTTCACCACGCAGGAAACGATGACCAATGCGCACTATGCACGTACCTGGTTTCTGGCGCAGTCGCAGGATGACAGCCACATTGCCAGGCATTTTGTCGCGGTGTCGACCAATCGCGAGGCGGTGACGGCATTCGGCATTGACCCCTCCAACATGTTCGAATTTTGGGACTGGGTGGGTGGGCGTTATTCGCTGTGGTCGGCGATCGGGCTTTCGATCATGCTGGCAGTGGGGGCGGAACGCTTCAACGAACTGCTGGAAGGTGCGCACGAGATGGATGAGCACTTCCGCCATGCGCCGCTCGACCAGAACATGCCGGTGATCCTGGCGCTGCTGGGGGTCTGGTACAACAATTTCTTCGGCGCGGAATCGCAGGCCATTCTGCCGTATGACCACTATCTGCGCAGCCTGCCCGCCTATCAGCAGCAGGCCGACATGGAAAGCAACGGCAAGTCGGTCGACCGCGACGGCAAGGCGGTGGACTACGCCACCGGCCCCATCATCTGGGGTGCCACCGGCATCAATGGTCAGCATGCGTTCTATCAGCTGCTGCACCAGGGCACCCGGCTGATTCCGGCCGATTTCATCGTCTCGGTCGAGCCGCATGACCAACTGCAGGAACACCACGACATCCTGCTCGCCAATTTTCTGGCGCAGACCGAGGCGCTGATGCGCGGCCGCACGCGCGAGGAGACGCAGGCGCAGACCGACCAGTTCGTGCAGCACAAGGTGTTCGACGGCAATCACCCCAGCAACGCGATCCTGCTGCAGAAGCTGACGCCGCACGCGCTGGGCATGCTGATCGCGCTCTACGAACACAAGATTTTTGTGCAGGGGGTGATCTGGAACCTGAATTCCTACGACCAGTGGGGGGTTGAGCTCGGCAAGCAGCTTGCCAGCCGCATCCTGCCCCAACTGCATGCTGACGCGCCGGTGGGCACCCACGATGCCTCGACCAATGCGCTGATTAATTACTACCGGCGCATGAGCCAGCGCACGCCTGGCCTATAGTTCAGAAATGGAGTTGATTGCAGGCGATATCGGGGGGACAAAAAGCTGGCTGGCCTGGGTGACGGGCGAAGTGGAGGGCGGGCAGCAACTGCGTTTCGAACGGGTGTATGCGAGTGCCGCGTTTGTGACGGCCGATGATCTGATTCGCCAGTTCGTCGCCGATGCACAGCTGCCGATCTCCCCGGATTGCCTGTTGCTGGCGCTGCCAGGACCCTTGCACGCGCAACACACCACGCTTACCAATCTGGACTGGACGCTCGATGTCGCTGACATGGCGGCCACGCTTGGCATTGCCAGCGTGCGCTTCATCAACGATTTTCAGGCGGCCGCTGCCGGCGTGGCGACACTGACTGCGGCCGATGTTATCGCGCTCAATCCGCAGGTGGTCGAGCCGGGTGGCGTGCGTGCCATCACCGGCGCCGGCACCGGGCTGGGGTTGGCCTTCATGCTGGCTGATGCCAGCGGCTGCTACCGCAGTTTCGCCAGCGAAGGCGGGCACATCGACTTCGCGCCGGCCAATGCGATGCAGGCGCGTCTACTGGAACAGTTGCGCAACATTTACGGCCATGTATCGTGGGAGCGTGTGGCGTCAGGGTTGGCGATGAGCGATCTGTATCATTTCTGCGGCGTCGAGCAGAGCACCGCGCTGCCCGACGAGCCGGTCGATGGTGCTGCCCTGATCGCGCGTGTCGAGACGGGCGATCAGGCTGCCCAGGCCGCGCTCGATCTGTTCATCGATTTATACGGGTCGTGGGTCGGCAATGTGGCGTTGCTGTACCAGCCGCGCGGCGGGCTGTATGTCGCAGGGGGCATTGCTGTGCACCTGCAGGCGCGGATGCAGTCGCCGCGCTTCATGGGCGCCGCCACCGATAAGGGGCGGCTGCGCAGCGTGGTCGAGCGCACGCCGATTTTTCTGATCACCTACAGCCGGCTGGGCGTGCAGGGCGCGATTGCGACTGCATTTGCCCCACCTTGATCAACTTTTTCGAATCATATTTCATTCCAAACCAGCAGCAATCAGGAGCGGGACATGACTATTTCCAAGGACGAACAGACACGGCTCTACCGCTATTACACCGAACCGAAAATGGTGACTGACCTCACGCGCAGGACGCTGGCGCTGGTACTGGCCGGCGGCGAAGGCTCGCGGCTGATGGACCTGACGGCTTGGCGCGCCAAGCCGGCGGTACCGATTGGCGGCAAGTACCGCATCATCGACTTCGCGCTGTCGAACTGCGTCAACTCGGGCATCCGCCGCATCGGTGTGCTCACGCAATACAAGTCGCATTCACTGATTCGCCACCTGCAGCGCGCATGGGGGTTCATGCGCGCCGAGATCGGCGAGTTCGTGGAAATCCTGCCGGCGCAGCAGCGCACCCACAAGAAGGAATGGTACCAGGGCACGGCCGATGCGCTGTTCCAGAACCTCGACATCATGCAGCGCCACCATCCCGAATACGTGCTGGTGCTGGGCGGCGACCATGTCTATACCATGGACTACTCGGAAATGCTGCTGTATCACGTGAAGACCGGCGCGGATTTCACCGTCGGCAGCATCGAGGTGCCGGTGTCCGAGGCGAGTGGATTCGGCGTGATGTCGGTCAACGAGGACATGCGCATCACCCATTTCACCGAGAAGCCCAAAAAACCAGATTGCATCCCGGGCAAACCCGGTACCGCGCTGGTGTCGATGGGCATCTATATTTTTTCCAAGGACTTTCTCTACAAGACGCTGATCGATGACGCCGGCAATACAAAGTCCAGCCACGATTTTGGCAGGGACATCATTCCCGGCAACATCGGCGAAGCCCGTGCGATGGCCTTCCCTTTCCGCAACAAGAACGGCCAGCCTGCCTACTGGCGCGATGTGGGGACGCTGCATTCCTACTGGCAGACCAACATGGAACTGTGTTCGGTGGAACCCGAACTCAATCTGTACAACCGCGACTGGCCGATCTGGACCTATCAGCCGCAATATCCGCCCGCCAAGTTCATCTTCGACGATGAAGGGCGGCGCGGCGAGGCGATCGACACGCTGATCGCGGGCGGCTGCATCCTGTCGGGGGCGCGGGTCAAACGCTCGGTGGTGTTTTTTGCCACCACGGTGGAAAGCTACAGCCTGATCAAGGACAGCGTGATCCTGCCCAAGGTCAGCATCGGCAGCCATTGCCGCATCTCCCGCGCCATCATCGACAAGGGCTGTGTGATCGAAGACGGCACGGTGATTGGCGAAGACCCGGTCGAGGACGCCAAGCGCTTTCACGTGACCAAGGAGGGCATCGTGCTGGTGACCTCCGCGATGCTCGGCCAGAACCTGTACGCGAGGCTGCAAAACGACTATGACGGCTAAATCGCTCAACGTGGTGCTGTGCTGGCACATGCATCAGCCGTATTACCGCGAAGGCCTCAAGGGCGCGTATCACCTGCCCTGGGTCTATCTGCACGGCATCAAGGATTACAGCGACATGGCCGCTCATCTGGAGCGCTATCCGGCGATGCGCGCGGTGGTGAACTTTGCGCCGGTGCTGCTGGAACAGTTGGATGATTACGCGCAGCAGCTCGATGCGCTGTTGAAGCACGGCAAACCCACCCAGGACCACATGCTGAATCTGCTGTCCGGCGTCGAGCGCATTCCGTCGGATGTCGCCAGCCGACTGCGCATCGTTCAGGATTGCCAGCGCTGCCACGCGCCGCGCATGATTTATCCGTATCCCGCGTTCCATCGGTTATTGAGAATGATCGGCGCCGCCGCCGACGCCCTGGTCGGCAGCGCCGACCTGCAAGGGCATTTGGGTTACCTGTCCGAGCAGTATTTTCTTGATCTGCTGACCTGGTATCACCTCGCCTGGCTGGGAAACTCGCTGCGTCAGCTGCCGCTGGTGCAGCGGCTGATGGCGCAGGAAAAGGGGTTTTCTGCCGCCGACCGTCATGAACTGCTGCACCTGATGCAGCACTGCATGGCCGGGCTGATTCCGCGTTACCGTGCGCTCGCCGAGCGTGGACAGGTCGAGCTGTCGATGGCGCCATACGGCCACCCCATCGTGCCGCTGTTGAACGACTTCGCCAACCTGCGCGATGCGCTGCCCGACGTTCCCGTCCCCGAAGCGCCCACCTATCCGGGTGGAGCGGAGCGCGCGCGCTGGCATCTGCAGCATGGCATCAAGGTGTTCGAGCGTTACTTCGGCATCAAGCCGGCGGGCGTGTGGCTGTCGGAAGGCGGGGTGAGCGAGGATGCGCTGGCCCAGCTCGACGAAATGGGGTTTGCCTGGACCGCCTCGGGCGAGGGCGTGTGGCGCAACAGTTGCGCCAAGTCGGACTGCCCGGATGACGAGGTGCAAAGCAGACATGCGCTATTCTCGCCTGCGCGCATCGACAGGTTCAAAACGCGGGTGTTTTTCCGCGACGATGGCCTGTCGGATCTGATCGGCTTCAAGTACAGCGACTGGCACGCCAACGACGCGGTAGGCGACTTCGTCCAGCGTCTGGAGAACATCGCCAGCTTTTTTGACAAGGACGCGAACCGCCATGTGGTCTCGGTCATCCTCGATGGCGAAAACGCCTGGGAGTATTACCCCGACAATGGCCATCATTTTCTGGATGCGCTCTATGCGATGCTGTCCAGCCACCCCACGCTCAAGGTCAGCACCTTTGCCGAGCAGGCCGCGCACGCACCCGCCATTCCGATGAAGCGGCTGGCGGCCGGCAGTTGGGTCTACGGCAGCTTCTCGACCTGGATCGGATCGGACGACAAGAACCGCGGCTGGGATTACCTGGTCGCCGCCAAGCAGGCCTACGACAGCGTGGTCTCCGCCGGCAAGCTGAACGCCGATCACTTGGCATTGGCCACCCGCCAGCTTGCCGTGTGCGAAGGCTCCGACTGGTTCTGGTGGTTCGGCGACTACAACCCGGCGGGCAGCGTCAGCGACTTTGAGCAGCTGTATCGAACCCAGCTGCGCGAGCTGTATCGTCTGCTCGGCGTGGCGCCGCCTGCATTGCTCGATGTGCCGCTGTCGAGCGGCGGCGGCTTGGTGGAAAACGCCGGCACCATGCGCAGGAACGAATGATGGGCCGGGCAAAAACCATTTTCCGCGAAGGACGCGAGGAACACGAAGGAATCCACGAAGATTTCGGCGTGCAGCACGTCATCTATTGGGGAAAACCTGATTTCCTGAGCGTTCGGGTTTTCCTTCGTGCTTCTTCGCGTCCTTCGCGGATCGCCCCGGCGTTTGCAGGATGAATTTCGATACCCATCGCGCCGGCCTGCTGCTGCACCCGACCTCGCTGCCGTCCGGCACGCTGGCCGACGCCGGGTGCTGGCTGGATTTCCTGCAGGCGGCGGGTTTCGGCGTGTGGCAGATGCTGCCGCTGGGCCTGCCGCTGGTCGGGCTGTCGCCCTACCAGTGCGCGTCGGCGTTTGCGGTCAATCCCGCGCTGTTTCCCGGGACGCGTGTGGACATGCGCCGTTTTGTTGGCTGGTGCAACCGGCAGCGCCACTGGCTCGGCGACTACGCACGCTTCATCATCATCAAGGCCGAACACGGCGGCGCACCCTGGACCGACTGGCCGGTGCCGCTGCGCGACCGCGACGCGCAGGCGCTGGCCGCATTCGACGTCGCCCACGCCGATGCGTTGAAGGCGGTGATGGTCGAGCAGTATCGCGCGGCCGTGCACTGGCAGGGCATTCGCGCACAAGCGGCGGCGCGCGGGATCCAGCTGTTTGGCGACATGCCGATTTTCGTCGCCCACGACAGCGCCGACGTGTGGGCGCAGCGTGGGCTATTCCTGCTGGATGATGAGGGGCATCCCACGGTGGTGGCCGGGGTGCCGCCGGATTATTTCTCCGAAACGGGGCAGCGCTGGGGCAACCCGCACTACAACTGGGCGGCGATGCAGGCCGACGGCTTTGCCTGGTGGCGGGCGCGGTTGCTTGCGCATTTCGAGTGGTTCGACCTGGTGCGCATCGATCACTTTCGCGGTCTGGCGGCGGCCTGGACGATCCCCGCCCATGAACCCACCGCCATCCACGGCGAGTGGATCGAGGCGCCCGGTGCGGCGCTGTTGCAGGCGATTGCCGACGAAATGGGCGAGTTGCCGCTGGTCGCTGAAGACCTCGGCATCATCACCCCCGACGTCACCGCGCTGCGCCACCAGTTTGGCTTGCCCGGCATGGCTGTGTTGCAATTCGCGTTCGACCATCATGCCGACAACCCGCACAAACCCGAAAACGTGCATCCCGACACCGTGTATTACACCGGCACCCACGACAACGACACCACGCTGGGCTGGTGGCGCGCGCTTCCCGACGGGGCACGCCAGCAGGTGATGCAGCAGTTGGGCGTCAGCGACCCCGATGCGGTGCCGGATACGATGATCGCCATGGTGCTGGAAAGCCGCGCCGCCCTGGCGGTGCTGCCGCTGCAGGATGTGCTGCGGCTGGGTTCCGAGGCGCGCATGAACACGCCGGGCACCGACAACGGCAACTGGACCTGGCGGTTTCAATGGGATGCCCTGCCGTCCGAGCTGGCATCCAATTTGCTGGAACAATTGCAGAAAGCCCATCGATGCGAGACAAAACCCCAACCATGAAGGCGCCGCCCGTAAATGCACTCCGGCAAGCTCCGCTTGGCGCCAGCCTGCCTGCGATCAGCCCGCCGATCCTGCGCGTGCAGACCGGCACGCATCACGATCCGTTCGAGGTGCTGGGCGTGTACGCCCAGCCCGACGGCAGCACCCTGATCCGAAGCTTTATGCCTGCCGCCGAAGCCGTCGAGGTGGCAGGCGGCCGCATGACCCGGGTGGCCGGCACCGACTGTTTCGAGCGGCTGCTGCCGCCCGGCGCGGCGGTCGAGGCCCACCCGCTATTGCGCTGGCAGGACAAGGCCGCAGGCGACTGGCACACCACGCAATGCCCCTACAGCTTCGAGCCGCAGCTGGGCGAGATGGACCTCTATCTGCTCGGCGAAGGGCGCCATTTCGAAGCCTGGAAAGTGCTTGGCGCGCGTCTGAAAATCATCGATGGTGTTGAAGGATGTCTATTTGCCGTGTGGGCGCCGGCGGTGCAGCGCGTCAGCGTGATCGGCGACTTCAACGACTGGGATGGCCGCCGCCACCCGATGCGCTGCCGCGGCACCTCGGGCATCTGGGAATTGTTCATCCCTGGCCTGGTCGCCGGCCCTGCCTACAAATACGAAATCCTCGGTCGCCACGGCCAGCTGGTGAAAAAGACCGACCCGTACGCGCGGCAGATGTTTCTGCGCCCCGAAACCACCAGCCGCGTGCCCGATGACACGGTGTATGCCTGGGAGGACAGCGTGTGGATCGCCGCACGCGCCCACTTCGACTGGCAGCATCGGCCGATCAGCATCTACGAACTGCACCCCGGTTCGTGGCGGCGCCACGACGATGGCAGCTATTACAGCTGGGACGAACTCGCCGCCGAGCTGATCCCCTACGTGCAGGATCTCGGCTACACCCATATCGAGCTGATGCCGGTGGCCGAGCATCCGCTCGACGCTTCGTGGGGCTATCAGGTGTCGGGTTATTACGCGCCGACGGCGCGCTTCGGTTCGCCGGACGATTTCCGCGCCTTCGTCGATGCCTGCCACCAGGCCGACATTGGCGTGCTGCTCGACTGGGTGCCGGCGCACTTTCCCAAGGACGACTGGGCGCTGGCGCGCTTCACCGGCGAGCCGGTATACGAGCATGCCGACCCGCGCCGCGGCGAGCATCAGGAATGGGGCACTCTGGTCTTCGATTTTGGCCGCAACGAGGTACGCAATTTTCTGGTCGCCAACGCGCTGTACTGGCTGGACGAGTTTCACATCGACGGGCTGCGCGTCGACGCCGTCGCCTCGATGCTGTATCTCGACTATTCGCGGAAACCGGGCGAATGGCTGCCGAATCAGTATGGCGGGCGCGAGAATATCGAGGCGGTTCATTTTTTGCGCGAAATGAACACCGAGGTGCACGGCCGCTTTCCCGGCGTTCTCACCATCGCCGAGGAATCGACCGCCTGGCCGGCGGTGTCGCGCCCGATCGAATTGGGCGGCCTCGGATTTTCGATGAAGTGGAACATGGGCTGGATGAACGACAGTCTCGCCTACATCGAAAAGGAACCGGTCTACCGCAAATACCTGCACAACCAGTTGACCTTCAGCCAGATGTACGCGTGGACCGAAAATTTCGTGCTGCCGCTGTCGCACGACGAAGTGGTGCACCTGAAGAAAAGCCTGCTCGACAAGATGCCAGGCGACGTCTGGCAGCGCTTCGCCAACCTGCGGCTGTTCTATGCCTGGCACTATGCGCATCCCGGCAAGAAGCTGCTGTTCATGGGCAGTGAATTCGGCCAGTGGAACGAATGGAAAGAGGACGGCCAGCTCGACTGGGCATTGCTCGACTTTCCGGCGCACGACAGCATTCGCGCGCTGCTGCGCGATCTCAATCGCCTGTATCGCCACGAGGCGGCGCTTCACGAGTTCGACTTCGACCCGCGCGGGTTTCGCTGGATCGATTGCCACGATGCCGACCAGTCGGTGCTGAGCTTCGTGCGTCAGGGGCAGAACGCGTCCGCGCAACTGGTGGCACTGTTCAACTTCACCCCGGTTCCGCGCCGTAGTTATCGCATCGGCGTGCCGTCGGCTTCGGCGTGGTGCGAAGTGCTGAACACCGATTCGATGTATTACGGCGGCAGCAACCTCGGCAACGGCCAGCCCCTGCACCCGCAAAACCTGCCGTGGATGGGCTTCGAGCAGTCCGTCGAGGTGACGCTGCCGCCACTGGGGGCGATCTTCCTCAAACCCTGCAGTTGATTCGATCAGATAAGAACAACGGACAAAAATAATGAAACGCGGAGCGATGAAAATCCTGTTTGTGGCCAGCGAAGCCTATCCGCTGGTGAAAACCGGCGGGCTGGGCGATGTGCTCTACAGCCTGCCGCACGCCTTGCACACGCGCGGTGCCGATATCCGCCTGGTGTTGCCGGGTTATCGCGCGCTGTTGCGCCAGCTCGATCAGGTGCGCATTCTTGGCTGGCTCGACGTGCGCGGCGCCGAAGGCATTATCAGCGCGCGCATCCTGGAAACACGCCATCCCGATTTTGCGTTTCCTTTGTGGATGGTCGATTGTCCTACGCTGTTCGACCGCGAGGGCAATCCCTATGTCAACGCCAGCGGCCAGGACTGGCCGGACAACGCCGAGCGCTTCGCGGTGTTTGCGCGGGTGGCGGCGCTCTTGGCTCAGGATGTGCTGGACTTGGGCTGGCAGCCTGAGGTGGTGCATGCGAATGACTGGCAGACCGGGCTGGTCGCTGCGTTTCTGGCCGACCAGCCGCTGCGCCCGAAAACCGTGTTCACCATTCACAACCTGGCCTACGGTGGCTATTTCTCGCACAGCGATTTCCTGCGCCTGCAGCTGCCCAGCCACTGGTGGTCGTCCGAGGGAACGGAGTTCCACGGCGGCTTCTCGATGCTGAAGGCAGGCATCGTGTATGCCGACGCCGTCACCACAGTGAGCCCCACCTATGCCGCCGAAATCTGCACGCCGGCGTTCGGCTACGGACTCGACGGCCTGCTGCTTTCCATGCAATACAAATTGCATGGCATTCTGAACGGCATCGATACGACGATCTGGAATCCGTCCACCGACGGCCACCTGTCAGCGCATTATTCGATGAGCCGCATCCTCCCCGGCAAGCGGCGCAACAAGAAGGCCTTGCTCGAACGTTTCATGCCGCACGCCGATGATGCGGTGATGCAGGCGCCGCTGCTGGGGCTGGTAACCCGGCTGGTCGAGCAGAAGGGCATCGACTGGGTGCTGGCGGCCATGCCGGTGCTGCTCGCCGAGACCGACGTGTGTTTTGTGCTGCTGGGCAGCGGCCAGGCGGTGTACGAGCAGAAACTTGCGCGGCTGGCCAAACAGCACCCGCAGCGGGTGTTCGTCGAGATCGGTTACGACGAGCCGCTGGCACACCTGATCGAGGCCGGCGCAGATATGTTCCTGATGCCGTCGCGCTTCGAGCCGTGCGGTCTGAACCAGATGTACAGCCTGCGCTACGGCACGCCGCCCGTCGTCTTCAAGACCGGCGGGCTGGCCGACACCGTGGTCGATACGAATGCGGCCACGCTCGCCGACGCCAGCGCCACCGGTTTCGTGTTTGACACCCCCGATGTGGCGGCCTTTCTGGACGCCATCCGCCGCGCGCTTGGCCTGTATCGCCAGCCCGCGCAGTGGCGGCGGTTGCAGCAGACCGGCATGCGCCAGTCGTTTGACTGGTCGGACAGCGCCGGCCACTACCTTGCACTCTATTCCATATGACTTCAGCAGAAATCACCATGCCAGCCAAGAAAACTGCCGCCCCCTGTTCCGTCGCCCTGAAACCGCTGCCGAGCAGCAGCGAGGCGTTCACCCGGGATCTTGAGCGTTACCAGTTTTATCACCTGGGGCGCCTTCCGGGCAGTTTGCCGGTCTACACTTATCAGGCGCTGGCGCGGACGCTGCGCGACCATCTCATGTCGGACTGGATGAATACCTATGCTGTGCGCGACCAGCCGGGCAAGCGTCGCGCCTATTACCTGTCGCTGGAGTTTCTGATCGGCCGTGCGCTGTCCAACCATGTGCTCAATCTGGGGCTGGACGAGGTGTCGCGCGAGGCCTTGCACAGCTTCGGACAGACCATGGAAAACCTCGCCGAAGAAGAACCCGACGCCGGGCTGGGGAACGGCGGTCTGGGTCGGCTGGCCGCGTGTTTCATGGACAGTTGCGCCACGCTGAACCTGCCGGTGATGGGCTATGGCATTCATTACGAGTACGGCATGTTCCATCAGCACATCGAAAATGGTTATCAGATCGAGGACCCCGACAACTGGCTGCGCGATGGCAATCCGTGGGAGGTCGAACGGCCTGAATATACCTGTCGCGTGCCGTTTGGTGGTCATACCGAGCATTATCACGACAAGGCGGGGAACCCGCGTGCGCGCTGGGCGGATACCAACGATGTGCTGGCGATCCCGTACGACATGCCGATCTCGGGCTACCGCAACCGCACGGTGAACACGCTGCGTTTATGGAAGTCCGCTGCCACTGACGAATTCGATCTTGGCGAATTCAATGCCGGCAGCTACACCGAAGCGGTGCAGGAAAAAAACCACGCCGAGCATATTTCGATGGTGCTTTATCCCAACGACACCAGCGAAAACGGCAAGGAGTTGCGCCTGCGCCAGCAATACTTTCTGGCGTCGGCCAGCCTGCAGGATGCGCTGCGCCAGTGGTATGCAGCACGCAACACGGACCTCGGCCGCTTTGCCAAGGACAACGTGTTCCAGATGAACGACACCCACCCCTCCATCGCGGTGGCCGAGTTGATGCGCCTGTTGCTCGACCAGGAGGGCATGCTGTGGGATGAGGCGTGGGCGATCACCTCGCAATGCATGGCCTATACCAACCACACCCTGCTGCCCGAAGCGCTGGAGCGCTGGCCGGTGGCGCTGTTTGAACGTCTGCTGCCGCGCCCGCTGGAGATCATCTACGAAATCAACGCGCGGTTTTTGCGCGAAGTGTCGTTGAAATGGCCGGGCGACATCGACCGCCAGCGCCGCATGTCGATCATCGAGGAGGGCGAGGTGCGGCAGCTGCGCATGGCCTGGCTGGCCATCGTCGGCAGCTTTTCGGTCAATGGCGTCGCCGCGCTGCACTCGCGCCTGCTGCGGGAGGGCCTGTTCCGCGATTTTGTCGATCTGTGGCCGGGCAAGTTCAACAACAAGACCAACGGCGTCACCCCGCGACGCTGGGTGGCGCATGCCAACCCCGGAATGACCGCGCTCATCAGCAGCAAGATCGGCGAAGACTGGGTCGCCGACCTGTCGCAGCTGGAAAAGCTGAAACCGCTGGCCGCCCCGGGTCATCAGGCTTTTCACGCCGAATGGCGTGCGGTGAAACGCGCCAACAAGGAGCGCCTCGCCGCGCTGGTCAAGGCCGAATGCGGCGTGGAATTCAACCCGGACGCGCTGTTCGACGTGCAGGTCAAGCGCATCCACGAATACAAGCGGCAGCTGCTCAACGTGCTGCACGTGATTTACCTGTACAACCGTATCAAGCACGGGCGCCTGGAGGGCTGGGCGGACCGCTGTGTGCTGATCGGCGGCAAGGCCGCGCCGGGCTATGCGATGGCCAAGCGCATCATCAAGCTTGTCAACAATGTGGCCGACATCGTTAACGTCGATCCCGACGTCAACGGACGCCTGAAGGTCGCCTTTCTGCCCAACTACCGGGTGACCAGCATGGAAATCATCGCCCCGGCAACTGATCTGTCGGAGCAGATTTCCACCGCAGGCAAGGAGGCCTCAGGCACCGGCAACATGAAATTCATGATGAACGGCGCCGCCACCATCGGCACCTACGACGGCGCCAATATCGAAATCCTCGACGCCGTCGGCAAGGACAACTTTTTCCTGTTCGGCCTGCACGCCGAGGAGGTCGAGGTGCTGCGCGGCCGCTATCAACCGCTGGCCTACATCGAGCATGACCCCGAATTGCGCGAGGTGATCGACCTCCTGGCATCCGGCCACTTCAACGCCTGCGAGCCGGGCATCTTCGACATGATTCTCGGGGCCGTAATGAGCCCGAACGATCCGTGGATGGTGCTGGTGGACTTTCGCGATTATGTCGATGCGCAGGAACGGGTGGCGCAGGCCTGGCAGGACGAAGCGGGCTGGACGCGCATGAGCATCCTCAATACGGCGTCGAGCGGCTTCTTTTCAACCGATCGCACCATGCAGCAATACAACGCCGAGATCTGGAAGCTGAAATAGGCGCTGATGCCTGCCGGGTGCGCAACAAAAAGGCCGGGTTTCCCCGGCCTTTTTGATTGGGTTGGCGCTGGCTTACGCCGCCTGAACCGGAATGGCGTGGCGGGTGTCGACGATGCGGTTGTCTGCACCGACGTACACCAGTTCCGGCGCATAGCGTGCCAGTTCCAACTCGTTGTAGACCGCGTAGGTGGCGATGATGACGAGGTCGTCCGGATTGGCCTTGTGCGCGGCCGCGCCGTTCACCGAAATGATGCCGGAGCCGCGCGCAGCGCGGATGGCATAGGTGGTGAAGCGCTCGCCGTTGGTGACGTTGTAGATCTGGATCTGCTCGTATTCGTGGATGTTGGCCGCGTCCAGGAGGGTCTCGTCGATGGCGCACGAGCCTTCGTAGTGCAGCTCGGAGTGCGTGACGGTTGCCCGGTGAAGCTTGGACTTGAGCATCGTTCTTTGCATGACGGTGCCCTCACAAAAAAAGGACATACATTATAAAACCTCAGGGCTGATTGCCCAAGGCGCTCTCGAGGTTGTCGATCAGCCGGGTTTTTCCCAGCCAGGCCGCGCCCAGCGCCACCAGCCGGCCGTTGTCTGGCGTGGGCGCCTGCAGGGTCGCGGCATCGCGCAACGCGACATAATCGACGCGCCAGCCCGCCATTTTCAGGTGGCGGGCGGCAGCGGCGGTGAGCGCCTCGAAATCGCGTTCGCCCGCCTGGATCGCTGCCACGATGGCGGCGAGTTCACGCTGCAGCTGCGCTGCCTGGATGCGCTCGGACGCGCCGAGATAGGCATTGCGCGAACTCATCGCCAGCCCGTCGGCTTCGCGCAGCGTGTTGCCCGCCACGATTTCGATCGGCAGGTTGAATTGCCGCACCAGTTCGCGGATGACAAGCAACTGCTGGAAATCCTTCTTGCCGAACACCGCCACGCGTGGCTGCACCAGGTTGAACAGCTTCAGCACCACGGTGGCGACGCCGCTGAAATGGCCGGGGCGGAACGCGCCACACAAGTCGTTGGCGAGGCTGTCGGGCGGCTGCACGGTAAACGTCTGCGGCACCGGATACAGTTCGGCGACGTCCGGCGCAAACACGAACGCGCAACCGGCGGCGGCGAGCTTCTCGCAGTCGGCGGCCAGGGTGCGCGGATAACGCGCGAAATCCTCGCCGGCGCCGAACTGCAGCGGGTTGACGAAAATGCTCGCCACCACCGGCTGGCCGTGCCGTTTCGCCAGTTCGACCAGCGACACGTGCCCGGCGTGCAGGTTGCCCATGGTCGGTACGAAAGCCGTGCCGGTTTGTCCGGCGAGCGCGGCGCGTAATTCGGCGGCAGTATGGAAAACCTGCATCAGAACGCGTGTTCGGCGGCCGGGAAGCTGCCGTCCTTCACCGCGGCGACGTAGGCGCGCGTGGCGGCCTCGATGCCGTCGGTTCCGGCGAGGAAGTTCTTCGAGAATTTCGGCGCGCGCGGATACAGCCCCAGCATGTCGTACAGCACCAGCACCTGGCCGGAACAGTCGGCGCCGGCGCCGATGCCGATGGTCGGAATGGTGAGTGCCGTGGTGACGGTTTTGGCCAGTGCGGCGGGCACCATTTCCAGCACGATGAGGCCGGCGCCTGCGGCTTCCAGCGCACGCGCGTCGGCGACCAGTTGCGCCGCGGCGGCCTCGTCGCGCCCCTGCACCCGGTAGCCGCCGAGCTGGTTCACCGACTGCGGCAACAGGCCCACGTGCGCGCACACCGGGATGCCGCGCCGGGTGAGGAAGGCCACGGTGTCGACCATCACCGCGCCGCCTTCCAGCTTGACCATGTGCGCACCCGCCGCCATCAGCCGCGCACTGGCGGCAAACGCACGCTCGGGTGAGGGTTGGTAGCTGCCGAAGGGCAGGTCGGCGACGATGAAGGCGCGCTCAGTGCCGGCGGCGACGCAGCGCGTGTGATAGGCCATTTCGGCGAGCTTCACCGGCAGCGTCGAGGCGTGGCCCTGGATCACCATGCCGAGCGAATCGCCGACCAGCAGCACGTCCACCCCGGCGGCATCGAGCACGCGCGCGAAGCTGGCGTCGTAGCAGGTGAGCACGGCGATTTTTTCGCCCTTGCTGCGTATGGTTTTGAGGGTGGACAGGGTGACGCTCATCTCATGCCGCCCGGTTGAAGAATTCACGCGGGCCGCGCATCTTGCTCACGCGCTTCAGCAGCAGCTCGAAATCGGCGTCGCTCTGCGCGAAGTTGAGGTTGCTGGTATTGACGATGAGCAGCGGCGCGGCCTCGTAGCGATGGAAGAACTCACTGTAGCTGTTGGCCAGGCGTTGCAGGTAGCCCGCATCCATGCCGCGCTCGAAATCCACGCCGCGGCGTTTGACGCGCTCCTGCAACGCGTCGACCGGCGCCTGCAGGTAGATCACCAGGTCGGGCGTCGGCGCCTGCGGGGCGAGGTCGGCATACACCTTCTGGTACAGGTCGAATTCGTCGTCGTCCAGGTTCAGGCGCGCAAACAGCATGTCCTTGTCGATCAGGAAGTCCGACACGATGGCGGCGCGAAACAGGTCGCCCTGCGCCAGTTCGCGCAGTTGGCGCGAGCGCTCGAACAGGAAATGCAGCTGCGTCGGCAGCGCGTAGCGTTTGGGCTCCTGATAAAAGCGCGGCAGGAAGGGGTTGTCACTGGCGTTTTCCAGCAGGGTGTCGGCATTGAGGCGTTCGGCCAGCTTGTGGGTGAGGCTGGTCTTGCCGGCGCCGATCGGGCCTTCGACCACGACGTAACGGTAACGGGAAAGCGTCATGCGTTGACGGCAGCGGCAGGAGGTGGAAGGTGAACCACGCTCTGATCGGCGCAGGCGGCAAGCCAGTCGGCAGCGCGGCCACGGCCGGGGATCACCGTAGCAGGCGCGATTTCCAGCAGCGGCAACAGCACGAAGGCGCGTTCGTGCATGCGTGGATGCGGCAGTGTCAATCCCTCCTCATGGAAGTGCGCATCGCCGTACAGCAGCAGGTCGAGATCGAGCGTACGAGGTGCATTGCGAAAGCTGCGCTCGCGGCCGTGACGGTGTTCGATGTCGAGCAGCGCGACCAGCAGCGCGCGCGGCGCGAGGTCGGTTTCCACCTGCGCCACCGCGTTGATGAAGTCGGGCTGGTCGACGTAGCCGACCGGCGCCGAGGCGTACAGGCTGGAGCGGGCCAGCAGCCGGGTGCCGGGCAGGCGATCGAGCTCGGCCAGCGCGTATTCCACCTGCGCCGCCGGGTCGTTGAGATTGGCGCCCAGCCCGATGGTGGCGATCACGCTCATTCAGGCTGCGCCTCGCCGGCGGAATCCCCCGGCTTTCTACGCTTGCGCTTGCGGCGCGCCTTGGGTGCGCTGTCGACCAGCAGCATGGCGGCGCGCTCGTCGTCATCGACCTCCTGGAAGCGCGTCCACCAGTCGCCGAGCTCGCTGGCGACCTCGCCGGATTCGGCGCGCAGCAGCAAGAAGTCGTAGGCGGCGCGGAAGCGCGGATGTTCCAGCAGGCGATACGGGCGTTGCCCGCCGCGCTGGTCGAAGCGCGGCTGCAGCGCCCAGATTTCCTTGATCATGCCGTCGTAACGGCGCGGGATGGCGAGCTGGCCGCGCTGCGCGTCGAGCACCTCGTCCATCGCCGCAAACAGCGCGGGCTGCGGCTTTTCGCCGGCGGCTTCGAGCGCGCGCCAGCGCTGCAGCACTTGCGGCCACAGCAGCGTGCCGAACAGGAAGGCCGGCGACGCCGGCTTGTCCTGCGCGATGCGCGCGTCGGTGGTTTTCAGCGCGGCGGTGATGAAGCGCTCGCCGATGGAATCGTCAAGGATCGTGTCGAGCAGCGGCAGCATGCCGTGGTGCAGGCCTTCGGCGCGCAGCTGGTGGACGCCGCGCAGCGCGTGGCCGGACATCAAGAGCTTCAGCGCCTCGTCGAAGATGCGTGCGCGTGGAATGTTGGCCAACAGCGGCGCCAGCGTGGCGACCGGCTTGCGGGTGTCGGGGTCGATGTGGAAATCGAGCTTGGCGGCAAAGCGCGCGGCGCGCAGCATGCGCACCGGGTCTTCGCGGAAGCGCGTCTCGGGGTCGCCGATCATGCGCAGCACGCGCTTCTTGCAGTCGGCCACGCCGCCGAAATAGTCGTGCACTTCCTCGCTCAACGGGTCGTAATACAGCGCGTTGATGGTGAAGTCGCGGCGCGCGGCGTCGTCCGCCATGTTGCCGAACACGTTGTCGGACAGCAGACGGCCGTGTTCGTCGGTCGGCCGTTCATCCTCGTCCTCGGCTTCCTTCTGGCCGTTGGAGCGGAAGGTGGTGACTTCGATGGTGACGCGTCCGCACATCACGTGAACGATCTGGAAGCGGCGCCCGATGATGCGCGAACGGCGGAACAGCCGCCGCACTTCTTCAGGGGTGGCATCGGTGGCGACGTCGAAGTCCTTGGGCGTCTTGCCCAGCAGCAGGTCGCGCACCGCGCCGCCCACGAGGTAGCCCTTGAATCCCGCCTGCGCCAGCGTTTCGCAGGTTTTCAGCGCGCAGTCGTCGAGCTGGTCGCGGCGGATGCCGTGGGCGGCCTGCGGCAGGATTTTCGCGCTGGAACTGGAGGCGCGTGACTTGCGGCCAAATACTTTATTGATGATGCGACGAATCATGGGGTGCGCGGTGGCGAGTGAATGTAAAAACAGAGGGCGATTATACAGGCTGGGCTCGACCATTCTGCCGCCACAGTGCCGCCGTGCCGGGGCCGTACAGGGCTTCGAGCGAGTCCGGGGTGAGCAGATCGGCCGGCGTGCCCAATTGCCAGCGCCCGTTGCCATGCAGAAACAGCAGGCGGTCGCAGTGGCAGGCCGCCCAGTTGGGGTCGTGCAGGGTCAGCACCACGCTGTGGCCGGCGTCGGCCTCGCTGCGCGCCCAGGCCAGCAGCCGGGCCTGATGCGCAGGGTCCAGATGCGTCAGCGGCTCGTCGAGCAGGGCGATGCGCGGCGCCTGCACCGCCAGCTGCGCCAGTCGTGCGCGCTGGCGTTCGCCGCCGGACAGCGTGTCGAGCGGACGGTTAGCGAGATCAGCCAATTCCCAGGTAGCGAGGTGCGTGGCCAGATCGGGCGCCGGCCCGCCGAACGGAAAGTGTCCGAGCGCGACGAAGTCGGCCACGCTGCCGAAAAACCCGCCCTCGTCGCCCTGCGGCAGCAGGCCGATGTGCTGCGCGCGAGTGAGCGGCGGCAGGGCATCGAGCGGCTGGCCGTCAAGCGTGACGCGGCCGTGCGCCGGGGCGGCGAGCCCCGCCAGCACCGTCAGCAGCGTCGACTTGCCGGCGCCGTTGGCGCCGAGGATGCCGAGCACTTCGCCGGGTTCGAGCGCGAGGTCGAGCGAGTCGACCAGCGTGCGGGTGCCGGTATGGAGGGAGAGGTGTTGGATGGTCAGGCTCATAGCCAGGTTGGTAGTGAGGGCCAACGTTCAAGTTTAGGGGCGCTGCGCCGGGTTGGCCGGCAGTTTTCCGACATGCTTGATTAGCCATTCCTCGATTTGGAACAACCTCATGACGGGACACTTTAGGTCGGCGGTTTCTGATTTCGGTGCGCTGAGGTGCCTGTATATGCTGTTTGAGCTAAGAGGCGCGAGCCGGCTTGCCGGCGAGGCGTCCCATTTGACCAAATGGCTATGCACTTTTATCAACAAGACTGCTAAGAAGGTCGAGGAAGAAAGTACCGGCTTGGCTTAAAAAATAAAGAACAGCAGCGCCAACTGCACCACCAACCACAGCTTGTATTAGCCAATGCAAACGTTCTTTGTCACGGCGTATAAATTTAATGTTTGGAAACGCTATGTTCAAAACGCGCAAAATAATTTGGTTTAGATAAGACCATGTATTTGAGAACAAGAGAAAAACAAAAATAAAACTGATTACAAATGGACTCTCAATGATCAACTTTGGGGAGAGCTTTGCGGCCGCCCATAGGCTTAAAAGGAACCCGAGGGTTACGCCCACAAGTTGCACCGAAAATGTAGTCCAGGCGGTTCTAACCCAACCCGTCCGATGGCGATATTTGTCCAATGCCTCTTGGACAGCAGAGAAAGATGCCTCTACCCAATCTTTATCATCAGACGTTACATTCAGAAAAGATGTATGAGGCTCCATTTCATCTAACCGAAGCTCCATAAAAGTCCCTGCTTGGCGGTTGTTGCGCAAACTTCTGGTTGTTTCAAGAGTAATAAGTACGCGCTCGACGGACTTTGCTTGTTGAAAATATCTCAGCAGGTCGTCGATTGAAAAAACCCGATAGCCTTTGTTGTCGAAACGGATGATGAACACTAGAGTTGCTTCATCGTCTTCGCTCTTTGTCGCGGCGGCAATTCCATTGAGCATTTTTTCTCGATCTTCGAAGATAGCTGACAACTGGGTCAGACTTTCCTCAGTAATCAAAACATTCGAAATTAGTTGATCTCTCAGAAAATGGGCCATGTGTCCGCCTTAGCTGATTTGTGTAAAAACGTAAATTTAGACGGCAATTCTGCCGCATAACCAGGCTGCATCTGCCAACTCATGGCTTGCGCAGCAGCCACAGCATCATCGGCACGCCCAGCAGGGCAGTGAGCACCCCCACCGGCAGTTCGCGCGGCTCGATCACGGTGCGCGCCAGGGCGTCGGCCAGCACCAGCAGGCTGCCGCCAGCCAGTGCGCAGACGGGCAGCAGGACGCGATGGCCGGCAAAGCCGAGCTTTCTCAATGCATGCGGCACCATCAGGCCGACGAAGCCGATGCTGCCGGCCTGCGCTACCACCAGCGCGGTGCAGGCGCCGGCCAGCGCAAACAGCGCCCAGCGCGTGGGGGCGACGGCCACGCCCAGCGACGCGGCTTTCAGCGGCGACAGCTGCAGCACGTCGAGCCGCCGCGAAAGCGCCAGCGCGGCGGCCACCGCCAGCAGCAGTGCCGCCCACAGCAGCGCGGGCTGGCTGGTCCATGCCAGGTCGCCCATCAGGAAGAACAGCATGCCCGGCAGGCGCTCGGCCGGCGTCACGCTCAGCACCAGTGCGATCAAGGCGCCGAAGCCGGCTGCCAGCATGACGCCTGCCAGCAGCAGCGGCGTGTGGTCGCGCGCCAGCAGGCGCCCGCCCAGTGCGGCGGCGAGCGCCAGCGCCAGCAGGCTGCCGGCGAACGCCAGCGCCGACACCCACGGCCACGCCAGGCCGGCGGCCATGCCGAGCAGCGCCAGCAGGCCGGCGCCGCCGGACACGCCGAGCAGATAGGGTTCGGCCAGCGGGTTGCGGAACAGGGTCTGCATCAGCGCGCCCGCCAGCGCCAAGAGGCCGCCGCAGGCGAATGCTGCCGCCACGCGCGGCGCGCGCAGTTCGGCGAGGATCTGCATCGCCAGTTCGCGGTCGTCGGGCAGTGTGCCTGCCATCAGGCCGAGCGCGATGGCGAGCGGCGCGGCCAGTCCGAGCAGTAGCAGTTTGGTGGTGGAAGGCAGACCGAGCCTTACTTCTTAAGGGCGTCGGCGGGAGCGGGCACGGGAGCCTCGGGCAGCACGGTGACGCGCTGCATCACGACCGGTTCAACGGGAACATCGCCATGCGGGCCGCGATTGCCGCGCGGCAACGCGACGATGGCATCGACCACGTCCATGCCGTCGACCACCTGGCCAAACACCGCATAGCCCCAGCCCTGGGGTGTTTGTCCGCGATGGTTGAGAAAGGCGTTATCCTTGACGTTGATGAAGAACTGCGACGACGCCGAGTGCGGATCGGCGGTGCGCGCCATCGCCAGCGTACCGCGCAGGTTCTTCAGGCCGTTGTCGGCCTCGTTCCGGATCGGTGCGTTCTTCGGTTTTTCCTGCATGTCCGCCGTCATGCCGCCGGTCTGGATCATGAAGCCGGGGATCACGCGGTGGAATACCAGGCCGTCGTAAAACCCGGTTTTCACATAATTGAGAAAATTGCCGGCCGATTGCGGCGCCTGCGCGGGGAACACTTCCACCGTGATGTTGCCCTTGCTGGTTTCGATCAGCACGCGCGGGTTGGCCGGCTG
>JAUXVT010000028.1 GCA_030680405.1 Thiobacillus sp. | reverse complement strand
GGGTTGGGCAGGCAGCGCACATCAAACACCATGTCGGCATCGAGCGGAATGCCGTGCTTGAAACCAAAGGATTCGAACAGCAGCGTGATGCGCGAACGGTCTTGCCCGATCAGGTCCTTGATCCATAGCCGCAACGCTGAGGCAGACAGATCACTGGTGTCGATGCGGTGTGCCAGCGGCGCAATGTCGGCCAGCGTTTCGCGCTCGAGCTGGATCGCCTCCTGCAGTGACACCGTGTTGCTGGAGAGTGGGTGTCGCCGCCGGGTTTCGGAAAAGCGTTTGACCAGCGACAGTGTTTTTGCCTCTAGAAAAATGATCCGCAGGTCGGCCCCTTGTTCACGTAGCGTGTCGGCAATCTGGGGCAGCTGCGCAAAACTGGCGCCGCTGCGCGCGTCGATGGCGATGGCGATGCGGGCATGGCCTTCGCGCGTCAGATAGTCGACCAGCGGTTGCAGCATGGCCAGCGGCAGGTTATCGACGCAGTAAAATCCGATGTCTTCCAGCACCGCGATGGCGATACTTTTGCCCGAACCCGACAATCCGGAAACCAGAACGATTTGCACTTAGCTGTTCCCGTCGATGGCCGCCTGCTGGCGCTTGATGAATTGCTCGACCGGATTGATGCCGCGGCGTTTGAGGTGGTGATTGCGCACCGCCACTTCGACCAGCACGGCAAGGTTGCGGCCGGCCGCCACCGGGATGCGCACCTTGGGAATGGCGACGCCGAGGATGGTCTCGGTCGAAGCCACCATGTCGAGCCGGTTGAGACCGACTTCGCCAATTTCCTGCGGGTGCACCAGCTCGACGATGAGCTTGAGGTTCTTTTGCGGCTTGACCGCCATTTCGCCAAACAGGAAGCGGATATTGAGGATGCCGAGGCCGCGCACTTCCAGAAAATCGCGGATCAGCGGCGGGCAGATGCCTTCCAGTGTATTCGGCGCGACGTGCCTCAGGTCGACCACGTCGTCGGCGATCAGCCGGTGGCCACGCGTGATGAGCTCCAGCGCCAGCTCGCTCTTGCCGACGCCGGCGTCGCCCTTGATGAGGACGCCGGTGCCGAGTACTTCGAGAAAGACGCCGTGGATCGAGGTGGCCTCGGCCAGGCGCTGCGTCAGGTAATGCCCCAGAGAGGACATCAGGATGGGGCTCGCGAGCGTTGACGTGAACAGCGGCGTTTCGGTGCGCTCGGCACTGTCGAGCAGAACCACCGGCGCGGTTTCTCCGTTGGAGACGACGATGGCTGCCAGTTCGGTCGAAAACAGGTGATTGATGGCGTCCTGCAGGCCGGACTCGGGCAGGCCGCGCAGATAGTCCATTTCGGCACAGCCCAGCACCTGCACCCGGTTGGGGTGGACAAAATTCAGGTGGCCGATGAGGGCCAGGGCCGGTTTCTGGATGGTTTCGGAAGACAGGGTGCGCTGGCCGCCGTTGCGCCCGGCCACCCATTGCAGGCCGAGTTGTTCCGCCATGTCGCGGAACAGGGTTTCGACCGAAACGTGGCTTATCTCGTCCATGCGCTGGGCAGCGCGCCTAGCTTGATCATGTGCCGAGCAGCGCAATCAATTCGGATGGAGTGGCGACGCTCAGCATTTTGGTGCGCATGGCGTCGTCACCGAACAGCTGTGCCAGTTCGCCCAGAATCTGCAGATGGCGTTCATTGGCATCCTTGGGGACCAGCAAAATGAAGCATAGCGACACCGGCTGGTTGTCGGGCGCGTCGAATTCGAGCGGGGTCTTTAGGCGGTAAAACGCGCCGCTGACATCCTTCAGGCCCTTGATGCGGCCGTGCGGAATGGCAATTCCGTAGCCGAGCGCGGTCGAACCTAAACGTTCGCGTTCGAACAGACTGGTGAAAATATCGGCGGGCTTGAGCCCGTGGGTTTTTGCGAGCAACTCGGCTGCGTGTTCAAACAGCTTTTTCTTGCTGCTGAAACTCATGTCCAGCAAGGTGGTGTCGGGGGTGATGAGGGGGGCGATTAGGTTCATGCCGGTTGCGAAGCCGGGGGAAGGGAATCCGGCGCCTGCAAATTATACGCCCGGAGTGCCTCCGGGCGGGGTTGCCTCAATTCGGGCGGTTCGGTGTCAGGCAGCGCTTTCCGTCGGTTGATGCTTCAAACCGCCGTTGGCCTGATGGACATCCGAGGTTTTTTCCTTGTGCTTGACGATCTGGCGATCCAGCTTGTCTGCCAGAAGGTCAATCGCGGCGTACATGTTGCCGTCCTCGCTGTGCGCGTTGAAGTCGTGGCCCTTGACGTGCAGGGTGGCTTCCACTTTGTGCACCAGCTTTTCCACTTGCATGATCACGGACACGTTGATGACATGGTCGAAGTGGCGTTTGACGCGGTCGAGTTTCTCGGAAACATAGTCGCGGATGGCTGGGGTTACTTCCAAGTGATGACCGGAAATCGTCAAATTCATAGAGCCTCCTAAGTCTGCTAAAAAACTGAAAACCGGCTTTCTGTCCCGCTTCCAGGAGCGACGAATTGCGCTCGCTTTCATTGTGTGACGAAAGCGGAACACATTCAAGTGCGGCGCAGTCTTTCGGGCAGGAGGAGCCTGAAAAGTCCTTGCGATCAAAGCGCGCGGCGCATGTTGGCGGGCGGAATTTGCAGCAATTCGCGGTATTTGGCGACGGTGCGGCGCGCCACCACGATGCCCTGCTGGCCGAGCACGTCGGCCAACTGGCCGTCAGACAGCGGTTTTTTGCCGCTTTCGGCGGCGATCAGCTGTTTGATCAGCGCCCGGATGGCGGTCGACGAGCAGGCGCCGCCGCTGTCGGTGGCGACGTGGCTGCCAAAGAAATACTTCAGTTCGTACAGCCCGCGCGGCGTCATCATGTATTTTTGCGTGGTGACGCGCGAAATGGTCGATTCGTGCAGTTCCACCGCGTCGGCGATTTCGCGCAGCACCAAGGGCCGCATCGCCACCTCGCCATGTTCGAAAAACTGCTTCTGGCGGTCGACGATGGCCTGCGACACGCGCAGGATGGTGTCAAACCGCTGCTGCACGTTCTTGATCAGCCAGCGCGCTTCCTGCAACTGGCTGGCAAGCTGGCTGCCGCCGCTTTCGCGGTGGCGCGCCAGGATGTCGGCATAAACGCGGTTGACGCGCAGCTTGGGCATGGCGTCGGCGTTGAGGCTGGCGATCCACATGCCCTTGACCTTGCGTACATACACGTCGGGAATGACATAGCGCGTTTCGTCGGCGCCGAAGGCCGCGCCCGGACGCGGGTTAAGCGAAAGGATCAGGGCACGAGCGGCGTGCAGCATGGGGTCGTCGATGCCGAGCATTTTTTTCAGCTTGCCGACATCGCGTGCCGCCAGCAGATCGAGATAATGCGTGGTCAGCCGCATGGCGACGTCGCGTGCCGGGGTGTCGGGGGGCAGGGCGCGCAGTTGCAGGGTCAGGCATTCGGCCAGGTTGCGCGCGCCGACCCCGGTCGGATCCATGTTTTGCAGGTGCTTGAGCGCGGTTTCGACCTCTTCGGGCTCGAGCTCCTCGATTTCGGTTTGCAGGCTGGCGGTGATGTCCTCCAGCGGCTGGGTGAGGAAACCAGAATCGTCCAGATCGTCGATCAGCGCGGCAACCAAGGTGCGGTCGCGCAAGGTGAGCGGGCTGACAATCAACTGGTTCAGCAGGTGTTCGCGCAGCGTTGCGCCTGAAACCGAGCCTTGCGCATAGTTATTGTCTTCGTCATCGCTGCCGGCTGCACTGTAGTCGTTCCAGTCGGAATCATCCAGCGAAGTTACCGGATCGGATTCGGCGCTGTCGGGCTGGGCCGTTTCCGTGCTCTGCGCTTCGGCCTCGGCCGTGTGGGCCGGCGCGTCAGCCACAGCGGAACTGGCTTCGTCTTCGTCCTCGTCCTCGCGTTCCAGCAGCGGGTTGTCCTGCAGCATCTGCTCCAGTTCCTGGTTCAATTCCAGCGTCGACAGCTGCAACAGCCGGATCGACTGCTGCAGTTGGGGCGTCAAGGTAAGGTGCTGGCCGAGCTTTAGTTGAAGACTGTGTTTCATAAAACCTGACTACGGCAAAAATCGTGCCGACTTGAGTCTAGTGTAGCGTGATTTGCTTGCGGGGTCTGGGGTTACAGGCGGAAATTCTCGCCCAGATAGACCTTGCGCGCGTTGTCGTCCTGGATGATGAGGTCGGGCGTGCCGGTTATCAGCACACGGCCTTCGTTGATGATGTAGGCGCGGTTGCAGATACCGAGGGTTTCGCGCACGTTGTGGTCGGTGATGAGCACACCGATGTCGCGCTCGATCAGGAAATGCACCAGTTTCTGGATGTCGAGCACCGCAATGGGATCGACCCCGGCGAAAGGCTCGTCGAGCAGGATGAAGCGCGGATTGATGGCCAGCGCGCGGGCGATTTCCACGCGGCGGCGCTCGCCACCGGACAGGCTCACGGCGGCCGCATCGCGCAGGTGGGCGATGTGCAGGTCGTCGAGCAGGTTGTTGAGATGTTCCTCGCGCTCGTCCCGGGTGTAGGGTTTGAGTTCGAGAATGGCGCGGATGTTTTCCTCCACCGTCATCTTGCGGAAGATGGAGGGTTCCTGCGGCAGGTAGGACAGCCCCAGCCGCGCGCGCTGGTGGATCGCCATGTGGGTGAGGTCGTGCGTATCCAGCTGCACGCTGCCGCCGTCCGCCGCGACCAGCCCCACCACCATGTAAAAACAGGTGGTCTTGCCGGCGCCGTTGGGCCCCAGCAGGCCGACCACTTCACCGCTTTTGACTTCGAACGAAACATCGTGCACCACGGTGCGCTTGCCATACGTCTTGCGCAGGTGCTGGACGGAAATCTGGCTCATGGTTGTGCGGCGGGCTGGTCGGTACGCGGTTTCGGGCGGATGACGGCGCGTACCCGGCCGGCCGGGGTTTTTGCATCAGGCTGGCCGACGACCTTGTAGAACTCGGTGTTGGCGTTGTAGGAAATCTGCGCGCCGCGCAGTTCGTCGCTGCCGCGCCGCAGCTGGGCCTGGCCGATCATTTCGAGCTGGCTGTTGAAGCTGTCGTACTCGATGCGGCCGGCAAACCCCTCGATGAACTCGTCGCGGCCATCGAGCTTCTGGCGGAACGTCGCGGGGCGGCCGGTGGCGCTGAGCTTGTCGAGCCCGCTCGCATTTTGTGTCACCTGCACGCGGTCGGCGCGCAGCATCAGCGTGCCCTGGCTCAAAATCACATTGCCCTGATAGACGCTGACTTTCTTGATGTCGTCGAGCGTGACCACGTCCGCTTCGAGGTTGACCGGCTTGTCGCGGTCGGCCTTCTCGGCGTGGACGGGCGAGGCGAGCAGCGCGGCACACAGCACTGCATAAAAACCTGTTTTCAATGTTTGCATGGCATTAACTTCCGGAGATGTAACGGGCTTGCACCCGCCCTGTCAGTTTGATGACGCGTTGCCGGGCGTCGTATTCCATCGCGCCCGCGCGTAAAGTGAGGGTGGCGTCGCGGATGTCGACTGCACCCGGCGCGCGCAGCAGGTCGCGTTCGGGAAAAACAAGCAGCTGCGCCGTATGCAGGGTCATGGCGGATTGTCCGGGGCGGGCGGCACGTTCCACGATGACGTCGCCGCGCAGGTCCACCTCGTGGCCGTCGGGCGAGACGGTGGCCTGTTTTGCCACTGCGCTCACTTCGCCGGCCTCGACGTCCAGTTGGACGAAGCGGGGCGATTCCAGTTCGGTGCGCTTGCTGCCGGAATAATGCTTGAGTTTTTTGGCGGACAACCGGTAGTGCGGTTTGCCTGCCGGATCGGTGCGCAGCGCATCGAAGTTTTCCATAATGCCTTCAGGATCGGTTTGCGCCGCCTCGCTGCCGTTGACCGTCAGCTGCACCGAACGCTCGATCCAGAAGCTGAGTGCGGCCAGAAGCAGCAAAATGGCCAGCGGCAGCCACAGCGAGCCTCGCGTGATCATGCCGCCCTCGAATCGGTGGCGCGCGATGCGGTCCGTTCAGGGCGCGTCATTTCAGATAAGGTGCCAGCGCCGCGTCCAGCGCGCCCTGCGCGCGCATCAGAAATTCGCAGGCCTCGCGCACCGCGCCATGCCCCGCTTCGCGGGTGGTGATCAGGTGGCTGTGCGCCTTCACCAGTTCGGGCGCCGCGGGCACGGTGATCGCCAGGCCGGCGCGCCGCATCACCGGCAGGTCGACCACGTCGTCGCCCATGTAGGCAGTGGCTTCGCAGGCGATGCCGAGTTCGCGGCAGAGCGCCTCGTATACGGCCAGCTTGTCGTGCGCGCCCTGGTGGATGATCTCGATGCCGAGATTTCTGGCGCGGTGTTCCACCACGCGCGAGCTGCGCCCGGTGATGATGGCGAGCTCGACACCGCTGCCCTTGAGCATTTTCAGGCCGTGGCCGTCGAGCGAGTTGAAGCCCTTGTATTCCTGTCCGTCATCGGCCAGAAACAGGGTGCCGTCGGTCATCACGCCATCGACGTCGAACGCGATCAGCCTGATTTTTTGCGCACGGGCGATCAGGGCGGGTGTCATCACATCAGCGGTCATCACACCACGCCCGCTTTCAGCAGGTCGTGCATGTTGAGCGCGCCCACCAGGGTGTTGTCGGCGTCGACCACCAGCAGGCCGTTGATTTTTAGCGTTTCCATTTTTTCCACCGCCGCCACGGCGAGTTCATCCGCGCGGATGGTTTTGGGGTTGCGCGTCATCAGGTCGGTCACCCGCGCCTGCTGCAGATCGAGCGCATGCTCCAGCGCGCGGCGCAGGTCGCCGTCGGTGAAGAGGCCCGCAACACGGCCGGCAGCGTCGACCACGGCGGTCATGCCGAGCCCTTTTTTCGTCATCTCGAGCAGTGCGACCTTGAGCGAGGCGTCGTGATCGATTTTCGGCAGTTCGTCGCCCGTGTGCATGACGTCGCGCACATGAATGAGCAGACGCCGTCCCAGGCTGCCGCCGGGGTGGGTACGCGCAAAGTCGTCGGCCGAAAAGCCGCGCGCATCGAGCAGTGCCACTGCCAGCGCGTCGCCCAGCGCGAGCGCCGCCGTGGTGCTAGCGGTGGGCGCCAGATTGAGCGGGCAGGCCTCCTTGTCGACGGCCGCATTCAGATGGGCGTCGGCCTCGCGCGCCAGGGTCGAGTTGGGGTTGCCGGTTATGGCAACGAGCTTGGCGCCACGCCGCTTGATGAGCGGCACGATGCTGACGATTTCGTTGCTCTCGCCCGAGTTCGACAGCGCCAGCACCACGTCGTCGTGCGCGATCATGCCCAGATCACCATGGCTGGCTTCGCCCGGGTGCATGAAAAACGCCGGGGTGCCGGTGGACGCCAGGGTGGCGGCGATCTTGCCGCCGATGTGCCCGGACTTGCCCATGCCCGACACCACCACGCGCCCGCTGCACGCCAGGATCAGGTGCACCGCGTCGGCAAAGCCGGTGTCGAGGCGGGCAGACAGGGTACGCAGGGCGTCGGCTTCGATGTCGAGTACCTGGCGCGCGAGTGCAAGCAAATGTTCGGCGGAGGTGGGTTGGGGTCGCATGGTCGGCAAGTATACTAAAGCCTGCCTTCCCAACCGCGTTTTCCTTGATGTCCCACAAAGGGGGACTCCGACTTTAAATAAGGGCTGAAGCCCATGAAGGATCGTATGCCCCGCAAGGGGACTCCGGCTTTGATATGGGCTGAAGCCCTAAAGGACTCCGATCCGCTACGCGCTGAAGCGCGTGCGGAATCGTATGCCCATGAAAGATCGTATGCATAGCAGCCTCCAGCTTGTCCTGATTTTGCTCGCGGTCGCCGTGCTGGTGGCCGCTGCCGCGCGCGCCTTGCGGCTGCCGACCCTGCTCGGTTATCTGATGACTGGCATTGCCATCGGCCCGTTCGCACTGGGCTGGATTCCGGACAGCGAGGAAGCGCGTTACCTGGCCGAGTTCGGCGTGGTGTTCCTGATGTTTTCCATCGGCCTGGAATTCAGCCTGCCCCGCCTGATGACCATGCGCATGACGGTGTTCGGCTTCGGCGGCGCACAGGTCGTGCTGACCATTGTGCTCACCGCGCTCGTTGCCCGGCTGCTCGATTTGCCACTGCTGGCGGCACTTGCGCTGGGCGGCATCATGTCGATGTCGTCCACCGCCATTGTGTCGAAGCTCTTGGCCGAACGCCTTGAAATTCAGACCCCGCACGGGCGCCAGATTTTCGGCGCACTGCTGTTCCAGGACCTGGCGGTTGTGCCGCTCTTGATCCTGATTCCGGCGTTTGCCAAGGATGCCGACGACATGGGGATGGTGCTGGGGCTGGCCGTGTTGAAGGCCGTCGTGGTGCTCGGCTTTTTGCTGTTCGTCGGTCAGCGCATCATGCGCCCGTGGTTCCAGTGGGTGGCGGGGCACAAGTCGCCCGAACTGTTCACGCTGAATCTGCTGCTGTTCACCCTGGGACTGGCGTTCCTCACCGAAAGCGCCGGCCTGTCGCTGGCGCTGGGCGCCTTCCTGGCGGGCATGCTGATCTCCGAAACCGAATACCGCTATCAGGTGGAAGACGACATCAAGCCCTTCCGCGACGTGTTGCTGGGGCTGTTCTTCGTCACCATCGGGATGCGGCTCGACCTGATGCAGGTGATGCTGAACTGGGGCGACGTGCTGCTGCTGGTGGCGGCCATCGTTATCGGCAAAACTGTTCTGGTGGCCGGGCTGGCGATGGCCTTCGGCAGCGCTCGCCCCACTGCCGTGCGCACTGCACTGGGGCTGGCGCAGGCGGGTGAATTCGGCTTCGTGCTGCTGGCGCAGGCGGCCGACCTGAAACTGCTGGGCGCCGAGATCACCCAGCCGGTGCTGGCGGCGATGGTGCTGTCGATGCTGATTGCCCCGCTGCTGATCAACCGCATGGACGCGCTCACTCGCCTGATTGCCGGCAGCGAATGGGCCGGGCGCGCCAAGGAAGTGCACGACATCGCGGTCAAGACCTTCGGCAAGTCCCAGCATGTGATCGTCTGCGGCTACGGCCGCAGCGGCCAGAACCTGGCGCGCCTGCTGGAGGCCGAAGACATCACCTTTGTCGCGCTTGACGCCGACCCCGAGCGCATCCGCGCGGTGGCCGCGTCCGGCGTCAATGTGGTGTATGGCGACGCCAGTCGCCGCGAGGTGCTGGTCGCCGCCGGCCTCAGCCGCGCGCAGGCCGTGGTGGTGACTTATTCCGACCTGCGCTCCAGCATGGCCATCCTGCGCCATGTGCGCGAACTGCGGCCGGAACTGCCGGTGGTGGTGCGCACCATCGACGACACCCATATCGACGCGCTGAAAGCGGCGGGCGCGGCCGAAGTGGTATCCGAGGTGATGGAAGGCTCGCTGATGCTGGCCTCGCACGCGCTGATGCTGTTGGGCGTGCCGCTCACCCAGGTGCTGAAACGGATCCGGGAAGTGCGCGAAACGCGCTATGCCATGATGCGCGGCTTTTTCCGCGGCGCCTCTGACGCCGACGATAAACTCGATCAGGACGCCCAGCCGCGCCTGCACACCGTGCTGATCACGCAAGGCGCGGCGGCGGCCGGCCACAGTCTGGAAAGCCTGGGGCTGGACGAATTGGTGGTGGAGGTGGTGGCGATCCGCCGTCAGGGAATCAAGGGCGTGGACCCCCAGCCTGACACCGAAATCAAGGTCGGTGATGTGCTGGTGCTGCGCGGCGGCGCCGATGGGCTGGCGGCAGCGGAGTTCAGGGTGTTGCAGGGCTAGGCCTGCAACGAGCGAACGTCAGGGCGCTTTGCAGACGACGTAAAAAGTGGAGCCGTCGTCAATGTAGTTGGCGGTGGGGACGGCGGTGCCCGCAGCGGTGCCGGGGACGCCGCGCACCGTGCCAGTGATGGCGTTGCCGTCGTCGAACTGCGCGTCGATTGCTTGGGCGATTTTGGCAGGAAGATTGTTCGAGCAAGTGACGATACCAATGATGCCGAATGCGCTGTTTTGTACACCTGTCACGCCCGATGCGGCGTTGGGGGGGTTAGCGGTGCCAACCGCGCCAGTGGTCGTCGGCCCGCCAATGAGACCCGCGAGGCGCAGGTGCTGCCAGAACAACCGGGATTCGTCGGCTGCGTTGGTGGAATTGTAGGCCGGGGTCGCCGCTGTTCCCGTACCAATGGTACCGTCGCCGTCTCCGCTGGTCGTCGTGCTGCCGGCCGCCGTCCAGCGCCCGGCCGCGCCAGGATCATCCCCCGGCAGCGCCCGATACCGATCCTGATACAGATTGATCGCCGCCGTCACCGACTGGAAATCATTGCCCACGTTGCGGATGCGGCCCTGGGTAATGAGCTCCTGCCCCTTTAGAATGCCGCCGAGCAGCAGGCCGATGATGACCAGCACAATGGCGATCTCGATCAGGGTGAAGCCCGACTGGCGTCGCGGGAAGTTGGGTTGATGCATGGCGGAGCGCTCCGTTATGTGATTACCTGACCGCCAATTTGCAATATGCATGCCAGCCTGGGTAGCTCTTTAACCTATTGATAAAAATAATGTAAATCAAACATTGCGCGCCCGAATGGAGACTGATTTGACGAAAATACGACGCCCATGCCGGGTTTTCGGCAGACCTGTGGGCGGGCAGGTGCGCTCGCGAGCTCCATTTACCGGGTGAAATGCCGATAGCTGTGTCATGCTGAATTTCTCTCGATTCCACCTCGCTCCCCGACATGACTGAACGCACCGAGACGGCGCCGCGGCTGGCGTGGCTGACATCGCTGGTCAACCTGTTCACGCGGGTGGCGCCCGGGCGCTGGCTGGCCTTGATGCTGCTGGCGTTGCACGCGGCAGTGGTGCTCGATGCCGAGGCGGCGGTGACGCGTGCATTCCTGCTAGCGCACTACGGGCTGTTTTTGCTGTGGCAACCGCTGGTGCGCAACGAGGCGCGCATCGAGCCGCGCCTCGCGCTGCCGGTGTTTGCCATGGCGGCGCTGCTGGTGCTGCTGGACAGTACCTGGGTGATGGCACTGTGGCTGGCGATTCTGGCGGGGCTGGTGGGCGCGGTGGCGACTTCGCAAACCGAACGCAGTCAGCGGCTGGCCTACCTGTTCGCACTGGCTTATTTGCTTGCGCTGCTGCTGGCCTGGGTGCTGCCGCAGAGCCTGGGTGGCGCCGCGCTGCCCGGTGGGCTGCAGGCCGGGGTGCGCTATGGCCTGCCGCTGCTGCCGCTGGTGATCCTGTTCCTGCCCGCCACCCGCCAGCGCGGCGCATCGTCCACGCTCGACTTCATCTACGGCCTGATGCTGTCGCTGCTCATCATGGTGATGGCACTGGGTGCGTTTGCCGTGGTGGCGGTGGCCAGGGTGAGTTATGCCTGGGCGCTGGTGCAGACCCTGCTTGGCATGGCGGCGCTATTGCTGGCGCTGTCGTGGCTGTGGAATCCGCGCGCCGGGTTTGCCGGGCTGGGGCAGGTGACCTCGCGTTATTTGCTGTCGGTAGGCCTGCCGTTCGAAGGCTGGGCGCAGCGGTTGGCGACGCTGGCCGAGCGCGAGCGCGATCCGGAATCCTTCGTGCGCGATGGGTTGTCCGACCTGCACGAACTGACCTGGATCCGCGGCGGCCGCTGGCAGGCGGCGCGCGGCGAGGGGACGTTTGGCGAGCCCGCCGAACATGCCGTCACCCATGCCTTCCATGGCTTGACCCTGATCTGGCAATCGCCGCGCCCGCTCACCCCCGCGCTGGCGCTGCATGTGCGGCTGCTGTCGCAGTTGCTGGGCTATTTTTACGCCGCCAAGGTGCGCGAGCAAACCCTGCGCGAACAGGCCTATAGCCAGGCCATCCACGATACCGGCGCGCGTCTGACCCACGACGTGAAAAACATTCTGCAGTCGATGAAAACCCTGATCGCCGCGGCCGATACCTCCACCCCCGAGGACAGCGAGCGTCTGCAGGCGCTGATGAAACGCCAGCTGCCGCAACTGGCGGCACGGTTGTCGCAGACCGTCGACAAGCTCAAGCAGCCGGCTGAAATGGATGTTGCGCAGCTCCCCGCACAGGCCTGGTGGGCGGCCCTGCTGTCACGCTACGAACACGACGACGTGCAGTTTTTTGCCGACGCGCTCGACGAGACCCCCTTGCCGCAGGACCTGTTCGACAGCGTGGCCGACAACCTCCTCACCAATGCCCTGCGCAAGCGCCAGCGCGAGCCGGGCATTGCGGTGGAAGCGCGGCTGGCGCTGCATCCGATGGTGAGCCTGAGCGTGACCGACAGCGGCGCACCGGCGCCCGAACACGTGGCGCGCAATCTGTTCCTGAGCCCGGTGGCATCGGATTTCGGGTTGGGCGTGGGCTTGTATCAGGCCGCGCGGCAGGCCGCGCGGTCGGGGTTCCGGCTGGAACTGCCCGACAATCAGGCGGGACGGGTGAGTTTCCGGCTGCAGGCTACGGACAGCCGCCATCAGGACACACACGGCTCCTGAGCACGCCATCTGAAATCCACACCACCAGATCGTCGAATTCGCCGCTGGCATGTCCGGCTTGAGTTGGGGTGCGGCTTACAAAAGTCGCATCGCCATTTGTGTTTTCCAATTCATCCGTGCTGGTCGGGTTGCTTAGCGTGTTGCCGTTGATGTTTCTGGCACCCCATCCGTTTGGACCATGTGAGAACACTACGGCGGGTAAATAGATGGCATCGAACGACGTACATGCGCTGCTGCGACAAATGCGTTTCAAATTAAGTGTGGCGTAGGGTGGCGTGAGAAGGGCCAGGTTTGGCAAGCCCTTCGACCTGTCGGTATATTCCCTGGTTTCGACGCTGTAACGCAGGCGGTTGCCCCAAGCGTCCTGAGAGCCCGTGCCCAGATCAGCCCAGGGAAACCAGCCATCAGCATTGGTGCAGGAATCGCCAGGCCGGTTTTCCCGGCCATCACCATCCGTGTCTGGACATGGAAGATAGGGTTTGTCTGGATTGGTGGTTGATGGATGAGACATGACATACCCGACGAGTGCGTGATGTGCTTCTTCCAGTGTTTTCTTGGTTTCGGCGATCCGCCGCGCCTGGATCTGCGCCGTTAGCGGCACGGCCAGACCGCCGATCAGGATGGTGATGATGACCAGCACGATGGCCAGTTCGATCAGGGTGAAACCGCGTGTTAGCTTCATGGCGTGGGTTCCTTGGCGATGGCCGGAGCCGGGCTGGGGCGCAGCACCTGGTAGGGTTCATACACCTTGCCGTCGGCGCGGATCTGGCCCGGCTTCAGGCCGGCCACGCCGGACGCGCCGACCTGCGGCTGGCCATTGACCCAGCGTGTGCGGGTGCCGTCGGAGCGGATGACTATACCGTCGAAGCGTACAGCGGCCGGGCCGACCGCGGGGCCGGTCTGCCTCACCTGGGTGGCGTTGCGCGCGCGCGCGGCTTCGAGTTGCGCGCGCTGCTCGGGGGTGTAGAACAGGCGCCCGGGATCGGTGGGCACGGCGGCCAGACTTTCACCCCATGTCCCCAGCATGGCCAGCAGCAATATAGGCAGGTGGGCAAAGCGTTTCAGCCAGGCAGGGTGCCGGTTCATTTTTCCTCCTTGCCGTCAGCTGCCACGGTGAACCACAGCAGTTCGCACTCGGCGTCGAGTTCGGGGTGGTTGACCGGCTGGGGTGGGGTGTCGGTGATGCGGGCGAGGCGGCAGCGGCTGACGCGGAATACGCCGGGCGTGCGGGCATGCAAGGCGTCGAGAAAACGCGGCAGGTCAGTTTCCACCAACAAGGGCATGTTCACTACCATTCGGGTCTGCTTGAGCGGCAGGCCGCTGACCAGGGTGGCCGGGGCGGCAGCGCGCGGCGACAGGGTGTAGGTGAGGCCGTACAGTCGGGCGTCCCGATTGGCGAGGTGCACGGCTTCGATCCAGGCGAGGCGATTTTCCTCGCCCACAAAACCCCGCGCAATCAGGGCGTGGTAGGCATCGATGTGCTGCGCAATCAGGCGCGCTTCCGTTCGGCCCTGTTGCTGGCGCGCGTGCGCGGCATGGAGTGCCGTTTGCTGGGCTTGCAGGGCGGCGCGCGCTTGCGTGTCCTGCTGGTGGCTCCAGAAAATGCCTGCAGCGGCCATCAAACCTGCAGCGAGCAGCAGCAGCATCGAAGTTTTAAGCGAGGCAAGCGGCGGCAGGGTCATGTGCGCACCTGCAGGCTCAAGCTGAAACGTGTCTCTTCAGGATTGGTTTCGCCTGTGGTTTTTCCAGTCAGGGTGGCAGTGGGGGCAGTGTCGACAGGGCTGGTCAAGCGCTCGACAGACGCGACGCCGGGGGTGGCTGCCAGCCGTGCGACAAAGCGGTCGATGCGTGACATGGCTGCGCGGTAGTTACCGTCAAAGTCGGACAGCCGTGCCTCCAGTGTGATATCCGCCGTGCCGTCTGCCGTGTCCTGCAGCGTCAATGCCTTGACCACGACTTCAGGGTGCGCTGACAGCGCTTGCCCCAGCGGCATGAACAGCGCGTTGACGTCGAGGGGCGCACGATCCAGCTGCGTGGCCAGGGCAAGGGTCAGCCCGAGCTGGTCCGGGCGGGTGGCGAGCACGGGGAAGTCGCGCACGATGGCGGCATGGCGTGCATCTCCACGCTGCACTTCGCTCTGAATCTGTAGCGCCTGATCGCGCAGTTCCTGGGCATGGAGCCAATAAGTTGCGGTCAGGGTCAGGCCGATCGCGGCAACGATGCCTGCCGCCAGATTCAGGCCGCGCCGCCAGCGGAATTCGGTATGGCGTTGCAGCAGTTCGGGCGGCGCCAGATTCAGCTGCACGGCCTCACCCGCAATCGCCGCCAGCGGCGCGACTTCCGGGGTGGCAGCCAGAAAGTCATCCGGAATGCGCAGTGCACGCGCGAGGCTGGGAATGTCGATCAGCCGTGTGCTGAACGCGGGGTCGGCATTGAGCGGAGCCTGCGCGTTGTCGAGCTGGCCGCTGGGGTCGAGCAGCAGCACATGCAGGCGGGCTTCGCGCGGCAGGATGCGCTGGCCGGCGAGATAGAGCTGGGTCTTGGCGATTTCGTCGGCCGCATTGCCCGGCAACTGGGTGGGCGTGTCGCTGCCGATCAGGCGCGAAAAACGCAGCAGGCCATTGTGGTAGTAGGACAGCCGCAGGCTGTTGTTGAGACGATACGCCAGCAGCGTGTGCGGCGCCTGCACCCGCAGTTTGGACAGGAGCTGCTGGCACGCCATTGCCAGCGGGGTGATGCCATACAGCGGCACGCGTTCGCGGTGCAGCACGCTGAGCCACGGCGTCAGCCAGTCGGCATCGGCCAGGGCGGCCAGCAGATAGCGGTCGTCGCGGCGTCCGGTCGTTTCGCGTGCCTGCCGCCACGCGCCGGTAAAGCGCGCGTTGCGGAACACCTGCTTGAGCTTGCGCGCCAGCAGTTCGGCGCGTGCGTGTCCCTGCACGTGCGGCAGAATCTCGCTGCGGTAATCCTCATCCACTGTGTCGGCCACCAGCAGCACCGGCAACTGCGCATGCTTGACCACGATCTGCCGGAATGCCGCAAGTCCCGCCGTGTCGGCGGCAAATTCGCCCAGCCAGTGCATCTGCCCCGGACGCCAGTCGAGCACGCCAATCTGGCGTGGTGTGGCAAGCAGGATCAGGCGATGGTTGAACATCACAACGGCAGGTTCCCGATCAGGTCGTATATCGGCAGCAGCACCGATACCAGGATGCCGCCGAGCAGCAGGCCGAGGATGGCGGTGAGCATGGGTTCCAGAACCTTGAGGCCGTTTTCGATGGAGTCGAGCACTTCGCGGTTATAAAAATACGTCACATTATCCAGCGCCTCGTCGAGCGCGCCGGTGGATTCGCCCACCCGCAACATGCGGATCACCAGCGGCGGAAACAGCGCCAGTGACTGAAAGCTTTCGGACAGTCCGCGGCCGTCGGCAATCTGCTGTGCGGCGCGGTGGATGCCGCTGGCAATGACCCGGTTTCCAGCGACCATCTCGCCTGCACGCAGTGCATCGAGCACCGTCACTCCCGAGCGGTACATCATCGCCAGTGTATCGGTGAAGCGCGACAGCGCCATCTTCTGCATGATCGGTCCGATGACGGGCAGCCGCAACTGGGTGCGGTCCCACCAGTCGCGCCCGGCCTCGCTCTGCTTCACCCATAACGGCAGTCCGACGCTCACTGCCAGTGCCAGCGGCAGACCAATCAGCCAGTACGAACGCAGTGCATTCGATACTGCCAGCAGAATCAGCGTCGGCAGCGGCAGCGTCACCCCCATGGTCTCGACCAGGGAAAGTACCTGCGGTACCAGATACACCAGCAAAAACAGGATGGCCGCGCCGACGACGGCCAGCACCAGTGCCGGATAGATCATCAGCCGTTTGGCCTTGGCGGCGACTTCTTCCTGCCATTTGAGCGATTCGGCCAGGCGATCGAATACCGCATCCAGCAGGCCGGTCTGCTCGCCCGCGCGCACGCTGTGGACGAACACGGCGCCAAACACCGCAGGGTGCGCCGCCAGCGCCTGCGACAACACCTTGCCGCCTTCCATATCTTCCAGCAGCGCGGTCAGCACATCGCGAAAGCCGCGTTTTTCCATGGTGTCGCGCAGGTCGCGCAAGCCATCGAGCAGCGGAATCCTGGCGCGGGTGATGTAGCGCATGTGGATGCAGAAGGTGACCAGATCGCGCCGGGTGACGCGTTCGCGGCCGCTGGGGGCGTACTGGCGCGAAAGCTCGGCCAGCGTGATCAGATCGAGCCCCATGCGTTTCAGGCGCAGCTCGAGGTCGACGTCGTTGACGGCCGATAGCGTGCCCCGGGTGGTGCGGCCGGTTTGGTCGATGGCGCGGTAGTCGAAGAAGGGCATAAAACCGTTAACCACAGAGGCACAGAGGCACGGAGAAAATCATGGCCGGATTCTCTTGATGCCGTTTCTGAGTACGGGAACGTTGAAATTGAGCAGCAGACCCGTGTGCAGCTTGCTTGGTTTCAGATAGGTCAGCGATTGCGCTTCATGCACTGGCACGAGCCGTTCCACCGCTTTACGTTCGAGTTCCCGTTGGGCACTTACCACGATGTCGAATCGATAACCGCAGTCGAGCGGAGTGCCTTTGTCGGTCACCGGCAATTCAAGCTGACGCAGAAAATGGATTTGCACTTGCCCGAGTTCGTAACAGAGGCACGTTTCATAGGCGGATTCGAGCAGGCCTGGGCCGAGCGCACGATGCACCTTGATTGCCGCACCGATGACCGCCTCGGGCAAGATGTCTCTCTGTGCCTCTGTGCCTCTGTGGTTCATGGTTTTACACCCGCCCCGTCAAATCCACCACCCGCGCCACTTCCGCCAGCGAGGTCACGCCATCCAGCACACGCTTGACGCCGTCTTCAGCCAGCGGATGGTAGCCATGCTCGAGTGCGGCGCGGCGGATTTCGTGCAGCGGCGCGTCGTTGGCCACCAGTTCATCCAGCGTGGGATCCATCCGCAGCAATTCGATCAGCGCCAGGCGTCCTTTGTAGCCTTTGTTGCTGCATACCAGGCAACCGGTGGCACGATAAATCTGCGGCGGGAGGGCCGGGTCGGTGCCGAGGATGAGGGCTTCGTGTTCGTCAGGCGTGTAGGCTTCCTTGCAGTGCGGACACAGCTTGCGCACCAGCCGCTGCGCGATGACGCCGATGATGTTGCCGGACAGGATGCCGGGCTGGATGCCGATGTCCATGAGGCGCGGAAACACCCCGAGCGCGGAGTTGGTGTGCAGGGTGGTGAACACCTGGTGGCCGGTCATGGCGGCGCGGAAAGCCATTTCGGCGGTGTCCTTGTCGCGGATTTCGCCGACCAGGATGATGTCGGGATCCTGCCGCATGATGGAGCGGATGCCGTTGGCGAAGTCGAGTTTCAGCGTTTCGTTGACCGAGCTCTGGCGCATCAGGGTGACCGGGTATTCGACCGGGTCTTCCAGCGTCATGATGTTGACGGTCTCGTTGTTGAGGTGCGACAGCATCGAGTACAGCGTGGTGGTCTTGCCGGAGCCGGTCGGCCCGGTGACCACCAGGATGCCTTCGGGCCGCGCCATCATCAGTTGCAGTTCGCGCAGCGCGTCGGTGGTGAAGCCCATCTGCTCCAGCGGCATGATCGATTTTTCGCGGTCGAGGATGCGCAGCACCAGGTTTTCGCCGTGGATGCCGGGTTGCGAGGACACGCGAAAATCGATCGGGCGGCCGTTGAGCGTGAGCGACATGCGGCCGTCCTGCGGCGCGCGCGTCTCCGCGATGTTCATCCCGGACAGCACTTTCAGCCGCACCAGGATGCCCGGCCAGTAGGCCTTGTGCAGGCTGCGAATCTGTTCCAGCACACCGTCGATGCGGTAGCGGATGCGCAGGAAGGCGTGCTCGGGTTCGAAGTGGATATCGCTCGATTCGCGTTTCACCGCATCGGTGAGCAGCGCGCCGACCAGTCGCACCACCGGCTGGGTGTATTCCTCGGTCTCGGGGTTGAGACTGGCGTAATCGACCTCGCCGGTCTCGATTTCGCGCAGGATGCCGTCGAGCGAGAGATCGAAGCCGTAGAACTTGTCGATACATTCGAGCAGCTGTGCTTCGGCTGCCAGCAGGGTGTCGATTTCGAGCTGGCCGCCGAGCGCGGCTTTCAGCTGGTCGAGCGCGACGACGTTGAACATGTCGGTGGTCGCCAGCGTCAGCACGTTGCGCGCGGCGTCATGCGCGATCGGCAGCAGATGGTGGCGGCGGGCGAATTCCTCGGGCACCAACTGCAGCGCTTCGGGGTCGGCCACCACCTGCGTGAGATCGATGCCCTGGCTGCCGAGCGCATTGGCGAGCTGGTCGCGCAGCACCGCCTCGGTCATGAAGCCGAGGGCCACCAGCTGGCGGCCGATCGGCAGGCCGGTCGCTTTCTGTTCCTTCAGGCCGATGCGCAGCTGGTCGAGGGTAATGAGTCCCTGTGCAACCAGGGTCTCGCCCATGCGGAGTTTTTTCCGGCGCTCCATACGACTGCTCTTAACGAACCGACTTCAGTTGCTGCACACGCGCTTCGGCCTGGGCGCGGTCGAAACGGTGCACGCCACCGCTTGCGAGCGCCTTTTCGTAATACGTCAGCGCGGCCGGGACCTGGTGCAACTGGTCGAGGCTGACCGCCAGGTTGAAGGCGTAATCGGAATTGTCCGGCGCGCCGCGCCATGCCTCGAAATAGGCGGCCTGGGCGTCGTTCCAGCGCGCCTGCTCGGCGTAGAGGTTGCCGAGCGTCTGGTAGAGATGTGGGCTGGGGTCGCGTTCGATCAGCGTTTTCAGGCGACTTTCGGTTGCCTGGCTGTCGATGTTGCCGAGCAGGTCGAGCAAGGCACCCTGGGCCGCAGCATTGCGCGGATCAAGATCGAGCACCTCGCGATAGAGGCGCTGCGCGTCCGCTTCGCGGTTTTGCAGGCTGGCGATCGCCGCCAGCCCGAGCAGCGCATCCACATTGCGCCCGCGTGCGGCGGCCTGGGTGTAGAGCCGCTGCGCCTCGGTCAACGCACCGCGCTGATAGGCAGCGTAGGCTTGGCTGAGCAAGGTCGTTTGCGCGTCGGGCTGGAACAGCGGCAGCGTGGCAGGCGACGGTGCGGTGTTGTTTGAGGGATAGGCTGCACGCGGGGGTCTGCGGGCAGGCGGGGGCAGGAGCGCGCCATTGGCAGGTGCCGTGGCAGACGGTTGCGGCTGCGGCAAAGGTGCGACAGGCAACACGGCAGGTGCGGGATCGACTGCAACGGGTTTGACCGGTGTGGCAGCAGCGGCGACGGGCGCTGCGACGTTGGCAGGGGGGGGGGTGATAGCAGCCGGTGGCTGCAGGGCAAAGTAGAGATAGATCCCGTAGCCCAGCGCGATCAGCGCGGACAGCAGGGCCGTGAGCGGCACCAGCGAAAGTTGCGGCCAGCGGAAAGCCGGTGCGTGGCGTGGCTCGGGCGTGAGTCCGCTGCTGCCGAACAGCAAGCCGGGCGGCTCCACCCATTCGCGTGCCTGGGCCGTGCCGGATGCAGCCACGGGCTCCAGTTCGAGGTCGCCCTCGATCCGGCTAGCGGAATCAGGCTTGACCCCATTGGCGGCTTCGGCCTGCTTCAGTGCTTTGAGCAATAGGCTCAAGGGCTGCTCCGTGCGTTGCTGGGAAGCAGACGCTGGAACTGGCGCAGTTCATCGCTTTCCAGCGTGGGATTGGACACAACGATGGGCCGCAGAAAGATCACCAGTTCGGTCTGACTGTTGGTGCGTTCGTGCTGGCCGAACACGGCGCCGACGCCTTCGGGGCGTGACAGGCCGGGCAGGCCGTCGCGGGCATTATTGCGGTCATCCTGGATCAGGCCGCCGAGGATGACGGTCTGGCCGCTGCGGATTTGCAGCAGTGATTCCATTTCGCGTACCTGGATAACGGGCACCTGGTTGGGGATGTTTGCGGGAATGCTGGGGTTTGGATCCCTGACGAAGCCGACATTGCGCGAAATCGTCGGACGCACGGTCAGCGAGACCATGCCGTTTTCGTTGATCTGCGGCGTCATCGTCATCACGATGCCGACTGGGACGGTTTGCGGTGTGGTGGTGAAGGTGGTCGTCGTCCCGACATTCGCGGTGGTGGTGGTATCGGCCTTGACGTTAAAGTACACCAGGTTGTCGACCACCTTGAGCAGCGCGGTCTGGTTGTTCAGCGCCATCAGCTTGGGGCTGGACAGCACCTTGGTGTTGCCGAAGGACTCCAGCAGATCGATGGCAGCTGCGAAGCCGTTGCTCCCGGTGTTGGTGTAGGTAGCCTGGATAAAAGGCGTAAGTGTGTTAGCCAGTGCGTTGGTGCCGCCACCGAGGGTGTTTATCGCCCAGCCGGTGGTGCCTTGCAGGGCTTTCGACCAGTCAATGCCGGCGCGGTATTGGTCCTTTAGACTGACCTCGACGATCGTCGCTTCGATCAGTACCTGGCGCTGCGCCGAATGCATCACGCGGTCGAGATACTGCTGCACCAGTTCCTGTTGTTTGGCGGTGCCTAGCACGGTAACGGTGCTCGCCACCGGGTTGACCGCGACATCGTATTTGCCGTCGCCTACCGGCTGGTTGGCAAACGCGGCGGTGAACAGGTTTGCCGCGCCGGCGCCGGCCTTACTGGCGGCTTCGGCCTGCGATACGCGTTCGGCACGCTCGGCTTTTTCGGCATCCAGCCGGGCGGCGCGCTCTTCGTTGCTTTGGGTGACGGCGCGGGTGCCGGCGAGCAGGGTGCGGATGTTGTCGGCCAGCACCGTCCACAAATCATTGTTCGACTGACTGGAAACGGTGGTGGTGGAGGAGTTCCCCGTTGCGGTCGAGCTGCTGCCGGCTGTGCCGACACTACCGCCGGTGCTGGCAATTTGCGCCGCCACGCCGACGCTGGAGGTGGTGTTGCGAGCGACGTTGACGTAATTGACGGTGTAGGTTTTGACGTACGGCGTATCGGGCATGATCGACACCGTGCGGCCGTTCATTTCGTAGCGCAAATTCGCCTGCCGGGCGATGCGGTCGAGAATGGCGGGCAGCGGCTCCTGCACGGCGTTGAGCGAGACTCGCCCGGAGATGCCCGGATACAGGTCGATGTTGTACTGGGTGTCGCGCGCGATGGAAAACAGTAGGTCTTTTACCGGCACGTCGTTGACCACCACGGTGTAGGTCGGCACCGGCGCGCTCGGCCTGGGCGGGGTCAACGCGGGCGCTGCCTTCACCAGTGCGGGCGGCGGGGCGATTGGCACGACCGGTTGGGTGGGCTGGCTGATGTGGCCGGGCGAGGTGTCAAACGCCTGCGGGGGCACGCAGCCTCCTACCAGCACGAAGCTGGTCAGTGCCAGACTCGTCAATATGGAGCGTTTCAACACAGCGTTCATCATCATCCTGTTGGTAAGGCTACGGTGCGCATTTTGCCGACCGTGCGTAGAAACGGTGTGCCTGCAGGCGGGGCGGGCAGCGTGCGCAGGGCCGCCATGGCCGCGTCACGGGTGGCAAACTCGCCTGCCAGGATCATCCAGGCGGGCGCCCCCTGACGCAGTCCGTGCAACACCCGCACCGGATGCGGGGTGGCGGCATTCAAGCTCTCTAATAATACGGCTACCTGGGCGGCTTCTTTAGCCGAGGCGACCTGGATGGCGTGGGTGCCGGGCGCGGCGGCGGCCAGCCAGCGTTGGGTTTGTTTGGCCAGTTCGGTGACGTCGGCGACAGTTGGGGCGGCGGACGGCCGAGCGGTCTGGGGTGGGGTGGCAACAGGCGGGGGGGCGGATAGCGATAGCGCCTGCCAGGCGAAAAATGCCAGCAAGCCCAGCACGGCCGCCAGGCCGGCACTCAGCCACGCCCAGCGGCGCAGCCTCTGGCGCGAGTCTGGCTGATGTGGGAGCGGCTGCATTTCGGCGTCGCCCGCGGCTGCCTCCAGATGGGCCGGGGTGAGCGTGTGGGTTTGCCCGGCATAGGCTGCCAGCAGGGTTTTGTCGGCCAGCACGTTGATGCGGCGCGACAGGCCGCCAGACAGTTGCGTCATGCGCGTGATGAGCGCCGCCGGAAACAGGTCGGGGCCGCGATAGCCTGCCACTGCCAGCCGTGCGCGCAGGTAATCGGCGATTTCGGCTTGCGCCAGGGGCGACAGGTTCAGGCTCAGGGTGATGCGGTCTTTCAGCTGGCGGATGCGTGGGTCGGCCAGCTGCACGTCGAGTTCGGGCTGGCCGAACAGCACGATTTGCAGCAGCTTATCGGTGGCGGTTTCCAGATTGGTCAGCAGCCGCAGGAATTCCAGGCTGTCGAGCGCGATGCCCTGCGCTTCTTCGACGAACACCACCACGCGCCGTCCCTCCTGGTGGCGCGCCAGCAAGGTGGCATTCAACTGTGCCAGCCGTGCCTGCCGCCCGTTTTCGGGCGTGTCGCTTCCCAGGTCAGCCAGGATCGCTGCCAGCATGTCGTCGGGCGACAAGGTGGGATTTCCGAGATAGACGCTGTCGACGCTGTCGGGCAGCTGGGCGACCAGCTTGCGGCACAGCATGGTCTTGCCGCTGCCGACTTCTCCCACCACCTTGATGATGCCTTCGCCCTGGCCGATGGCGTAGAGCAGCGCGGCGAGCATTTCCCCGCGCTGCCCGCCGGCATGCCAATACTCGGTATTCGGCGTGATGCGGAAGGGCGCTTCTTTCAGACCGAAATAGTCAAGGTACACGGAGGCGGTTTATTCGGTTCCGTAGGTCTGCATGCGGCTATACAGCGTGGTGCGGTTGATGCCCAGCAGCTTGGCGGCCTGCGACAGGTTGCCGTGGGTCATGTTGAGCGCGGCTTCGACGTAGGATTTTTCCCACTGGCGCAGGGTCACGTCGAGATTGAAGTTGGCCAGCGTCTGCAGCTGCTTGCGCGCCAACTCGATCAGCGCCTTACCGTCGTTGGCAAGCGGGATTTCCTGCGGATAGGCCTGGTCGGTATCGAGTTCGTCTTCCAGTTGCTGGGCGTTGACCGCCATGCCGGGGTATTTGGTCGTCAGGCGGATGGCGATGTTGCGCAGTTCGCGCACATTGCCGGGGAAGTGATAGTCCTCCCACATCTGCTGGGCGCGGGCGTCGAGCTGAAACGGCTGGCTCTTGGCTTCACGGGCGTAGAAATCGCGGAAGTGGTTGAGCAGGGTGAGCTTGTCATGGCCCATTTCGCGTAGCGGTGGCACCGCGATGGAGAACACCGACAGCCGGTGGTAGAGGTCGGTGCGGAAGCGGCCAGCCTTGATTTCTGCGCGCAGGTCACGGTTGGTGGCGGTGACCACGCGAGCGTTGGAAAAGCGCGGCTGGGTTTCGCCGACGCGTTGATATTCGCCGTTTTCCAGTACACGCAGCAGCTTGGCCTGCAGCTCCAGCGGCAGCTCGCCGATTTCGTCGAGGAACAGCGTACCGTTTTCGGCTTCTTCAAAGTAGCCGGCGCGCGCGCTGGTGGCGCCGGTGAATGCGCCCTTGGCGTAACCGAACAGGGTGGGTTCGACCAGCGTCGGCGAAATTGCCGCACAATTGAGCGCCAGATAGGGCTTTGCCGCGCGCGGCGACAGCTGGTGCAGGCTGGAGGCGACGCGCTCCTTGCCGCTGCCGGACTCACCCTCGATCAGTACCGGAAAAGGCGCGGCGGCGTATTGCTTGATCTGCTGACGCAGCTTGTCCATCGCCGGGCTGTCGCCGACGATGCCGGAATCCTTGGCCGGCGCGGGCGCCTTGTCGGCGCTGCGCTCGGCATTCTGCACCAGCAGCGCGTTGAACAGCAGGGACTTCAGCCGTTCGGGCTCACACGGTTTGGCCACAAAGTCAATCGCGCCCAGCGCGCGCGCATGGCGCGCGTTGGCTTCATCGCTCTGGCCGGAGAGCACCAGGATCTTGATGCTGGGCGAGATGCCCAGCAGGTCGGCGATCAGGGCAAAGCCTTCATCGGGTTTATGCGGCTGCGGCGGCAAGCCCAAGTCCACCAGCGCCAGTTGCGGCGGCTCGTCCAACTGCATCAGCAGGCTTTTCACCTGGGCGCGTGATTCGGCGGCCGAGATATCAAAATCCTTGCTCAACACATAGGTGAGCGTATCGGAAATCAGCGGATCGTCATCGACGATCAGCAAGCTAGGCTTGTTGGTTTGGGCCACATGTCCTCCAGGTCGAGTGGTGCCGAAATCGCGTCTGCATCTGGGGGCAGGGGAATTGTTCTGATCGCGTGTCGGATTTTCAACGATTGTGCCAGAGACCTGGTGAAAGTTAAACCGTGGCCGGTCGGGCGGAGAGCGATGCCTCGTAAATGGATTCGTTTGCGGTCGGGGCTTCAGCTGTTTACGGGCTCGACGATGACGCGCATCCAGCCTTTGCTGTGCTCAATCGGGTTGCCCAAGGCGATGAGCTTGCGTTCCGCTATGCCATGAACCTGGAAGACTTTGCCGGGCGTGAAATGGACCGGATCAATCATGACGCTGTTCGGGTCGTCGGCCAGCCACAGGCAGGCGTGCGGCAGACTGGCGCCGCTGTTGTCGAATCCGTTTACGGTGTAGCCCGACGTGGCGGTGTCGTGCAACATGGCCAGCGTGGGCATGTCGGCCAGGGTTTCGATGCCAACCGAGCTGGTGTCGTCGTTGAGGCGTGACAGGCGGCGCACAACGCCGATTTGCCATACGCTGGCGTCATGCGATTTGATGCCAATCAGGGCGCCCACGCGCAGCCAGTCCTTGTCGCGCGATTCGACAATGGCGCCATAGCCGCATTCGCTTTCATCCTGCATCACCCAGCGTTCGACGTCGGCCGAGTCCTGGATGGCCGGAACGCGCATGTGCGAGACGCGTTCCCGAGTGCGGTCGGTGATAAAGCCGTACACCTGCACATCGTCGGCCTCGTTGTAATTGAGCCCGGTGCCGTAGGGCGACACGCTGGCGGGTATGTCGGCTGCCTTGATCTGGCTGACGATGGCGTTGAGGCCGTGTGTCACATCAACCAGTCGTTTGCTCGACTTGCGCGGGGCGCGCCGCTGTTCGCGGGCGGCCAGCGCAGACCACTGGCGCTGCAGATGTTCTAGCAGTCCGAGGCTTTCGGTCGTGCGGGCATCTGTCAGGCCCAGCTGTACCGGGGTTTGGCCTTGCTGCAGGGCAGTTTGTATTTCTTGCAGCTTTTGCAGCAGGGCGGCCGTCGCCCAGAAACGCAACGGCTTGTCGGTATTGGGTTTGCGCACACGGCGTGGGCCGTGATCGGCCGACAAATCAACGGCAAAACTGTGGACGTCGGGGTTGAGATCGTTGCCCAGTTGGAGCATCTCGTGCCAGCCGCCCAGCCAGCGGTCGAGCAGGTCGAGCTGTTTGGGGTAGAGCGTGCCCGAATTGGCCAGATTCAGCATCAGGATATGCAGATACGCCGTTTCGCAACTGCACTCGGACGCGTCTTCGGCGCAAGCCCGCTGGGGCTGGCGATGGAAGCCCCCGCTTTCGGCAATGCGATACAGATTGTGCAGCCGCAGCCAGAGTTTCTCGCCTGCCGGCAGATAGCGTATCGCGCGCCATTTCAGCAACTGGCCAAAGGTGCGGATGGCACGCAAGGTGATCAGCGGAATCTGGCTCTCATGCTGGTTTTTCCCCGTCTCGCGCGCAATGTGCAGCACAAAGGTGTGATAGCCGCGCGCAACTTCCCAATACAGACCGTACACGGCATGCCAGAGCTGGCTTTCCAGCGGACGCGACATGCGTGGATTGCGCAGATACTGGCGCACCAGCGTGTCCTGCAGGTCACGCGATTTTTCGTCCAGCAGCATGAAGATGACCAGACGATCTTTCGTGTATTGCGTCGAATTCTCGTTGAAGCGCTTGAGCTCGCTGAAAATGGCTTGCTGGCACTTGAACGCGTCACCGATCGGCAGATTCTCAACCCAACGCGTCGCTGACTTGATGTTGGCCAGCGGATCATTGTTCCGTTTGCCAAAAGGCGTAAGGCGAGCGAGTTGCGAAACGAATTTATCGGCCAGTGGATTCATAATGTCAGGCTGTTGGGGGGGACGTCAGACACTTTAACGGTTGATTTAGCAAATTCCGTACCCGCCCATCAGGCCAGCCTGCCCTGTACCCATGCCTGTACCGAGGCGAGCGCAGCCGGCAGCTGACCCGGCTCGCTGCCGCCCGCCATCGCCAGGTCCGGCTTGCCGCCGCCCTTGCCGCCGACCTGGGTGGCGACGAAATTCACCAGTTCGCCGGCCTTGATCTTGCCGGTGACGTCGGGCGTCACCGCAGCGATCAGGCTGACCTTGCCGTCCACGACCATGCCCAGCACCAGCGCGCAGGACTTCAGCTTGTCGCGCAGCTTGTCGGCGGTTTCGCGCAGGCCCTTGGCGTCGAGGCCGTCAAGCTGCGCCGCCAGCACGCGAACGCCGCCGACGTCGACAGCCTGCTGCACGAGTTCGTCGCCGGCGCTGGACGCCAGCTTGGATTTCAGGCGGTCGAGCTCCTTTTCCAGCGCGCGGCTGTGTTCTATCAGCTGCGCCACGCGATCGACGGCTTCAACCGGGGTAGCCTTGACCAGCTGCGCGATCGCGCCGAGATGCTTTTCGGTTTCACCGAGGTAGGCGAGCACGCCGGTACCGGTGGTCGCCTCGACCCGGCGGATGCCCGCCGCGACGCCGGTTTCCAGCAGGATCTTGAAGGCGCCGATGTCGCCGGTGCGTGCCACGTGGGTGCCGCCGCACAGTTCGCGCGAAGTGCCGATGTCGAGCACCCGCACCTCGTCGCCGTATTTTTCGCCGAACAGCATCATCGCGCCGGTTTTCTGCGCCTCCTCGATCGGCATCACCCGCGCCTGGGTGGCGGTGTTGGCAAGGATCTCGGCGTTGACGCGCACTTCCACCTCGCGGATCTGTGCGGCGGTCATCGGCGTGGGCTGCGCGAAGTCGAAGCGGGTTTTCTCGCTGTCGACCAGCGAGCCTTTCTGCTGCACGTGATCGCCCAGCACCTCGCGCAGCGCCTTGTGCATCAGGTGGGTGACCGAATGGTTGCGCATGGTGCGCGCGCGGTTGTCCTCGTCCACCTTGGCCAGCACCGGCTCGCCCAGCTTGAGCACGCCGCTGTTGACGATCCCGTGATGGCCGAACACCTGCGCCTGGATTTTTTGCGTGTCCTCGACCTCGAAGACGCCGTTTGCGCCCTGCAGCACGCCGCGGTCGCCGGCCTGGCCGCCGGATTCGGCGTAGAACGGCGTGTGGTCGAGCACCACCACGCCGAGCTCGCCTTCGCGCAGTTCGTCGACCGCGCTGCCGTCGCGGTACAGCGCGAGGATGGTGCCGTCGTGCGCCAGCGTGTCATAGCCGTGGAAGGTCGTCGCCGCGCCGGCATAGTCCAGCCCGGCGCCGAGCTTGAACTTGCCGGCGGCGCGCGCCTGATTCTTCTGTCGCTGCATGGCGGCGTCGAAGGCGGCGGTGTCCACACTGACATTCGCCTCGCGGCAGATGTCGGCGGTGAGATCGAGCGGAAAGCCATAGGTGTCATGCAGCTTGAACGCCAGCTCGCCGTCGAAGGTGCCGGCGACGGGCAGCGTTTTCAGCGTGGCTTCGAGGATGCCCATGCCGTGCTCGATGGTCTCGAAGAAGCGTTCCTCTTCCTGCCGCAAAATATCCATCACGCGGGTTTGTGCCTTGACCAGTTCGGGGTAGGCCTCGCCCATCACCGCCGCCAGGTCGGGCACGATGCGGTGGAAGAATGCGGTGCGCGCGCCCAACTTGTAGCCATGGCGAATCGCGCGGCGAATGATGCGGCGCAGCACGTAGCCGCGGCCTTCGTTGCCCGGGATGACGCCGTCGACGATGAGGAAGGAACAGGCGCGGATATGGTCGGCAATGACCTTGAGCGAGTTGTTCGCAAGATCGCTCGTCTGCGTTTCGCGCGCGGCGGCGGTGATCAGCGCCTGGAACAGATCGATCTCGTAGTTGGAGTGCACGTGCTGCATCACAGCTGAGATGCGTTCCAGTCCCATGCCGGTGTCGACCGAGGGCTTGGGCAACGGGTGCATGGTGCCGGCCTCGTCGCGGTTGAACTGCATGAACACGTTGTTCCAGATTTCGATGTAGCGGTCGCCGTCTTCCTCGGGCGAGCCGGGCGGGCCACCGGCGACGTCCGGTCCATGATCGTAGAAGATTTCGGTGCAGGGTCCGCAGGGGCCGGTGTCGCCCATCGCCCAGAAGTTGTCGCTGGCGAAGCGTGCGCCCTTGTTGTCGCCGATGCGAACGATGCGTTCTTTCGGCACGCCGATGTCGTTGTGCCAGATGTCGTAGGCTTCATCGTCCTCGGCATACACCGTGACCCACAGTTTTTCGGTCGGCAGCTTGAGTGCTTCGGTCAGGAATTCCCACGCGTACTTGATTGCGTCCTGCTTGAAGTAGTCGCCGAAGCTGAAGTTGCCCAGCATCTCGAAGAAGGTGTGGTGGCGCGCCGTGTAGCCGACGTTTTCCAGGTCGTTGTGCTTGCCGCCCGCGCGCACGCAGCGCTGCGACGATACCGCGCGGGTGTAGGCGCGCGTGTCCTGGCCGGTGAATACGTCCTTGAACTGCACCATGCCGGCGTTGGTGAAGAGAAGCGTGGGGTCGTTGCCCGGCACCAGCGGGCTGGACGGTACGATGGTGTGGCCCTTGGAGGCGAAGAATTCGAGGAAGCTCTGACGGATGGCGCTGCTTTTCATGGTCTTGGTGTGGTGTCGTGCGTGAACGTCGGACAATAGGGCATTGTATCCGCTAAAGTTTCGCGTGCTACACGACCAGACTGGCGGCAAAGGAGGGGAAAATGAACGACGAAGACGTGATCGCAGCCACCCGGCAATGGCTGGAAAAGGCGGTGATCGGACTGAACCTGTGCCCATTCGCCAAGGCGGTCTATGTGAAGAATCAGGTGCGCTACGTGGTGAGCCACGCGCCGCATCTGGACGGGCTGCTGGAGGATCTCGACCGCGAGTTGGATTTTCTGGCGGCGGCCGACCCCGAGGCTGTCGACACGACGCTGCTGATTCACCCGACGCTGCTGCCGGATTTTCTCGATTTCAACGATTTTCTGCAGCTGGCGGAGGCGGCGGTGGAGGAACACGGGCTGCAAGGGGTGATCCAGCTCGCCAGCTTTCATCCGCAATTCCAGTTCGCCGACACCGCGCCCGACGACATCGGCAATTACACCAACCGGGCACCGTTTCCCACCCTGCATCTGCTGCGCGAGGCAAGCATCGAGCGCGCGGTGGCGGCTTTCCCCGAAGCGGAAACGATTTATGAGCGCAATATCGGGACGCTGCAGCGGCTGGGGATCGAGGGCTGGCAGGCCTTGTGGAAAATGTCCGCCAGCCGGTGAGGAGTACTCCCTTTCACCCCAGCGTTGGTTGGATAGTACTATTCCACTCTCATTAAAATCGAACTACGATATCTAAATTCGATATCAAATTTTGATCAATTAACGCGATGCCTTCCGCTGCGACAACCGACTCCGGGCAGCCTACTACTGTGCTGGGCCTCTTTTTGATTTTCCTGAGACTGGGCTTGACTAGCTTTGGCGGACCAATTGCGCATCTTGGCTATTTCAGGGAAGAGTTCGTGGAACGTCGGAAATGGATGACAGATCACGCCTACGCCGACCTGGTGGCACTCTGCCAATTCCTTCCGGGGCCAGCGAGCAGTCAGGTAGGTATTGCCATTGGCCTGTTTCGAGGTGGGCTGCCCGGCGCACTTGCCTCATGGTTGGGTTTCACCCTGCCTTCAGCTATCGCTCTGGTGCTGTTTGGACTGGTGCTCGTCAACGCCAGCGGACTTGCCGAGGGTGCCTGGCTGCACGGTCTAAAGGTTGTCGCGGTGGCAGTGGTCGCCCAGGCGCTGTGGGGGATGGGAAAAAGCCTCTGCCCTGACCGGGAGCGTGCCAGTCTGGCCGTGATGGCGGCATTGGGCGCTTCATTGATTCCGGGGGCGTTCGGTCAGGTCGGCGTTATTGCCCTGGGCGCGCTGGCAGGCTGATTGTGGTTACGCCCGGACGCGGCATTGCCTCACAGTCCCTATCCTGTTCGCTATGGAAAGCGAGTTGGTGTGGCCATACTGCTGGCCTTCGGCGGACTGCTGTTTCTGTTGCCGACAATCGCAACTCAAAACGGCGGCTATGCCTGGCAGCTATTTGACAGCTTCTTCCGTGCCGGCGCCCTGGTTTTTGGTGGCGGACATGTGGTGCTGCCGCTGCTGCAGGCAGAGGCGGTCCCGGCGGGCTGGGTAAGCAATGATGCTTTTCTGGCGGGCTATGGTGCAGCCCAGGCGGTGCCTGGTCCCCTGTTCACGTTTTCAGCCTACTTGGGCGCAGTTTCGACACAAACCCCCAACGGCTGGCTGGGAGGCGTGATCGCGCTGATTGCGATCTTTCTACCGGCTTTTTTGCTCGTCGTCGGCGCGCTGCCACTCTGGGAGGGGGCGCGGCGACACCCCGCCATGCAGCGCGCCATGCTCGGCATTAATGCTTCGGTTGTGGGACTGTTGCTCGCAGCCTTCTATAACCCGGTCTGGACCAGCGCCATCCTGTCGGTTAACGATTTTGTCCTGGCTGCCGGGGCGTTCCTGCTTCTCGTATTCTGGAAAGCGCCACCTTGGCTCGTCGTTATCCTGTGTGCTGCCCTGGCGGGCCTGGGCTGGCACTGAGGTCAGGGTAATGGCTGTTCGCGACCTGCTCGGCGGATTGATACGGCTTCACATACTGCATCACGCAGCGCATGAACCCATCTTTGGCCTGGGCATCATCGAAGAGCTTGCGCTTCACGGCTACAAGCTCAGCCCGGGGACCCTTTATCCCTTGCTCCATGGCTTGGAAAAGAGCGGATATATCAACTCGTCCATTGAGCGGGTTGCAGGACGCCGCCGCCGCGTATACCTGGTTACCGAAGAGGGTAGGCAGGCTCTTGCGTTGGCAAAGACCAAAGTCTGGGAGCTCTTCCGTGAGCTATTCGAGGTGGAGCTGAGCTTTAGCGTCGCGGGGAAGGTTGGCCCCCAAGATCATATTGTTGGCGATGATGGGCTGTCCAAGAAAACGGATGCCAAATTGGATAGAAAGCACACCCACAAGCGCAGCATCAAAAAAGCTAAAAGCTAAACATGCCTGGCTAAACATGCCTGTGGCATGTCATGCGGCTAAATCTGTTCCTTGCGAGCAAATACCGATGTGTCAATTTTGTTTCAGTGCCTGGAGTATGTAATGCAGACCGATCCCGTAATTGAACTCTCAACGCTCTTTCATATCGGGCCATTCATTCTGCTGGATGTGCGAGAGCCTGCCGCATTTGACGCCGATCATCCGACTGGGGCGGTGCGCGTGCCCATATAAGACTGGGAGGCTGCTGCCAAGGCAGACAGTGCAGAACGTCAGCCATTGGGAGTCCAAGATCGGCAAGCGCGGGGGTGACCCATGACGCCCTCGCCGTTGTTTATGATGACGGCCGGATGACGGAAGCAGCGCGTGTATGGTTCATTTTGCAATACTTCGGGGCCAGGACCGCAATTCTGAACGGAGGCTGGCCCGCCATTACCAGCGGCACGGTTCCGGCCGTGTCCTCACACACCGGCAGTCTCAACTGGGCGCGCGATGAAAGCTGTCCGATCGTGCGCGACGCGATGGCGGATGAATGACCAGTGCAATATCAAACACCAAGTTAGACCTTAACAACCATTGCCGCTGCATGACTGTATCGATAAGGTGCGCCTCTTATCAACGACTGGAACTGCCATGTCGAATCAAGCCCACATCCTCGAACTGCGCCAGGCGCTGGCGCGCGTCATCGTCGGCCAGACCGTCCTGCTCGACCGATTGGTGATCGGCCTGCTGGCCGATGGCCATGTGCTGGTGGAGGGCCTGCCGGGGCTGGCCAAGACGACGGCGGTGAAAACGCTGGCCGCCGCCATCCACGGCAGTTTTCGCCGCATCCAGTTCACCCCGGATTTGCTGCCGGGCGATTTGACCGGCACCGATGTTTATCACGAGGGTCAGTTCGAGTTCATCGAGGGGCCGCTGTTCCACGAAATCATCCTAGCCGACGAAATCAACCGCGCCCCCGCCAAGGTGCAGGCGGCGTTGCTGGAAGCGATGCAGGAACACCAGATCACCGTGGGCGGGACGACGCGTATGCTGCCGCCGCTGTTCATGGTGATGGCCACGCAGAACCCGCTGGAACAGGCGGGCACCTACCCGCTGCCGGAGGCGCAGCTCGACCGCTTTCTGCTGCATGTGGCGCTGGATTACCCGAGCAATGCGGAAGAGCTGGAAATCCTGCGGCGCGACCGCGCGCATCCCGCCGTCGCCGGGCGCGCGCCGCTGGCAGCGGTGGTCGACACTACCACCGTGCTGGCGGCGCGCGAGGAGGTGCGGCAGGTGCATGTGTCGGATGAAGTCGAAGGCTATATCGTTGCGCTGGTGCGCGCCACCCGCGTCCCCGGCGAATTGCGCGCGGACTGGGCACAGGCGGTGGAAGTGGGCGCCAGCCCGCGCGCCTCGCTCGCCCTGTTGCGCACGTCGGCGGCCGCGGCCTATCTGCGCGGGAGCGACTATGTGACGCCGGACGACGTGCGCAAACTGGCTGCCGATTGTTTGCGTCATCGCATCACCCTGAGTCTGGAGGCGCGGCTGCAGAAACTTAGTCGCGACACCTTCATCGCCGGTCTACTCGAGGCCGTTCCCGCTCCGTGATGCGGGCCCGCGCCGTGAATTGGGCATGGCTCAAGCCGTTTGCGCGTTTGCGTGCGCAGCCAGACAGGCTGGATGCTGCGGTCGACGCGCCGCTGATCGCGGCGGCTGACCTCGCCGCGCTGGCGGCGCAGGCCAGCCTGCTGGCGGCGCTGCCGGTGCGCGAGGTGCACGACCACCATGCCGGCGACTGGGCGTCGCGCTGGCTGGGGCGCGGGCTGGATTTCGAGGAATCGCGCCCGTACAGCCTGGGCGACGATATCCGCGACATGGATTGGCGCACTACCGCCCGCACCGGTCGCCCGCACCTGAAAATCTACCGTGAGGAGCGCCAGCCGATGGTGCATCTGGTGGTCGATCGCGGCGCGGCGATGCGCTTCGGCACGCGCCGCCGGCTCAAGGTCGCCCAGGCCGCGCGAGTGGCCGCGGTGCTGGCATTCGCCGCCACGGGACACAACAGTGTGATCGGCGCCACGCTGTGGGATGCGCAGGATCAGGACGTGCCCCCGCGCCATGGCCGGCTGGCGGCGCTTGCGCTGATCGAGCAGGCTTCGACGCCGTGCCCACCGCTCACCGACCCGGCGTCGACCGAGTCCCTGCACCATGCCGACCGCCTTGCCGCCCTGGAAGCGAGCCTGCCGCGCAGCGCGCGGCTGGTGCTGATCAGCGATTTCAGCTGGCTCACGGCCGAACACGAGCCGCAGCTGGCGCGGCTGGCCGCGCGTCTCGATGTGTGGGCGATCCGGATTGTCGACGCCGCCGAGCGCGCCCTGCCGGATCTGGGGCTGGTGCGTTTCCACGACATGGCGAGCGGGCAGGGCGTGTGGCTGGACACTGCGCAGGCTTCGGTGCGCAGCGCCTGCCAGGCGGCATTTGCCCGCCGCCTCGACGCGCAGGCAGCCAGCTTGTCCCGCGCCGGGGTGCGGCATCGGGTGGTGGGTAGCGAGGCCGACGATCTGGTCGTACTACTTGTAAATGGCTGACCCGCGCAACGAACTGGCCGACATCATCGTGCCGGCCGCGCCTGAAGTCGTGGCGGCAGGCGGCGGCCTGCCGCTGTGGGCGCTGGCAGCGGTGCTGGCGGGTGCGGCGGGCGTCGCACTGGCTGCCTGGCTGTGGCATCGGCGCCGCCCGGCACGCAGCTTGCGCAGCATTGCCGCCGCGCTGGCGCAGCGGCAGGATTCGTTGCCAATGCTGACAGCGCGGCTCGATACTTGGGCGCGCGCGCGATTCCGGCTGGCGCGGGTGGACGCGGCAAGCTGCCCGCCCGGCCTCGACCCGTCCGTCTGGACGGACTGGGCGAATGCCCTGGCCCAGCTGCGCTTTGCACCGCCGCAGCCCGATGGCTTCGATGCGTTGGCGGCGCTGTGCGAAACCGCGCGCCGTTGGGAACGCCATGTCTGAGTGGGGGTTGCCGCTCGGGTTTGAACTGGCGCAGCCGCTCTGGCTATTCCTGCTGCTGCCGGTAGCGGGCTGGGGCTGGCTGGCCTGGCGACGTGCGTCGGGTGAAATTCAGGGCGGCGAAGCGCCGGGCGTGGTGCTCAACCACCCGGCCCTGCCACTGGCGGCGGTGGATCACCTGTCCGCGCCCAGCCTGCGTCGTCCGGTCCTGTTGCGCGGGCTCGCGTTTGCTTTGCTGGTGCTGGCACTGGCGCAGCCGCGCCAGGTTGGCGACTGGATCACGCCGCCCCCCGAGGGGCGCGACATGGTGCTGCTGATCGATACCTCGCTCACCATGAGCATCCGCGATTTTCGGCAGGGCGAGCGCGAGGTCGAACGCATGACGGTATTGAAAGACACGCTGAGCCGCTTCATCGACGGCCGTCCCGGCGATCGCTTTGGCGTCATCGTGTTCGGCAGCGAGGTGGTGACGCTGACCCCGCCGACCTTCGACCGTGCCCACGCCATCGCCCAGATCCAGCGGCTTCAGGTCGGTATGGCGGGCCCCGATACCGCACTGGGCGACGCCCTCGGCATGGCGCTGAAGCAGGTGGCTACGCGCCGCCTGCGCCCGGCCATCATCCTGGTGAGCGACGGCGCCGACAACAACGCCGGCACGCTGACGCCCGCCGAATCGCTTGCAGTGGCGCGCCCGGCCGGGGTGGCGATCCACACCCTGCAGTTTGGCAGCGATCCCTTTGCGGCGGGGCGCGCCGCGCGCATTGGGTCCAATCCAATCGAGCCTGATCCGCAGCCCGATCTGGTCGATCTGGCGCGGCTCAGTCAGGGACAGCATTTTGCGATAGCCAGCGCCGACGATGCCGCGCGCGTGATCCGCGCTATCGACCAGTTCGAGCCGACCCTGTCCCGTCCGGCGCAGCGCCGGCAGGTGCGTGAGGGGTATTGGGGGCTGCTGGCGTTGGCCGCCCTGATTCTGGCGTGGGCGCGCTGGCTCACGCTCAGGCAGACCACATGATCGAGAGCCTGCTGCATCTGCACTGGCGTGAACCGCTGTGGCTGGGGTTGGCGGCGCTGCCGCTGCTGTTCGGCTGGTGGCGACGGGCGCGGCATGCGTGGCTGTTGCGCTATGCTGATGCCGATCTGCTGCCGTGGGCGGCGAATCAGCCTGCCGCGCAGGCGAACAGACGCTGGCGCGCGCTGGCGCACGCGCTGGCCTGGGGGCTGCTGGCGCTGGCCGCCGCCGGACCGCGCGTGCCGCTGGAAGTGCGTGACGGCCAGCCCGTGCCGCGCCACCTGCTGACGGTGATGGCGGTACTCGACGTGTCCACCTCGATGCGCGCCACCGACATTGCGCCGGACCGCCTGAGCCGTGCGCGCCTCGAACTGCTGGACTGGCTGCCGCGGTTGCAGGGCGAGCGGGTGGGGCTCATTGTCTATGCCGGCGAGGCGGGCGTGCTGTTGCCGCCCACCGACGATACGGCGCTGTTGCAGCGCGCGCTCGACCAGGTCTATCCGCGCCTGATCGCGGCCCAAGGCACCAACTTGGCGGCCGCGCTCGACCTGGCGCGCGCGCAGTTGGAGGCCGCGCCCGGCCGGGCCAAAGCCATTCTGCTGCTGACCGATGCCGAGGCCGGCAGCGTCGATGCGGCAGCGCAGGCAGCCGTGGAAGGCTTGCGCCACGCCCGGCTGCCGCTGTTCGTGCTGGGCCTGGGCTTGGGTAGCGAGGCGGGCGCGCCGGTGCCGCTGCCGGACGGTGGCTACGCCGAGCAGGATGGCGTGCAGGTGTTGAGCCACATGGCCGCCTCGGCCTATCGCCAGTGGGCGCAGGCAAGCGGCGGGCGCTTCGCGGTGGTCGACGATGGCGATGCGGACTGGTCAGCCTTGCATGACCGGGGCATCGCGGCCTTGCCCGGCGATCCCGTTGCGCCGGAGGTGTCCGCCGCGTGGCGCGAGCTGTATGCCTGGTGCCTTGCGCCCGCGCTGGCGCTGTTCATGGCCGTCTCCCTGCCGCGCCGGGTGGTGGCCATCATCGCGCTGGCGGTCTGGGGTGCGGCCGTTGCGCCGCCCTCCGCGCTGGCCGACGAAGCCGCAGCCTGGCAGGCTTGGCAACAACAACTGTACGCCAGCGCGCAAACGCTTTATGCACAAGCCGGCGGTTATACCGGCCAGATGGGCGCGGGCGCGGCCGCTTGGCGGCAGGCAGAGTATGCGGCGGCAGTGCGCCACTTCGGCGCCGCGCTGCTGCTGGCGGCAAACGACAGCCAGCGGGCCGATGCGCTCTACAACCTGGGCAATGCGCACTATGCGCGCGGTCAGTGGCAGGCAGCCTTCGAGGCGTTTGAAACGGTGCTGCGCGTACGTCCATCCGATACCAAAGCACGTGCCAATCTGGACTATGCTTGGCAACGTCTGCGCCGCCAGCGTGCCGATTCGCCGATGCGCAGCGATCTCGGCGGACGGCGTGGATTCCTTGCGGAAGGGCACATCCAGTTGGATGGACAGACCGGCCAGATACTCGAAGACCCGGAATCCAAACCGCCCGGCGTGCAGATCGATCGCAATGCGCAGGCTGCGAATGCCGCGCGCCAGCAGGGCGCCGCTGCGCCGCGCCGCCAGGTGACGGTCGACTCCCGGATGGCGCTGTCGGGATTGAAAAAACTAGAACGCCTGGAAGACCGCCCGGCGGCCATGCTGAAAAACCTGCTGAAGCAGGACGCCCGTCACGACGACACGGAGCGGCCGCCATGGTGAAAACGCTGCTGCTACTGGGCCTGCTGGCGGATGGCGCGGCGAGCGCGGCGTCGCTGACCGCTCAGCTGGACAGGACGACGGTAGCGCTGGGCGGGCCGGTCAGCCTGACCGTGCAGGCACATGGCCTGAATCTCGACGCGCTGGATGTTACGCCGCTGACCGCAACGTTCGATGTATTTGAGCGCACCCAGAGCCGGGGGGCGGACAGCGAAACCCTGGTGCTGACGCTCTATCCGCTTAGCGCAGGCGCCTTGCGGATCCCTGCGCTGCATCTTGAGACCCAGCGCACCGCTGCGCTGCCGCTGACGGTGACCGACGGCAGCGAAACTGTGCCGCGCGTGACTGCCCGCTGGGTGCTGGAGCCGGCAGCGCCGAGTTTGAATCGCGAGCTGGCGCCTGCGGCGCCGCTGAGGGTGAACCAGCCGACGCGCCTGACCCTGGCGATCTGCGACGACGGCAGCCTGCAGTGGCAGCGCCCGTGGATGCCGACGCAAGCCGGACGCGTCTTGCGCGCCCTGGGCGAAGACGAGGGCGAAAGCGAACGCGAACGCGTGGGCGAAGCCTGCACCCTGCACCGGTTTCACTGGGCGCTGCTGGCAACCCGGGAGGGGGCGGCCGCGCTGAACTTGCCCATGCTCGATGCTAGCCGCTTTGGGCAGCGCCTGCGTTTTCCGGGTCCGTCCCTGTCATTCCACGCCGCCGCCTTGCCTGCCTGGCTGCCTGCCCACGTCCCGCCGGTCGCGCCTGCCATTCACGCTGATCCGCTGCCTGCGCGCTGGCCGCTGCAACGTCCGCTCAGCTGGCGCTTCGAGGTGCTGGGTGGCTACAGTGCAGACGGCCTGAAAGCCTTGCTGGACGTGCAGCTGCGCGATGCGCCCGCGCTTGGCGTGTATCCGCCGCTGATCGAGGCGGCGGCGCCCGATGACCCAAATTCCCCGTTGTCGCGCTTCGTCGTGACGCTCTACTGGCAGCCGCGCGCCAGCGGTCAAGTGAGCGTGCCGACGCTGCGCCTGCCCTGGTACGACCCGGCGCGTGGCCAGTTGGTCAGCGCGGTGGTGGCGGGGAAAACCTTGACGGTGTTCGATCCGCGCTGGCAAATCGCAGGTCGGGTGGCAGCGGGTCTCACAGGCTTGTTGTTGCTGGGGGGGCTGGCCTGGCAGCTCAGGGCCATGCTGCGCTGGCGGCTGGCGCGGCGGCGCGGCCTGCGCGCGATTCGGCAGGCGCGGGATGTTGCCGAGTTGGCCCGGGCGGTGCGACAGTTTTCGCTGACGGGCCAGCCCGCCGCGCCCAGCCTCGGCGAATGGCTGCGTCGCTTGCGGCCGGAAACGGATGTTTGCGATGTGGCAGAGGCGGTGCGTCAACTGGAACAGCAGCGGTTCGGGCAGGCCGCCACCACGCTGGCCGCATTGCAGCAGGTCTTTTTGCGGGCGTTGGCGCGGGTCCGCCCGAAATCGCGTTTTCCGCGGATCGACGCCATGTCCTGAGGTGCGCTTGTTGCAGACGTAAAAAAAGGGGCTTGCGCCCCTTTTTTTAGTCGCGAGGATCGCTCAGGACATACGATTCCATCCCGTCTTGCGGGACTTCAGCACGTAGTGGATCGGTGTCCTTTAGGACAAACCCCCTTTATAGTCGGCGATGCCCGGGTTGGATTTGCCGACGCCGATGATCTTGGGCTCGTTCAGCTTCAAGCCCTTGATCACCTTCTTGTCGCGCAGGTAGCTGGCGACGATGTCCCAGATCGGTTCGCCCGTGGCCCCTTCAGCCACCGGTGCCCAACCGGCGACCTTGTAGGTCTTGTTGGCGACCACCGGTTTGCCCTTGAGGGTCATGTTGCTGATCCGTTTGCCGATGGTCTGGTTCGGGTTGACGGTGTATTCGATGCCGCCCACGCGCACCATGTCGCCGCCCTGCTGGTAGTAGGGGTCGGCGTTGAAGAGGTTGTCCGCGACATCTTCCATGATGGTCTTGATCGTCTCGCCGGTCATGTTGGTCAGCGTGGTCTGCGGGTAGGTGATCGCGGTCTGGTCCATCAGGCGTTCCATGGTGATGGCGTCGCCCGGCAGCAGCGTGGTGCCCCAGCGGAAACCAGGCGAGAAGGCGGCGTCCGCGCCCTTGACCTCCATCAGCGCGTCGACCAGCAGCTGGTCCCAGGTGCCATTGAAGTTGCCGCGGCGGTAGAGGAAATCATCGCTGACGGCGAGTTTCTCGTTGAGCTTGGCCTCGTAGGGTGCGCGCACTTTCTTGATCAGCGCCGTCATCGCCGGGTCGGCCGGCAGCAGGTTGGAGAACACCGGCAGCAGGCGGTATTTGTAGCTGACGACGCGGTTGCCCCTGACATCGAAATCCATCACGCCGAGGAACTTGCCGTTGGAGCCGGCGTTGGTGACGAGCGTAATGCCCTTGGCGTTTTTGACCTTGACCGGCTGCGGCACGCCGTCATGCGTGTGGCCGCCGAAGATGGCGTCGATGCCGGTGACGCGGCGGGCCATTTTCAGATCGACATCCATGCCGTTGTGCGACAGCACGATCACGACTTTGGCGCCCTTGGCACGCGCCTCGTCCACCCACTTCTGCATGCTGTCGTCGCGGATGCCATAGCTCCAGTCCGGTACATGGTAGCGCGGGTTGGCGATCGGGGTGTAGGGGAAGGCCTGGCCGATCACCGCGACTTTGACGCCGTTCATTTCCTTCATGACGTAGGGCTTAAACACCTGGTCGCCAAAGTCGTTGGTGACGACGTTCTGCGCGACGAAATCCACGCCGGCTTTCTTGAAGTCCTTGTTGACGATTTCCATGAGGCGATCAGCGCCAAACATTGCTTCCCAGTGCGGCGTCATGATGTCCACGCCAAGTGCGATGCAGGCGTCGACCATGTCCTGCGCGTTGGTCCACAACGAGGTGGCCGAGCCCTGCCAGGTGTCACCGCCGTCGAGCAGCAGCGCGCCCGGGCGCTGCGCGCGCATCTTGTCGACCAGGGTTTTCAGGTGGGCGAAGCCGCCAACCTTGCCGTAGATCTTGGCCGCTTCGGTGAAATCGAGGTAGGTGAAGGCGTGCGCTTCGGCGCTGCCGGGCTTGACGCCAAAATTTTTCAGCAGGTGCTGCCCGACCAGGTGGGGAGCCTTGCCCCTGGCCGAGCCGATGCCCAGGTTGACGTTGGGTTCGCGGAACCACACCGGCAGCAGCTGCGCATGGCAGTCGGTGAAGTGCAGGAACGAGACGTTGCCATGACGCGGCACATCGTAGAAATTGGCGGGCGCTGTGCCGGCCAGGGCGGACTTGCTGTCCAGTGCCATGCCGGACGCGGCGGCGACGGCCAGCAGTTGCAGAAACTCGCGACGGTTCATGTGCATGGGGATCTCCTCGGAAATGAATGGTGCATGATGCTAATCTGTATTGTCGATTCTGGTGCATCGCCCGTAAATAGTAGCTCCGGCTCATGCATGCCGGGTTATTTGCGTGCGAACGAAAAAGAAAAAGCCCGGTCGCCCGGGCTTTTTCATGCAGCGGTAGCGATGATTACTTGCGGAACACCGAGGCCTTCATCGGCATGCCGTTCGACAACGCGGAGTGGAAGTACTCCAGGTTGTTCATCGTGATGCCACCCTGCGGCGGCGAAACCGCACGGACCTGTGTGAAGCAGCCCTGATAGCGCTGCTGCAGTGTCACCAGGTTGTCGCCGCCACGGAACACCGGCCAGTGCCCGGCGTGGCCGACGGCAGGCGAGATGATTTCGGAGCGCAGGCGGGTGCCGGCGTTCTGCACGTGGCAACTGGCGCAGGCGAAGTTGAGCTGGCCCTTGCGGGTGAAGAAGGTTTTCTTGCCGTCTTCATACGCAGCCATCGCCTTGGGGCCTTCGACCTTGATGTTCATTATCATGCCGTCCGACAGCGTGCGCATGTAGGCAGTCAGCGTGCCCATGGTCTTCATGTCGCCGACCTTGAACGCTTCCTCGCCATTGGCGACGCGGCAGTCGTTGATGACATCGTGCAGGGTGACGACCTTGCCCTTGGCCTCGTCGAACATGGGGTAGTTGCCGGCGATCTGCTTGCCGCCGCTGGGCAGACAGTCAGAATATTTCTTGCCATTCTTGAAGGGGGTTTCCCACATCTTGCGGCCCGCCTCGATCTGAGAATCGAAAGGCGGGAACTCCATGATGGCGTCGTACTGTGACTTGCTGTCGGCATCGAATGCCAGCGCGCCGAAGACGTAATCCTCGACCTTGATGTTGGGGTATTTGGATGTGTAGTACTTGATGAATTCCTGCCGGTCCGACTCGGGTGTTGCGTGTGCCGTGGCGGCGCCCAGCGCAATGCCCAAGCCGGCCATCCCTGTCAGCAGTTTCATAATGATTTTTTGTTTCATGCCGTCCTCCAGAAACCTGATGAATAAAACGGGAGCGGGGCGGGGCCTGATGCCCCGCTCGTGTGTTGCCCGACTTAGCCGATGGTGGCTTCGGCGGTGTTCTTGTCGCCTTTGTTGTCAAGCCAGTTGACGACGACCTTGTCACCGGCCTTGGGGCCCTTGACCTTGAAGCCCAGGTAGGGGTTCTTGGACACGCCGCTGCCGATATTGGCTTCCAGCACGGTGGCGCCGTTGACGGTGGCCGTCACTTCCTGGATGAAATGGGCCGGCACCAGCTGGCCGGTTTTAGCGTCTTTACGCTGGCCGGTTTCCATCGGGTGGTTCATCAACACTTTGACGTCGGCGACGTCGCCTGCCATGGTGGCACGGATACGCATGGGTTCAGCCATTTGGCTTTCCTTTCCTGAATATGAATGGTGGGTGGTGTGGGTTGCTTAGCCGCCGCAGCCGCCGATGGTGACTTTCACTTCCTTGGCTGCCGTGTAGGACTTGCCGCCTGCATTGACCACCGCACGGACGAGCGAAGTCTGGCCCATCTTGATGCGGGTGGAAATGAAGCCCTGGGTGCCACCGGACAGGTTGAAGTTGCCAACCAGCGGGGTGCCGTTTTTCTCGGCAATGATGGCGATGCTGGTGGTGCCGGCGATGCCGCTGGTCACTTCAACCGGCACAACCGCGCCGTTCTCGGCGATGTCCGGCGCCTTGATGGTGATGTCCTTGCTGTCGGCCGGGCCGGATACGCCGAGGCCTTTCATCGCGTCACCGACGTTTCTGGCCTCAAAAGCACCCTTGTTCCAGGCGGCCATCGCCTGGGTGGGCTTCAGCAGGCCGGCGGCCACGGCTACGGCCACGGCGCCTGCGCCAGCGGCGCCTTTCAATACGTTTCTACGAAGTGCGTTCATGGGCTATCTCCTGATTGAACAATGCAACGGGTAATTACAGACCGTACACGAAGTCGGTCACTTTATCGATTTCCGCTTCCGTCAACACGCCATGCTTGCCGAACGGAATCATGGTGGAGGAGGGATTGAATGCGGTCGCGTCCCATATCCGGGCGCGCAGCTGGGCCTTGTTGGGGAAGCGCGCGCTCATGGCGATCAGTGGCGGGCCATACAGGCCGGTCGATTGCGCGTCCGGTACCGTGGGCATGCCGTGGCAGGCCAGGCAGTTGCCTTTCCGGTTGTTGAACGCGATGTCCTTGCCGGTTTCTTCCTTTTGGGGGGCGGCTGCTGCAGCCGGGGTTGCTGTAGCCTGTGCCAGCACAGTACCCGACAGCATGATGGCGCTGATCGCGCAGGCCGCTGCTATATGATGCAACTTTCGCATGGTCATCCTCCTAATTTTTGAAGTGGTGATGAAAGCGCTTGCCGCTTGGGGTTGCCGTGCAGTGAACGCTATCCAGTGATGGATGTGACGAAGCATAGTGGAATTCGTTTTTGCCACGCAAGGCCATGCGCCAATTTTTACGTCCAAAACGCAGGGTAAATTCCTACCAGCCGCGCCAAATATGGGCTTGTGCTTTCGAAAGTTAATTCTTGCGCTGCGATTTTTCGACTTCCTGCCATTCGCGTCGCCGCGCCTCGGCCGCCGACATTTCGTGGAAACTGCCATCGCCTGCCTTGATGCCGAGATTCATCTGTTCAATGGCGGCGACCAGATTGCCACTCAATGCGGCGGCCTCCGCCTGGGCGCGATGGCTGAGCAGGCGATGTCCCAGTTGGGCGTGGGTTTGGGCGGCCAGCCGCCACAAGCGGCGGTCGAGCGGATACAGCGCAAGCTGTCTGTCGACCTGTGTCAAGGCATCGTTGCTGCGACCCGCTGACAGCAGCGCGTTGATATGGCCGTACTGCAAGGGGCGGTAGCCAGGATGGGCCTCGCTGCCTGCCTGATAGCGCTGCAGGGCGAGCGACGGGTTGCCTGCCGCGAGTGCGGTGCGGGCGGCCAGTTGCTGGATCATCGGATGGACCGGCTTGCCCGACAGCAGCTTTTGCACCTCGGCCTCGGCCTCCTTGAACTGACGTGCCCGGACCAGTGCGGTGACGAGGCCATAGCGGGCGGCGGTTTCACTGCTGTAGCGTTTTTCCTTCAGCACATTGCGCGCGGCGAGCACGGCGTCGGCCGGGCTGTCTTCCTGCGCGCGCAGGCGGGCGCGCACCAACTGAAAATCAAGGCTGTCTTCCACCTGCTGATAAGGCGCGTCCTCGCTGCGCGCCTGCATGTCGGCGATGCGGTCGGTGGTGAGCGGGTGGGTGCGCAGATAGGCGGGAGCGCTGCTGTCGTAAAACCGGTTGGCGCGCTGCAGGCGGGTGAAAAATCCGCTCATGCCGCGCGGATCGTAACTGCCGCGGGTCAACATGTCGTAGCCCAGACGGTCGGCCTCGCGCTCGTAGTCGCGGCTGTAGTTGAGCTGGTTCTGGATGGAATAAGCCTGGGTGGAGGCAATCGCCGCGCTTGCCACATTGGGGTTGGAGCGCGATGCCAGCAGCGCCAGTGCCAGCGCGGCCATGGTCGGCCAGTAGCTCTGGCTTTGCGCGGCGACCATGCGCGCGATGTGATCCTGGGTGACGTGGGCGATTTCGTGGGCAACCACGCTCGCCAGTTCGGATTCGCTTTGCGCGGAAAGCAGCAGACCGGTATGCACGCCGATGTTGCCGCCCGGCATGGCAAAGGCGTTGATGGTGGGATCGTTGACGACGAAGAAATTGAATTCGCGCTGGTTGCGCGTGCTGACCGAGACCAGTTTGTAACCGAGTTGGTTGAGGTAGGTTTCGATTTCGGGGTCGTCCAGATAGCGCGGGTCGGCGTAGACGTCGCGCATGATGGCGCGTCCCAGCGCCTGTTCTTCCTGATCGGAAAAATATTGCCGCGATACTTCGCCCAGATCAGGCAGGTCGGCAGCCATGACCGGCTGCACGGCCAGGGTGAGGGCGAGCAGGGTGCGCAGCATCAGCAGATACGGATGGAGGCGAGCATGGGCATTTCGATTAGGATGCGGAAATTCACGACAAGGTTCCTGAGCATGAGCGAATTCACCCATTTTGATGAAAGCGGCCGTGCCGTCATGGTCGACGTGGCGGGCAAGGACGATACCCGGCGCGTTGCCGTGGCGAGCGGCCGGATCAGCATGTTACCCGATACCCTGGCGCGCATTCTGGGCGGCCAGGCGGCCAAGGGCGATGTGCTGGGCATCGCGCGCATCGCAGCGATCCAGGCGACCAAGCGCACCGCCGAACTGATCCCGCTGTGCCATCCGATTGCGCTAACCAGGGTGAGCGTCGAATTCAGTCACGACGAAGCTGAGTCGTGGATCGCCTGCGCGGTGACTGCCGAAACGGTCGGCAAGACCGGCGTGGAGATGGAAGCACTGACCGGCGTCAGTGTCGCGCTGTTGACCATCTACGACATGTGCAAGGCGGTGGATCGCGGCATGCGCATGGGCGACATCCGGCTGCTGGAAAAACAGGGGGGTCGCTCCGGCCACTGGCGCGCCTAGTCAAAAGTTCACCTTGCGTGCTGGTGCTGCTGCGGCAAGATGGCTGCGTGTTGGAAGCGGGGTTTTCGTATGCGTTTTTTCAGATTCCTGTTGTTGAGCGGGTGGGCATGCGCGTTCGCGGTGCGGGCCGATTTGCCGGACTATCAGGCCTTTCCGGCCACGGGTCAGCAGCTGCTGCTGTGGGTGGCGTCCGAGCGTGGGCGTGCCGAGCCCGAGGTGCGGGCCGCGCAGCAACTGGCCGCGCAGGGCGTTGAAGTCTGGTCGCTCGACCTCGTCAACGCCTATTTTCTGCCGCAGCTGCCGGGCAGCATGGACGCAGTGCCGCTGCAGGAGCTGGCGGACTGGCTGCGCGCCTCCCAGGCGAGCGGCAAGCGGGTCATCGTGGTCGCCGTGGCGCGCGCTGCGGCCCCGGTACTGCGGGCTGCTGCCTTGCTTGAACCTGCCGAGCGGCAGCGGCTGTGCGTGATACTGATGTATCCGAATCTCTACACGGTGGCGGAGCCGCTGGCCGCGCCGGATTATCTCGACTTGGGAACGTTGACCGGCTTGTCTGTGCGCGTGCTGCAGCCGCGCCGTTCGGCCGCCACCCCCTGGCTGCCCGGTCTGCTGGATCATCTGGCGCTGCACGGGGTATTGGTCAGCCAGGGGATGCTGGAAAACCTGCGCGAAGGCTACTGGGCGCGCGAAACGCCGACCGAATTCGAGATTGCCGAAAGCCGCCGCATGGATGCCATGCTGCTGCGTGAATTGAACGCCTGGGGGTGCAAATGAAACGATTGCTGACAACCTGTGTGATGAGCCTGCTGCTGACGAGCGGCACGCAGGCCGCCGGATTTGAGGCGCGTGCCGCTACAGCGGCACCGGGGCTGAAGGCGCAGGATCTGAGTGGTGCGCCCAAAACCCTGGCTGACTACCGCGGCAAGGTGGTGCTGCTTAATTTCTGGGCGTCGTGGTGCCCGCCCTGCCTTCGCGAAATGCCGTCGATGGAGCAGCTGCGGGTCAAGATGGCGGGGCGGCCGCTAACAATCGTCGCGCTGGACAGCGCCGAAACACCGGACGAAGTGAATGCCTACCTGTCCAGAATGAAGCTGGGCTTCCCGATTCTGCTCGACCCGGACGGCAGCAACACCAAGCGCTGGAACGTGTTTGCCCTGCCCACCACCTTCCTGCTGGACGCCGAGGGGCGGGTGCGCTACGTGCTGACTGGGCCGACCGAGTGGGACGAAGGCGAGGCCTTGGGGGTGATCGAGTCACTGCTGGCTGAGCTGCCAGCACAGGCGAACCAGGTTGAATACGGACGTTCAACCCCGCGTTAAATAAGGATTATTGTCAGGCTGGCTTATAGGGATATCAGCCTTTTTGCTTGCCATGCGGGCTGCTTGAAGTGCAAAATAATCGAATATTCGGAAAGATTAATATATAGCCGTCCCTGCAGCATCCAGTGCTGATGCGCTGGCGCTGCTTCCAGCAGTCACCTAGTGTGTATATCCGGGCAGGAAAAAACGCGGTTTCGTGACGAAACCGCTGGGGGCACAATTAACCTAGAGGCCGCATGAACGCCAAGATCAAACTCGAAAATCACGACGCGCAGGAAATCAAGTACACCACTTGCTATATGTGTGCCTGCCGTTGCGGCATCAAGGTGACGCTGGAGGACAACAAGGTCCGCTTCATCCAGGGCAACCGCAACCATCCCACCAACCAGGGCGTGTTGTGTGCCAAGGGATCGGCTGGGATCATGAAGCAGTATTCCACTGCCAAGCTGACCCAGCCCCTGATACGCAAGCCCGGCACCGAGCGCGGCGAAGGCATTTACGAACCGATTTCCTGGGATCAGGCGCTCGATGTGCTGACCGACCGCCTGGAAGATATCCGTGCGACCGACCCGTCCAAGCTGGCCTACTTCACCGGGCGCGACCAGATGCAGGCTCTTACCGGCCTGTGGGCGCAGCAGTTCGGCACCCCCAACTGGGCGGCACACGGCGGTTTCTGTTCGGTCAACATGGCGGTGGCTGGCCTCTATTCCATCGGTTTCTCGTTCTGGGAATTCGGCGCACCCGACTGGGATTACGCCAAGTATTTTCTGATGTGGGGGGTGGCGGAAGACCACTCGTCCAACCCGATCAAGATTGGACTGGAAAAGCTCAAGCGCCGTGGCGGCAAGTTCGTTACCATCAACCCGGTGCGCACCGGCTATTCGGCGATTGCCGACGAATGGCTGCCGATCAAGCCGGGCATGGACGGCCTGCTCGCCATGTCGATGGTGCATGTGCTGCTGAAGCACGAGCAATTCGACTACGAATTCCTGGTGCGCTACACCAACGCCTCCTGGCTGGTGGTGCAGACCCCGGGACAGAAGGGCGACGGCCTGTTCCTGCGCGATGAAAACGACCAGCCGCTGATCTGGGATATCGACAAGGAAGCCTTCAGGAACGGCATGGACGGCGACATCGCCCCCGCGCTGTTCGGTGAATATGTGGCGCCGGACGGTCGTCGTGTCAAGACCGTGATGTCGCTGATGGTCGAGCGCTATCTCGATGATCGCTATGCGCCTGAAAACGTCGCACTGGAATGCGGCCTGCCGGCCGAGACCATCGAGCGCATTGCGCTGGAAATGGCGCATGTCGCGTTCAAGGAAACGGTCGAGCTGCCGATCGAATGGACCGACGTGTGGGGCCGCAAGCACGACAAGGTGGTCGGTCGCCCGGTGGCGATGTACGCGATGCGCGGCATCGCGGCGCACTCCAACGGCTTCCATTCCTGCCGCGCGATTCACATGATCCAGATGCTGCTGGGCGCGCTTGACGCGCCGGGCAACTTCCGCGCCCGTGCGCCGTATCCGAAGCCGATTCCGCCGCACCAGCTGCCGGAAAACAACATCGACATCATCAACGCGCCGAACACGCCGCTGTCGCGTCCGCCACTCGGTTTCCCGACGCGTCCGGAAGACCTGGTGATCGACGAATTCGGCAACCCGCTGCGCATCGACAAGGCCTTCTCCTGGGAGACGCCGCTTTCCTCGCACGGCCTGATGCACATGGTCATCACCAACGCGGCGAACCACGATCCCTACGCGCTCGACACGCTGATCCTGTTCATGGCCAACATGGCGTGGAACTCGTCCATGAACACGTCGAACATCCAGGACATGCTGCGCGCCAAGGATCCGGAAGAGCCCGGCCAATACAAAATCCCGTTCCTGGTGGTGATCGACGCCTTCCATTCGGAGATGACCAACTTCGCCGACCTGATCCTGCCGGACACCACTTATCTCGAGCGGCACGACTGCATTTCGCTGCTCGATCGGCCGATTTCCGAGCCGGATGCGGCGGCCGACGCGATCCGTTATCCGCTGGTCAAGCCCGAGCGTGATGTGCGGCCGTGGCAGGAAGTCATGGTCGAGCTGGCGGGACGCCTGAAGTTTCCGGCCTTCACCAAGCCGGACGGCACGCCCAAATTCAAGGACTATCCCGACTTCATCGTCAACTACGAGCGTTCGCCGGGGGTGGGCTTCCTCGCCGGCTGGCGCGGCAAGGACGGCACCAAGTCGTTGAAGGGCGAGCCCAACCCCAACCAGTGGGAAAAGTACATCGAGAACCAGAGCTTCTTCGCCCACCACTGGCCCGACAACCAGAAGTACATGCGCTTTGCCAACAAGGATTACCTCGATGTGGCGGCGGACGTCGGCTTCGTCGGCAAGGCCGAGCCCATCATCATGCAGTTCTACTCCGAGCCGCTGCAGAAATTCCGCCTGGCAGGGCAGGGCCTGTATGATGGCCCGCAGCCCAACAACCAGGTCGACCGCGAGCGCCTGGTGAAGTATTTCGACCCGCTGCCGATGTGGTACGAGCCGCTCGAGCAGCAGCGCGTGGACAAGGACGAATACCCCTTCTTCGCGCTCACCCAGCGCCCCATGTTCATGTACCACTCGTGGGATTCGCAGAACGTGTGGCTGCGTCAGCTCATGGCGCAGAACTACATGTACATGAACGCGCGCAAGGCGGCGGAAATGGGCATCAAGGATTTTGACTGGATCTGGGTCGAGTCGCACAACGGCAAGATCCGCTGCCAGGCCAAGACCATGGAAGGCACCCAGGAAAACACCATCTGGACCTGGAACGCCATCGGCAAGCAGAAGGGCGCCTGGGGCTTGAAGGAAGATGCGTCCGAGGCGACCAAGGGTTTTCTGCTCAACCACCTGATTTCGGAACTGCTGCCGGAAAAATCCGGCGAGCGCCGCGTCACCAACTCCGACCCGGTGACCGGACAGGCGGCGTGGTTCGACCTGCGCGTGCGGATATGGAAAGCCGCGCCGGGCGAGACCGGGTCGTGGCCGCAGTTTGATGCGCTGAAGGCGCTGCCGGGCGACGAGCGTTACGAACGCCCCGACGTGTTGCGCTACGACGCGCGCACTTACGAAAAAAACTGAGCAGCACCCGGAAAATAGAGCGAGCAAAACTATGAGACTTGGATTGGTCATCGACCTCGATGTGTGCGTGGGCTGTCATGCCTGCGCCATCGCTTGCAAGGAATGGAACGCCTCCGGCACCATCGGCCCGTTGTCCGACTACCAGCCCTACGGCGCCGAGCCGTCGGGCGTGTGGTTCAACCGGATTCGCCATTACGAAATGGACGAGTATCCGAACAACAAGACCGTCAACTTCCCGATGTCGTGCATGCACTGCGAGGATGCCGACTGCGTCACCGTGTGCCCCACCGGCGCCTCGTACAAGCGTCCCGAAGACGGCATCGTGCTGATCGACCAGGACAAGTGCATGGGCTGCAACTACTGCTCGTGGGCCTGCCCGTACGGCGCGCGCGAACTCGACCGTTCTAGCGGCACGATGAAGAAGTGCACCCTGTGCGTCGACCGCATCTACGACCAGGACCTGCCGGTCGAGGAGCGCCAGCCCGCGTGCGTGCTGACCTGCCCGGCGCATGCCCGCATGTTCGGCGATTTCGACGATCCCGATTCGGCGGTGTCGCGCACCGTGCGCGAGCGCAGCGGCTTCCCGCTGATGCCCGAGCTCAACTACAACCCGACCAACCAGTATCTGCCGCCGCGCCGCATGCCGGTGATCCCGGTGGACGCCAAGCCCCGTGGCGGCCTGAAGGAAAGCATCAAGCAGTTCGCCAACAAGCTGGTGCGCCGCTAAACCGCGCTGTCCCTAAATTGCGCTGTCCTTAATTTGAATTTGCGCCAGGAGAATCCATGCATCCCGCTTTCTCAGTTATTTTCTTCACCGTGGCATCGGGCGCCGGCTTCGGTCTGTTCTCGCTGCTGTTTCTTGCCGACTTCTTCAAGCTTGGCGGCGGTTTCAGCCAGGATCAGCTCGTCGCGGGCGGCCTCATCGCGATGGGGCTGGTCGTGTTCGGCTTGTTGTCGTCCACCTTCCACCTCGCCAATCCGAAAAACGCCTGGCGCGCGTTCAGCCGTTTCCGCACCTCCTGGTTGTCGCGCGAGGGCGTGTTTGCCATGGTGTTCATGCCGCTGGCCCTGATCTATCTCGGCAGCATCATGTTCGACGCGTCGCAGTGGCTGCGTGTCATCAGCGGCTTCTTGACCGCTGTGCTGGCTTGGATCACCGTGTTCTCCACCGGCATGATCTACGCCTGCCTGAAAACCATCCGCCAGTGGAACACCCCGCTGGTACCGGCCAACTACCTCGCGCTGGGCTACGCCAGCGGCAGCCTGCTGCTGCTGCTGGGCGCTGTGGTGGCCGGTCTCGACACCACGCCCTACATCGCGATGTCGGCGCTGATCGTTTCGATCGCCGCGGTGCTGAAGGCCATCTACTACTTCTGGATTCACAGCCCCGGCCTCTCGCCGACCATCAACACCGCCACCGGCCTCACCCGCGCCAAGGTCAAGCTGCTCGACACCGGCCACACCCACGGCACCTTCCTCACCCAGGAATTCGGCTTCCAGATCGCGCGGCAGAAAGCCGGCCTGCTTAAGGTCGTGGTGTTCGTGCTGGGCTTTGCGTTGCCCGGCCTGATGCTGGTGTGGGTGTTTAACCAGCAGGGCGGCCAAACCGCAGCCATCATCGCGGCCCTTGCCGGCCTCGCCGGCGCCGCAGTCGAGCGCTGGCTGTTCTTCGCAGAGGCGCGCCATGTGGTCAACCTGTATCACGGTGCCCAGCGCTGCTGAGCACGGCGGAGAATGTTGTGGAGGGCCACCCACGGGCCGATTACAGTGGTGAGTCGGAGTTAATCGTGGCAAGGGCGCCGTTCCTACGCATCGGCCGCGGCAAGTCCTTGGCGTGGCCCCCGCTTTGGGGTATATTAGAAAATGATAATTTATCCATTATTTAGGAGTGTGATCTCTATGTTTGGACTGTCGGGTTTCAAGGAAGTCGATCCGGGTTACGTCGCGGAAATCGCCACCAAGGGCGCGCATCTGATCGATGTGCGCACCGAGGCCGAAGTCGCGCAAGGCGTGATTGATGGCGCCATCCACATCCCGCTGCATTTGCTGCCGCTGCGCGCGGCCGATATTCCCCAGGACAAACCCGTGGTGATCTACTGCCGTTCCGGCGCGCGTTCGGCTCAGGCGTGTGCGTTCATGGCCTCCAAAGGCTACGGCAACATGCACAACCTAGCTGGCGGCATCATGGCGTGGGCGCGTTCAGGCAACGCGCTCAGCCTGCCGCATTAAAGCCCAGGGTAAAACCAACCAAAGAACCCCCGGAATTTCCCCGCAGCGCAGCAAATGCGGTTGCAATGGGGGAACTTCTGGTTTAATGTATCGCAGCGATTTTTAGTACATGCCGATTTACTGTAAGGAGAACCCAATGAATTTCGATAAAGAACTTGATGCACGTGGCCTGAACTGCCCTCTGCCCATCCTGCGTGCCAAGAAAGCCCTGTCAGAAGTCACCAGCGGCCAGGTGCTGAAGATCCTCTCCACCGACCCGGGCTCGGTCAAGGACTTCGCCGCTTTCGCCAAGCAGACCGGCAACGAACTGCTGTCCACCGCCGAAGCGGGTGGCGAATTCACCTTCTTTATGAAGAAAAAGTAAAAAAGAAACCAAAACCGGCGCCGTCTGTTCAAAGAACACACGGCGCTGTTTTTTTTTACCGGTACAGGAGAGACAGAGCATGGATACCAAAAAAATGGCTATCATCGCCACCAAGGGCACGCTGGACTGGGCTTACCCCCCGTTTATCCTGGCCTCCACGGCGGCCGCGCTGGGCTACGAAACCCAGATTTTCTTCACCTTCTATGGTTTGCAACTGGTTCGCAAGGATCTGTCCGTGCTCAAGGTCAGCCCCCTGGGCAACCCCGGCATGCCGATGAAGATGCCGTTCGGCCCCAAGTGGTTCAAGAGCATCAACTGGAACATGCCCAACGCCATCCAGGCGATCATCCCGGGTTATGAAAACGTGGCGACTGCCCTGATGAAGCAGACCATCGCCAACAATGGCGTGGCCACCATTCCCGAACTGCGCGAGCTGTGCCAGGAAGCCGAGGTCAAATTCATCGCCTGCCAGATGACCGTTGAACTGTTCGGTTTCAAGCATTCCGACTTCATCGACGGCCTCGAATACGGCGGCGCTGCGACCTTCTTCGAATTCGCCGGCGAAACCGACATCTGCCTGTTCATCTGAAGACAGATTGCCGCATGATGAAAATGAGCCGAATTAATTCGGCTCATTTTTTTGTGTCTTTTGTACAACACCTGGTCTTGATTATTCGGCCGGATTAGTCGGTCGGCTTGTCTAACTCCTAGCGCGGGCGTAGCCTACGCGGCAGGTCGTCTATTAAGTCTAGCAATAGTAATTTTGCCCCAAGGAGACAACAATGAAGTTCACACGTGTATTCGCATTCATGGCACTGGCCGGTCTGGCTGGCAGTGCCTACGCTACCAACGGTTATTTTTCGCACGGCTACGGCATGAAGGCCAAGGGGATGGCCGGTGCTTCCACCGCTGTGACCGGTGATGCCTTCGGCGGCGCCAACAACCCTGCCACCATGGCGTTTGCGGGCAACCGCGTTGATCTGGGTATGGATCTGTTTAGCCCGATTCGCGAATCGAGCAGAACGGGCAGCACGGGCAGTGCCCTGCCGATCAACTTCGATGGCGGTACTTTTACCGCTGATCCGACCAATCCGGCTAATTTCGTTTCGGATCCGGCAGCTGCACTTGGCCCTGAGTTTTATCTACTTATTCCCGCCATTAACGGGTCAGCTGAAAGCGATTCCAATTATTTCCTGATTCCTGAATTCGGTTACAACCGCATGGTTAACAACAACCTGGCGCTGGGCGTGACGGTGTATGGCAATGGTGGTATGAACAGCGACTACCCTGCGTTTCCGAATGGTTCCAACCTGCTGGGTGGCGCAGGTTCTTTGGGTGTTGACCTGATGCAACTGATCGTTGCCCCCACCGTGGCTTTCAAGTTGGCTCCCAACCATTCCATCGGTATTTCTCCGCTACTCGGCTACCAGCGCTTCAAAGCCGAAGGTATACAGGCTTTTGGCTTGATTTCTCAGGATGCGACCAACTTGACCAACAGGCGCTATGACGATGCATTTGGCTACGGTGTGCGCGTCGGTTACTACGGCAAGATTACGCCGGCTGTGAGTATTGGTGCGGCTTACGCCAGCAAGATGAAGTTCGAGGAGTTCGACAAGTACGCCGGCCTGTTTGCCGAGCAGGGCGATTTCGACATCCCCGAGAACTACAACCTGGGCGTGGCCTGGCAGGCGACCCCCAGCCTCATGGTTGCGCTCGACTACCAGCGCATTAACTATAGCGGTGTCGAATCCGTATCCAACCCATCGACGAACTTCTTCGGATGCGTGCCGTTTGACCCCTTTACCATTTCTACCAACCCTAACTGCCTGGGCGGCGATAACGGCTCCGGTTTTGGCTGGCAGGACATGGATGTCTGGAAGCTTGGCATGGAGTACAAGTACACCAAGCAGTTGACTTTGCGTGCAGGCTACAGCCATACCGACCAGCCCATTCCGAGCGGCGATGTGGAATTCAATATCCTTGCGCCTGGCGTCATTGAAGATCATGTAACCTTGGGCCTGACTTATACGATGGCATCCGGTAACGAACTGACTGTGGCCTACATGCATGGCTTCAAGAAAGAAGTCACAGGACCGTCTTTGTTCTTCGGCGGCGAGGACACGATCCAAATGTATCAGAACTCGCTGGGTGTCCAGTACAGCTGGAAGATGTAATTTTCAGCAGCAGTTTGGCTGATAAAAGGCCGGGGTCTGATGACCCCGGCCTTTTTATGCGGACTTGAACTGATTGCGTTGCTTCATTGAAATACATTGAGACAACAAAAAAGCGCGGCTTCAACCGCGCTTTTTTGTTGATGTTGCGCGCTCGCGATCAGCCCAGCCGTGCGTGCTGCGCCTCCAGTTTTTGCAGCATGGCGGCAAAGTCGGCCAGTCGGGTCTGCTCCTGTTGCACCACGGCAGCGGGTGCGCGGTCGACGAAGCCGGGGTTGGCCAGCTTGCCCTGTGCCTTGGCGATTTCGTTGCGGATGCGGGCGATTTCCTTGGCGAGGCGAGTGCGTTCTTCGTCCTTGTCGATTACCACCACCAGCATCATCCGCATGTCACCGACCAAAGCGACCGGGGCGTCGGCTTCCGGCAGCGTGGGCACGGCGCTGACTTCGCTGAGCTTGCCGAGTGCGACGATGTAGGGCGCCAGCGCGTTGATCACGGCGGCATCGCCCTCGATCACCAGCGGTTCGCGTTTCGCGGGCGACAGGCTCATCTCGCCGCGCAGGGTGCGGCAGGCGTTGACCAGTTCCTTCAGTAATTGAATGCGTGCGACGCTGTCGGGGTGGCGTTGCGCCTCATCAGTCTGCGGGTAAGGCGCGAGCATGATGCTGTCGCCCCTTACGCCAGCGAGCGGCGCCACTTTCTGCCATAGCTCCTCGGTGATGAAGGGGATGATCGGGTGGGCGAGGCGAAGGGTGGTTTCGAGCACCGTGGCAAGGGTGCGGCGGGTGGCGCGCTGCTGTTCGGGCGTGCCGCGGTTCAGCTGCACCTTGGCGAGTTCAAGGTACCAGTCGCAGTATTCGTCCCACACGAATTCGTACACTGCGCGCGCAGCCTGGTCGAAGCGGTAGGCGGCGAAGGCCGCGTGCACCTCGGCGACGGCCTGCTGCAGGCGCGCGGTAATCCAGCGGTCGGCATCCGAGAATTGCATGGGCTGGCTGGGGTTCTGTCCGCAGTCGTGGCCTTCCAGGTTCATCAGCGCGAAGCGGGTGGCGTTCCACAGCTTGTTGCAGAAGTTGCGGTAACCCTCGGCGCGCTGCAGGTCGAACTTGATGTCGCGGCCGTGGGTGGCGAGGCTGGCGAAGGTGAATCTCAAAGCATCGGTACCGAACGCGGCAATGCCTTCCGGGAATTCGCGGCGGGTGCGCTTCTCGATGCTGGCGGCCTGCTTGGGGTTCATCAGCCCCTGGGTGCGCTTGGCGACCAGCTCGTCCACCGCGATGCCGTCGATGAGGTCGATCGGGTCGAGCACGTTGCCCTTCGATTTGCTCATCTTCTGGCCTTCTGAATCGCGCACCAGGCCGGTCACATACACTTCGCGGAACGGCACCTTGCCGGTGAGGTGCAGCGACATCATCACCATGCGCGCGACCCAGAAGAAGATGATGTCGAAGCCGGTGACCAGCACCGAGGTCGGCAGATAGCGTTCGAGCTCGGGTGTCTGCTCCGGCCAGCCGAGGGTGGAAAACGGCCACAGCGCGGACGAGAACCAGGTGTCGAGCACGTCGTCGTCCTGCGTCAGCTCCCGCCCGCCCGCCTGCTTGCGCGCCTCGGCTTCGCTGTGTGCGACATAGAAATTGCCGTTGGCGTCATACCACGCGGGGATACGGTGGCCCCACCACAGCTGGCGCGACACGCACCAGTCCTGAATGTTTTCCAGCCACTGGCGGTAGGTCGTGGTCCAGTTCTCCGGCACGAACTTCAACTCGCCCGAATCGACCGCGGCCAGCCCCTGTTTGGCCAGGCCTTCCATGCTCATGAACCACTGGTCGGTGAGCATCGGCTCGATCACCGTGTGGGTGCGGTCGCCGCGCGGGATCATCAGCTTGTGCGGCTTGGCCGACACCAGCAGCCCTTTCGCCTGTAGTTCGTCGAGCAGCTTCTGGCGCGCGTCGTAACGATCCAGCCCCTGGTATTCGGTGGGGCAGAGGTCGTTCATTTTGGCGTCGAGCGTCAACACGCTGAGCGCCACCAGCTTGTGGCGCTGCCCGATCTGCCAGTCGTTGAAGTCGTGCGCAGGAGTGATCTTGACCACGCCGGTGCCGAATTCGCGGTCCACGTAGTCGTCGGCGATGATGGGGATGCTGCGCTCGGCGATCGGCAAGCGGATCTGCTTGCCGATGAGATGGCGGTAGCGCTCATCCTCCGGATGCACTGCAACGGCGGTGTCACCGAGCAGGGTTTCCGGGCGCGTGGTGGCGACGGTGAGAAAGCCGGAGCCGTCCTCCAGCGGGTAGTTGATTTCCCATATGAAACCGTCTTCTTCGCTGCTGACGACTTCGAGGTCGGACACTGCGGTTTGCAGCACCGGGTCCCAGTTCACCAGCCGCTTGCCGCGATAGATCAGACCTTCGCGGTACAGCCGCACGAACACTTCGGTGACGGCTTTCGACAGGCCGGCATCCATGGTGAAGCGCTCGCGTCTCCAGTCGGGGCTGGTGCCCAGCCGCCGCATCTGCTGGGTGATGCTGGAGCCGGAGTGTTCCTTCCATTCCCAGACCTTTCCCAGGAATTTCTCGCGGCCGAGGTCGTGGCGCGAAATGTTCTGTGCATCCAGCTGGCGTTCCACCACGATCTGGGTGGCGATGCCGGCGTGGTCGGTGCCAGGCTGCCACAGCGTGTTGTCGCCCGCCATGCGGTGATAGCGGGTGAGCGCATCCATCAGCGTGTGCTGGAAGGCGTGCCCCATGTGCAGCGTGCCGGTGACGTTGGGCGGCGGCAGCATGATGCAGTAGGCGGGGGCATCGGGCGCGTCGCCCGCCTTGAAGTAGCCCGAGCTTTCCCAGTGGGCGTACCAGCGTTTTTCGATGTCAGCTGGTTCGAAGGATTTGGCGAGTTCCATGGCGTGCGCGCAAAGCGGGCATTATCCCAAAAAAGCTTGGGACGAGTCCCAAAAAAGTCTGGGGAACGTCCCGAAAAAAGCGGTATGAAATGCGCGACGCCGTGTCAGGCGGATGGATCGCGCGGCTGCTTGAGTTTTTCGGCGACTGCTTCACGCACGATTTCGCGCACGTTGACATCGATCTGGCTGAGCAGGCTGGCCACGGTTTGATCGAGGTTTTTGCGCAGCTTGGCGGCGATTTGCTTTTCCATCACTTCGGACAAACGGGGCGCCAACTCGCTCATCAACTGCTCGGCCAGGGTGTCGCTCCCGGCGGAAGGGGGCACTTCGGCTGCGAGCGCTACGGATTCGGCGGGCGGTGTAGCAAGGGTGGGCGGAGTGACCGTCGGCGAAGCGGCGGCCATAGGCACGACGGGAGGCGTGCCGCGCTCGATCACGTGGGTCAACACCGGCAGCCAGGCGTCGGGTGGCGCGGCCTGCTCGGGTGATGAATCGCTGCTGCCCTTGACGCCACCGCGATGCTTTTTCAGCAGCGCGTCCATTTTGCTCAACAGGGGACTGTCGCTCACGATGCCTCCTATCCGGCGTGCTGGCGCAGATCGTGCGTTTTCAGGGCGTAGCCGCGCGTCTGATAAAAGCGGTAACGCGCGCGCCCCTGTTCGCGTCCGGCTTCGTCCTGGCCGACGATTTCGACCAGGCGTTCGAAGCGGGCAAAGGCGGGCGGCTGCTCAGTGTGCAGGTTGATAATCACGTCTGCCTGGCGCAGGGCACCGGCGTTTGCACCGATCAGCACCGGCGTCTCGCCCGCCAGCGCGTCGCTGTCACGGCAGTGCGGCACGAAGCCCAGCGCGGGCGTCGTCCACAACAGGCGGTCGATGGCGTCGGCGGTGGTTGCGTCCGGCGCATAAATCATCACATGTTTGCCCTGGCCGTGTGCCTTGGCGGTGACGCGGCGGGCGACGTCGAGGGGATCGTCGGCATAGGTGTAGAAGATGATCTCGGTCACTTTTCCGCGCGGTTCAGCAGGAAGTGCACCAGGAGGGACACCGGGCGACCGGTCGAGCCTTTTTCGCGCCCGCCCTTGTAGGCGGTGCCGGCGACGTCGAGGTGCGCCCAGTGGTATTTCTTGGCGAAGCGCGACAGGAAGCAGGCCGCGGTGACCGAACCGGCGGGGCGGCCGCCGATGTTGGCCATGTCGGCGAGGCTGCTTTTCAGCTGCTCTTGGTAGTCGTCCCACAGCGGCATGCGCCAGACGCGGTCCCAGGCATGATCGGCGGCGTGTTCTATTTCGCGCGCCAGCGGGTCGTGGTTGCTGAAGAGCGCGCTGGGGTGCGCGCCGAGCGCGATCACGCAGGCGCCGGTCAAGGTCGCCAGGTCGACCACCGCATTGGGTTCGAAGCGCTCGGCATAGGTCAGCGCGTCGCATAGGATCAGGCGGCCTTCGGCATCGGTGTTGAGGATTTCGATGGTCTGGCCGGACATCGAGGTGACGATGTCGCCCGGCTTGTTGGCGTTCGCATCCGGCATGTTTTCGCAGGAAGGGATGAGGCCGACAACGTTGAGCGGGAGCCCCAGTTCGCCGATGGCGCGGAAGGCGCCGATCACCGCGCCGCCACCGCTCATGTCGTAGTTCATCTCGTCCATTTCGGCGGGCGGCTTCAAGGAAATGCCGCCGGCGTCGAAGGTGACCGCTTTGCCGACCAGCACCACGGGCTTTTCGCCTTTCGCGCCGCCTTCATGCTTCAGCACAATGAAGCGCGGCGGCTTTTCGCTGCCCTTGCCGACCGACAGGAAGGAGCCCATGCCGAGCTTGTCGCAGGCGGCGTAATCGAGAATTTCGCAGCCAAAGCCATGGACTTTCGCAATTTTTATTGCCTCGCTGGCCAGGTATTCAGGGGTACAGATGTTCGACGGCGTATTGCCCAAGTCCTTGGCCAGGCCAATGCCGTGGGCGATGGCCAGCCCGCGCGCCAGCCCGATATCGCCGAACTTCAGTTCGCCGCGCCGCGACACCGCGAAGATCACACGCTTGAGCGGACGGCGCACCTCGTCCGGCTTGCTCTTCATGTGATCGAAGCGATACAGCGCATCGTGTGCGCTGATCACCGCCTGTTCTATGTTCCAGGTGGCGTCGCGCTTCTTCACCGGAATTTCGCTGAGGGTGATGGCGGCTTCCATCGAGCCGGTGTCGCGCAGGGTTTTGACTGCGCAGGCGATGGCATCGCGGTAGGCATTTTCGTGGAAGTCGCGCTCCTTGCCGAGGCCGACCAGCAGCACGCGGTCGGCCAGGATGTTGGGCACCTTGTGCAGCAGCAGCGTGCTGCCGGCCTTGCCTTCCATGTCGCCGCCGCGCAGGATATCCGACAGGTAGCCGTCGCTGGCACGGTCGATGTCGATTGCCGGGCCTGATAGCTTGCGGCTTTCGAACACGCCGACGACCACGCAGGCGGTGCGCTGCTTTTCGGGCGCGCCGCTTTTTATGCTAAATTCGAGTTCGATTTCCTTGTTTTCCATGTCTGTGCTCAAAAAATTGCAATTTGCCGGTCGGGCGATTATTGGCGCAGGCGCGGCTGATTGTCAAAACTCCGTGCGCGATCTGCACACTTTTGCTTCGATATTTCCATGCTATACCGCCGCGCGCTGACCCGCGAGATGGGCCTTACCACCGGCGCAGTGCTCACGGTGCTGATTGCGATCTCCCTGGTGGTGCTGTTCATCCGGCTGCTCGGCGACGTGGCGCGCGGGGAACTCGCCAACGAGGCGGTATTCGCCTTCCTCGGGTTCTCGCTGCTGCATTTTTTGCCGGTATTGATGACAATTGCGCTGTTTGCCGGCGTGTTGCTGCCCTTGTCGCGCATGTGGCGCGACAGTGAAATGGTCATCTGGTTCAACGCCGGTCTGTCGCTGACGCAATGGATGCGGCCGGTGCTGACGTTTGCGGTGCCGTTTTCGCTGGTGATCCTGCTGCTGACGCTGGTGCTCAATCCGTGGGCGCAAACCAAGAAAAGCGAATACCGCCAGGATCTGCGCAGCCGTAGCGAAAGCACGCTGATCGCACCCGGCCTGTTTGCCGAATCCGGCGCCAGTCAGCGCGTCTATTACGTCGAGTCGCTCAACCCGCTGACCGGCATCGTGCGCAACGTGTTCATGCAGTCGCGCATCGATGGCCAGCTGGGTCTCGTGGTCGCCCGGGAAGGTAATCACACCCAGCTTCCCGATGGTTCGCGCTACCTGGTGTTCAAGGATGGGCGCCGTTATGAAGGCACGCCCGGCCAGCTCGACTACCGTATCGTGCAGTTCGAGCGTTACTGGATGCGGCTCGATCCGGTCGCCACGGGCGGCAAGGAAACCGGCGTCCGCCAGGCGCCGGTGGCGGAACTGCTGGCCGATCCCACGCCACCTGCGCGCGCCGAACTTTTGTGGCGGCTGGGCGTGCCCGTAAGCGCGCTCGTCCTCGCCGTCATGGCCATCCCGCTCAGTTTCGTCAACACGCGGGCGCGCCGCTCCTACGGGCTGGTGATCTCTCTACTGCTGTACTTCGTTTACAACAACCTGCTGTCGCTGTCGCAGGCCTGGGTGGCGCAGGGCAAGTTCAATCCCTGGGCGGGGATGCTGTCTTCGCATCTGCTGATGCTGCTCGCCGTGGTCGCCCTGTTTTACCTGCGCACCAGGCAGCATGCCCCGCGCTGGGGGCGCTCATGACGCTGCTTGCGCGTTATCTGGCAGGCCAGGTGCTGGCGGCGTCGGGATTCGTGCTGTTGGCGTTGCTGGTGCTGTTTGCGTTTTTTGATGTGATGCAGGAACTGGGCAGCCTAGGCCGCAACAACTATGGCCTGGGGCAGGCCGCCGTGGTGGTGCTGCTCAGTGTGCCGGGGCATCTGTACGAAATTCTGCCGGTGGCGGCACTGATCGGCACGCTGTTCGCGCTGTCGCGCCTGGTGGGAAATTCGGAATATTCGGTGATGCGGGTGTCAGGCCTGTCCAACTGGCGGGTGGCGAGGTATTTCAGCGTGATCGGGGTGCTGCTGTCGCTGCTGTTGCTGGTGCTGGGCGAATATGTGGCGCCGTGGTCGGAGCAGGCGGCGCAGCGCTATAAATTAGCAGCCACTCGTTCGGTGGTAGCGCAGCAGTTCCGCTCCGGCCTGTGGGTCAAGGACGGCAGCGCCTTCATCAATGTGCGCGAAGTGATGCCTGACAACACGCTGCGCGGCATCGAGATTTACGGCTTCGATGCTGACGGCCACCTGGACTCGATGCGCGCCGCCGAGCAGGCAGACTGGCGCGGCAACCAGACCTGGAGCCTGCAACAGGTGATGGAAACGCGCTTTGATACGGACGGTATTCGCGCCGAGCGCAGCGCAAGCCAGGACTGGCAGTCGGTGCTCACCCCCGACATCCTCAGCGTGCTGCTGGTCGCACCGGAAAAAATGTCGGCACGCACCCTCTGGCGCTATGTGGCGCACCTCAAGGAAAACAACCAGAAAGCCTCGCGTTACGAACTCGCGCTGTGGTCGAAATTCATCAGCCCCTTCGTCATCCCGATCATGATGCTGATCGCCATGCCGTTCGCCATCCAGGGGCCGCGCGCCGCCGGCACCAGCAGCATGGTCTTTTTCGGCATTCTGGCCGGGCTCGGCTTCCATCTGCTGAGCCGGCTGTTCGGCCACCTCGGCTTGCTGAATGACTGGCCGGTTGTCGTGGTGTCGAGCCTGCCACTGCTGATTTTCCTGGCCATCGCGCTGGCGGGCATCCGGTGGGTGGATCGGCGCTGAGCCTGCTGCAGCGGCTGGCCGAGTGTTTGCGCGCCAGCGAGCCGGCGGCCAAAGTGGCCTGCGTGCACGCGCTGCAGGCCGACTGGCTGGCGGGCAATCTCGATCCCGCGATTGAGGCGGCACGCACCCCGATCGATCGGCCGGGGCAGCCACAAAAACCCGAACTGATCCTGCCGCAAAAGATGCCGCGCCGCCGCGCCGACACGGTGCCCGGCCGCGCTGCGCTCATTCATGCGCTGGCACATATCGAATTCAACGCGATCAACCTGGCGCTCGACGCCGCCCACCGCTTTGCCGGCATGCCGCTGGCTTATTACGCCGACTGGCTCTCGGTGGCGGACGAAGAGGCGCTGCATTTCGAGTTGCTGAACACGCATCTGACGACGCTGGGTTATGCCTATGGCGATTTCCCCGCGCACAACGGCCTGTGGGAGATGGCGCTGAAAACCGCGCACGATCCGCTGGTGCGCATGGCGCTGGTGCCACGCGTGCTGGAAGCGCGCGGGCTCGATGCCACACCGCTGATCGTCGACAAGCTTAGGGCTGCGAATGACACGCGCATGGTCGAGATTCTCGCCATCATCGAACGCGACGAGATCGGCCACGTCGCCATCGGTAGTCACTGGTTCGGCTGGCTGTGTGCGGGGCGCGAGCTGGAAGCCGAGACGACGTTTCGCCAGTTGCTGGTCGATTACGACGCACCACCCTTGAGGCCGCCGTTCAATCTGGCGGCGCGCCGCCAGGCGGGTTTCAGCGAGTCCGAGCTGGCCTGGCTGAGCGGGCTCTAATCCTTACAAACCTAGCGTCGTCGTAGATACGCTAGCCGGCGCGCGCTGCCACATGCCCTCGAAGCTTTGATGTAACGCCACCGCGCTGCCGGGGTCGTCCAGATGCAGCGTACCATGCACCGCCATCTTGTCGGCACGAAGCAGCACGCCGTGGCGGTCGGCCAGCACAAACGCCTGCTCAGGACGCGGCGCGTCGGGGTCGGCTTGGAGGATTTCGAGGACATGGCCGAAGTCGCGCACTAGCTGCATCAGGCGGGGATGGTCGCGTGCAACGCGGCTGATGTCGTCGAGCAGCAGTTCGATGCGGCGCTCGCCGCCGGCCACGCACAACGCGCGCAGGGCCGCGTGGCGTGGCGCGTGGTCGATGTCGAGCAGGCTCAGATCATGGTCGTACAGCCGCAGTTGGCGTTGCGTGCCGGCCAACAGCGCATCAAACGCGGCGCGGAATTCGGACGGGGTCTCGAAGGCATTCATGGTGCGTCAATCTCCAGCCAGCCGGCCTGGTACCAGACATAAAAATGCTCGTGCAGCGCGGCTGGCAGCGGCGCGGCGAGACGGCGCTGGTCGGCCAGCTGTTGCAGCGCGGCGGTTTCGCCCGCCGCGGGCGTGAAGGCCTCGCCGTTGATAAAAAAGTGTCCGCCTGCGAACAGCAGGCGCGATTTTGGATCGAGCGCCACGCCGGTTTTGTTCGCCTGTCGATTGAAGGCGGCACGGCTGAGCGGGACATCTGGCGCCTCGAAAAACACATTCGGCTTGGGCTCGGATAAATAGCGTCCGGCAAACTCGGCGATGTCGCGCTTGGACCATTTGATGCGGGCGATCATCGCCTCGATCTGGTTCAGCATGGCGCGGCTGATTTCGCCGGGGTGGGTTTGCAGGCGCAAATCGGGATCGGCGTAGCGGCCTTCCAGTTTGAGCGTGTCCTGCAGATGCATCAGGAAGCCATGCGCTAGCTCTTCGGTGGCGGGGGCGCGAAAACCGATTGAATAGGTCATGCAGGCATCTTCGGCCACGCCGTAATGCGCAACATGCGGCGGCAGGTAGAGCATGTCGCCGGGGCCGAGCACCCATTCGTCCTCCGCCTTGAAGCGGCGCAGGATTTTTAGCGGCTCGTCGTCCAGGATGGTCAGATCGGCTTGCGTGCTGATCTGCCAGCGGCGGTGTCCCTGGCCTTGCAGCAGGAAGACGTCATACGAATCGAAATGCGGCCCCACGCTGCCTCCGGGAACGGCGTAGCTCACCATCAAATCGTCGAGCCGGGCGTGCGGGATGAAGTTGAAGCGCGCCAGCAGGGCATCGGCTTCGGGCAGAAAATGGTTGAGCGATTGCACCAGCAGCGTCCATTCTGTTTTCGGCAGGCGCTTGAAATCACTTTTTTTGAACGGGCCGTGATCGAGCTGCCAGTGCATGCCGCTGCCCTGGATCAGCCGCGATTCCACATCCTCGCGGCAGGCCAGTTGCCGCATCTCGTTGGGCGACAGCAGGCTGCCGAAGCCCGGCACGGCATTGCGGATCAGAAGCGGGCGCTTGTGCCAGACATCGCGCAGGAAACGGGTGGGGCTCAAGCCGCCAAGCAGGGTTGTCATCATGAAATAATTATAACGATGTGATCGGGCGCTCCACTGTTAATATGCTGCCGAAAAATACAGGGTGGAGTTCCCCATGTTGAAAGCAGGAGATCGCGCGCCGGGTTTTTCCAACCCCGACGCAGACATGGATATCGTCGAGTTGTCCCAGTTTCGGGGAAAAAACCTCGTGCTGTATTTTTACGTGCGCGACGACACGCCGGGCTGCACCACCGAGGCCATCGAGTTTTCCGAACTGGAAAACGACTTCGCCAGGCTGGGCGCCACGGTGCTCGGTGTGTCGCGCGACGACTGCATCAAACATGGTGAATTTCGCGACAAACACGGCATCAGCGTGCGCTTGCTGGCCGACAAGGACCAAGCGACCTGCCTGGCCTATGGCGTATTGCAGGACAAGGAAGTGGACGGCGTCATGCGTAAAAGCGCGGTGCGCTCCACATTCATCATCGACAAACAGGGCGTCATCCGTCACGCTCTGTACGGCGTTTCCAGCCGCGGCCACGCGGCGGAAGTGCTTCAACTGGTAAAGGAACTCAATTGAATATCGGCAAAGACACCGTCGTCACCATCACCTACATCGTCCGTGACATGGAGGGCAAGCTGCTGGAAGAGAGCGACGAGCCAGTCAGCTATCTGCACGGTGGCTACGATAATATCTTTCCGATGGTGGAACAGGCGCTGGAAGGCAAGGCAGTGGGCGACAAGATCGACCTCAAGCTGCAGCCTGCCGATGCCTTCGGCGAATATGAAGATGAGCTGGTGCGGCTGGAGCCGCGCGAGGGTTTCCCCGATGACATCGAGATCGGCATGCAGTTCGTCGGCTCGCCGGTCGACGGCAGCGAGGAAATGCTCTACACCGTGACCGATATCGCCGAAGACAAGGTGGTGGTCGACGGCAACCACCCCTATGCCGGGCAGGCGGTGCATTTTGAGGGTGTGGTCACCGAAGTGCGTGCGGCGACGCCGGACGAGGTCGTGCACCGCCACGCGCACGGCGCCCACGGTCATCACCATCATTAAGAAGCGCATGGCGCTGATCCGAGCGGTAAACTGCGCCGGGCTGTTAAAATCCCCGGCTATCCTGTTTTCTGTGATTGCTTGATGAAAACCACCTTCCTCGACTTTGAGCAGCCAATCGCTGAACTTGAAGCCAAGATCGAAGAACTGCGCTTTGTGCAGGACGATTCCGCCCTGGATATCTCGGAGGAAATCCGCCGCCTGCAGAAAAAGAGCCAGACGCTGACCAAGGACATCTACGCCAAGCTCAATGCCTGGCAGGTGTCGCAGGTGGCGCGCCATCCGCAACGGCCTTACACGCTCGATTACGTGCAGGGGCTGTTCACCGATTTCGCCGAACTGCACGGCGACCGCGCCTACGCTGACGATGCCGCAATTGTCGGCGGCATCGCGCGCTTCAACGGTGAGCCGGTGATGGTGATCGGCCACCAGAAAGGCCGTGACACCAAGGAAAAAATCTACCGCAATTTCGGCATGCCGCGCCCCGAGGGCTATCGCAAGGCATTGCGGCTGATGCGCCTGGCGGAAAAATTCAGCCTGCCGATTTTTACCTTCATCGACACCCCGGGCGCCTATCCCGGCATTGGTGCCGAGGAACGCGGGCAGTCCGAGGCCATTGCACGCAACCTGTATGTGATGGCCGAACTGCAGACGCCGATCATCTGCACCATTGTCGGCGAAGGCGGCTCGGGCGGCGCGCTGGCTATCGGCGTCGGCGACCGCATGCTGATCCTGCAATACTCGACCTATTCGGTGATCTCGCCCGAAGGCTGTGCCTCGATTCTGTGGAAGAGCGCCGACAAGGCTTCGGTTGCCGCCGAAACTCTGGGCATCACCGCCGATCGCCTGAAAGCCAACGGGCTGGTCGACCGCATTATCGAAGAACCGCTGGGCGGCGCGCAGCGCGACTGGGACACCCTATTCCAGTCGATGCGCCGTGCGCTCACCGACACCTTGGCCGAGTTGCGCAAACCGCCGCTCGATGCCCTGCTGACCGCGCGTTACCAGCGCTTGCGGGCGTATGGCAGCTTCAAGGAAACCCCTGCCAAATAAGGCAGTCGTCGCAGCCGTGGCGGACGGCCTCGCTCGCCACGTCCCCCCGCACGCGCGGCTGGTGCTGGGCCTCTCGGGCGGGCTCGATTCGGTGGTCCTGCTGCACGCCCTGCTGGCGCTGCGCGATCAACATCCCTATGAACTGCGGGCCGTGCATGTGCACCATGGCCTGTCGCCCCACGCCGACCAGTGGGCGGATTTCTGCACGCGGTTTTGCGCATCGCATGCAGTTGAATTAAGCATCCATCGTGTACAGATCGCGCGCGACGATGCGGCCGGTGTCGAAGCGGCTGCGCGGCGTGAGCGTCAGCGCATTTTTGCCGCGCTGGATGCGGACTTTTTGCTCACCGCACACCAGCAGAATGACCAGGCCGAAACAATTTTATTGCAGTTGCTGCGCGGCGCGGGGCCGAAAGGCCTGGCGTCGATGGCCGAGGCGCAGGTCCGACCCGGCTGGCGCGCAGCGCAACTCAGGCCGTTGCTGGGGGTGACGCGTGCCGACCTGCTGGAGTATGCGCAGGCGCATGGCCTGGACTGGGTGGACGACGAGAGCAATCAGGACACCCGCTACCGCCGCAATGCCCTGCGCCAGCAGGTGATGCCGCTGCTGTCCGTGCATTTTCCCGGCAGCAGCGCCACCCTCGCGCGCGCGGCCGCGCTGCAGGCCGATGCTGCCGAATTGCTGGATGACCTGGCGCAGCTCGACGCAGAGACAGCCATTGCTGGCGACCGTCTCGACTGTAGCGCGCTGGCCGGTTTGTCCCTCCCGCGCGCGCGCAATCTGCTGCGCTATTTTATTGAGCAGCACGGCCAGCCCATGCCCAGCGCCCGACAACTGAACGAGGCGCTGCATCAGTTGCTGGATGCGCGACACGATGCGCGCGTGTGCGTCAGACTGGGGCAGCGGGCGCTATGGCGCTTCCGCGGTGGCGCGTATCTCGTGCCGCTGGCACCCGCCCCGGTTGAGCCCGTTCGCTGGCAGGGCGAGGCGTCGGTCTGGGTGCCGGCCGCTGGGGTACGTGTGCAGATGGATGACGTGACCGGGGCGGGCTTGAAACGCACCGTGCTGACGGCGAGCGAAGTCACGCTGGGGGTGCGGCAGGGGGGCGAACGCCTGCGGCTGCATGCGGGCGGCCCCCATCACAGCCTGAAAAACCTGTTGCAGGAACAGGCGATTCCACCCTGGCAGCGCGAGCGCCTGCCGCTGCTGTGGTGCGATGGGCAGCTGGGGTGGGCGGCGGATATTGGCCTCGATGCCGATCTGCTGGCTTCACCCGGCGAGCCCGGGGTGCTGCCGCGCGTCGAGCCGTAATGGACCGGCGGCCAGTTTGCGCTGTGGCGACGGCTGCGATTACGTCCGGCCAGGCGGCGGAACAAGACAGTCCGGGGTGGGGCGTGCTATCCTAGCGAGCTGATTTCCAAGGTCTTTTGAACGTTTTTTTATTTTTGTCTGGAGCATGTACATGGCTGTTCAGCGCACTTTTTCCATCATCAAACCCGATGCCGTCGCCAAAAATGTGGTCGGCAAGATTGTCAGCCGCTTCGAGAGCAATGGCCTCAAGGTGGTGGCGTCCAGGATGAAGCACCTGTCGCGCCAGGAAGCCGAGGGCTTTTACGCCGTCCATCGCGAGCGCCCCTTCTTCAAGGACCTGGTCGACTTCATGGTGTCGGGTCCGGTGGTGCTGCAGGTGCTGGAAGGCGAAGACGCCATCGCCAAGAACCGCGCACTGATGGGCGCGACCGACCCGAAGAAGGCCGAGCCCGGCACCATTCGCGCCGACTTTGCCGAGAGCATCGACGCCAACGCGGTGCATGGCTCCGACGCGCCGGAAACCGCTGCAGTCGAAATTGCTTACTTTTTCCCCGCCTGCGAAGTTTATAGCCGCTGATCGAAGCTGCCGATGCCGCGAAACCTGCTTGATTTCGATCTCGAAGGACTGACCGCCTGGTTCAGCGAACTCGGCGAAAAGCCGTTTCGCGCCAGGCAGGTGTTCCACTGGGTGCATCAAGCCGGGGTGGCGGATTTTGCGCAGATGACCGATATCGCCAAAAGCCTGCGCGAAAAATTACAGCAGCAGGCGGTAGTGGCGGCGCCGGCGATCAATTACGCGCACACCTCGGCCGACGGCACACGCAAGTGGCTGTTCGATGTCGGCGTCGCAAACGGTATCGAAACCGTGTTCATCCCGGAAGAAGACCGCGGCACCCTGTGCGTGTCGTCGCAGGTTGGCTGTGCGCTGGAATGCACCTTCTGCTCGACCGGGCGACAGGGCTTCAATCGCAACCTGACGGTGGCCGAAATCATCGGCCAGCTGTGGGTGGCGCATCATGGCCTGCGCGGCGAGGTCAATCGCACCACCGGTGAAATCTCCGACCGGCCGGTGACCAATGTGGTGATGATGGGCATGGGCGAGCCGCTGGCGAACTTGGAGAATGTGGTGACCGCGCTCGGCATCATGCTCGACGACCACGCCTATGGCCTGTCGCGGCGGCGGGTGACGGTGTCGACCTCCGGGCTGGTGCCGGCGATGGACCGCTTGGCCGAGCGCTGCCCGGTAGCGCTGGCAGTGAGCCTGCACGCGCCCAACGACGCGCTGCGCGACCAGATCGTGCCGATCAACAAGAAGTATCGATTGCGTGAATTGATGGCTGCGTGCCAGCGTTATCTGGTTCACGCCCCGCGCGACTTCATCACCTTTGAATACGTGATGCTGGCCGGGGTGAACGATGCACCCGAACACGCACGCCAGTTGATCGAACTGACGCGCGAGGTGCCGTGCAAATTCAACCTCATCCCGTTCAATCCGTTCCCGGATTCCGGCTATGAAAAGCCGCGCACCGAGGCGATGCGCGTGTTCCGCCAGATTCTGCAGGACGCCGGACTGGTGGTGACCACACGCAAGACGCGCGGCGACGACATCGATGCTGCCTGCGGCCAGCTGGCGGGCAAGGTGGCTGACAAGAGCGGGCGCGTGATAAAAAGAATGCACAAGGAGGCGGCGTGAAGAAATGGATCGTGATGGGCGCAGCCTTGCTCGCAGGCTGCGTTGGCCAACCTGTCGGGGAGGGCGGAGGTGTCGCCAACACGCAAGTCGACAGCGAAAGCCGTCAGCGTGCGCGTGCCTTCACTGACCTGGCTGGCGCCTATTTTTCCCGCGCCCAGTACAAGGTCGCGCTCGACGAACTGCGCAAGGCGATTACCGCCGACAACCGCTTTGGCCCGGCCTACAACATCTATGGCCTGATCTACATGGAGCTGGCCGAAGACACGCTGGCCGAGGACAATTTCCGCCGCGCCATCGAGCTGGATCGCAGCGATTCGGAAACGCGCAACAATTTCGGCTGGTTTCTCTGCACCCGTGGCCATTATGACGAAGGGCTGGAACAGTTCAGCGCGGCCCTGCGCAATCCGCTGTACGCCCAGCCCGAGCAGGCCATGGCCAATGCCGGCCTGTGTGCGGAAAAGAAAGGCGACCTCGCGCTGGCTGAAGCCAGTCTGCTGAAATCGCTCAAGCTGCAACCCGACAACCCCAACACCGTGCTCAAGATGGCCGGTCTGCAATTCCGTCAGGGACGACTAATGGAGGCGCAACGCCTGCTGGGACGCCACGCCGAGCTGGCGCCGCCGACCGCAGAAAGCCTGTGGCTGGGGGTGCGGCTGGAACGCAAGCTGGGCGACCGCGCGCAGGAAGCGGCCTATGGCCTGCAGCTGCGCAAGCGCTTTTCCGATTCGAATGAAGCGCGGCTGCTGCTGACGGGGCAATACGAATGAGCGAGAGCGGGCAACCCTCGGTCGGGCAGATTTTGCGGGATGCGCGCGAAGCCCAGGGCATCACGCTGGAGGATGCCGCTGCACGCTTGCGCCTGATGCAGCGCCAGGTCGAGGCCATGGAGACGGATGACTTCGAGAGCCTCGATCCGCCCGTGTTCGCGCGCGGCTTTGTGCGCAATTATGCGCGCCTGCTGGGGCTTGTGCCCGAAGCGCTGCTGGCGCGCATGGAAGGCGCCCCGGCCGAACCGGCTGCGGTCAGCCATGCCGAGCCTCTACCGCCGCGTTCCTGGCTGACTTCACCCTGGCTGATTCTGCTGCTGCTGGGCTTGCTGGTCGTGGTGGCGGTACCGGTGGCGCTCTACTTGTGGCTCAACAGCGAGGGGGAGGTGGATTCGAGCAAGCGGGTGCCACCCGTTGCGCAAGCCCATCCCGCGCCCGCTGCTGTGCCGGCGCCCGTTGCGGAACCGGCAGCAGCCGCTTCTCCTGCCGTCCAGGGTGCCCCCGGTCCGCCGGCCGCACCTGCAGCAGGGACCGCCGAGCCGGCCGAGGGGAGCGCACCCGCGGCGCCCGAAGCCCCGGCGGTCAGTGGCGCGCTGCATCTCGAATTCGGCGACGAGGCTTGGACCGAGATCAAGGATGCCAGCGGGCGCATGCTGCATCGTCAGCTCAACCCCGCGGGCAGCAGCGTGGATATCCACGGCCAGCCCCCATTCGATGTGTTGATCGGCAACGCGACGCAAGCACGCATGACGTATAACGGCCGCCCCATCGATTTGAACCCCTTCATCGATGCGACGGTTGCCCGTTTCACTCTGGAAGAATGATGTCTCAGATTGTCCGCCGTCCTACCCGCCAGGTGCGGATCGGTTATGTGCTGGTCGGCGGCGATGCGCCTGTGGTGGTGCAGTCGATGACCAATACCGATACCGTCGACATCACGGCCACCGTGCGCCAGGTGCAGGCGCTGGCCGAGGCTGGCTCGGAACTGGTGCGCCTCACCGTCAACAACCAGGAAGCCGCGGCGGCGGTGCCGCGCATTCGCGAACGGCTCGACGTGCTGGGTTGCGGCGTGCCGCTGATCGGCGACTTTCACTTCAACGGCCACAAGCTGCTGACCCAGGTGCCGGAATGCGCCGAGGCTTTATCCAAGCTGCGCATCAACCCTGGCAACATTGGGCGTGGCAACAAGCGCGACGAACAGTTTGCCACCCTGATCGAGGTGGCGTGCCGCTACGACAAGCCGGTGCGTATCGGCGTCAACTGGGGCAGCCTCGACCAGGCGCTGGCGACGCGCATGATGGACGACAACGCGCGTCTCGCGCAGCCGGAAGACGCCGAGGTGGTGATGCGCCGCGCGATGGTGGCGTCCGCGCTCGAATCGGCGAAAAAGGCCGAAGAACTCGGTCTCGGCGGCGACAGGATCATCCTCTCGTGCAAGATGAGCCGGGTGCAGGACCTGATCGCGGTATACCGCGACCTTGCGTCGCAATGCGATTACCCACTGCACCTGGGGCTGACCGAGGCCGGCATGGGCAGCAAAGGCATCGTCGCCTCGACCGCGGCGCTGGCAGTGCTGCTGCAGGAAGGCATCGGCGACACGATACGAATTTCCTTGACGCCCGAACCGGGCGGCGATCGCACCCAGGAAGTCCGTGTCGGCCAGGAAATCCTGCAGGCGCTCGGCTTGCGTGCCTTTACCCCGCAGGTCACCGCCTGCCCCGGCTGCGGGCGCACGACCTCGACCGTGTTCCAGGAACTGGCGCAGGACATCGAAACCTATCTGCGCGACCAGATGCCGGTCTGGCGCAGCCAGTACACAGGCGTCGAATCGATGCAGGTGGCGGTGATGGGCTGCGTGGTCAACGGACCCGGCGAATCCAAGCACGCCAACATCGGCATCTCGCTGCCTGGCACCGGCGAAGTGCCGGTCGCGCCGGTGTACGTCGACGGCGAGAAAACCGTGACGCTGAAGGGCGACCGGATTGCTGCGGATTTCCAGGCGATCGTCGAAGACTATGTGCAGCGGCGGTATGGGAGTTGAAAAACATTTATCCGCGAAGGACGCGAAGGGCCGCGAAGAAAACCTGTGAAAAATTCGGTTCGACGCTCGCGCTCGCGTTACCTGCTTTTACTTTGTGTTTCTTCGCGTCCTTCGCGGACAAAAAAACGATTTCCTAGAACATGAGCAACAACATTCAATCCGTGCGCGGCATGAACGACTGCCTGCCCGACGTCACCGACACCTGGCAGGGGTTCGAGGCGATCGTGCGCGACTGGCTGCGGCGCTACGGCTATCGTGAAATGCGCACGCCGATTCTCGAACACACCGGCCTGTTCAAGCGCGCCATCGGCGAGGTGACCGACATCATCGAAAAGGAGATGTACACCTTTGTCGACGAGTTGAACGGCGAATCACTGGCGCTGCGCCCGGAAGGCACGGCATCGAGCGTCCGCGCGGTGATCCAGCACAATCTGCTGTACGACGGCGGCAAACGCCTGTGGTACACCGGCCCGATGTTCCGCCATGAACGCCCGCAAAAGGGCCGCTACCGGCAGTTTCACCAGGTCGGCGTCGAGGCGCTGGGTTTTGCCGGGCCGGACGTCGACGCCGAACTGATCGTGATGTGCGCCGACCTGTGGCGCGCGCTGGGGATTGCACCGACGCTGCAGCTCAACACGCTGGGCGACATCGAATCGCGGCACCGCCACCGTGCCAAACTGATCGCCTATTTCGAGGCGCATCAGGACGCGCTCGACAAGGATTCGACGCGGCGGCTGCACAGCAATCCGCTGCGCATACTCGACAGCAAGAATCCGGCGATGCAGGCGCTCAACGACGCGGCGCCCAAGCTGACGGACGAGCTCGACGACGCGGCACGGGCGCATTTCGATGCGCTGCAGGCCCTGCTGCGCGTGAACGGCATCGCGTTCGAGCTCAACCCGCGTCTGGTGCGCGGGCTCGACTACTACAACCGCACCGTGTTCGAATGGGTGACCGACCAGCTCGGCGCGCAGGGCACGGTGTGTGCGGGCGGGCGCTACGACGGCCTGATCGAGCAGCTGGGCGGCAAGCCCGCCCCGGCAGCCGGTTTTGCCATGGGCATCGAACGGCTGCTGGCGTTGATGGCGGTGGCCGGTACCCCGCTGGCGTCGCCGGTGCCTGACGCGTATATCGTCCATGTCGGCGACGCGGCGCAGGCGTACGCTTGGCAGGTGGCATCCGCGCTGCGTAGCGCAGGGCTCGCCACCGTGCTGCATTGCGGCGGTGGCAGCTTCAAATCGCAAATGAAAAAGGCCGATACCAGCCGCGCACGCTATGCGGTGATCATCGGTGACGACGAGGCCGCGGCACAGCAGGTGACGGTCAAACCCCTGCGCGGCACGGCTGAGCAGACCCGCGTCGAGGTGGCGCTGGCGATTGAATTTCTGAAAAAGGCATAAATAAAATGGCAACCTACGATCTCGACGAACAGGAACGGCTGGACGAACTGAAGGCCTGGTGGAAACGCTGGGGCAATCTGGTGATGATCGGCCTGGCCGTGTTGATCGCTGCGGGGGCGGGCTGGCGCTACTGGCAGAACCGCGTGGTGACGCAGAGCCTGGAAGCCGCCACCGTGTACGAACAGCTCACCCAGTCGTTGGCCGCCAGCGACGCCAAGGGCGCGCGCGAGGCGGGGGCAATGCTGATCGACCAATACAAGGGCACGGCCTATGCGCCGCGTGCGGCGCTGTTGCTGGCCAAGCTGAACGTCGGCGCCAAGGATGTGAAAAGCGCGCAGGCCCAGCTGGAGTGGGCGGCAGACAACAGCAAGGAGTCCGCGGTCAAGGATCTGGCGCGTCTGCGGCTTGCCGGGGTGCAACTCGACCAGAAACAGTATGACGCTGCGCTGAAAACCCTGTCCGCCACCCACAGCGATGCGTTTGCATTCCGCTTTCATGACCTGACGGGTGACGTGCTGCTGGCGCAGGGCAAGCCGGCCGAGGCGCGCGCCGCGTATCAGGCCGCCTTTGGCAAAATGGCGAAAGACAACCCCTACCGCAACATTGTCGAACTGAAGCTCGAAGCGCTGGGAGGAGAGGCCAAATGAAGATGCGCTTGATTGTCGCCGGCCTGGCGCTGGCTTTGTCGGGCTGCAGCACGGTCGGTTCGATGACCAGCACGGTGGGCGGCTGGTTCGGTTCCAGCCCGGCCAAGGCCAAGCCTGCCGAACTGGACGAATTCAAACCGACCGCCAGTCTCAGCGAGGCCTGGAAAGGCGACACCGGCGACGCCGCCGGTCATTTGTTCCACCCCCTGGCCGAAGGCGACGACGTCTTCGCTGCCGGCGGCAGCCGGGTGGTGCGCATCGCTGTGGCCACCGGCAACACGGTCTGGCGCACCGACACCGGCGTGAAGCTATCCGCCGGGGTGGGTGCGGGCCAAGGCCTGGTATTGGCGGGCGGCGGCAAGGGCGAATTGCTGGCGCTGGATCCGACCAGCGGTCAGGTGCGCTGGAAGGTGGCGCTGTCGAGCGAGGTGACTGGTCGGTTGCTGGCTGTGGCCGACACGGTGATCGCACGCACCGGCGATGGCCGCGTGCATGGCCTTGCTGTGACAGACGGCAGCCGCAAGTGGCTGTACAGCCGTAATCTGCCAGCGTTGAGCTTGCGGGGGTCAGGCGGCATGGCGGTGAGTGACGACGTGCTCTACGTCGGATTCCCGGGCGGCAAGCTGGTCGCGCTCAATGCCGCCAACGGCGCGCAGCTGTGGGAGGCCACGGTGGCACTGCCGCGCGGGGCGACTGAACTCGAACGGGTGACCGATGTGATGGGCAATCCGGTGGTGGACGAACGGCAGGTGTGCGCCGTCGCCTACCAGGGGCGCGTGGCCTGCTTCGACCGCCGCAACGGCACACCGCTGTGGGCGCGCGACACCTCCAGCAACAGCGGGGTGGCGATGGACGAGCACAATGTCTACGTCACCGATGACAAGGACGCCGTGACCGCCTACGACAAAACCAGTGGCCGAGCCGGCTGGCGGCAGGACAAGCTGGCGCGCCGCCAGGTCACCGCGCCGCTGGCGCTGGGTGCCTGGGTGGTGGTGGCCGACGGTGAAGGTGTCGTGCATGTACTGTCGGCCGAGGACGGCAGCTTCGTTGCGCGCGCCAGGGTCGACAGCAGCGTGCGCACGGCACCGGTCGACATCGGGCCGGGTTTCGCGGTGCAGACGGCCAAAGGCAGTGTTGTCGCTTTTAGACTCAAATAAATAACGACGCGCCGGCTTTGCCCGCGCGTCAGCAAGGATAGCCATGCTTCCCACTCTGGTTCTTGTCGGGCGTCCCAACGTCGGCAAGTCCACCTTATTCAACCGCCTCACCGGCACGCGCGACGCGCTGGTGCACGATTTGCCGGGGATGACGCGCGATCGCCATTACGGGCGCGGGCGCCTCGGCGAAAAACCCTATCTGGTGGTCGACACCGGCGGTTTGGAGCCGGTCGTCACCGACGGCATCCTCGCCGAAATGGCGCGCCAGACGCTGCAAGCCATCGACGAGGCCGACGCCATCATTTTCCTGGTCGATGCCCGGGCAGGGCTGACGCCGCAGGACAAGCTGATCGCCGACCGCCTGCGCCGTGCACGCTGTCCGGTGCTGCTCGCGGTCAACAAGGCCGAAGGTATGAACAGCGCAGTGGTCACCGCCGAGTTTCACGAACTGGCACTGGGCCAGCCGCTGGCAATTTCCAGCGCGCATGGCGACGGCGTCGCCGATCTGGTGGCCGAGGCGCTGGCGCCGTTTTCCGAAGAGGAAGAGAAAAGCGACGATTTCGGCGTGCCCAAGATTGCGCTGGTGGGGCGTCCCAACGTCGGCAAGTCGACGCTGGTCAACACGCTGGTGGGCGAGGAACGCGTTATCGCGTTCGACCAGCCCGGCACCACGCGCGATTCGATCTATGTCGAGTTCGAGCGCGACGGCAAGCCCTACATCCTGATCGACACCGCCGGCCTGCGCCGCCGCGGCAAGGTGTTCGAGACGGTGGAAAAATTCTCCGTCATCAAGACCCTGCAGGCGATCGAGGACGCCAATGTGGTGGTACTGGTGCTCGACGCGCATGAGAACATTTCCGAGCAGGACGCGCATCTGGCGGGTTTCGTGCTGGAAACCGGGCGCGCGCTGGTGGTCGCGGTCAACAAGTGGGACGGGCTTTCCGCCGAGCAGCGCGACGACGTCAAGCGCGACATCGGGCGCAAGCTGGCGTTTCTCGACTTTGCCCGCTTCAATTACATTTCGGCGCTGAAGGGCAAGGGCCTGGAAAACCTGCTGAAGGACGTCGAAGCCGCGCATGCCGCCGCCTTCATCAAGCTGTCGACGCCCAAGCTCACACGGGTGCTGGAGATGGCGGTGGAACAACACGCGCCACCCAAGAATGGCCTGTTCCGCCCCAAGCCGCGCTATGCCCACCAGGGCGGCAAGAATCCGCCGGTCATCGTGTTGCACGGCAACGCGCTGGAAGGACTGCGCGACGATTACAAGCGCTATCTGGAAAGCAGTTTCCGCAAGGCGTTCAAGCTGCAGGGCACGCCGCTGCGAATCCAGATCAAGGAAGACAGCGGCAAGAATCCGTTTGAAGGCAAGACACGCGGGCCGCTGACCGAAAGCGAGGCGACGCGGATGCGGCGCAAGAAGCGGGTGCGGCGCAAGGTCTACGGCAAAGACTGAGCGCGCTCAGTCCAGCCAGCGCACCAGATAAAACAGCTTGAAGCCTTCGGACGAACGCGAGGGCCCGCTGGCGATTGCCGCGCGCAGGCTCTTGGCCGCGTCGGCGTGTCTGCGCGCCTCGTCCTCGCTGGCGTAAACCTGCACACAGCCTTCGGGAAACCGCTTGCGGTTCTTGCCGGGGGGCGAATAAATCACCACCGCCGAGGTGCCGACGACTTTCGATTCGACATCGGTGAACAGGCTGGTGGCTTGCGGCATGGTCAGTGCGTCTTTTTCGGAATGCTGCTGATCTTGACGACGTGGGCGCTAGGCGTCTCGTCGGTATAGCGCGGGCGCTCTTCCAGGGTGCGGCCGGTGAGCTTGGCGAGTTCGACTTCGCGGTTAGAAATCACCACCAGGCAATCCTTGATGCCGAGCACCGTGGCTTCGGTCAATGGGCTGGGGTTGCCGTCGCGCGGCGCGGTGTCGCGCACGATGGAGGTGAGGGTCTTGCGCATCATGCGCATGATGCGCTGTTCGTCGTGCAGGGTTTTATCGATATCCATGGGGACGCTCCGAAGGGTCGGCAAAGACCTGTCATTGTCGGCGCCGGGCAGGGCTTCGTCAACGTTAGCAAGCAAGCTGTTAAAGGGCTCCCGTGGAGCCCTTTAACAGCTTGCTTGCCCTAGCGCGGACGGGGATAAAAAGCATGACAGGGGGCATAAAAATTATGAACCGACAGCTTGATCCGGCTGATTTAAGCTAGCCGCCAGAGGAGAAGCCGCATGTCAGACCAGAACGCACCCGATACGAGTGAAGTCCGCGAAATCCGCATCAATCCCATCGTGCCGAGTGAGTCGGTGCTGGTTGCCACTGCGCGCAGCATGCGCCCGAAAAAGGCCGAGGAACTGGCGCCGCGCGACACCCGCAAGCATGTCGAAACCTGCCCCTTCTGCCGTGGCAACGAGCACAAGACGCCGCCGCTGATTCTGAGCTGGCCAGCCGAAGGCGAGTGGCAGATCCGCATGGTGGAAAACCTCTACCCGGTGCTGGGCGACGACCGCGAACAGGCCGGGTTCAACTTCGGCCTGCAGCAGACCATCGACGGCTACGGGCGACACGAGGTCATCATCGATCACTTTGAACACGGCATCGCCGTGCACGATATGATAGAAAGCCATCTGGCCGCATTATTCGGCGTGTACCAGACACGCATGCGCCAATTGTTCGAATCGGACGAGCGGCTGAAATACGTGCTGGTGTTCAAGAACTTCGGCCCGGCGGCCGGGGCGTCGATTCCGCATACGCACAGCCAGGTGATCGCGATGCCGGTGGTTCCGGAAAACGTCGACGCCGAAGTGAAGAACAGCGCCGCGCATTTCGCCAAGCACCATCACTGCATCTTCTGCGCGCTGATCGACGAGGCGCTGACCTTCGAGGCGACGATTTACGACCGCAACTCCGGCGCGGTGCGGCGCAAGATCAATGTCGGCCAGTACGTGGTCGAGCGCGGCGAAAAATTCATCGCCATCAAGCCCTTCGCCAGCCGCTACGAATGGGAGGTACACATCCTGCCACTGGCGCACCAGGCGGATTTTCTCGACGTGCGCGCCGAGGACCTGGCTGACCTGGCGCGGGTGATGAAGCGCACCATGGCGCGGCTGGATGCCGTCATCGGCGGCGCGCAGTACAACTTCTTCCTGCATTCGGTGCCGCACGACAGCCAGCAGCAGGCACACGCGCCGAGCTACCACTGGCATCTGGAAATCTGCCCGCGCACCTCGATTCCTACCGGTTTTGAGTTGGGCTCGGGGCTGTTCGTCAATACCATCAATCCGGAACAGGCAGCCGAGCGCCTGCGAGCGGTGGAGTTGTAAAACGCGCCCTGACGCTACAATGGCGGCCTTTTAGCGAGTCCGAACGGTGACCATGCAGCCTGTCAACCCGTCCGATCCAGTCGTGCCACTTGTCAGCCAGGGCGACACGCATGTTGATCGCCTCAACGCCTTGTGGAAGTTGTCCGTGCAGCCTGGGCTTTCGGACGCCGAACGCATTCGCGCCATGCTGGACATGGCTGCGAAGGTGCTGGACATGGATCTGGTGGTGCTGGGCGAGTTTGGCGAGCACTACACCGCGCGCTATGTCAGCGACCGCCTGGGGGTATTTCCCGAAGGTACGGTGCTGATGGTGGAAACGGTGTTGTGCCATGCCGTGCATCTCACCCGCGAGCCCAGCCACATTGCCGATCTGCGCGAGGACCCGCTGTATGCCAACCATGCTCTGGTGAACCAACTGGGGCTGCGAACCTACTCCGGCCTTCCGGTGTCGGTCGGCGAGGATGCACGCTGGGTGCTCGCTTTTCTGCGCCAGCGTTGCCAATCGCCGCCCGACGCGGTGGATGTCGCCTACATGGGTCTGATTGCCGACTGGCTCGGCAATGCCTTGCATCAATCCGCGCAGAAAGACCTGCTGCAGCGCATCGCGCTGACCGATCCGCTGACCGGATTGCCCAACCGGCGCGCGGCCGAGGAACGACTGCAAAAGGAAAGGGCGCGCACCCCGCGCGACGGCCATGGCTTCGCGCTGGCCCTGGTCGACCTCGATCATTTCAAGATGGTGAACGATCGCTACGGCCATGCCGTGGGTGACGAAGTGCTGAAAGCCGTGGCACGCCGGTTTGAATCCGGGCTGCGCGAAGGCGACTGGGTGGCGCGCTGGGGCGGGGAGGAATTCTTGTTCGTGCTGCATGGATGCACCGTGGAAGAGGCTGCCGGCATCATGGAGCGGCTGGCCGGTCAGGCTCGTGCGACGCCCATCCAGACCGGCGTCGGCACCATTTCTGTAAGCTTTTCTGCGGGCGTGGCAGCCTTTGGCGTGAACGACAGCGAAACCCTGCCCATGCTGGAAAAGATCGACCACGCCTTGTATCGGGCCAAGGCGGATGGCCGCGATCAGGTCAGGGTGGCGGCGCAATCCAACATGCCATGGAACAGCGCACTGCTGCGGCAGGCGCTGGCTGAAAACCGGGTCAGGCAGGCCTCGCAGGTCATCGTCGATTTGCAGAGCGGGCTGGCGATTGCGGACGAAGCGCTGGCGCGCATCGAGAGCGCGACCGGCGAGATGGTCGAGGCCAAGGATTTTGTCGACATGGCAGAAGGCCTGGGCCTGATGGCCGAAATCGACCGGCAGGTGGTGCGTGACGTGATGCAGCGCTGCGTCGCCCGCATGGACCAGGGCGGCTCGACCGATTTTGCGCATTTTGTGAACGTGTCACCGCAGTTTCTGGCACGGCGTGATCTGGTCGAAGAAATGCTCAACAACGCCATGGGGTATTGCCAGACCTGCAGCGCGATGCTGGGGCCGGTCAAGCCCATCGTGCTGGAGTTGACCGAGCGTCAGCGCATCGTCAGCCTGGAGAAATTGCGTGCCGACTTGCAGCCCTTCATCGACTTTGGTTTCCGGCTGGCGCTGGATGATTTCGGCAGCGGTTATTCGTCCTACCTGTATCTGGCGCACCTGCCGGTCAGTTTCCTGAAAATCGAAGGCTGGCTGGTGTCGCACATGCGGCAGGACCGCAAGGTGGCGGGCATTGTCGAGAGCCTGGCGAACTTTGCGCGCAAGGAAGGTGTGCTTACCGTGGCCGAGCATGTCGAGGACGCGGAAACCGCACGCATCCTGGCCGATATGGGGGTGGACTACGGGCAGGGCTGGCATTTTGGGCGCCCGCAGTTGGCGTGATCTTGAACTAGAATGGCAAATTGAAACCAACCCAAAAATGGGAGACTTGCATGAATGCCAGGCTGCCCCCCACCCTCCCCTCTTGATTGCCCTGCCTGTGAACCTGTCCCTGTATCGCTTTACCTTCTCAACGGCAGCCGATGATTGTCCGCCGAATGCAGCCAGCCTGGGTGGAAACCGGGAGTGTCCCGTTGTTTGAGCGGCATGCGGGTGGGGAACGCGTTATCCTGGTGGCGCTCGATTTTGGGACGCCGGATTTTGCCGAAAGCGTGGCCGAGTTGCGCCTGCTGGCGGCTGGCGCCGGGCTCGACATTCTCGGTGAGGTGCAGGGCAAACGCAGCCGCCCGGATGCCGCCCTGTTTGTGGGCAGCGGCAAGGCCGATGAAATCGCTGCGCTGGTTGCCGCCACCGAAGCCGATGTCGTCATATTCAACCATGAGTTGTCGCCCGCGCAGGAACGCAATCTGGAGGGCCGCCTGCACTGCCGGGTGATCGACCGGGTCAGCCTGATTCTGGATATCTTTGCCCGCCGGGCGCGCAGTGCCGAAGGCAAGTTGCAGGTCGAACTGGCCCAGTTGCAACATCTGTCGACCCGCCTGGTGCGCGGCTGGACCCACCTGGAGCGCCAGCGCGGCGGTGTCGGCATGCGCGGCCCGGGCGAGAAACAGCTCGAAACGGACCGTCGTCTGATCGGCGTGCGGGTCAAGGCGCTGCGCGAACGGCTCGCCAAGCTGGGCAAGCAGCGCCGCACCCAGCGGCGTTCGCGTATGCGCCAGAACGTGTTGTCGGTGGCGCTGGTGGGCTACACCAATGCGGGCAAATCTACCCTGTTCAATGCATTGACGCGTGCCGGCGCCTATGCGGCCGACCAGCTGTTCGCCACGCTAGACACCACCACGCGCAAAATCTATCTGCCGCAGGTGGGCGAAGTGGTGCTGTCGGATACCGTCGGCTTCATCACCCGTCTGCCATACGACCTGGTGGCTGCCTTCCGCGCCACGCTGGAAGCCACGGCTGACGCCGATTTGATATTGCACGTGATCGATTCCGCCAGCCCCGCGCGCGAGCGTCAGATCGAAGCGGTGGAGCTGGTGCTGAAAGAGATCGGCGCGGATGCCGTGCCACAGCTTCGCGTCTACAACAAGCTCGACCTGACGGGCGTTGCGCCGGGAGTGGGGCGCGACGAGTATGGTAAACTTCAAAGTGTGTACGTTTCCGCGCAAACCGGCGCGGGGCTTGAACTTTTACGCGAGGCGCTGTCAGAAATCCTGCTCGCCAACCGCGTTCAGGATGAAGCCGGCGCACCCGACGACACCTCTCCCCAAACTACAGCTCACTCTACATAACGATATGGCCTGGAACGACCCGCAATGGGGCAATAAAGATAACCGCAAAAACAGCGGACCGCCCGACCTGGACGAACTCTGGCGGCGCATCAACCAGCGCCTCAGTGGCCTGTTCGGCAACAAAAACACCGGCGGCGGAAGCGGCGGAGAGGGCCTTTCCCCTGGCGGTTTGCCGGGTGGCGGCAATCTGGTGGGCTTGCTGATGGGGGTGCTGCTGCTGGTGTGGGTGGCGAGCGGGTTTTACATTGTCGACACCGGCCAGCGCGGTGTGGTGCTGCGCTTCGGCAAATATGTCGAGACCACCGAGCCGGGGCCGCGCTGGCATCTGCCGTGGCCGATCGAGTCGCGCGAAATCGTCAACGTCGATCAGGTGCGCACCGTTGAAATCGGCTTCCGCAACAACGTCAAGAGCAAGGTGCTGAAAGAATCGCTGATGCTGACTGACGATGAGAACATCATTGATCTGCAGTTTGCCGTTCAATACATCCTGAAAGACCCCAAGGAATTCCTGTTCGTCAACCGTGCGCCGGAAGACACCGTGCTGCAGGTGGCCGAAACTGCCATGCGCGAAATCGTCGGCAAAAGCAAAATGGATTTTGTTCTGTATGAAGGTCGCGCCGACATTGCCGCGCGCGCCAAGCTGCTGATGCAACAGATTCTCGATCGCTACAAGACCGGTATCAGCATCAGCCAGGTAACCCTGCAGAATATCCAGCCGCCCGAGCAGGTGCAGGCCGCGTTCGACGACGCGGTCAAGGCAGGCCAGGATCGCGAACGTTCAAAGAATGAAGCCGAGGCCTACTCCAACGATGTGGTGCCGCGCGCTCGTGGTCTGGCGTCGCGTCTGAAGGAGGAGGCCGAGGGTTACAAGCAGTCGGTGATTGCCAACGCCGAGGGTGAGGCCAGCCGATTTACGCAAATTCTTGCCGAATATCAGAAAGCGCCTCAGGTCACGCGCCAGCGTATCTATCTCGACACCATGCAGACCGTGATGAACAACACCAGCAAAATATTGGTGGACCAGAAAGGCGGCAACAGCCTCTTGTATCTACCGCTCGACAAATTGCAGCAGATCGTTAGCCAGCCCTACAGCGGCGCCCCGGAGGTCCTGTCGCAGCCGCCGGCCACGACAACCCCCGCTCCCGTGGATACGCGCTCACGTGATGCCCTCCGCAATCGTGACCGGGAGGATCGGCCATGAACAAGAATATCGGTTCCTTTCTGATTGGTCTGATCGTGCTGCTGGTGGTGCTGAGCGCCAGCATGTTCACGGTGGACCAGCGGCAGAACGCCCTGGTGTTCCAACTGGGTGAGGTGGTGTCGGTGAAAAAAACGCCGGGGTTGTATTTCAAACTGCCACTGGTGCAGAACGTGCGCTTTTTCGATACGCGCATCCTGACGCTGGATGCGGCTGACCCGGAACGTTTCATCACCTCGGAAAAGAAGAACGTGCTGGTGGATTCGTTCATCAAATGGCGGGTGATCGATGCGCGGCAATTTTATGTCTCGGTCGGCGGCGACGAAACGCGCGCGCAGATTCGCCTCAACCAGACGGTGAACGACGGCCTGCGCGCCGAGTTCGGCAAGCGCACCATCAACGAAGTCGTCTCGGGGCGTCGCGAGGAAATCATGAGCATCATCCGCGCCAAGGCCGACCAGGATGCGCGCAAGATCGGCGTGCAAGTGGTGGATGTCCGGATCAAGCGGGTCGATCTGCCGGAAACCGTGTCGGAAAACGTCTACCGCAGGATGGAAGCCGAGCGTAAGCAGGTGGCCAACGAACTGCGTTCGACCGGCGCGGCTGAAGCCGAAAAAATCAAAGCCGATGCCGACAAGCAGAAGGACGTGATCGTCGCTGAAGCGTATCGTGACGCCCAGAGTGTCAAGGGTCAGGGCGACGCCAAGGCCTCTGCGTTGTATGCGGCAGCCTATGGCAAGAACGCCGAGTTTTATGCGTTCTATCGCAGCATGCAGGCCTATCGCGAAAGCTTCAAGAGCAAGAGCGACGTGATGGTGCTCGACCCCAGCGCCGACTTCTTCAAGTACATGAAGAATCCGCGTGCCGCCGGCGGTAAATGACCGGTTCCGACTGGCTGGCTGCAATCGGCCTGTTGTTGGTGATTGAAGGTGTCCTGCCGTTCGCCGCGCCCGCCGTATGGCGCGAAAGCTTTCGCCGGGTGCTGGAACTCAACGACGGCCAATTGCGTTTCATAGGCGCTGCCTCGATTTTGGGCGGCGTTTTTTTGTTGATGATACTGAGTTGAAATGACTGCTTGGTTGTTGCCAGAGAACGTTGAGGATGTGCTGCCACCGCAAGCATGGCGCATGGAAGACATGCGGCGTGTTCTACTCGACCTGTTCCGCAGCCGCGGCTACCAGCTGGTGATTCCACCGCTGATGGAGTACGTTGATTCGCTGCTGACCGGGGTGGGAGCCGATCTCGACCTCAAGACGTTCAAGCTGGTCGACCAGCTGTCCGGGCGGCTGATGGGGGTGCGGGCCGACATCACGCCGCAGGTGGCACGAATCGATGCCCATCTGCTGGCCGCCAACGCCGTCAATCGCCTGTGCTACGCGGGCAGCGTGCTGCATACCCAGTCCGACGGCTTTCATCGCTCGCGCGAACCGATCCAGATCGGCGCCGAGCTGTATGGCGAAGCCGGTGCCGAAGCGGATCTCGAAATTCTCACGCTGATGCTGCAGGGGCTTTCTGCATGCGGGGTGAAAACCGTGCAACTCGACATCGGCCACGTCGGGGTATACCGCGCGCTGGCACAGGAAGCCGGCTTGAGCGGCGAGGTCGAGCACCAGTTGTTCGGTGCGCTGCAGGCCAAGGACAGCAGCGCTGTGGCAGTCTTGACTGCCGGTTTGCCCATCGCCTTGCGTGACGCCTTTGCCGCGCTGCCGCAACTGTATGGCGACCGCAGCGTGCTGGCCGAGGCGCGTGCGCGCCTGCCGCAACTGGCAGCGGTCGAGGCCGCATTGGACACCCTGGAGGTGCTCGACCGCGGCCTCGTCAACGTCGAAGCGGCCTATGATCTGGCCGAGTTGCGCGGCTACGGCTACCACAGCGGCGTCGTGTTCGCCGCCTACACCGGCGGGCGCAGCCATGCAATCGCGCAGGGTGGGCGCTACGACGAGGTGGGGCGGGTGTTCGGCCGGGCGCGCCCGGCCACCGGTTTCAGTCTGGATTTGCGCGAGCTGGTCATCGCCAGTTCCGATACTCAATAAGGTCAGCGGCACAATAATAGGGAGGCTTCACCATGGCAGCAAAAAACGTCGTCGTCATCGGCACCCAGTGGGGCGATGAAGGCAAGGGCAAGATCGTCGACTGGCTGACCGACCGCGCGCAGGGCGTGGTGCGCTTCCAGGGCGGTCATAACGCAGGCCACACACTGGTGGTGGCGGGCAAAAAAACCGTGCTGCACCTGATCCCGTCGGGTATTTTGCGTGACAACGTCACCTGTTACATCGGCAACGGCGTGGTGCTGTCACCCACCGCATTGCTGGAAGAAATGGACATGCTGCTGGCTGCCGGGGTGGATGTCGCCAGCCGCCTGAAAATCAGCGAAGCCTGCCCGCTCATCATGCAGCACCACGTGGCGCTTGATCGCGCGCGCGAGATCGCCAAGGGCGCCGGCAAGATTGGCACCACCGGGCGCGGTATCGGTCCCGCCTACGAAGACAAGGTGGCGCGTCGCGCGCTGCGCCTGCAGGACCTGTTCCACCGCGAGCGCTTTGCCGCCAAGCTGGGCGAAGTGCTCGACCATCACAATTTCATGCTGAAAAACTATTACAAGGCCGACGTGGTCGACTTCAACCAGTCGCTCGACGAAATGATGGGGCTGGCCGAGCGCCTGAAGCCGATGGTGGCCGACGTCCCGCGCAGCCTGTACGAGGCCAACAAGGCGGGCAGCAACCTGCTGTTCGAAGGCGCACAGGGAACCCTGCTCGACATCGACCATGGCACCTATCCGTTTGTGACGTCTTCCAACTGCACTGCCGGCGGTGCCGCCACCGGCGCGGGCGTGGGCCCGAATACGCTGCATTACATACTGGGCATCACCAAGGCCTATACCACGCGCGTCGGCTCCGGGCCGTTCCCGACCGAGCTGTTCGACGACGTCGGCCAGTATCTCGGCGAAAAGGGCCATGAATTCGGCGCCACCACCGGGCGCGCGCGCCGTTGTGGCTGGTTCGACGCCGCCGCGCTCAAGCGTTCGATCCAGATCAACGGCGTATCCGGGCTGTGCGTGACCAAGCTCGACGTGCTGGATGGCCTGGAAACCGTGCGGGTGTGCGTGGGGTACAAGATTGACGGCGAGGCCTGCGACATCCTGCCGGTGGGCGCGGAATCGATTGCCAGCGTCGAGCCGATTTATGAGGACCTGCCGGGCTGGAGCGATTCGACCGTGGGGGTGCAGGAATTCGACAAGCTGCCGCAAAAGGCGCAGACCTACCTGAAGCGGATGGAAGCCCTGTGCGAAGTTCCGGTGGATGTGGTGTCGACCGGACCGGATCGGGTGGAGACGATTGTGCGTCGTCACCCCTATGAGGCGTAATGTTTAAGCTAAACTGTATAAAAATAAAAAGCCGACACGGGGTCGGCTTTTTACTTGCAACATTTGGTGCCCAGAATTTACTTGCAACATTTGGTGCCCAGAATTTACTTGCAACATTTGGTGCCCAGAAGAGGACTCGAACCTCCACACCTTGCGGCACACGGACCTGAACCGTGCGCGTCTACCAATTCCGCCATCTGGGCAATAAGGCGCGCATTCTAGAGAGCAGAGATTAAATTGTCAACGACGAAATCGCGCAGCCGCGCAAGCAAACACCAAATCCCGGCGATTCGCCAGGCCGACCCGTTCTACGAGCGTGAAGTCGAACGCTACGAGTCGCCGCTGCCCAGCCGCGAATACATTCTGCAACTGCTGACCGAGGCTGGCTGCCCGGTCGATGCCGACGCATTTGCCGAACAGTTGGAGGTCACCGAAGCCGAGCGCGACCTGTTCCAGCGCCGCCTCGGCGCGATGCAGCGCGACGGCCAGCTGATGCTCAACCGCAAACGCCAGCTGTGTCTGCCGGACAAGCTGGATTTGATCAAGGGCCGGGTCGAAGGCCACCCCGACGGTTTTGGCTTCGTAGTGCCGGACGAAGGCGGCGACGACCTCTATCTGTCACCCAAGGAAATGCATCGCGTGCTGCACGGCGACCGCGTCATGGTGCGGGTGGCGGGATTCGACCGGCGCGGGCGGCGTGAGGCGAAGATTGTCGAGGTGCTGGAGCACGTCAATAAATTCATCGTCGGCCGCTACTATCTTGAAGGCGGCGTCGGTTTTCTAATTGCCGAAAACCGCCGCATCAACCAGGATATCCTGGTGCCGGTCGAACACGCGGGGGCCGCGCAGTCCGGCCAGGTGGTGACGGTGGAAATTCTCACCCAGCCCGGCGCGCACAACGAGGCGATCGGGCGGGTGACCGAGGTGCTGGGCAGCTTCACCGGCCCTGGCATGGAAATCGAGATTGCCCTTCGCAAGCATGATCTGCCCTATGTGTTCCCGCCGGACGTCGAGACGCAGGCGTCCAAGCTGCCCAATAAGGTTCTGAAAAAGGATACGGCCGAACGCGAGGACATCCGCCATCTGCCGCTCGTCACCATCGACAGCGAGACCGCGCGCGACTTCGACGATGCGGTGTACTGTGAGCCGCTCGGCCGCAGCGGCTACCGGCTGGTGGTGGCGATTGCCGACGTCAGCCATTACGTGAAGCCCCGTGATGCGCTCGACAGCGAAGGCTTCAACCGCGGCAACTCGGTGTACTTCCCGCGCCGCGTCATCCCCATGCTGCCCGAGGCGCTGTCCAACGGCCTCTGCTCGCTGAATCCGGAAGTCGACCGCCTGTCCATGGTGTGCGACATGCGCATCACCAGTACCGGTAGCGTCAAGGAATACCGCTTTTATCCAGCGGTGATTTTTTCGCACGCGCGCCTGACCTACAACCAGGTGTGGGACTGGCTCTCCGGCGCTGCCCCGCCCGACGATAAGCAGGCTGCATTGATGCCGCACCTGCAGTCGCTCGACAAGCTGTTCCGCACCTTGTTGAAGGCACGCGCCAAGCGCGGCGCGATCGATTTCGGCTCGACCGAAACGCAGATCATTTTCGACGACCTGGGCAAGATTGAGGCCATCGTCCCGGTGATCCGCAACGACGCCCACCGCATCATCGAGGAATGCATGCTGGCGGCCAACGTCTGCGCCTCGGATTTTCTGCAGGAGAACAAGCAGCCCGCGCTGTACCGCGTGCACGAAGGCCCGACCCCCGAGAAGCTCGCTGCGCTGCGCAGCTTTCTGGCCGAATTCGGCCTTGATCTCGGCGGCGGTGACAAGCCGCACGCCAAGGATTACGCGGAACTGCTGGAGAAGATCAAGCCGCGTCCCGATCATGGCCTGCTGCAGACCGTGATGCTGCGTTCGTTGAGGCAGGCGGTCTACAGCCCGGACAACAAGGGGCATTTTGGCCTGGCGTATGAGGCCTACACCCACTTCACCTCGCCGATCCGCCGCTATCCCGATTTGCTGGTGCATCGCGGCATCAAGGCGGTACTGCAGGGCGAGAAGCTGCCCGCCAAGGGCCTGGTGGAGGTCGGCACGCACTGCTCGATGACCGAGCGCCGCGCCGACGACGCCACCCGCGATGTCGACGCCTGGCTGAAAACCTATTTCATGCGCGACCGCATCGGCGACGAATACAACGGCACGGTGAGCGCGGTCACCAGCTTCGGGATGTTTGTCGCGGTCGACGATATTTTCATCGAGGGCCTGGTTCACGTGTCCGAACTCGGCCAGGATTACTTCCACTACGACCAGGCCAAACACTTGATGCTCGGTGAGCGCACCGGCAAGCGCTATCGCCTGGGCGACCGCGTGCGCATCAAGGTGATGCGCGCCGACATCGAAACCAGCAAGATCGATTTCAGCCTGGTCGAACAGGACAGCTTTGCGCACGACATGCAGCGCGCGTTTGAGCAATCGGCGCCGAAAAAGAAATCTTCAAAACCCCGGACGGCGAAACCTAAAGCCAGTAGCAAGAAGCAATGAGTGAGAAGTCCGCCGAAAAACTAATCTACGGCTTTCACGCCGTGCTGGCCCGGCTACGGCACGACCCGTCGGGCGTGCTGGAAATCTATCTCGACCTCACCCGCCGCGATGCGCGCGCGCGCGACCTGGTTCATCAGGCCAAGGACAACCAGGTCAAGCTCGTGCAGGTTGAAGCCGACCGGCTGACCCGGCTGGTCGGCAAGGCCGCCAATCATCAGGGCGTGGTCGCCCGCGTCAAGCCGGTTGCGCTCACGCATTCGCTCGACGAGGTGCTGGAAAACATCAAAGGCCCGCCGCTGCTGGTGATCCTCGATGGGGTGACCGACCCGCACAACCTCGGCGCCATTCTCCGTTCGGCCGATGCCTTTGGCGTGCATGCCGTCATCGCGCCGAAAGACAACGCCGTCGGCGTCAACGCCACGGTGGAAAAGGTCGCCTCGGGCGCAGCGGAAACCGTGCCTTACATCATGGTCACCAACCTTGCGCGCACCATCGAGGAGATCAAGGAACACAACATCTGGGTGATCGCCGCCGACATGGACGGTGACAAACCCCTGTCCGGAATCGACGCCAAAACCGGGATCGCCTGGGTGCTGGGGGCCGAGGGCGAGGGCATCCGGCGTCTGGTCAAGCAAAGCTGCGATCAGGTCGCGCGCATTCCCATCGGCGGCACGGTGCAGAGCCTCAACGTCTCGGTGTCGGCGGCACTGTGTTTGTATGAGACGGTGCGGCAGCGCGGGGCGTGAGTCATTCAATTTCGCATCATTGGCAGGGATTCACGGTAATTACGCGAGCATGAAATATCTCGTGCCTAACCCTATTAGTTCTAATTCTCGGACCACTCGTTGATTGGGAGCGAACCGATGGGATTGCACCAAGAGTTCAGAACCGAGTGGTCCACGGCGGGTTACAAAAAAACGATGGGCAGCGCCGCTGTCGTTCGTCCACCTTCGCAAGACTTCCTACGGGTCTATCACGTGACATCGGCTGAGTATGGGATCAGCGACATCAGTCTGGGCCACCTAAAGGTTGCTCGATTCTCAGACTTGAACGACCCATTCGAACTGATGGCCATGAGATTCCGAGCCAATACACGACGTGCCGCAACTGACTTCAAGCAGGACTTCGACTCACACACAGGGCTTTGTGCTTCAGCGCCGATTGGAAGAATCCTGTCTTGTGGAGTCACTATGGAAACAAGCATCGAGGCATCTGTCTCGGCTTCAACCTCGAAAGAACACGAGCCGAAGAAGTGCTTTATGAAGACAAGAGAATACTGGATGAGTTGGCCGACGGTGGCACTCCCGATCTGCTTGATGTAGATCTCCAAGCACTGCTACGCCGTACCAAATTCTCAAGTTGGAGTTACGAGGAGGAGCAGCGAGTGCTTGTGCCTCTATCGGAGGCCACAAAAGTGGGAAGCCTGCACTTCTACCCGTTCGGGCCGGACCTTCAACTAGCTGAAGTCATTCTTGGTCCAAGATGTAGTCTTCCGATCGATGCGGTGAGGACACTTGTGAACCGGCTTCATTCCGACGTAACGACCATTTCGTCCCGCCTTGCTGATGGCCACTTCGCGGTCGTGCCAATGGAATCTACAGTTCCTTGAGAGGGCAGACAAAAATGTGAACTAACCCTTCCCTGTATGGACAACCCGCGAAAAGGAGAAGGAGCTAAAGGGGCCCGCTTCGAATTGGTTTCTGAAAAATGACTTTCCGCAAATAGAGAAAACCTGGCGTCCAGGAGTCGAAATTGACCCTTTTAATCATTAGACAACTTGTGAGACCGCAATGAATACGTCGTTGCTTCTTTGGAGTCTGCTTTTCAGCTCAGTCGGGCTTGGCTTCTTCATGTACGGCAAGAAGCAGAGGGCGGTCGTCTCGCTGTTCAGCGGGTTGGGACTCATGATCTACCCGTATTTCGTTTCCAACACGCTGCTTCTTGTCGCAATTGGGGTCGCACTCATGGCGTTGCCCTATTTCGTCAGAATCTAAGCAGTGCAGGTGCAGTCGCAGCGTCTTCGAGCCAAAGGGTCGGATTCGAATGACTTTTCGATTCGATCATCCAGGAAGTACCGTCACCCTCGCACCTTGCGATAAGCCTCCAACAAGCGCTGGTGAATCGCGCTGCCCTCGAAGTTGCTGCCCAGCTTGGTCAGTCCGAAAAACCGCTCATCCTGATTGAATAGCGCAAACGCCTGTTTCAGCGTCTCGCGGCCGTACATCAGGGCCAGCGCGGGCTCGAAGGGGCTGGGGTCGTCGAGCTGGGCGAGGTCGGCGATGCAGCGGTACACCTTCAGGCGCGCTTCGCTGCGCTGGCCGTATTGGGCGATCCATGTGCAGCCTTCCCGGATCGCATCGTCGTCGCCGAGGGCGAGCGCGAGCAGCAGCTTGATCTCGCCCACGCGGATGTCGGTCCACGGCGAATCGGCGTCGGGAGCGAGGCCGATCAGCACCGTGACCAGGCGGTCGTCGGCCAGTTCCAGTTCGACGATCAGGTCGAGCAACTCGGTGCATTCCTCGTCGGTTAATTCGGGCAGGCGCGCGAGCGCCGGGCGGATCAGGTTGCCGACGCTGTTGTTCTCGAATTCGAGTTCTTCGACCGGGTAAATCTCGGACATGCCCGGGACCAGAATGCGGCAGGCGTAGACGCCGAGATGGGTGAAGTCGGCGATATACAGATCATGTCCTTCGGCGTGCAGCGCTTCGACCGACCACGCGTAATCTTCTTCGGTCGTGGTGCCGAAATTCCAGTCGACGAATTCGAAGTCGGGGGTGTCGCGCAGGAATTGCCAGCTGATGACGCCGCTGGAATCGACGAAGTGGATTTCCAGATTCTGCGGGTCGGCGATTTCGGCTTCGTCGAAGCCGGGGGCCGGGAAGCCCGCGAGCGAGTCGAGCGCGCGGCCCTGCAACAGCTCGGTCAGCGCACGCTCCAGCGCCACCTCGAAGCGCGGATGCGCGCCGAAGCTGGCGAAGCAGCCCTGGTCGTGGGGGTGCAGCAGGGTCACGTTCATCACCGGGTACTGGCCGCCGAGCGAGGCGTCTTTCACCAGGATGCCGAAGCCCGCTTCGCGCAGGCCGCGGATGCCGGCGGCGATGTGCGGGTAGCGGTTGATGACTTCTTCGGGCACGTCGGGCAGGCAGAGGCCCTCTTCGATGATGCGGAACTTGATGTGGCGCTCGAACAATTCTGATAGCGCCTGGGTGCGCGCCTCGGCCTGGGTGTTGCCGGCC
>JAUXVT010000008.1 GCA_030680405.1 Thiobacillus sp. | reverse complement strand
CGGTTCGATCATGGCCTGGCATTCGCGCATGACATCGATCAGCGACACCGGTTCTCGCGACAGCGACAGCCTGCCGGACTCGATCACCGCGAGATCGAGGATCTGGTTAATCAGTTCCAGCAGATACCATCCTGCCTTGATGATCTGGTGCAGCCGTACAATTTGGGCGGCCGTTGGCGGCGGCGAACCGGCCTCCAGCAACTGGGCGAAGCCGAGGATGGCATTGAGCGGGGTGCGCAGCTCATGGCTCATGCTGGAAAGAAACTCCGATTTGGCGAGGTTGGCTTTTTCCGCCACGAACCTGGCGCTCTCGAGCTGAGCTTTTGCTATTTTGACTTGTTCGGCCAGTTTTTGAGCTTCAATGGTCGAGATGATGAGGCGTGCGTTCGCTTGCTGCAACATTGACATGTGTTCGTCTGACGCTGCCTGTATCGTCTCTGCCGCGCGAATTTCCCGCTCGCGCGAGGTGGCTGTCCCTTCGCGCACGTCGACGGCCGGACTGGGGCGGGCCAGGCCTCGGCCATGTCATCACCCTCTAACCAGGGGGCTCATGAGCGAAATCGACCCGCCGCTGGGACGGGTCGGGATGACCGAGCGGGAGGTCAGGGTCTCGGGACGCCAGGCGCTCGTCGGCTGGATGCCCATGAGCTGCGTCGGCCGCGCGCGGGAGCGTTGTGAAATCCAGGGCTGCATGAGCGTGCTGGTGAATGCGCAAACCTGGAAAATCCTCGGCGCGTCGATGCATTCCTGCGCGGTCAGGGAACGCTGAAAATGGTATTTCCTGCATCACTCCATCGCTTGATCGCAACAACACCTGGCACGACTCGAAAACGGTGCAAGCGCGGGATCGCACCCCCAAGTGAAGATGGAGATCAGCTCAGCTTGTATTACCTATTGCGATCCCGATCCCGATCCTTCTCCTGCGCTTGATTCCGTTTTTGTTCGCGGGTGGCGTCCCTGCCCTGCTGTCTTTTTTCCCGCTCCTGCGATCCAGGTGTCTGCTGCCTACGCTGGTCTAGCCATGGCTGTGGCGGCTGCCTACTCTCCCGGGCTTTCAGGTTGCCCTCTTGTGGCGAGGCTGGGATTGACCTCTGAACGTTTTCGCCTCCCCTTTGCGGTGACTGCGAGCGCGGGGCGGTTGGGCCATCCTGCTGACGTGAGGTAGGACGCTGGATATCCTGCTGCCTGGAACCTCTCTCTTCGGGTGCGCCCTGTCTATTCTGCCGAGCCGGTGTTTGCACTGACCGCTCCTGATAGCGCTCCTGATATTGTTGCCGCACTACGGGGTCACGCGGCTGGTAACGGTAACGCTGTTGTTGAAGCTCATGCTGTTGCTCCACCTGTCGGGGATACCGATCCCCTGAATACTGCCGCTGGTAGGCAGGCAGCGGAGCAGGTGCAGGGGCGGCGCGGCGGTCCCACCTGTCCCAGCCGCTTCTACGCTGTTCCCAATCACGGCCCCAGTGACCACTCCAACGTGGCGGCGCATCAGCCCGCCACCCGCGGAAGTACGCAGGAGGCTGGCGGTAGTAGCGCACAGGGATTCGCAAGACGTACACCGGTACGGCATACGGCTCCACAAACCACCAGGGCCCGTTGTACCAGGAACTCGCGTACCAGTTATCACCTTGGAAAACCCAGTACATCCCGTCGTAAAAGAAGTAGTTCGCTTGCATTCGTGGCGCATAGTAGACCGGGTAACCTGGCACGACGACGAGACGCGGGTAGGCCGGCAGGTTGATCCCGATGCTTACGTGTGGAATCCCGATTCCGATGCTTACCTGAACAGCAGAAGACGCCGCTGGGAACATCAGGATCCCCAGCACAATGAGTACGTGGCGAATTTTCAGCATTTTGTGACCTCCAGTTCGATAATCCAAGTTGCAGTCATGCTTGACAGCGGAATGCGACATCAATTCCATTTTTCACATGCTAGCCGCGCTTGCCCAGGCATTTCTGTTCGGTATCACACATAAGGCGATCATGACGGACGCGCATTACTGCAACCGTCATTTCCACAGATAACCAGGGGGCACAAGGGCAGGGGGTGCAGGCACCCAAGACGCCTTTAGCCCAGGTCCACCTCGACGTAGTGCTCCCGGCGGTCGTCGATCAGCGGAATGCGTGTGTCGGGACACGTGACGCCATCCACCGTCACGCGGATCACTTGTCCCGATTGTCCAGCGACGCGCCTGACGGTGATGTGGTAGACCGTCTCGCGATAGCGGTAGTGGATTTTGTACGAGTCCCAGTGGGCCGGGATACACGGCGCAATGCGCAGATGGTCCACTTCCAGTTGCAGGCCCAGCAGGGTTTCCACGGTCAGCCGGTACATCCAGCCCGCCGCCCCGGTGTACCAGGTCCAGCCGCCCCGGCCGGTGTGCGGTGACGCACCATAGATGTCCGCGCACATGACGTAGGGCTCGACCTTGTAGCGTTCGATCGCATCCGGCGTGCTGCCGTGATTGACGGGATTGAGCATGGCGAAGAATTCCCACGCGCGTTCCGCGTCACCCATCATGGCAAATGCCATCGTGGTCCAGATCGCGGCATGGGTATATTGGCCGCCGTTCTCGCGGACGCCGGGCACGTAACCCTTGATGTAACCGGGCTCCAGCTCTGATTTGTCGAAGGGTGGGTCGAGCAACTGGATGATCTGCTTGTCGCGTCGCACCAGGCGCTGGTCCACCGCCGCCATTGCCTGGCGGGCCCGCGTGGGGTCGCCGCTTTTCGAGATGACCGCCCAACTCTGGCTGATCGAATCGATCTGGCATTCGTCGTTGGTGGACGAGCCCAGGGGGGTACCGTCGTCGAAATAGGCGCGCCGATACCAGGCACCGTCCCAGGCTTGGGCCTCGATGTTGGTGCGCAGCCGTGCCGCCTGACCGCTGCACACCTCGGCAAAGGCCGCGTCGTCACGGTCACGCGCCAGCCCGGCAAACAGTTCGAGGTTCTCGACCAGGAACCACGCCAGCCACACGCTTTCGCCCTTGCCATCACGGCCAACGAGATTCATGCCGTCGTTCCAGTCGCCGCAGCCCATCAGCGGCAATTGATGAGCGCCAAAGCGCAAACCATGTTTGATGGCACGCACGCAGTGCTCATAGAGGCTGGCGGCCTCGGGCGAGCGCTGCGGCTGGTCGTAGTAGGCCTCCTCTTCCGGATTCAGCTCGCGTCCCTCCAGGAAATGGATGGGCTCGTCGAGTACGCCCGTATCACCGGTTGCCAGCACATAACGACAGGCTGCATACGGCAGCCACAGATAGTCGTCCGAGAAATGGGTGCGCACGCCTTGCCCGTTGGGCGGGTGCCACCAGTGCTGCACGTCGCCCTGGATGAACTGACGCTCGGCGCAGCGGATCAATTGCTCGCGGGCGAGCCACGGAGTCGCATGGATCAGCGCCATGGTGTCCTGCAATTGATCGCGGAAGCCGTAGGCACCGCCGGACTGGTAATAGCCACTGCGCCCCCACAGCCTGCAAGATATCGTTTGATAAACCAGCCAGCCGTTGGCCAGCACGTTCAGCGCAGGGTCGGGCGTGTCCACATTCACCGCGCCGAGGGTGTGGTTCCAGTGTTCCCACACCATTTCCAGTGCCTGCCGCGCGCCCGCGCGCCCGCCGAATCGCTGGATGAACTGCCGCGCTTCGCCGGCGTCACGGGCCGCGCCGAAGACGAACACGATCTCGCGTTCTTGTCCTGCGGCCAGTTCGATCCGGGCCTGAATCGCGGCGCACGGATCCAGGCCCGCACCGGTCCTGCCCGACAAGCGTTTGCGGCGCATCGCCGCCGGGCTGGCCAGCGAGCCGTTGCGGCCGATGAACTCGGTGCGGTTTCCGCTCACCGACCGCTCGCGCTCGCTGACCTGCGCAAAGACCACCCGGTTGGCGCATTCGTGGCCGTAGGCATTGCGGGCAAACAGCGCCCCGGTGTGCGGATCGGTTTCGGTGACGATGTGCATCAGATTGGCGTGTCGCCACTCGCCGAGCACCAGTTCCCAATACCCGGTCAACGACAGGCTGCGCGCGCGTTTCGACGAGTTGCGCAGCTTGACCACCACGAATTTCACCGGTGCGTCCATGGCGACGTAGGTGAACAGTTCCGAGGCGATGTCGGCTTCGTAGTGCTCGAACACACTGTAGCCGAAGCCGTGCCGGCACACATAGCCGGAGCGGCCGCGGGCGGGTAGCGGCGTCGGCGACCAGAACGCACCGGTTTCCTCGTCGCGGATGTAGAGCGCCTCACCGCTGCTGTCGCAGAGCGGGTCATTGTGCCACGTGGTCAGCCGGAACTCGTGCGCGTTTTCCGCCCAGGTGTACGCGCTGCCGCTCTCGCTGACGACCGTGCCGATGTGCGGGCTGGCGATCACGTTGACCCATGGCGCCGGCGTGTTCTGGCCGGGTTCGAGGGTGATGACGTATTCGTGCCCGTCGGGGGTGAAGCCGCCCAGGCCGTTGCTGAAAATGCGCTCGCGCGCCGCCAGCGGGTAAACCGGTCCGGCGGCCGCTTGCTGCGACGGCTCCAGGCGGTCCGACGCACGCTCTGGCGACACGCGGCGCTCCACCTGCTCGATCAAGGTCTCGGCGGTATCGCTGAAGACGATGCGGGCGACCGTTTGCAGCAGCACCCGCTCGTCCTCGGAAAGCTCTTCGGCACGTCGCACAAAGACCCCGCCCGGCTTGTCGATCACCTGTGCTTCGGGCCCCGCGTTGATCAGCCCCATGATCAGGTCTTGCAGCACCGCCCGGTAGCCCGAGAAATCCTCGTTCACGATCACCAGGTCGGCGGCCAGGCCCTTCATGCGCCAATAGGCATGCGCTTGCAGCACCTGTTTGACCAGGTCGATGCGGTTGAGGTCGCCGATGCGCAGCTTGACGATCGGCAGATCGCCCGAGATGCCAAAGCGCCACAGCCCGGACTGCCCCAACTGGTTGCGGGCAATGATGCTGGGCGCGGCGCGGCGCAGGGCATTGCCGTAAATGACGGAGGCGGCCAGGCGGCCAAAGATCTGGGCATCGGCTTCGGTGGCGCCGAGATGGCGCAGTACTTCCTGGCTCTGGAACCAGGCCATTTCGAACGCGCGCTCGACGAAATGCCGGTCGCAGTATTTCTCGAGCAGGGCCAATGCCGCCTCGCGCGTGTCCGCGACCCCGGAGATGATCTGCACGCTGGCCGACTCGTCGGGGGACAAGGTCAGGGTGCGGCGGATCGCCACGATGGGATCGAGCACCGAGCCCGCCGTGTTCGACAGGCCAGGCGAACTGTCGCGCTTATCCAGCGCCACCGGATTGGCCGCCGTGCGACCGCGCCCGATGAAGCGGGCGCGGTCGGTCTCGTAGGACGGCTCGTCGGCCACTGCGCCCGGGGCGGCCAGCAGGTGGAACATCCAGGGCACCTGCTCTCCCGGTGTGCGGGGACGCCGGGTGCAGAGGATCGCCTGCCGCTCGGGCAGGATTTCGGTCTGCACGAATAAATTGCTAAATGAGCGATGCGCCAGGTCGGCATTCAACGGCGCCAGCACCACTTCCGCGTAGCTCGTCACCTCGATGTGACGGGTGCGGGACGACTGGTTGGTGAGCGTGACACGTCGGATCTCGACGTCGTCTTCAGGAGAAACGCTGATCTCGGTGTGCGCTTCGATCGCCTGATCGCGCCGCCGGTATTCGGCGCGCGCCTGCACGAAGATCGCCTCGTAGTGGTCGGCACGGCGCAGGGTCGGTTGATGCGCAGCCGACCAATAGCGCCCGCTGTCGCGGTCGCGCAGGTAAATGAAGGTGCCCCAGCCATCGGCGGTGGCGTCCTCGCGCCAGCGGGTGACGGCGAGGTCGTGCCAGCGGCTGGTGCTGCCGCCGGTGTGGGTCGCCATGACGTGGTAGCGGCCGTTCGACAACAGGTGAACTTCAGGGATCGGCGTGTTCGGTTCGGTAAACACGCGCATGGTCGTGCCGACGTCCGCGGTGGGGGGGCGGGCGGCGGCGCTCACTTCGGCAGCGTGCGGGTGCAGGGTGGCGCCCTTCTTCGGCACCCGTTCCTGCAGCAACAGTTCTGTCGCCCGCGCGAGCGGGTCGGACATGAAGCGGCGCTGCATCGGCTGGTCGAGCAGGACATGCGCAAAGGCCAGCAGGCTCATGCCCTGATGATGTGCCATGAACGCCTGCACGATGGCGTGCGGCTTGCCGCGCGGCACCCGCGACGGCGTGTAATCGACCGCCTCGTAGAAGCCGTAGGTACCGAGGAATCCATGACCGGCCAGCGTCTGCAGGTTGCGGCACGCTTCCCGCGGCATCACCATCAGCGCCAGCGCGCTGGCGTAGGGCGTGATGACGCGGTCGTCGGCGAGGCCGCGCTTGAACCCCAGCCCGGGGACGCCGAAGGCCCGATACTGGTAGTTCTGGCTCGCGTCGAGCTTGTGGTAGCCGGACTCCGAGACCCCCCACGGGAGGTCGACCTCGCGGCCATAGGCGATCTGCCGGGCGACGACCGCGCGGTACGTCTGGTCGAGGAGCGTGTGCTCGTAGGTCGGCATGATGAGCAGCGGCATCAGGTACTCGAACATCGAGCCGCTCCAGGAGAGCAGCGCCGGGCGGCCGCTGGTCAGCGTGAGCTGGCGACCGAGGCTGAACCAGTGCTCCTGAGGCACCTTCCCCTGGGCGATGGCGATGAAGCTCGCGAGCCGCGCCTCCGAGGCGAGCAGGTCGTAGTAGCTGCCGTCGCAGCGCTGGTCCTCGACGTTGTAGCCGATGGTGAAGAGGCAGCGCGCGCGGTCGAAGAGGAGGCCGCAGTCGAAGTCCGCGAACCCGCGGCAGCGGGCCGCGAGGGCGCGGATCTCGCGCAGGCGGGCCGAGGCGCGGGCTGCGGCGTGGGCGATCGCGCCGGCCGGGCCTTCGGCGTCGCTGGGCTCCGTGGGCGCGAGCAGCGCGATCTCGAGCAGCGACAGCGGGACGTCGAGGTGACTCGGCGGC
>JAUXVT010000007.1 GCA_030680405.1 Thiobacillus sp. | reverse complement strand
AAGCAAATCCCCCCTAGCCCCCCTTTTTCCAAGGGGGGAACCACGGCACACCGCATCGACCTCCCCCTTTGTAAAAGGGGGATTGAGGGGGATTTGCCCTTGCCCTTGCATATGCCGCTAAACCACGCCTGGCTGCTCGCCCACCTGCCGCATCAGGGCAGCATGTGCCTGCTCGATGCGGTCACTGAATGGGATGCCCAGCGCATCCGCTGCACGGCGAAGAGCCACCACGATGCCGACAATCCGCTGCGCGCGCATGATCGCCTGGGTGCGGCCTGCGGCGTCGAGTACGCTGCGCAGGCGATGGCCGCCCACGGCGCGCTGCTGGCGGCGGCCGACAGCGCGCCGCGCGCCGGCTATCTGGCCAGCGTGCGCGGCGTCGAACTGCATGTCGCACGGCTGGATGACATTGCCGCCGACCTCGATGTCGAGGCGGAGCGTCTGTCCGGCGACGACAACACCATCCTTTACGGCTTCCGCGTCAGCGCCGCCGGACGCGAATTGCTCAGCGGCCGGGCGGCGGTGGTGCTGGACGTCGACAAACTGGGGAATTTGACATGAAACGCGCCCTCGTCACCGGCGGCAGCGGCGGCATCGGTTCGGCGATCTGCCGCCGCCTCGCCTCCGACGGCTGTTACGTCTACATCCACGCCAACCGCAATTTGGCCCGTGCGCAGGCGCTGGCCGAGACGATCCGCAGCGCAGGCGGCAAGGCCGAAGCCATCGCCTTCGACGTCACCGACGCCGACGCCAGCCGCGTGGCTTTGGAGGCGCTGGTCGCCGACACCCCGATCCAGGTGCTGGTGAACAACGCCGGTATCCACGACGATGCCGTTTTCCCCGGCATGAGTGCGGCACAGTGGCATAGCGTCCTCGACGTTTCGCTCACCGGTTTCTTCAACGTCACCCAGCCGCTGACGATGCCGATGCTGCGCAGCCGCTGGGGGCGCATCGTCAACATCACCTCCATCGCCGGCCTCACCGGCAACCGCGGTCAGGTCAACTACGCCGCCGCCAAGGGGGCGCTGCACGCCGCGACCAAGTCGCTGTCGCTGGAACTCGCCAGCCGCGGGGTGACGGTCAACGCCGTGGCGCCGGGCATCATTCAGACCGACATGATCGACGGCGTCTTCGACGCCAAGGCCATCGCAGGTATGGTGCCGATGAAGCGGCCCGGCCGCCCGGAAGAGGTGGCGGACCTGGTCGGCTTTCTCGCTTCGGAGCAAGCGAGCTATATCAGCGGCCAGATCATCTCGGTGAATGGCGGCATGATTTGACCCCCCGCCCACGCCCTTGCGGTTCACCAGACCGAGGCCCTGCTGTTCTTCACCCTGCTGCAGTTGACGGGGTTGTCCTGGCCGCCCGCCTCGGCGGTGAGATCATTGTCGGCATCCTGCTCGGCCCGTCGCTGTTCGGCCTGCTCGCCCCCGAGCTTTTCCAGACTGTTTTTCATTCGACGCCGTCGGCCTCGATTCCGCCGCCGCCTGGGGCTGGTGTCTGCTGCTGATTGCTTTGGCCACCCTGGGAAAATTCGGCGGCAGCTACGTCGCCGCGCGCTGGGCAGGAATGACGCACCACGAGGGCAAGGTAATCGGAATCATGATGAACACCTGCGCCCTCATGGAACTCATCGCCATCAACGTTGGCTACGACCTCGGCGTTATCTCGCAAAAGGTGTTCACCATGCTGGTGCTGATGGCGATTTTCAGCACGGTGATTACCACGCCGGGATTGCGGCGGTGGTTGCCGAAGATGGGGGTGGCGGTTACGGGGCGGCATTGAGTTTCATCCATTTGCTTCGAGTTGCTCGCAATGATGAAGCGTGTGCAGGACGACGGATGAATGCCGATAGCAAAGTGCGGCTCAGCCCGGCTTGACCGCCTGATACTCAGCCAAAATCGACAGCGCGCGGGTTTCGATGTGTCGTTTCACACCCGTGAAACCCGCGTTCTCCAGTGTATCGATCACCCCGCTCGGCGGCACGCAGGCTTCGATGGTGTCCCAGTAGTAGCGCCACAGCTTGGCCGATTCGGCGCTGCTGCCAATCAGGCGGGCCAGCACAGGCACCACACCGCGCATATAAACCTTGAGCAGCGCCTGGCTCCAGGCGCGTTCCGGCTTGGTGATCTCGAGCAGGCACAGGCGGCCGCCGGGCTTGAGGACGCGATGGAATTCGCTGAAGGCGGCTGACAGGTCGCCGATGTGGCGCAGCGCATAGCCCATGCTGAGGAAGTCGAAGCTGGCATCGGGAAACGGGATCGCTTCCGCCCGCCCCTCGATGAGTTGGACACCCGGCAGGTGAGCGCAGGCCATCATGCCGGCGCTGGGATCAACGCCCACCACCAGGGCGGGATCGCCCACCAGTTTCACGGCTTCGCGCGCCACCAGACCGGTGCCGACGCCGATGTCGACGATGCGCATACCGGGTTTCAGCCCGGCCCGCTGCAGCGCCTGGTTGCGGTACCAGGGGCCGCTGCCCAGGGCGAGCAGGCGGTCGATGCGGTCGTAGTCGGAGGCGGTGCGGTCGAACAGCTTGCCGACGAAACCGCGCCGCTCCTGTTCGCTGGCGTAGTAGCCGGTGAGGGGCGGATGCGGGGCATACACCGCTTGTGCGGACGAATCGGGGGTGTTTTTCATGGGGTGTTTGACCGGTGAGTGTTCAAGCGCCGCAGCAGCAGAAGCGGCAAGCGCAGCAGGAAACCCAGCATCAGCCGGAGGTGCATCCAGGTGAGCAGGGTGTTGTCGCGCAGGTAGTTGAAGTGGGAAACGCCACCTTCGTCGGCGCGCAGGTATTTCACCGGCGCGGGCAGGTTGATCGGGCGCACGCCGCGCCAGCACAGGCGCACCACGGCTTCGGGGTCGAAGTCGAAGCGGCGCATCCAGCGCTGGCCGCGCATCACCTGGCGCAGCGGTTCGATAGGGTAGACGCGGAAGCCGTAGAGCGAATCTCCGATGCCCGCCCACAGGGTCTCCAGGTTGGCCCAGCCGTTGGATATCTTGCGGCCCTGCACCCGCAGGGCCGGCGCGCTGGCGTCGAACACCGGCATGCCGAGCACCATCGCCTCGGGTGCCTGTTGCGAGGCAGCCATGAAGGCCGGGATGAGGTCGGCCGGGTGCTGGCCGTCGGAGTCCATGGTCAGGGCGTGGGTGTAGCCCTGCCGGGCGACCAGATCCAGGCCGTGCAGTACGGCCGCGCCCTTGCCGCCGTTTTCGGGCAGCACCACCACCTTGAGGCCAGGATCCGTCGCCGCCATGTCCTTGAGGCCTTCGGCCGTGCCGTCGGTGCTGCCGTCCACCACCACCCACACCGGCGCCCAGTGGGCGCGGGCGGCGCGCACCGTATCGTAGACCTGCGCCCCCGGGTTATAGCTGGGGATCAGCACCAGGTGGCTGGTGGAAACGTTCATATCAAGTGCCATCAGGTCAGCCGAGCCGCGCCGGATTCCGCGGCCTGCGGTGCGTCGGGCGGCAGGAAACGCGGGGCATCGCGCAGTTCATCGATGAAGTAGCGCTCCAGTTCCTCAGTAAAGGCCCCGGCCTTTTCCGGCGGCTCGAAGCGGCGGCCGAGGCGGATGCGATAGGTGATCGGCATCGTCGGGCGACGGAACAGCGGCCAGCCCTTGCCGAGGTAGGCCGAATCGGTCTCGATGAACACGGTCTGGATCGGCACACGGGCCCGACTGGCGATGAGCGCGGCGGTGCCCTTGCAGGCGTTGATCGGCCAGCGGGTGGTGCGGGTGCCTTCGGGGAAGATCAGCAGGTGGCTGCCGTTTTTCAGCTCGGCCACGGATTGCTTGATCATGCTCAGTTGCGCGTTGTTGCGGATGTAGCCGGCCAAGCGGGCGCCGGCGCCGAGAAAGACGTTATCGACAAGGTCGGCTTTCATGACGCAGGTCATGTTGGATAGGCGCGAAATGACCATCACGGCGTCGAGCAGGCAGGGGTGGTTGGGGGCGACGATCAGCGGGCCTTCGGCGCGCAGGGAATCGAGCGCGCTGAGGTCGAAGCGACAGGCGCCGATCAGGGCAAGCGCGCCGAGGTCGATACGAAAAATGGTGGTGATGACCCAACGCCCGAGCGGGTCGGCCCAACGCTTCGGCAAGACGTAATAGAGGGGCACGGCGAGCAGTGACCAGGTCAGGGTCGTCGTGCCGAGCAGTCCCAGGCCGAACCACAGCGCAGCGTATTCGTGGAGCCGATGCAGCCAGCGCCTTGGCCGGCTTGGCAGCGAAGCCCGGTCAGCGCTCACTCGATCGCCTCGACGCGGGTGGCCGATTCCCCGAGGATCCAGGCGATGCCGACGCCGGCGGCAAAGTAATCTTCGCGCTTGACCAGCGGGCTATCGGCGAAGACGGCGCCCTTGAGGCTGTCCCAGCGCGCAAAGGCGCCCAGCCAGTATTTCGGGTAGCGCTTCGATACCGACATCAGGAACTGGCTGCCGGCGTAGCCCCCCTTGGCATCGAAGGCCGGGCGGTCGGCGGTGGCGTATTGCGGCGCCACCGAATAGAAATAGTCATGGTTGCGTTGCGAGCCCACCATGGGCCCGGCGAGCAACCCCAGATTCCAGCCGGCAAGCCCCGCGACATCGATGATGTCGAGGTTGAGGCGCGGCGAGAACACCCAGCCGATGTCGTCCACCCCCTCTTTCACGGTGACGGCGGTGCGGACCGGCAGGCGCAGGTCCAGCCTGTAGCGCCGGTCGTGGGTGCGCCACAGGTTGAGGTCAAGCGAGGGGCCGAGCTCCACTGTCGGTTGCAGATCGGGCATGCCCTGGCGTGCCCGGTTGTCGTCGCTGTTCACCGGCAGCGAAGCGCCGACACTGACACTGAGTTCGATGCGGTCACTATCGAAGAAGGTGCCGCGAATGCCGTGCCGGTCCGCCTTGAGAAACGTGCCGCGATAGACGAGGTAAGGAAAAGGGATGGCGTAGAGGCTGGTTTCGTCCGAACCGCGATAGTCCGGCAAAGACAGGGCGCTCATGCCGACGCCAAGCTCCCACAGGGGTTTTTCAGCGGCGATGGCGTGGCCGGCGGAAAGGCAGGCGAGCAGCAGCGCGCTGAAGGGGATCAGGCGACGATGGCGAGACATGGCATGTTCCCTATTGAAGCACCCGCTTGACCGGGCCCGATGGCATGGCCGCCCGAGGCCTCGATTTCGACCAACAGGTCGGCGCGGCACACATCGGCCTGCAGGAACACAGCGACCACCGGGGCGCCGATGAATTGCGCCATTTCGCGGCATACCGTGACCAGGTTTTCGGGATGGCGGACATAGACCTTGTAGGCAAGGGTGTCGAGGCGGAAGTCGGCGCTCGGCGCTTGGCGGTTGGCCTCGGCGACGATGGCCGCGATGTTTTGCAGGCATTCCCGCGTCTGCGCCGCCACATCGCCGTGGTGCAGGGTTTGATGGCCGACGATGCTGGCGGTGCCGGAGATGAACAGCATGTCTCGCCCCGCCAGGTTGACGAGCCCCGCGCGCGCGAAGGTCGGGCTGCGCGGGCCGTACTGGCTGGGGTAATGGTAGGCGCTGACCTGGCGCGGGTTCTCGACACTGATCACGTTCGCCCGCGCCGCCAGGAAGGCAATTTGGAGGCCGCCGCCGGCGGAGCCCAGGGCGCAGGCGGCGGGCACATTGCCGATCACCGAGCGGCCATGAGCCAGGAAGGCATCCTGGCGGCCGATATTGAACTGGCGGTAGCGCTCCTTGTGGTGACTTTCCCGGTTGATCGCGGGGAAATAGTTCCAGAAGCGCAGGGCGTGATAGCCGCGGGCTTCGAGCAACTCGAAGATGGACTGGTAGGCAGCCTCCGTCATCGCCTGCAGGGGCGGGCGCGCATCCACGGGCGCCCCGCCGGCGGCTTCGTCCAAGCTCATGCAGCCGAACAGCACCGTTTCGCCCTGACGGTAGCGGATGGGGCCATGCTGGCCGGATTCCAGGGGTTCCGGGCTATGCCAGACCTCACAGATCGCCTCTTTCCCGGGCGGCAAGACCATGTCCACGGCCAGGAGCGGCAGATCCGCACTATCGAGCGGGAGGGCGGGATGGGAAAAGCAGGCGCCGCCCAGCACGCCGCCCAGCGCGCCGCCCTGCCCGTCACGGGCCAGGCGGGAAAGTCGGGACGCGGGCAGAACCTCCAGCCGCAGAATCGCTTCCGCAGGCATCATCGGCAGCCGACCCCTTCCGCATCGTTCACGGAGCGGATATTCAGCTTGCGCCGCTTCCAGGCCATGATCGTGCGCTTCAGGTTGGCTAGGAAGGTGAGGTAATAGATCGCCTTGAATGCCAGCAGCGAACGCCAGATAGGCGTCTTGCCGAAGATGTCGCCGGCCAGCACCGACAGCAGCGCCTCCCTGACCCGGAAGTAGTTGCGCGGCGTCATGAACAGGTTGCGCATGGTGGGATTGGTGACCCGGTAGATGAACCAGGAGAATTCCTTCGGCCCATGCTTCATCGCCTGGTCGAAATGCTTGAACGCCATCGCTGCCTTTTTCGGCTGGCGCAGACAGGTGTCGACCGCCTCGGCGCCAACGAAGGCGCTGTTCATGGCCAGCATGACACCGGACGAGAAGACCGGATCGATGAAGGCATAGGCGTCCCCCAGGAGCAGGTAGTTGGCGCCGTGGCTGCGGTCACAGGTATAGGAAAAGTGCCGGTGGCTTCCACGTCCGAGACGAGTTCGGCGTCCTTCAGCCGCTCTGCCAAGGTGGGGCACAGGGCGATGAGGTCGAGGAAAAAGTCCCGCACCGGTTGCTTGCGGGTTTTCAGGTGGGCCGGCCAGATCACCGCGCCGACGCTGGTGGCGCCGTCGGCGAGGGGGATGAACCAGAACCAGCCATGCTCGAACCAGAAGAGGCTGATGTGGCCCGCCTTTTTGCCCGCGTTCCATTGGGCGCCCTTGAAATGGCCATAGAGCGCGGAACTGTTGTGCCTGGGGTTGCGCTGCTTGCCCTTGAAACGGTTGCCGAGGAAGGTGTCGCGGCCGGAGGCGTCGATGAGGAATCGGCATTGCCAGGTTTCGCTGCGACCGTCGTCATGTTCCGCCCGGACGATGGCGCCTTCGTCGTTCGGCAGGAATTCCACGTCGCGCACGCGGCAGCCTTCGATGACGTGAGCGCCTTTACGAGCGGCATTGCGAATCAGGATCTCATCGAACTCGGAACGGCGCACCTGGTAGGCGAGCGGCATGGACTTGTCCCAGGCGTCGGCGAATTCGAAGGTCTGGCGGTGTTCGTGCCAGGGGGAAACGAATTCCGCCCCCCATTTCTCCATGCCGATGGCCTCCACCTCGGCGCGTACGCCCAGCTTCTCGAACAGGGGCGGGTTGGCCGGCAGCAGGGATTCACCGATATGGAAGCGGGGGGGGTGCGCCTTCTCCAGCAGGGTGACCCGGTGGCCCTTTTCCTCCAGCAGCGTGGCGGCCGTCGAGTCGGCCGGGCCGCCACCTATCACCAGGACATTACAGCGGTGTTCGGCAGGGCCGGCTGGCATGGAATCGTACGACATGAGGCTTTCCTTGGATGATGGCAACACTGCGAAAGGCTCTGTCCGCATGAACTGAAAAAACTGACGAATTTTACCCAAACAACCCTCGTTGCTGGTGGTTCATTCACCCGTCCCTGTGTTGATGGTGGCCCGGGGGCTCCTGGCAGCCTGTCGGACTTAAAGAATCGTAGCGAAAATTCGGCTGGGCGAGGGTAGGGTTTGCCGCTTTTGCCGGTCAATAGTCGTTCTATTGACCAAGAAAGCGGTGAAATCTGCACCGGCCAGATGGATTTGCAGCCGATTTCCTTTAAGTCCGACAGGCTGCCAGGCCAATACCACAACTGAATAGCCGTTCTCGTCTGAAGCAGACCTTCGACCACGGATACTCGAGCGGCAGGTGTTGGCCGGCAACAGCCTATCGCTGATGTCGGCCACCTTACCCTTTCTCCGCCTCATACCGCTTTAGCTTGCGCCATAGCGAAACGCGATCAATGCCGAGGATTTGCGCGGCGAGGGTCTGGTTGCCGCCGGCTTCCTGCAGGACCCAGGTGATGTAGTCCTGTTCCTGCTCCTCCAGGGTGGGGATGCGCCCCGCTTTTTTGCGGAAGGTGCGGATGGAGAGTTCGCGCAAATCATCGGGCAGCTGGGCCGGCTCGATGCAGTGGCCGGTGGTGATCGCGACGCCGCGCTCGATGATGTTTTCGAGCTCGCGCACGTTGCCGGGGAAGTCGTAGGCGCGCAGCAGGTCGAGGGTATCGGGAGCCAGTTCGGTGACCTCCTTGCCCATCAGCGCGGCGTGCTTGAGCAGGAAGTGGTGGGCGAGCAGCGGCACGTCTTCCCTGCGCGCGGAAAGGGCGGGAATGTGCAGGTTGACGACGTTAAGACGGAAGTAGAGGTCCTGGCGGAAACCGCCCAGTTTCACCATCTCCAGCACGTCGCGATTGGTAGCGGCGATGAAACGCACATCGATTTTCACCGGCGTGGTCGCGCCCAGCGGCAGCACTTCCTTTTCCTGGATCACGCGCAGCAGCTTGACCTGCATGGCGGGCGACATTTCGGTGATCTCGTCCAGAAACAGGGTGCCGCCGCTGGCGGCTTCCAGCAGACCTTTCTTGTCGGCGTGGGCGCCGGTGAAGGCACCCCTGACGTGGCCGAAGAGTTCATTGGCCAGCAGTTCCTCGTTGAAGGCGCCGCAGTTCACCGCCACGAAGAGGCCGGACTCGCGCCGGCTGTGATGGTGCAGGTAGCGCGCAAAGAGCTCCTTGCCGGTGCCGGATTCGCCGGTGATGAGGATGTTGCAATCGGTGGGCGCAACCTGCCGCGCCATGTCGAGAAGGTGCTGCATATGGCTGTCCTGGGTGAGGATGCGCACCTTGCCCTGGTAACTTTCCGCCTGTTCCCTGAGGCTGCGGTTTTCGCGCTTGAGGCGGTTTTTTTCCAGCGCCTCGACCACCACCTTGCGCACTTCATCCAGCCGGTAGGGTTTGGCAATGTAGTAGAAGGCGCCGTGCTTCATGGCCTCGACGGCGGATTCCAGCGTGGCATCGCCGGTGATCAGGATGACTTCGGTGTCGGGGTGGTTTTCGCGGCAGCGCCTGAGTATCTGCATGCCGTCCACCTTCTCCATGCGCAGCTCGGTGAGCACCACGTCGAAAGCCTGTTTCTCCAGCAGGGCCAGGGCATTGCCGCCGCTCTGGGTTGCAGTGATCGCGTAGCCCTCCTTTTTCATCAGGTGTTCCAGGTTTTTCATGGCGACCTTTTCGTCGTCAACGATCAGAAGCTTGCCGCTGGTCATGCATGTCCCCCTGTGGGTGCGGGCGCACCCTGGTTGTCGGATGTGGCTGGCAGGCGGACAGGGAAGGCCGTTCCCTTTCCAGGTTCGCTTTCCACGGTGACGCAGCCGCCGTGTTCTTCAATTATTTCAAAGGCAATGAACAGCGCCAGCATGCCTGCGATTGTTGCAGTTTGCAATATGGGGCTGTCGACTGCAACACGGCAGTAAAAATGCCGTTTATCCAAGGGTTAACAAAGGCCTGAAGCCGATTCAGGCCGGACGCCCTCCTTGAAATCAATCAAACAGTTGCATTATGCAATATAAATGGGTGGCGTTCAAAATGCCGCGCTTTGCTTTTTTAATATGTATATTCAATGTGTTGGGGTTGGCCGTGGCAGCTGGCACACTTGCTGCATAGAATCTGCGTCTTGATTTGAAATGTCCTGGAATGACCCACCCCGGCAAACAACGAACCGTTCTGCTCGCCGTGCGCGAGGGGCATGTGGATCCGCGTCTGCTGAACTCCGCGCTGGCGCTTTGCCGCCGCCTCGAAGCCGATATGGAAATCCTGGTCAAAGCCGGCAGCGCGACGCCACCGCCCGAGATGGACGACTTCCTGGACACGCTGCGCGCGGCGGGCCTGCCTTTCAGCCTCGAGGTGAAGCCCCGCCTGCGGCGCCGCGACCTGGTCGACTATGCCAACGCCCATGAACACATCGCGGCGGTGGTGATCGACTCCCGCGAAGGCTGGGAAGCGCTGGCCCAGGACCGCAGCAGCGACCCGTGGAAACACCTGGCCTGCCCGCTGGTGACCGCCGCTTCGCAAGAAAAGAAACAACATTGATACGCACCGCATTCAACCGACCCAGAAAATCGCCCATGCCTGCCTCCCTGACAAAATTCCTGCCCTTCCTGCGCTGGTTCCCCCTGAAGGGCGACGTGCTCAAGGCCGACTTCATGGCGGGCCTCACCGTTGCCCTGGTGCTGATTCCACAGTCGATGGCCTACGCGCAACTGGCCGGACTGCCTGCGTACTACGGGCTGTATGCGGCCTTCCTGCCGGTGGCGGTGGCGGCCCTGTGGGGCAGCTCGAACCAGCTCGGCACCGGGCCGGTGGCGGTGGTCTCGCTGCTGACGGCCTCGTCGCTGGCGGTGCTGGCAACACCAGGCTCCGACCAGTTCATCGCGCTGGCCATCATGCTGGCGCTGCTGGTGGGCATCATTCAGCTGCTGCTCGGCGTGTTCAAGCTGGGCGTGATCGTCAACTTCCTGTCGCATCCGGTCATCGTCGGCTTCACCAACGCGGCGGCCATCATCATTGCGCTGTCGCAGGTGTCCAAGCTGTTCGGCGTGCCGATGGGCCGCAGCGAGCACTTCATCAACGACATCGTCGGCGTGGTCAAGCTGATCGGCGACACCCATCTGCCGACGCTGGCGATGGGTGCGCTGGCCATCGCCCTCATGTGGGGCATCAAGAAATATGCGCCCAAACTTCCCGGCGTGCTGATTGCCGTGGTGGTGACGACGCTGCTGTCATGGTCGCTCGGGTTTGAAAAGAACGCGGCCGGCGCGCCTGAGCAAATCGCCGACCCTGAACTGCTGGCCGTGGTGCAGCAAAGCATGGGGGCCGCGAAGCGGGTGGACGAGCTGAATGCGCAGATCGCGGAGAAGTCAGCCGCGCTAAAGTCGATGCTGAAAAACAGCGGCGAAGAGAACGTTCACGTGGTGCAAATGGAAGCCGAACTGGGGCTGGCGCGGATTGAAGTTCACGCTGCGGAAGCGGCTTTCGCCAAGGAAAAAGCCGCGCTGCGGCACCTGCAGGTGGTGCGCAGCACGGATGCGAGCGGCGCGACGCTGGCCATTTTTGCGGCCGACAGGGCGCCGCAGGGCGTGACGCTGGATGAGACGCGCTACCGCCTGCGCAAGCTCAGCGCCCATGGTTTCAATCTGGTGGGCGGCGGCGAGGTGGTGGGTGCCATTCCCGAAGGCCTGCCCAGCGTCAGGATGCCCAGCTTCAACCTGGACGCGCTGGGTTCGCTGCTGTCGGCCGCGCTGGTGATTTCGCTGGTGGGTTTCATGGAAGCCATCTCCATCGCCAAGGCCATCGCCGCCAAAACCCGGCAGCGGCTCGATCCCAACCAGGAGCTGATCGGCCAGGGCCTGTCCAACGTGGTGGGCAGCTTCACCCAGTCCTTCCCGGTTTCAGGTTCGTTCTCGCGCTCGGCCGTCAACATGAATTCGGGCGCCAAAACCGGCATGAGTTCGGTGATCACCGCGCTGATCGTGCTGGTGGCGCTGCTGTTCCTCACCCCGCTGCTGTATCACCTGCCGCAGGCGGTGCTGGCCGCTATCATCATCATGGCGGTGATCGGGCTGGTGAACTTCAAGGCGGTGAAGCATGCGTGGCAGGCCAGCAAGCATGACGGCATCGCCGCCGTGGTCACCTTCATCGCCACCCTTGCCTTTGCCCCGCATCTGGACAGCGGCATCATGGTCGGCGCGGGACTGGCGCTGGGTCTGTATCTGTACCGCACCATGTCGCCGCGCGTTGCCATTCTCGGCCGCTACAACGATGGCACGCTGCGCGACCTCAAGGTCTACCCCGACCTGCCCACCAGCAAGCATCTGGTGGCGATCCGCTTCGACGGCTCGCTGTACTTCGCCAACGTCTCCTATTTCGAGGACGCGGTGCTGGAAGCCGTGTCCAACCATCCCGATGCCAGGTACGTGCTGGTGGTGGGTGACGGCATCAACCAGCTGGACGCATCCGGCGAGGAGGTCATCCATCATCTGGTCGAGCGCCTGCGCAGCGCGGGGATCACCCTGGTATTCAGCGGCCTGAAAAAACAGGTGCTGGATGTGATGCGCGCCACCGGGCTGTTCGATGCCATCGGCCAGGACAAGCTGTTTGCCACGGAAGATCTGGCGATTGCCTCCATTTACGAACTGCTGGGCGAAAATGCGGCAGACGATCTTTTCTGCGCGGTGTCACCGGGACGGTAGGTTTTCTTGAACATGACAAATGGGTTTTCTTCCTACTTCGCAGATCCGGTCCAGTGGGCCTGGGCAGGGGTGATGTTCTGGCTGGTGCTGGGATTCGCGGCCCTGCTGCTGCAAGGCTCGCAGCGCCTGCTGACCCGGCTGGTGTTCCCCCTGGGTGCGCTGGGCGCGCTCGCCATCGCCGGTGTGGGCGTCGCCGGCATGCTGCTGCCGGTCTCCACGGTGGTGCTGCCCATCGGCCTGCCCGACCTGCCGTTCCATCTGCGGCTGGATGCCCTGTCCGCCTTCTTCATGGTGCTGCTGGGCGGCGCGGCGTTCGGCATCACGGTGTATGCGTCCGGGTATTTCCGCAGCATGGCCGCGGGCCCGCTGGCGCTGCTGGCCCTGTGGTATCACCTGTTCCTGGCGGGCATGGTCACGGTGCTGCTGGCCGACGACGCCTACGCCTTCATGGTGGCGTGGGAGGTGATGGCGCTGTCGTCCTACTTCCTCGTCACCACCGACCACAAGATTCCCGAAATCCGCCGCGCCGGCTTTCTCTATCTGCTGATCGCGCACGTCGGCGCGATCTCGCTGCTGCTCACCTTCGGCGTATTGCAGGGTGGCCACGGCGACTACACCTTCGACACCATGCGGCTGGCCGAAAGGACGCCGTTCTGGGCCTCGGCCGCGTACCTGCTGGCACTGTTCGGCTTCGGCGCCAAGGCAGGCCTGGTGCCGATGCATGTGTGGCTGCCGGAAGCGCACCCGGCCGCGCCCTCGCCGGTTTCCGCACTGATGTCGGGGGTGATGCTGAAGACCGCCATCTATGGCCTGTTGCGCGTGACCTTCGATCTGCTCAATATCCAGATCGGCTGGTGGGGCACGCTGGCGCTGGCGCTGGGCCTGATCACCGCACTCTACGGCGTAATCTTCGCCGCCGTGCAGTCGGACATGAAGCGTCTGCTGGCCTGGTCGTCGATCGAAAACATCGGCATCCTTCTCGCCGCCTTCGGCCTCACGCTAATCTTCTACACCGACGGCAAGGGCGCGCTGGCGGCGCTGACGCTCACCGCGATGCTCTATCACGCCCTCAACCACGCCTTCTTCAAGGGCCTGCTGTTCGTCGGCACCGGCTCGGTGCTGCACGCCACCGGCGAGCGCAACATGGGGCGGCTGGGCGGTCTGATGCGTTTCATGCCGTGGACCGCTTGGCTGACCTTGGTCGGCGCGCTGGCCATTGCCGGCCTGCCGCCGTTAAACGGCTTCGTCTCGGAATGGCTGCTGCTGCAGGCCTTCCTGCTGACCCCCGGCCTGACCCAACCCTACCTCAACATGGTGATCCCGGTGGCCGCGGCCATCGTGGCGCTGGCTGCGGCGCTCGCCGCCTATGTGATGGTGAAGTTCTACGGCGTCGTGTTTCTCGGTCAGCCGCGTGACCCGGCGCTGCATCACGCGCACGAGGCGAGTTGGCCGGAGCGCCTGGGCATGCTCTGGCTGGCTGCAGGATGCGTGCTGCTGGGCCTGTTCCCCACCCAGGTCATCGTCTGGCTCGAGCCCGTGGTGCGGATGCTGACCGGCCAGACGCTGCCCAGCGGCAGCAGCTGGCTGCTGCTCACCCCCGTCTCGGCGGAGCGTGCGAGCTACGCGCCGCTGATCTTCTTCGCGGTCGTGGTGGGGGTGCTGCTGCTCACCATCCTGTGGGTGCGCCGCGTCTACCACGGCCGGGTGCGCCGCAGCGATCCGTGGGACTGCGGTTATCCGGAACAGGATGCGCGCATGCAGGACAGCGCCGAAGGCTTCGGCCAGCCGATCCGGCAGATTTTCGAGATATTCATGCGGGTGGAGCGGGAAACCCCCGATCCCTTCTCGCGCTCCCCGCGCTATCACGGCGCATCGCTGGACAAGCTCTGGTTCATCCTCTACGAGCCCATCGCGCGCGTGGCGGGCTGGTTGTCGGAGCAGGCCGGACGGCTGCAGCACGGCCGCATCCAGTGGTATCTGATCTACAGCTTCGCCACCCTGATCTTCCTCCTGGTCTTTACAACACGATGAGCACCGGCATCCTTCTGCAACTTGCCCAGACCCTGCTGGCCATTCTGCTGGCGCCCCTGCTGATGGGCTGGGTCAACCAGTGCCGCGCCTGGCTGCAGGGCCGCAGCGCGCCGCCCATCACCCAGCCCTATCGCACGCTGAAGAAGCTGTTCCACAAGGACGCGGTGATCGCGCACCACGCCTCGCCGCTGTTCCGCTTCGCGCCCTACATGATCTTTGCCTGCATGGCGCTGGCGGCCGGCATCGTGCCGACCATCGCCAACGACCTGCCGTTCTCGCCGGCGGCCGACGTGATCGCGCTGGTCGGCATCTTCGCGCTGGCACGGGTGTTTCTGGCGCTGGCGGCGATGGACATCGGCAGCGCCTTCGGCACCCTGGGCGCGCGCCGCGAGATGCTGGTGTCCTTCCTCGCCGAGCCTGCGCTGCTGATGGTGTTCTTCACCGCCAGCCTGATTTCGCAGTCCACCCAACTGCCCATCATCGTGCAAACCCTGGCACACCGCGAGTTCGCCATCTACCCCAGCCTGGCCTTTGCGGCAGTGGCATTCTGGATGATCTCGGTGGCGGAGAATGCGCGCATCCCGGTGGACAACCCCAGCACGCACCTCGAACTGACCATGATCCACGAGGCCATGATCCTCGAATACTCGGCCCGCCATCTGGCGCTGATCGAGTGGGCGGTGGCGCTGAAGCTGTTCACCTATTCGGCCCTCGGCGTCGCCCTGTTCCTGCCCTGGGGGATCGCGGCGCAGGGCGATGTCGCTGCACTGCCCTTGGCGCTGCTCGCCATGGTCGCGAAACTGCTGCTCGGCGGGGCCGTGCTGGCGTTCCTCGAGACGATATCGGCCAAGGTGCGCCTGTTTCGCGCGCCGGAATTCCTCGGCACCGCCTTCCTGCTGGCGGTGCTGGGCATGCTGATCCATTTCCTGCTGGAGGTTTGACGTGATCGCAAGATGTTGGGTGCGCATTGCGCACCATGTGAACGGTGCGCATGGCGCACCCTACGGGAAATCATCATGACGCTGACCTACCACCTTCAGATCGTCAACCTGCTGGCCGCCCTGCTGCTGCTGATCTCCTTCGCCATGCTGTCGCAGCGTCGGATCGTCGGCCTGGTGACGCTGTTCGCCTGGCAGGGTGCGGCCCTGGCCTTATCCACGGCCATCGTCGCCTGGTCCACCGATCAGCACCATCTGTATTACTCGGCAGCCATTACTCTGGTCCTCAAGGTTGTCGCCATGCCCTGGTACTTCTACCGCCTGGTGAGGAAGCTGGACGTGAACCGGGTCGTGGAGCCGATGATCAACATCCCCACTACCATGCTCATCGGCATTGTGCTGGTGATCTTCGCCTTCAATCTGGCGTTGCCCATCTCGGAGATGTCCGGCACGGTGACGCGCTCGACTCTGGGCATCGCCCTGGCCTGCGTGCTGCTCGCCTTCCTCATGATGATCACCCGCAGCAAGGCCATCCCCCTGGTGATCGGCTTTCTGGCGATGGAAAACGGCCTGTTCTTCGCCGCCACCAGCGCTACCTACGGCATGCCCCTGGTGGTGGAGCTGGGCGTGGCGCTGGACGTGCTGGTCGGCGTGTTCGTGCTGGGCATCTTCATCTTCCAGATTCGCGAGACCTTCGATTCGCTGGATTTGAAACACATGGAAAAACTGAAAGAACGGTAATTATGAAATGCCGTTCACCACAGAGGCACAGAGATATGTCCCATCGGGACGGTATCCCTTGGAACACAGAGTGAAAACAAAGCGGATTGGGTATTTCATGCGCGCGCTGCACCATTGGCAAGGGGGGCAGACGTCTCGTTTTCTCTGTGCCTCTGCGCCTCTGTGGTTAATGAACTGCGGTTTGGAAAACACATAATGGAAATTTACTGGCTACTCGGCATCCCGCTAACGGGCGGCATATTCCTGGCGCTGTGGGGCTGCCGGAAGCATGCGCCGGAAATCAATGCACTGGTCAGCTTCCTGACGCTGCTGGCAGCCGCGTTGCTGACCCACCGCATCATCGACCAGGGCCCGATGATGGTGGGCGCCGGCTGGTTCTTCATCGACTCGTTCAATGTGTTCCTGGTCGCGCTGACCGCCTTCGTCGCCTTCACTACCGCCCTGTTCTCGCGTCCCTACATGCGCATCGAGCAGGAGCACGGCAAGCTCAACGCCCAGCGGTTGCGCCTCTATCACAGCAGCTACCAGATCTTCATCGCCGCCATGCTGCTGGCGCTGACCACCAACAACATGGGCATCCTGTGGGTGGCGATGGAGGCGGCGACGCTCGCCACCGTGCTGCTGGTGTCGCTGTACCGCACCCCGGCTTCGCTGGAGGCAGCCTGGAAGTATTTCATCCTGTGCGGCGTCGGTATCGCGCTGGCGCTGTTCGGCACCATCCTGCTCTACTTCGCGGCGGAGAAGGTGCTGGGCTCGGGCGGCACCGCGCTGCTGTGGACGCACCTGAATGGCGTCAAGGCGCAGCTGGAACCCACGGTACTGTCGCTGGCTTTCGTCTTCCTGCTGGTGGGCTACGGCACCAAGGTGGGTCTGGCCCCCCTGCACAGCTGGCTGCCGGACGCCCACGCCGAAGGCCCGACGCCGGTCTCCGCCGTGCTGTCCGGCCTGCTGCTCAACGTCGCGCTGTATGCGGTGATGCGCTCCAAGGTGCTGGTGGACGGCGCACTGGGCAATGACATGGCGGGCAACCTGATGATGGGCTTCGGCCTGCTCTCGGTGGTGCTGGCCGCCTTCCTCATCAAGCGCCAGACCGACGTCAAGCGCATGTTCGCCTACTCCTCGATCGAGCACATGGGCCTCATCACCTTTGCCTTCGGCATGGGCGGCGCGGTGGCGAATTTCGCCGCGCTGCTGCACATGACCATGCACTCGCTCACCAAGTCCGCCATCTTCTTCGCCGTCGGCCACGCCACGCAAAAAGCCGGCACGCAATTGATGGACGGCATCCGCGGTCTAATCAAGACCAATCCCACCATCGGCTGGGGGCTGATGCTGGGCACCGTCGCCATCCTCGGCGTGCCGCCTTTCGGCGTGTTCGCCAGCGAATTCCTCATCATCACCACCGCCATGCACGAGCATCCGTGGGCCACGCCCTTCCTGCTGCTGGCGCTGGGCGTGGCGTTTGCCTCCATCTTCGGCAAGGTGCAGCCGATGGTGTTCGGCGAGACCGAATTGCCGAAGCTGCCTTACCAGCCTGCCCTGACGCCGGTGTTCCTGCATCTGGGCCTGGTATTGATGTTGGGCCTGTTCATCCCGCCGTATCTCGCTGCCTGGTATCGGCAGGCGGCGCAACTTCTGGGAGGCTGAGATGAAGATCGGCGAACACGACTGGCACCTCGAACTGTTCGGCAAGCACATCTGGCGCGGCCGCATGGAGGCCGGACAACTGCTCGCGCTGGCACGCGCGGTCAAGGAAGAAGGCGGACAACTCATCGCCTTGTGGGGATCGGACGACCGCCAACTGGGCGACGGCTTCGCTATTCATGTGGCCTTTCTCACCAGCGCCGGGCTCGCCTGGGTGAGCAGCACCCTGCCGGCGGAAGCGCCGGCCTACCCCGACCTCGCGCATATCTTCCCGCAGGCCGACCGCATGCAGCGCGCGACCTTCGACCTGCTCGGCATCAAGGCCAGCGATGCGGTGGACGACCGCAAATGGCTGCGCCACGGCGCCTGGCCGGCGAATGTCTTCCCACTGAGGAAGGACTTCGATGCCAGCCTGCCCGCCACGCATGACACTGATGCCTACCCCTTCATTCGCGTCGAGGGCGACGGCGTGCACGAGATCGCGGTCGGCCCCATCCACGCCGGCACCATCGAGCCGGGGCATTTCCGCTTCTCCATCATCGGTGATCGCATCCTCAAGCTGGAGGAGCGCCAGGGCTACACCCACAAGGGCACGGAAAAACGCTTCGAGGGCATGGACCTCGCGACGGGGGCGAAATTGGCCGGACGCGTATCGGGCGACTCCCACAGCGCCTTTGCCTGGGCCTACTGCATGGCGATCGAAACCACGACGAACAGTAGCGTCCCGGATCGCGCCATCTGGCTGCGCGCGCTGTTTCTGGAAATCGAGCGCATCGCCAACCACCTGGGCGACATCGGTTATCTGGGCAACGACGTGGCGTTGACCTTTGGCTTCATGCAGTTCTGGCGACTCAGGGAAGATTGGCTACGCTTGTCGGCCAAACTGTTTGGCCACCGATATCTCTTCGATTGCATCGTGCCGGGGGGCGTGGCGATGGATATTGCCGAGGCGGGCAGAACGGAACTCAAAGCGCTCGCGGATCGCATCGACGCCGAAGTGCAGGAACTCAAGGCCATCTACGACGAACACGCTGGCCTGCAGGATCGCTTCGCCAACACCGGCATCGTCAAACCGGACATGGCCGCCCGTCTCGGGCTCACCGGGCTGGCCGGACGCGCCAGCAGCCAGGCGTGGGATGCACGAGTGCAGTTTCCGCAGCCGCCCTACGACCAGCTTGAAGTCAGCATGGCTACCCATCGCCGCGGCGACGTGCTGGCGCGTGCCGAGATGCGTTTCGGCGAAGTGTTCGAGTCGCTGCGAATCATCCGTGAAATCCTCGGACGCATGCCCGAGGGGGACATCCAAATTCAACTCCAGCCTGGTGGGGCGGTCTGCGAAGGCCTCGGCTGGGTGGAAGGCTGGCGCGGACCGGTCATCGTCGCCGTGCGCGTCAATGCGGACGGCCGTCTCGACCGCGTGCATCCGCATGACCCTTCGTGGCAGAACTGGCCGCTTGTGGAAGTGGGCGTGCTCGGCAACATCGTTCCCGACTTTCCGCTCATCAACAAATCGTTCAACCTTTCCTACAGCGGACCGGATTTATGAGCCTGACCTGTAGGGTGCGCCACGCGCACCGTTTTTTGATTGCCGCGTGCGCATGGCGCACCCTACGAGACTTGTGAGAACCGCAACATGGCCACGCACCTGATCCTGCAGAAGATTTTCAAGACCGGCTTCATCTCCGAACCGGCGCCGCAGGCCGATCTCAGCCTGCGCACCCGCGAACAGGAACTGCATGCGGACATCCTCAAGGTGTTCGGCCAGTCGGTGGCGATCCGCCACGTCGACGCCGGTTCCTGCAATGGCTGCGAACTGGAAATCCACGCCCTCAACGGACCGCATTACAACATCGATGGCATGGGCGTGAAATTCGTGGCGAGCCCCCGCCATGCCGATCTGCTGCTGGTCACCGGCCCGGTCTCGCGCAACATGGAAGTCGCCTTGAAGCGTGCCTACGACGCCACCCCGGAACCCAAGTGGGTGGTCGCCATAGGTGACTGCGGATGCAGCGGCGGGATGTTCGGCGAGAGCTACGCCTCGTGCGGAAAGGTCTCCAACGTCATCCCGGTCGACGTCGAAGTGCCGGGCTGCCCGCCCACGCCGGTCGCCCTGCTGCAGGGCATTCTTGCCGCCGTCAGCAAGGACAAGACAAACACGGCGTCTTAAAAAACACTGTCCGCGAAAGACGCGAAGAAACGCGAAGTAAAAATCTTCAGAAATTCTTCGCGACGCTTCGCGTCCTTCGCGGATAACGCATTTATCGAGTCAACCCCGCATACAGCAGCGGCAGTTTCTCCGGCAGCCGCTGCACGTGATCGACCACCATGTAATGCTTCTGCCCGAAGATGCGCGACACGTAGTTGTCGGCGCGCGGGTCGAGGCTCATGCAGTAGGTCGTCACACCGTTGCGGGCGACCTCTTCCACCGCCTTCTTGGTGTCGTAGCGCAGGTACTGCGGATCGCGCACGTCGATGTCGGCCGGCTCGCCGTCGGTGATGACGATCAGCAGCTTCTTCGCCGAGCGCTGCAGCTTCAGATGGTGGCCGGCGTGGCGGATCGCCGCGCCCATGCGGGTCGACAGCTGGCCGGTCATGCCGGCGAGCTTGGCCTTCGGCCCTTCATCCCAGTGCTGGTCGAAGTCCTTGAAGCGGTAATACTCGACGTCGTGGCGGCCGTCCGAGCAGAAGCCGTGGATGGCGAAGGGATCGCCCACCTTGTTGATCGCGTCGGCCAGCAGCACGCACGCTTGCTGGGTGAGCTCGCGCACCGAGTATTCCTGGTCCTGCACTTTCTCGTTGGTCGATTCGGACAAATCGAGCAGCACCAGGATCGAGAAGTCGCGCGTCTTCCTGACCGAACGCATCATGATGCGCGGGTCGGGTTGGTTGCCCAGCCGGATGTCGATGAAGCTCGCAATCGCCGCGTTGATGTCGATCTCGTCGCCGTCTTCCAGCTTGCGGATGCGCTGCACGCCCTGCGGCTGCATGGCGTCGAGCAGGAACTTCATGCGATGGATCTCGCGCTTGTATTTGGAGGTGATGTCGTCGATCACCTGCAGGTCGCCCGTCTTGGCGCGCTTTTCCAGCACCGTCGCCCAGGCCGGACGCTCCAGCTGGATCTGGTAGTCCCACTCGGAATAGTGGAAAGGCTCGGACACCGGCTCGCGGCCTTCCATTTCGTTGAAGCTCTTGCCCATGTCCTCGTAGGGATAGAGCTCGGTGCCGAGCACCCAGATTTCCTCGGCATCATCGCCGGCGGTCTCGACATCGATCTCGTTGGCCATTTCCATCACACTCACGTACTTGCGGACCTGTTTGACGCTGTCGTAACCGGCGCCGGCGGCCTTGTCGAAATCGAATTCCTCGAATTCCCAGAAGTAGCGGTTGTCGTCGCGATAGGGCGCCGCGAGGATGTCGGTGCGCGGGTTGAACGCGATTTTTTTCTGCGTGAGGCTGTGCGCCAGCTGCGCGCCGATTTCCCATGACGTCTGGTTGCTGTCCAGCCGGTCCTGGGCAGAAGCAAACAGCGCGCGGCCTTCCGCGATCCACGTATCGTCATCCTGGTAGGTCTCGTCCAGCAGCGCGCGCGCCAGCCGGTTGAGGTAGTCGCCGACACTCGCGCTCATCTCCGGCGTGGCGGTATGCAGCTTGCTCCAGAGCTGCTTCAGGCCCGGAAAGCGGCGGATCGCCAGGGTTTCCACCCGCGCGTCCTCGATCACCGATATCACCGCCATCTGCATCGGGTTGAGCGCCTCGGCGGAAATCGGCTGCCGCGTTTCAACGATGTGGGCGGCGCAGTGCGCGGCGGTGGCGCGGTAGAGTTCAAGGCCCGACACCGGCGCCTGCCCATCAACCGTCCAGTCGTCGAAGGCATCCGGCAAATGCAGCAGGTAATCCTCGATGTAGGGCCGGTAGCCTTCGCGCGCTTCGAAGTCGCCGGACGTCGGGCGCATGAAGAAGTCGCGCGCCCACAGCGCGCGCAGATACATGTTGATGCGCCGCTGCACGTCCACCAGCAGCGTACCCTTGCGCTCCTTCTGCAGCATGGCGAGCGACTCTTTCGACTCGAGGCTGAAGTAGCGAATCTGCTCTTCGTAATTGGTGCGGTGCGCGTGCGCACCCCACAGCGCCCAGCGTCGCAGGCCGCCCAGGGTCAGCTGCTGGAACAGCACGTCCAGCTTGTCCAGCATCGGCCGCACGCCACGCGGTGCCTGCGCGATCAGGGTGTTGATGAATTGCAGGTACTTGAGGAACAGCTCGGCATCGCCCAGCCGTTTGGCGGCGGTCGGTGCGGTGGCGAGCAGCAGCTCGATGACCGCGCCCGAGGTCTTGGAGGCGAGCATCAGCGAGGCGGTGGCGAGATCGGCCACCACGTCCTCGCCCACCTCCTTGGCCACCTGCGGCGCCTGCTCGATCCAGGCCTCCACCAGCGAATCGCCGCGCCCGAGGCCGCGGATGGCGGCCGCGCCCTTCAGGTAATTGTCCAGGCCACGCGGCGAGAACACCTTGGTGGCCTCGTGCCAGGTGGCCTGCAGGGCCTCCTGGCTGTGCGGCGACAGGGCTTCCAGCAGTTCAGCGTAGTCTTCAAGATGAATGGACATGCAATCTCCTTTTGTGAAGGACGATACCTAGAACTCGTTGTGCAGCTTCTTGTATCCCTTCACCAGCAAGATGTTGGTCTGGGCCACATCCTCCGAGAAACTGGAGAAATCCGGCGTGACCTGCTCAATCGCGTTCAAGTCCGAATCAGAATGAACGGCCGTGGTCGAGGGGATATGGAAATTCGGCGGCACGTGGCAGCCCTCCACCACGGAATTGTGCCGGACTACCGAATCGTCGCCCACGGTGCAATTGAACAGCACAGAGTTGAAGCCGATGAACACCCGGTTCCCCACCTCGCATGGTCCATGAATGATGGAGCGATGGGCGATGGAGGTGTATTCGCCAATCAGCACCCGGCCACCCGACTTGGAGTGGATCACCACCCCATCCTGGATATTGGAATTGGCGCCGATGATGATGGGCTCCAGGGTTCCGTCCGGCTTGGTCTCGTCTGCCCTGATCACCACATAGGGGCCGATGAACACGTTGGCGCCGACGATAACCTTGCCGCACAAGATGGCCGTGAAGTCCACGTAAGCGGATTCGTCGATTACCGGAAAATCACCGTTTGGGTTCTTGCGGATCATGATGTGCTCACCGATCTTCAGAAGAACGTGCTGACCGCGGCATCCAGCGCGTCGCGCATGTCGGGATCATCAGTGATCGGGCTCACCAGCGCGACCCTGCAGGCGGCCTGCGGGTTCACGCCCTTGGCGATGAGCGAGCCTGCGTAAATCAGCATGCGGGTGGACAGGCCCTCGTCGAGACCGTGGCCCTTGAGGTTGCGCGAACGCTCGGCAATCGACACCAGCTTGCCGGCGATGTCGGCGCCTGCGCCGGATTCGTGCGCGACGATCTCGGTTTCGATGGCGTGCTCGGGATAGGTGAAATCGAGGCCGCCGAAGCGCTGCTTGGTCGACTGTTTCAGATCCTTCATCAGGCTCTGGTAGCCGGGGTTGTAGGAAATCACAATCTGGAAATCCGGGTGGGCATGCACCAGCTCGCCCTTCTTTTCCAGCGGCAGCACGCGGCGGTTGTCGGTCAGCGGGTGGATCACCACGGTGGTGTCCTGGCGCGCTTCCACCACTTCGTCGAGGTAGCAGATCGCGCCATAACGGGCGGCAAGGGCGAGCGGGCCGTCCTGCCATTCGGTGCCCGCTGCGGACAGCAGGAAGCGCCCGACCAGGTCGGAGGCGGTCATGTCCTCGTTGCACGCCACCGTGATCAGCGGCTTGCCCAACTTGAACGCCATGTACTCGACAAAACGCGTCTTGCCGCAGCCAGTCGGGCCCTTCAGCATCATCGGCATGCGCACCGAGTAGGCGGCTTCGTACAACTCCACCTCGTCGGCGACGGCGCGGTAGTAGGGTTCCTGGGTGATGCGGTACTGGTCGATGATGTTGCTCATGTATGGATTCCTTTTTTATTCATCCGCGAAGGACGCGAAGAGACGCGAAATGCTAGACCTGGAATTCTTAGAACAGGCTTACACCGTCATTGCGAGCGAAGCGAAGCAATCCAGATTTGACCTTGCGTAGACTTCTGGATTGCCACGTCGCTACGCTCCTCGCAATGACGGCTTGTAATGCGCTTCTTTCGCGCCTCTTCGCGTCCTTCGCGGACAAACAAAACAAACAAAAAGCCCCCGCACCCAGCGGGCGACGGGGGCTGTTACGGTCTCCCGTCGCGACTTAAACCGTCTTGCCGCGGAAAATCACCATCGACGCGCCTTGCGACTGATTGAAGTTGTTGTAGCCAATCAGGCGAACGTGGTTGTCGGGGTTGGCCTTGTGGCAGGCTTCGGCTTCGGCCAGCACGCGATCCACATCGGTTTCGCCGAACATCGGCAGCTTCCACATGTACCAGTACGAGTCCATCAGGTACTCGGGTTCGGTGTGCTCGATGGCCGGGTTCCAGCCTTTTTTCACCAGATACTCGACCTGCTTCTTGATGTTTTCCGCGGTCATGGCGGGCAGGTAGGAGAAGGTCTCGAATTTGCGGCTGGCGGGATCGCTCACGCGGCTTTTGTAATCCATCACTTCAGACATTTCATTTCCTTTCAGTTTTGGCTTCCACGAAGTTCACGAAGAAAACCCGAAATACTTCGTGCGCTTCGTGGATAAGGTTTTTACTTGTGGGCGACGTCCAGCTTGTCGACGGTGTCGAACTCGAACTTGATCTCTTTCCACGTTTCCATGGCGATCTTCAGTTCGGGGCTGTGCGCGGCAGCAGCGGTCAGGATCTCCTTGCCTTCCTTCTCGATCTGACGACCCTGGTTGCGCGCTTCCACACAGGCTTCCAGCGCGACGCGGTTAGCGGCGGCGCCAGCGGCGTTGCCCCAGGGGTGGCCGAGCGTGCCGCCACCGAACTGCAGCACGGAGTCGTCACCGAAGATGGCGACCAGTGCGGGCATGTGCCACACGTGGATACCGCCGGACGCAACCGGGATCACGCCAGGCATCGAACCCCAGTCCTGATCGAAGAACAGGCCGCGCGAACGGTCTTCCTTGATGAGCTTGTCGCGCATGGTGTCGATCCAGCCCAGGGTCGCTTCGCGGTCGCCTTCCAGCTTGCCGACGACGGTGCCGGAGTGCAGGTGGTCACCACCCGACAGACGCAGCACCTTGGTCAGCACGCGGAAGTGAATACCGTGGTGGGGGTTACGGTCGAGCACGGCGTGCATGGCGCGGTGAATGTGCAGCAGCATGCCGTTGTTGCGACA
>JAUXVT010000074.1 GCA_030680405.1 Thiobacillus sp. | reverse complement strand
TCGATATCCTCGTACCCGGCCAGCATAAGTTTCATTCGCAGCCAGGCGAACGGGTCGTTACGCCAGTTCGGGATCCACTGATCCAGCCATGGCCCCTTCCGGCCGACGTTGGTAATGTTGGGGATGCCGCCCTCGGTCATGCGCAGCAGCCACATGGGGCTGGGATCCGTCCAGAAATAGTCATAGATTTTATCGATCCACCAGTTGGGGATGCCCTGGTAGCCCATCGCTACCCGGAACTCGGCCATGCTCAGGCCGTGCTTGCGGCCCATCGTGTAGATCTCGCCGATCGTGGGCAGGTTGGGACGCAGCTGCTGGTTCCAGTGGTAGCGCAGCGGGACGGTCAGGGCGTCGTTGATGAGCACGCCATAACACGCTTTGGTCAGCGGGTCGAAGGCCGCGGCCTCGCTGACAAACCCGGCGAGCTGGGCGGCGCCGACCCAGTTGAGGGTCGGGACAATGTTGAGTGCCGTGGCGGTGAGCATGGCGACCGTACCGGCGGAGATGGCCATGCCGTACAATCCACTGACAGATGCAAGCGCCCGAGAGGGCGTCAAAGCCAGGTCGGTGCCGCAGGTGCTGGCAAGCCAGGACAGGTAGGCGCTGGGGATGGATGAGACGCCAGCCCACAGGCCGCTGATGATCGGCAATCCAACTTTTTGCGACGCGATAACTAATGCCGCAGACGTCGACGTGATCATCAACCACAGGCCGGATAGGCCAGCCACGATCGTATTCCACAACTGGGTCACAGCGGCGATCCCGATCATCGAGAGTTGACCGGGCAGGGTGGTGCGGAACCAGTCTGCCAGAGTGCGCAGGCTGCCCAGCGGGTCAGAGATGACCAGCATGGCGTTAGCGATGGCGGCCGCGATCCCCTCGCGCAGCGCAGCCACGCAGCCGCCGATGACCGTCCCGACCGACATGATGCTCGTCCAGACCTGGTTTCCCAGGCTGTTCAGCGGGTCACGGATCCAGGACGGGAGGGCCTGGTAGAGCCAGATCAGCGCGTTCGAGACGGCCTGCAGTGGATTTGTCAGCACCCAGAGACCGTTGGTAAGGCCGGTCCTCAGCCAGTCCGGGAAGCCGGACCGGATTTGGCTGAGCAGGTCCGAGATCCCTGACAGCGGGTTGTAAACACGCCACAGCCCCCAATCCAACGCCGAGACAAGGGAGGAGCGAATGCCAGAGATGAAATTTTGAAACGGCTCGACCAGGTACCAGTTGAGGTAAGGCACGACCATGGGCAGCATCGTGTTCCGGATCCAGGACGAGATGGTATAGCCTGATAGTGAGTACAGCACGTTCTGGAGGAAAGCCCGGATGTCGTCGAAGACTCCGGGGGCGTTGCCGACGAGCGGCAGGCGCGGCACAGCCGCGCTGGCCATGTAGACTGCTTCGGCGCAGCAGCGCCAGCACTCGTTAGATAGCTCGTAGAGACCGTCGTAGGCGGTCGGAGGTGACGGCATGGGGTTTCCGCCGAGTAGGCCTTTTTAGATCGTGACTGACTTGGGT
>JAUXVT010000072.1 GCA_030680405.1 Thiobacillus sp. | reverse complement strand
AGCGAGGGTGTCCGCAGAACAAACCCAAAATCGCGGGACGTAAATCACTGTGATGCTGAGGCGGCTTAATAGCCGTTGATGAAGGCCAACGACAGGGTTGCTGGTGCCGCTCTGGCTTTCATCGCGTTTTTACACGGCCTGAGTCGATAAGCGACCTCCAATACACCCCTAACCCGACGGGCGATGACATTCGCCTGAACGCTTAGCGGCCTAAAGGCGCATCTGCGGTCAGCTTGCCATCGACGGCCTGTATACATTCTCCGGAGACTTCCGCCGCTCTGTCCTGGATCGGCGTTCGCCGGTTATGGCTGGCGGAACGCTTGCCCACTGCCCGCATGGATTACGGCGGTATTCCTGCCGGCGGTTATCGTAATGCACATAGCGGCATGTGCATTTTTGCGCGTTGCATCCCGGCACGGGCAGACCGGGCGCTTCATCAGAGAGAAACCGAATAGTTCCAAGACGTTTGACTGAATCGCATGCGACGTTTCCACTATGCACCTCCACACAGTGGTAATTGCTACGGTTACCCTGCTTTGAGGCGAGAGCCGCTCGTGGTTTTTGCCGCTTTGTTATGCGGCGCCACCAGAATGCTGCCGCCACTGCGATAAGGATCAGAACAACTACTTGCGCCATTTCAACCATACCTTCTCACTTATATTCCAATTTCATTGTAGGAAATGATGACCACAAGACCCAATTTGGCCGGATAGGCCTGGTTAATTCGGTATTTTCTGTCTGGAGTGGGTTTGGTTCACCCGTATGGCAGATGAGGCTCTTTCAAAACCAGAAGTGCGCGTCCCGGGACAGGAATTCTTCCGCCGGGAGATAGTGCGAGCCATCGCAGGAGAAATTGAGTCCAACCAGCTCGTTTACCACGTTGAGCGACCCGGCGCGCAGGTAAATGTTTTCATCCACCTGGCGCAGTTCTTTCAGGCGTTTCAGCCCGGCGCGGATGCGATCAGGCCAAGCCAGCCTATTCGAATACATGGAGGTGTGAACAACCGTCAGCGGCGGCATTCAACCATTGCTATGAAGCTCCGTTGGCTTTCGAAACATCAACAAACGCCTAATTCAAGGTGTCCACCGTTCGTGGGTAAGATCCTCTGTGTCCACCTACTCAACGCGCAAGTATGGCGGCCATCTGCGTGACGCAACGCAGTGATCCTCGGCTATTCAGATAAGATGAAATTATCGATTAAACACTGGCTGGAATGACGACCATGCCTGACTTTTCTTCCGAAACCGATACCTTCATTGCCGAACTCGATGCCGCAGTCGAGGCACACATGAACTGGACGCGCCGGATTCTGCGCTGTGCCATATTGCGCACGTCGCCTGGCGAGGATGTACTCGCTCCCCTGGCCATACGCTCTGTCGTTTTGGATGCTGGTTCATCTCGCACCGGTCGCATTTTGACGCGATCGATGCCCAGGCTGCGCAGCACGTCGAAGCGGTGCATCAAACCATGCATGACGCGATTCGCTCGATCTGCGCCGATGTGCTGGCCGGACAGCCCGGGCAAAACGCCGATCTGGAGGCATACGAGCAATCGGAACTGCTCGACCTGCTGGCCCGCTTCAAAACACTGATCCTGTCCAACGCCGTGCGCCACGATCCGCTGACCGGGCTGCCACTGCGTTACGGAATCGAAAGCGACTTCAATCTGTGTCAGAAGGATGCCAAGCGTAACCGCAGCCTGCTGTATGTCGTGATGATCGATGTGGATCACTTCAAGCGCATCAACGACAGCTATGGACATCCCGTGGGTGACCTGGCGTTGCGTCATCTGGCCGGCACGATGAAACGCACCCTGCGAAGCAACGAACCGCTGTACCGGTTTGGCGGAGAGGAATTTCTCTGGCTGCTGCAATGCAATTCCATTGAAGAGGCCGAGCAGTCAGCGCACCGCCTACTGACAACCATACGGACGACCCCCATTCCGATTGCCGACGTCCAACCCATCACGCTGACCGTCACCCTCGGCCTGGCCCAGGTCGGCGAGCAGGAAGAACTATCCAGCGCCGTCAAGCGCGCCGACGCGGCGCTTTACGAAGGCAAAAATGCAGGGCGCGATCGCTGCGTCATCGCCATGTCTTGACGCAGTGCGCCTGTATCCGTTGATTCATCAAACGGATTTTGATGCCCGCTGGTTTTCTGCGTTGAATTTTAAAAGGGGTGTTCTGCTTGGTCTGGCGGCAATCGGCCGACTTCATCAAGCCAGCCATGAGTTGAGCGCCTTTCTACGCAAAGCAACATTGCATGGCCGCCCCAAAGCGGCAAAAAAGGCGGAGGAAGTCGAGGCGGCCGCTTGGTCAGCAGGCACGCCCTGAACAACGGGGCTGAACCCGCAGTGTGCGGCCGCGATTGAGCGTCACGCTGTCAAATGCACCCTGGCACTAACTCACATTCCCGGCACGCAAAAAAACAGGGGCACGCGGCCCCTGTTTGATGCGCGCCTAAAACGACTCAGCGCTTGACCGGCTTGGCGGCGATTTCTTCCAGCCGACGTGCCTTGATGACCTGGCCGTTCAACCCGGCGGCTTTGGCATCGCCGCCGTAGGCGACGACCATCAGCTGGCTGTAGTACATCACCGGGATGTTGAATTTGGTGCCATATTTCTTGTTGACGTGGCCCTGATAAATCTCGACGTTGGCCTGGCACAGCGGGCACGGGGTGACAATCATCTCCGCGCCGTGGTCATACGCCGATTCGACGATGTCCTTGATCTGCGCCTGCGCCTTTTCGGGTTCGGAGAACGCCAGCGCGCCGCCACAGCAAGTGACTTTCTGCTCGTATTCCGGGATGGATTCGGCGCCGACCATTTCGACCATTTTGTCGAGATACTGCGGGTTTTCGAACGATTCGCCATCCACGCCGAAGGGGCGGTTGGTCTGACAGCCGACATAGCCCGCGATTTTGACGCCTTCGAGCGGACGCACGACGTACTTCTTCATTTCGTCAAAGCCAAGGTCTTCGATCAGCACTTCGACCATGTGACGAATGTTGGGCATTTCGTTGATGATGAGGCCCGCTTCCTTCAGTGCTTCACGGGTATCAGCCATCAGCGTATCGGAGTGGCTGAGGCGCTCACGGGTTTCGCGCGCGCCGAGCCAGCAGGCTGCACAGGTGGCAACGATTTCCTGGCCGGGCAAGTGCTGTTCGGACAGGGCAAAGTTGCGCGCATTCATCACGTGGCGCGGCAGTTCGCCGGCTTCGGCATAACCAATCGATGCACCGCAGCAGTTCCAGTCGGGGATCTCGGTCAGCTTGACGTCGAGCGTCTTGCACATCGCCTCGACCGAGGTGAGGTAGTTGGAGGCAGAAGCACCCTTCTGCGACGAGCAACCGGGGTAAAACGCATATTCATGTTTAGCCATTTTTCTCTCCTCAGCCCGCCATCTTGGCGGCCTTGCGGCTGCGTTCGATTTCGTAGGCTTTTTTCAGCATCGCCTGGATGCCTTTTTGATCCTTGCACTTGTGGCCACTGAACAGTTCCATCACGTTCAGCCGCTTGGCCTTGACCAGACCCAGCGCAACCGCCTGCATCGCCATGCCGTTCTTGATGCCCTGAACAAAGCCGTCCTTGAAATACAGGCCCATCGACAGCTTGAGCTCGTTGACGCGCCCCGTATTTGTGCAGTTTTTCCAGAACAGGCCGCTGAAAAAGCGCGTCGGCTGCATCTTCGGCGCCATGCCGAGCCGGTGCGCGTATTCGGCGATGCCGTGCATGATGTGGGTGATCGGCAGCTTACGTGGGCAGCGCACGATGCAGTTGTAGCAGGAGGTGCAGTTCCACATCGAGCTGCTGGTCAGCACTTCCTCGCGCTTGCCGGCACGAATCATCATGAAGAGTTCCTGCGGCGGATGCTCCCACGCGCTCTGGAAGTTGGTCGGACAGGAACCGGAGCAGACGCCGCATTGCATGCACATCTTCACCCAGTCGCCCATCTCGACCTGTTCTTCGATTTCCTTCAGGAAATTATTGCGGTATTTCTCCGCCACTGCGGTGTTTGCGCTCATGGTGGGTCTCCTGTTAGAAGCCTTTGAACGGGCTGGGGCCAACGGCGACCAGCTCGGCGGCATACTTGTTAATCATCTCGGGCAGGCGCTTGATGTCGGTGATGGCGACTTCGAGATCGCGCACGCGCTCCGATTCCAGATTCAGCGTTTTCAGCGTGTCGTCGATCTTGGATAGGCGGGTGCGGCCCAGCTCGGAACCCTTGACGAAGTGGCACTGATATTCGTCGCCTGATTTGCAGCCCATCAGCATCACGCCGTCATAACCAGCGTTGAGCGCATCGGTGATCCAGATCGTATTCAACGAACCGAGGCAGCGGATCGGGATGGTGCGTACATAGGCCGAGTACTCGATGCGGTTCATCCCCGCCATATCGAGCGCTGGGTAGGCGTCGTTCTCGCACGCCAGAATCAGGATGCGCGGCTTTTCGGCGAACTCGTCGGGAATGTCGACCGCCTTGATCTGCGCCCCAACGGTGTTGATCGAGTAGTTCTCGAACGAGATCACCCGCACCGGGCAGGCGCCCATACAGGTGCCGCAGCGGCGGCAACGCGATTCGTTGACCACCGGGAAGCGCTTTTCATCTTCGTCGATGGCGCCGAACGGACACTCAACCGTACAGCGTTTGCACTGGGTACAACCTTCCAGACGTACTTTGGGGAAAGACAGGTCGCCCGAACGCGGATGCGCGGCACGGCCGAGTTCGGCATTTTCTAGCGCCTGGATCGCTTTCAGTGCAGCACCCGTCGCGTCTTCACGCGCTTGCGCGATATCCATCGGGCGGCGCACCGGGCCGGCGGTATAGATGCCGGTGCGACGCGTTTCGTAGGGGAAGCAGATGAAGTGCGAATCGGTGAAGCCCTGCTTCAGTTGCGGCACATCCGGTCCTTGACGGTAGGTCAGGTTGAGGATGGAAATCGGCTTCACTTCCACCGTGCCCGCTTCTGCAGGTGCCGCCGGAACTTCGATGTTCACGCCCGAGTTCGGCACTTGGCCGGTCGCCAGCACCACCAGATCGACGTCCGCCATCGCGGCGCTGGTGTCGCCCAGGATCAGGTCGTGGAATTTCACCGTACTGGTGGCGCCGTTGGGCACCACTTCGACAACCTTGCCCTTGGTGAAGTTGACGCCTTTTTCCTGCGCGCTGCGGTAGAAGTCTTCGCCGTTGCCCGGCGTGCGCAGGTCGGTGTAAATGATGGTGGTGTCGACCGCAGGATTGGCATCCTTGAAGTACATCGCCTGCTTGATGCTGGTGTTGCAGCAGTAGCCCGAGCAGTACGCCAGGTGCGTGCCGGTCGGGTCGCGCTGGCCGGCGCACTGCACGAACACCACCGATTTCACCGGTTGGCCGTCCGACGGGCGGCGAATCACGCCGTCGCCCGCCGCCGCGGCGATTGCCAGCGCTTCGAGCCCGGCCTGGTCGACCACGTTGGGCGACTTGCCGCCGCCGAGTTCCGGCAGCTTGTTCATGTCGTACAGCGTGAAGCCGGATGCCTGCACGATCGCGCCGATGTCTTCGGTGTGCGTCGCGCCCGATTCGGTGGCAATGTCGACGATAAAACGTCCCGGCGCGCCGTCGGTCTTGGCTATAGTCGCGTTGAGATAGACCTTGATATTGCTGTCGCCCAGCACCTGCGACACCAACTCGCCGACACCGGTATCGGCGGGCGATTTATACGGCTCATGCACCGGCACGCGCTTGTAGAGTTTGCTGGCCCAGCCACCGAGCGCGCCGGTTTTTTCTACCAGCACCACCGGGTAGCCGGTCTTCGATGCCTCGATCGCGGTGGTCATGCCAGTGACGCCGCCGCCGACGACGAGCAGCGTCTTGCTGCTGCCGGTGACGGGATTGCCGCCGGGCGCGGTCATCGCTTTGACTTCGGCGCAACCCATGCGGATGTAGTCTTCCGCCATTTCCTGCGTGGTTTCGCGCGCCTCGTCGGTGTCGGGGCGAATCCAGATCACGCCTTCGCGCAGGTTGGCGCGTGCCACTGCGTTTTCCGGAAAATAGAACGCCTCGGTCTTGGCGCGGCGCGAACAGGCGCCGATCATGATGTGGGTCACGCCCTCGTTGGCGATGTCGTTCCTGATCATCGCCACGCCTTCGGCGTTGCACAGGAAATCGTGCGATTTTGCCAGCGGCACCTTGCCGTCCTTCTGTGCGACCTTGACCAGCGCGTCCGTGTCGAGACGCTCGCCCAGCCCGCAGCCCTTGCAGATATACGCTGCGACTTTGATGTCAGCCATGTTTAAGCCTCCGCCTTTGCTACTTTGTTGACCACCTGGATGGCTCTCAATGCCGCCGCGGTAGCCGATTGCACTGCACGGTTCACGTCCAGCGCATTCGAAGCGCAGCCGGCGCCGAACACCGCGCCATTGGCCGGGTCGGCCTCGATGAAGCCGCTGGAATCCGCCACGATGTGGCCGGGAATATTGATGCCCTTGACCGACGGCTCCATCCCCACCGCCAGCACCACCAGGTCATGCGGCGTGGTGTAGCGCTTGTAGCCTTCGGTGTCGACGCCATGGCACACCGGGTTGCCGTGCTCGTCCTCGGTAATCTTCGCGACCTTGGACTTGATGAAGCTCACCGAAGGATCGGCCTGTACTTTCTGGTAGAAATCCTCGAAGCGGTCGATCGCGCGGATGTCGATGTAGTAGATGGTCGACTTGCCGTCTTCCGGATATTTCTCGCGCACGTAATGCGTCTGCTTCAGCGAGGCCATGCAGCAGATGCGCGAACAATGGCGCAGATGGTTTTCGTCACGCGAACCGGCGCACTGGATGAAGGCGATGTTCTTCGCTTCCTTGCCGTCGGACGGGCGCAGGATCCTGCCGCCGGTGGGACCCTGGAGGTCGGCCAGGCGCTCGAATTCCACACTGGTGATGACGTTCTTGAAGCGGCCATAGCCGTAAGGCTGAATCTTCGCCGCATCGTAGGGCTGCCAGCCGGTTGCCCATACCACCGCGCCGGCCTTGACCTGGATCGTCTCCTCCTGCATATCGAGGTCGACCGCGCCGTACTTGCACGCGGTTTTGGCGCGGTCGGCGTCGGCCGTGCCGATGATCGCCGGATCCAGCACGTAACGCTGCGGGTAGGCCATCGCGTTCGGCAGGTAGGCGGCCTTGTGCTGGCTAAGGTTGTAGTTGAATGGGTCGTCCACCATCATCTCCACCGCGCGCTCGCACTCGCCGCAGGCGGTGCAGTTCTCGTTCACGTAGCGCGGGTGGATCTTGATGGTGGCGGTGTAGTTGCCGGTGTCGCCCTCGATGCCGGTCACTTCGGCCAGTGTCAGCAGGCGCACGCGCGGGTTGCCCTTGAGGCGACGCAGGTTGATTTCCAGCCCGCAGGTGGGGTGGCACAATTTGGGAAAGTAGCGATACAGCTGGGAGGTGCGTCCACCCAGTGCGGGATTTTTCTCAACCAGAACGACGTTCTTGCCGGTTTCGGCCGCTTCGAGCGCGGCAGTCATGCCGGAAATCCCGCCGCCTACTACGAGTATGGTCTCGTTGGTCGCAACATGCTCCGTCATTGTTGTTTCCTCCATCCGATGGATGCAAAGTTATTCGAAGCTACCCGGAATGACCTCCCGGATAGCCGGGTTTTTAGCCCGAAATTGAATCCCTGAAATGGTACTCCGAAGGCCGCGCCTGCCGCCATGGACAAGCGCGCAATCTCAATCGAAGTTTTCTATGCGGGAATAAGAGGAAGTACGGATACAGCCATCACACGTGAGGTGTAACAGGGGGCAGAACGGAAGCCGGCGCCGCCTCGATCGTAACAATCTCGAACTGCATGGTGGCAAGGTCGGCCATGATGTAGGTGGGCGGTGCGCCGACGCCGCCGACGGTGCCCGGATTGATCAGCCAGGTATGCCCGCCCTTGATGGTGACCACTTGCGTGATGCTGGATTTGTGATCGTGGCCGCAGCATACGAGGTCGTAGTCGCCGGTGCAGGCGAGCGCCTGTGCGTAATGCGGGTAATGCACCAGAAACAGGTTGCGGTCGGCCAGGGTGAAGGCCGCGTCCTGCCCGTGGTAGCGGATCACGCTGTTGGGCTCGGCGGCGAGGCGCGACATGTTGTAGAGGTCGCCGGTGTTGTTGCCGTGGATGACGTGCACCGGCAATTCGTATTTCTGCAGCACCCGCAGCGTGGTCGGTGCGACCACGTCGCCGCAGTGCAGCACCGCTTCCGCCCCGTGCGCCCTGGCGTGCTCGACCGCCGCGCCCAAAAGGCGCCGGTTGTCGTGGGAATCGGAAACGATGCAAACCTTCATGGATCAGAACGCCGGCTTGTCCGCCGCGTTCCTGTAGCGCTCCACGCCGGCCAGGATTTCGGCGCGGGCATCGTCCACGCCGACCCAGCCTTCGACCTTGACCCATTTGCCGTTCTCGAGATCCTTGTAGTGCTCGAAGAAGTGGGAAATCTGCGCCAGCAGCAGGGCTTGCAGGTCTTCGGGCTTGTTCACGCCTTGGTAGAGGCCGCACAGCTTGTCGACCGGCACTGCCAGCAGTTTGGCGTCCACCCCGGCTTCATCGGTCATTTTCAGCATGCCGATGGGGCGACAGCGCACCACCACGCCGGTGATCAGCGGAATCGGGGTAATCACCAGCACGTCGACCGGGTCGCCGTCTTCCGACAGGGTGTGGGGGATGTAGCCGTAGTTGCAGGGATAATGCATGGCGGTGGACATGAAGCGGTCGACGAACATGGCGCCGGATTCCTTGTCGACTTCGTACTTGATGGGTTCGCCATGGGCAGGGATTTCAATGATCACATTGAAGTCATCCGGCAGGTTGCGGCCGGAACTGACGCGGTTGAGACTCATGGCGGTGTCACACAAACAATGAAAGGCGCGCATTATACCCGCCCCCCACCGCGCTTCGCTCGACCGATATAATCCCGCTATTTTCATGACGTTCTTCTCCCCCACTTCCCAGCCCTCCGGCCATCCGCGCGGCCAGTCCGGACTGGCTGGCGCGGCCGATGCCCTTTACTTGGCCGAGCTGGCGCGCCACGCCGCGCCGCTGGTGGTGGTGTGCGCCAGCGCATGGGACGCCAACCGCCTGACGGAGGAACTGCGCTGGTTTGACCCCGGCTTGCGCGTATGCGCCTTTCCCGACTGGGAAACCCTGCCCTACGACAGCTTTTCGCCCCACCCGGACCTGATTTCGGAGCGGCTGGCGACGCTGTACCAGATTTCGCGCGGCGAATTCGACATCTCGGTGGTGTCACTCCCCACCGCGCTGTACCGGCTGGCGCCGCCCGCGTTTCTGGCGGCGCACACGTTCTTCCTCAAGCAGAAGGACACCCTCAACGAAGCCGCCTTCCGCGCGCAGATGGCGCTGGGTGGCTACACACACGTGAATCAGGTCTTTGCCCCCGGTGAATTCAGCATTCGCGGCGGACTCATCGACCTCTTCCCCATGGGCAGCGCCCTGCCCTACCGCATCGACCTGTTCGACAACGAAATCGAGACGCTGCGCGCGTTCGACGTCGATACCCAGCGCAGCATCTATCCGGTGAACGAGGTGCGGCTCCTGCCCGCGCGCGAGTTCCCGCTCGACGAGGCCGGGATCACCCGCTTCCGGCAGAACTTCCGCGAACGCTTCGAGGGGGATCCGTCGAAATCCAAGCTGTACAAGGACGTCAGCAATGCTCTGGCGCCGGCCGGAATCGAGTACTACCTGCCGCTGTTTTTCGAGGAAACGGCGACGCTGTTCGACTACCTGCCCGTGCAGACAAAATTCGTGAGCCACGGCGCGCTCGACCCCGCCGGGCAGGCGTTCTGGGCCGATGCGCAAAGCCGCTACCGCCTGCTGTCGGGCGACAAGGACCGCCCGCTGCTGCCGCCCGCCGAGCTGTTTCTGCCGACCGACGCCTTTTTCAGCCTGGCCAAAAACCATGAGCGGCTCGACGTGGAACAGACCGGCAGCGGGCTGGCCCGCCCCGTTCCGCCCATTTCAGTGGACCGCCGCGAAGCGCACCCGGTCGCCAAGCTGCAAGGTTTTATTGACCATTTCAAGGGCAAGACGCTGATCGTCGCGCCGTCTGCCGGGCGGCGTGAAACCCTGCACGAATACCTCGCCGAGCACGGCCTTAACGCCACCCTGTGCGACGGCTGGGCCGACTGCCAACAGCTGTCCGACCGCATTCTGCTCACCCACGGCCCGCTGGCCGAAGGTTTTGTCAGCAGCGACGGCCAGCTTGCCGTCATCACCGAAACCGAGCTCTACGCCATCCCGCCGAAGACCCGGCGCGCGCGCGAGGCCCGCGCCACCCAGATCGACAACCTGCTGCGCGACCTGTCCGAACTCAAACCCGGCGACCCAGTGGTGCACGCGCAATACGGCGTCGGCCAGTACCTCGGCCTGATCAACATGGACCTCGGCGACGGCGACACCGAGTTCCTGCAACTCGAATACGCCAAGGGCGACAAGCTCTACGTGCCAGTCGCCAACCTGCACCTGATCTCGCGCTACAGCGGCGCCGGCGAAGGCGCGGCGCCATTGCACAAGCTGGGCACCGACCAGTGGGAAAAAGCGCGCCGCCGCGCCATGCAGGCGGCGCGCGACACCGCGGCCGAACTGCTCAACCTGTACGCGCTGCGCGCCGCGCGCGAGGGCCACGCCTTCCAGTTTTCGCCGCACGATTACGAGGCCTTTGCCGAAGGCTTCGGCTACGAGGAGACCCCCGATCAGGCCGCCACGATTGCGGCCGTGATGGCCGACATGCAGTCGGGCAAGCCGATGGACCGGCTGGTGTGCGGCGACGTCGGCTTCGGCAAGACCGAAGTCGCGCTGCGCGCCGCCTTCATGGCGGTGATGGGCGGCTATCAGGTGGCCGTGCTGGTGCCGACCACCTTGCTGGCCGAACAGCATTTCCACAACTTCTCCGACCGCTTCTCCGCCTGGCCGGTGAAACTCGCCGAGCTGTCGCGTTTCCGCAGCCCAAAGGAGCAGGCGGAAGCGCTCGCGGCGCTCGCGGACGGCAAGCTCGACATCGTCATCGGCACCCACCGGCTGATCCAGAAGGACGTGAAATTCGCCCGCCTGGGTCTGGTGATCCTCGACGAGGAACACCGCTTCGGCGTGCGCCAGAAGGAACAGCTGAAGGCCTTGCGCGCCGAGGTCGACGTACTGACGCTGACCGCCACCCCGATTCCGCGCACGCTGGCGATGTCGCTCGAGGGCATCCGCGACTTTTCGGTGATTGCGACCGCCCCGCAGAAGCGGCTGGCGGTGAAAACCTTCGTCCAGTCGTTTTCCAACGGGCTGATTCGCGAGGCGGTGCTGCGCGAATTGAAGCGCGGCGGCCAGGTCTATTTCCTGCACAACGAAGTCAGCACCATCGAGGCCATGCGCGAGCGGCTGGAAAAGCTGCTGCCGGAAGCGCGCATCCGCGTCGGCCACGGGCAGATGAGCGAGCGCGAACTGGAACAGGTGATGCGCGATTTTTACCAGCAGCGCTACGATGTCCTGCTGTGCACCACCATCATCGAAACCGGCATCGACGTTCCCACCGCCAACACCATCCTCATCAACCGCGCCGACAAGTTCGGCCTGTCGCAACTGCACCAGCTGCGCGGCCGGGTCGGGCGCTCGCACCATCAGGCCTTCGCCTATCTGCTGGTGGACGAGGATCGCACCCTCACGCCGCAGGCGAAGAAACGCCTGGAAGCCATTCAGTTGATGGAAGAACTGGGCGCCGGCTTCCATCTCGCCATGCACGATCTGGAAATCCGCGGAGCCGGCGAGGTGCTGGGCGAAAAACAAAGTGGTGAAATCCTCGAAGTCGGCTTTTCGCTCTACAACGACATGCTCGCGGGGGCGGTGGCAAGCCTGAAAGCCGGCAAGGAACCCGACATGAACCAGCCGCTGGGCGTGGTGTCCGAAATCAACCTGCACCTGCCCGCGCTGTTGCCGGTGGATTACTGCCCCGACGTCCACGAGCGGCTGGTGCTGTACAAGCGGCTGGCGAGCTGCCAGACCCCGGACGACCTGACGCAGATGCAGGAGGAACTGGTTGATCGTTTTGGTGAACTCCCCGATACGGCACGCGCCCTGCTGGCGGTGCACCGCCTGCGCATGTCGACCCGCGCCTACGGCATTGTCAGACTGGATGTGTCCGGCGAGGGCATGAGCGTGCAATTCGTCCCCAACCCGCCCGTCGATCCGGGTAAAATTATACAATTGATCCAGGGCAAGGCCGGATACCGGCTCGCCGGTCCCGACCGGCTGAAACTGACCACCAGCCTGCCCGATGTCGCCCGGCGTGTCGGTGCAGTGACCGCATTCCTGGCCGCGCTTGGCGACCCCATTCCACCCGCAAATAACCGTATATGAACCTGATCCAGCCTTTTGCCGCCCTCCGCCCCGCATCGGGACGCGCCAACGATGTCGTCGCTCCGCCTTACGACGTGCTGTCCACGGACGAAGCCCGGGAGCGCGCCAGCGGCCGGCCGTGGAGCTTCCTGCACATTTCCAAACCGGAAATCGACCTGCCCGCAGGGACCAATCCCTACGCGCCCGAGGTCTACGCCAAGGCCACGGAGAATCTGCAGAATATGATCCAGGCCGGCGTGCTGGTGCGCGACCCGGCGCCCTGCTATTACGCCTACCGCATTGTGATGGGCAGCCACAGCCAGACCGGCATCGTGGCCGCCGCCTCGGTGGCGGACTACGACATCAACCGCATCCGCAAGCACGAATTCACCCGCCCCGACAAGGAAGACGACCGCGTGCGGCAGATCGAAGCGCTCGACGCCCAGACCGGCCCCGTGCTGCTGGCCTACCCCGACGCGCCCGAGGTCGACGCCATCCTGGCTGCCGCGTCCAACGGCACACCCGATTCCGACGCCGAACTAGACGGCGTGCGCCACACCCTCTGGGTGATCCGCGACGCCGCGATCCAGGCGCGCATCACCGCCGCGTTCAACGCCATGCCCGCGCTTTACATCGCCGACGGACACCACCGCTCCGCATCGGCTTCGCGCATCGCCGCCGCGCGACGTGCCGCCAATCCGGGGCATACCGGCGCCGAGCCCTACAACTTCTTCCTGTCGGTGATTTTTCCCGCGCACGAAATGCGCATCATGGATTACAACCGGGTCATCACCGACCTCAACGGCTTGAGTGCGGAAGCTTTCCTCGGGCGCGTGGGCGCCGCCTTCAGCGTCGAACCTGCTGCCACGGCGGTCAAACCTGAGCGGCCGGGCAGCTTCGGCCTCTATCTGGCCGGCCGCTGGTACCGTCTCGGCATCCGCCCCGACCTCATCCCGGCCGACCCAGTGGGGCGCCTGGATGTCAGCCTGCTGCAGAACAACCTGATCGCGCCCATCCTCGGCATTACCGACCCCCGGCGCGACAAACGCATCGATTTTGTCGGTGGCATCCGCGGCCTGCCCGAGCTTGAAAAGCGGGTGAATAGCGGCGAAATGGCGCTGGCTTTCGCGCTCCACCCCACCCACATGGGAGATCTTATGGCGGTGGCCGATGCCAATGAGGTCATGCCGCCCAAATCCACCTGGTTCGAGCCAAAACTGGCGGATGGGCTGGCGTCGCACATGCTGGAATAAATCAGCGCTAAGGTTTTTCGGATAGATGCCGTATTCCCATCTAATAAGCAACATCCCCATCCGGAAAACTGGCCAACAGGTATCAATCTCGTGAAAATCGACAAACGCATCACCCCTCCCGCCACCCCCAAAGCATCCGCCACCAAGGGCAAGGGTGGGGGCAAGACGTCTGCCTCCACGGCGGGCGGCAGCGATTCGCTGACACTGACCGAATCGAGTACCCGTATTCGTTCACTGGAATCCCAGCTTGCCTCGGTCGACGTCACCGACGTCGGCAAGGTTGAAGCGGTCAAGGCGGCCCTCGCCGACGGCTCCTTCACCGTCGACGCCGAAGTGGTGGCCGACCGCCTGATCGACCACACCAAGGAAGCGCTGCGCAAACGCCCACGCAAAAAGTAATTCCGTTTCGAGAGGCTCGCGAAGTCGGGCCGCAGGCTTTTGATCCAAAGCTGGAATAAAATCAGGCCTCGAATGTTCTTTCGGGATTCAGCATGAGCGAAATCATTTTGTCCGTGACCGGCATGACCTGCGGCGGCTGCGTCAACAGCGTGCAGAAAGTGCTGACGGCTTTGCCGGGCGTGCAAAGCGTCGAGGTCTCACTCACGCCTGGTCAGGCGCGCGTGGTATACGAGCCCGCCCAGATTGACCGCGCTGCACTGGTGCAGGCCGTCATCGATGCGGGATTCGGCGTAGGCGACTGACCCGCCTGCCTTTTTCCCCCACTTTTCCGCACTCAGGATTTACCGCACAGGCTTTCCAGAGGTTCGGGGCAATGCACCCCGTTGCCCTGTACATAATCCACCCCGATCTCGCGCAACAACGCCAGCGTCTGCTCCGACTCGACATATTCGGCCACTGTTTTCAGTCCCATCTGGTGGCCGATGCGGTGAATCGCCTCGACCATGTAGCGGTCGATGGGATTGCTCGTGATGTCGCGCACAAAGGCGCCGTCGATCTTGAGGTAATCCACTTTCAGGTTTTTCAGATAGGTGAAGGACGACAGGCCGCTGCCAAAATCGTCGAGCGCAAAGCTGCAGCCAAACTCGCGCATGGCCTCGATGAAATCGTTGACGACGGCAAGATTGCCGATGGCCGCCGTTTCGGTGATTTCAAAGCACAAGTGCGGCCCCAGCGCGGGATTTTCCTGCAGGCACTCAAGCAACATGCGGCGAAATTCCGGGTCTTTCAGCGACGCACCCGACAGATTGACCGCAAACAGGCAATGCTGCTCGCGCTTGGCCGCCAGATACCGCTGGCACACACGTAGCGTTTCCTCGATCACCCAGCTGTCGAGCGCGGGCATGATGGAATAACGCTCGGCCGCCGGGATAAAAGCCATGGGCAGAATTTCGCTGCCGTCGTCGTCCACCATCCGCAACAACAATTCGACATGACAGGGCGGCTCCCCCACGCTAGCGGTGCGGCGGATTTCCTGCCACGACAAGCGCAGGCGATGTTCCTCCAGCGCCCGCTGGATGCGCGTCACCCATTGCATCTCGCTGCGGTGGCGCAGCAGGTCGTGGCCGCTGCTTTCATAGACATGAATCTGGTTGCGCCCGCGGTCCTTTGCCACATAGCACGCGGCATCCGCGGCCGACAGCAGGCTCGCGGCGGTGCCGCTGTCACGGTTGATCGCCACCATACCCGCGCTCATGCCGACAGCGAAAATACGATCTCCCCATTTGAAGCGGAAGCGCTGCACTTCGGCGCGAAACGTATCCGCCACCTCAAGCGCATCAGGGATGCTGCAATTTTCCAGCAGCAAGGCAAATTCGTCGCCGCCCAGGCGCGCCAGGGTGTCGCGTTCGCGCAGATTGCCTTTCAGCAGCAGCGCCAGCTGGCGCAGCAGCTCGTCGCCCGCTGCGTGGCCGCAGGAATCGTTGATCACCTTGAATTGATCGAGGTCCATGTAGCACAGCGCGTGTTCCCGGCCTTGCTGCAGGGCAGACAGCAGCGTGCGCTCCAGCTGCTGTTCGAACTCGCGACGGTTGATTAGCCCCGTCAGCGCATCGTGGCTGGCCTGATAAACCAGACGTGCGGTAGCCTGGTCGATCTTTTCCTGCATCTGATCCTGCATCGCCTGCAAATGGGCCGCCATGTGATTGATACCGCGCTGCAGCCTGCCCAGCTCGGCCTCGCCGGTCTGCTCTAGCCGTTCGTCCAGGTGCCCCTCGCCGATGCGGCTCACCGTGTGGGTCAACGCCAGAATCGGCCGGGTGATCTGACGCCCGATACGCCAGGCGAGATAGAGACTGACGCCCAGCCCCGCCAGCAAGATGATCAGGCTGCGCAGAATCGCATCGCGTTGGCTCTTGAAGGTGGCGCTGCGCGAAACATCCAGGCCCACCCAGCCCAGCAGCCGGGTCTGGGTGCCCGACTGCGCAGCGCGTTCGTCGACCGGATTGAAATCGTCCACGACCACCTCGGTACGGGTGATCGGGGCGTAGTACACCAGCCGGTCCTTGTATTCAATTTGATGGAGGCGGTCGGTGGGCAGCCTTCCCTGAGCGGGTTCCGTCCAGGCACCGAGGCCGACTTGCACCAGGCGCTGGCCGTTATCGGCAAACACCGACACCCCGCGGACGTCCGGTTCGATCGCCACTTTTTCGAGCAGGGTCTGCAATACCTCGATATTGCCCGAGGCGACGCCATATTCGGCCGCCGGAGCGAGCTGGCGGGCAATGGCCGCGGCACGGGTGCGCAGCGACTGATCGAGATCGTCTATTTTCCCGGTGATGAGCTGGAACAGCAGCAGGACGCCAATGATGGCCATCGGCATCATGGCCAGGCCGATGACACGCCCGCGTATCCCCAGTGAAGTCGCCATCAATGCCCCCCTCCCAAACGCTTTTCCAGCTCGGCTTCCGGCGGCAAAGTGAAACCGAGCGAGCGCGCCACCTGTTCATTGATTGAAACGCTGAAATAGGCGGGGTGCGCGGGCGGCGGCAGACGCACCGGCACGCCCTGAATGGCACTGTTTACCCATTCTGCGGTCTGTCGACCGATTTGCGCCGGACTGGAATGCAGCGACAACAGCGCGCCCGCCCGCGTCAGCGAACGCGAATAGCCCAGAACCGGGACACGGTAGCGGTAGGAGGTCAGAAAAAGGCTTTGTGCGGTGTTGCGGTTGAATACCCGCGGATCGGGCACGGCGAGCAGCAAATCGGCTCCCGACAACACGTTTTCCAGGTGCGTAATCAGCCGTTCCTCGCCGGACAGCGTGTCATGCACCAGACCGAGTCGTTGCACCCGCAAGGCCTCGTCCAGCTCGTCCACCAGACCACCCGGTTCGGCGCTCAACAGCATGCCCACGCGCTGCACCTCGGGGAAGGCCAGGCGAATCAACTGCGCCTGACGCCCGAAGGGTTGATCGAGATAGATTGCTGAGACGCTGCGGCCGCCGTCGCTCAGACGGGTACGTCCGGTTTTGATATACCACGCCCGCGGCACCAGGACCGCCAGCACCGGCGGCCGGGCCGGTAGCGCTGCCAGCGATTCCGTCGCGCGCACGCCCACCGCAACCGCCAGACGCGCCTCGTTCAACGAGGGCACAGTCAAGCCCTCGGCGTACACCCGGATGACCTCATGGGGGGTGTCGTCCAGATAGGCTCGGATGACCTGATAGACCTCCTGATAAGGCGCCGAATCGTCACTCAATACCACCGCCACCCGTGCCGCGACCGCCTGCGCCGACACCAGGGCCAGACAGGCACAAGCCGCCCCCAGCCGCACGATGCGCTGGAGCGCGGCCCCCCTGCGCGACACCCAAACCGTCAAACCGCCTCCTGCCCCATGCTCCACAGGCATGCGCCCTTGCTTTCCTGGGCGATCGCCTCGAGCAGGGTTGCGTGCGCGGCCAGTTCCTCACTGGACGCCAGCAACAGGACGGGCTTGGGGCGCGCGCGCGCGGCAGCCTGATCGGCCTGCGCGCTGCGCGCTTCCAGCCCGATCGACAGGCTTTCCTGCCCGCGCGTCAGCGCCAGATACACCGCCGTCAGCAGTTCGCAGTCCACTAATGCGCCGTGCAGGGTGCGCGCCGCGTTGTCCACGCCATAGCGTTTGCACAGCGCATCCAGGTTGTTGCGCTGGCCGGGGTGCAGCGCCTTGGCCATCGCCAGGGTATCGGTCACGCCGTCGCACCAGGTCGACAGCGGCGCCATTTCCAGCAGGCGCAGTTCCATGTTGAGAAAACCGACGTCGAACGGCGCATTGTGAATAATGAGCTCGGCGCCCTGGATGAAATCGACGAACTCCTGTGCGATGTCGGCAAAGCGCGGCTTGTCCTGCAGGAATTCGGGGGTAATGCCGTGCACCTGCATCGCCCCGGCGTCGATGTCGCGATCCGGGTTCACGTAACGGTGCAGGTGGTTGCCGGTGAGCCGCCGGTTGACCATTTCCACCGCCGCCACTTCGATGATGCGATGCCCCTGTTTAGGATCGAGGCCGGTGGTTTCAGTATCGAGAATGATTTGTCGCATGGAAATACCCGTTTTATTGCGCCTGCAGCACGCCCTGGTTGGCCAGTTCGTCGGCACGTTCGTTTTCCGGATGGCCGTTGTGGCCCCGCACCCAGATCCATTCGATGCGGTGCTGCTGGCTCAAGGCATCCAGTTGCTGCCACAGATCCTGGTTCTTCACCGGCTTGCCGTTGGCGGTGCGCCAATTGCGCCGCTTCCAACCGGGCATCCATTCGCTGATGCCTTTTTGCACGTATTGCGAGTCGGTGTGGACCTCGACCGTGGACGGGCGCTTCAGCTGCTCCAGCGCGCGGATCACCGCGGTCATTTCCATGCGGTTGTTGGTGGTGTTGGCCTCGCCCCCGCAGATTTCCTTGCGGTGCCCGCCCGTCACCAACAGGGCGCCCCAGCCGCCGGCACCGGGATTGCCCTTGCAGGCGCCATCGCTATAGATATAAATGGTGTCAGCGTTCACGCGGTACCCGATACTGTTTGAGGTTGATCACTTTTGCCGCAGGCGACAACAGACGCTGTGTCACCGGTGTTTTCCATTGCGGCAGGATGATGTTCATGCCCTGCACGCGCTTCACCGCCTGCAGGAAATACACGCCTCCGCCCATGGCCCACCAGCGGTCGCCTGCGGGCTCCATGAAGCGTAGGCGCCGCAGCCAGTTTTCGCGGTTGATCGGCGGACGGTAGCAGCACATGCTGCCTGCCGCCACCTCGAGTCCCAGCAATACCATCCAGTCCTTCACCCGCGAAATATTCAAAAAACTGCCGTTCCACGGGTAGCCGCGTTCGCCCCCCTGCAGCTTGCGCGCCAACCCCCACAGGCTGCGCGGATTGAATCCGGCCAGCACCAGGCGGCCTTCCGGGCGCAGCACGCGCCCGGCCTCGCGCAGCACCTGGTGCGGGTTGGCACTGAATTCCAGCACATGCGGCAGCAGCAGCAGATCGAGCGACTGGCTCTCGAACGGCAGAAACATCGGATCGGCCCGCACCTGGGAAGGGGTCTCCACCGCACAGGTCACGCGTAGCGGGATGCGGCTGTTACGCAGGAAATCGATCCGCGGCAAGCCGACCTGCACCGCATTGAAGCCGAACACATCCGACACGGCATTGTCGAAGTAACGCTGTTCGCGAAACAGCAAATGTTGCCCCAGCGGCGTTTCAAACCATCCTGCATCCAGCTTGGATAACATAGCCACTCCTCCTGTCTGGCAGACCTAATATGTTGACACTGATTCCCCTGCCCGCGTTCGAAGACAACTATATCTGGGTGTGGCACGATGACCGCCACGCCGTCGCAGTCGACCCCGGCGATCCCGCGCCGTTGATTGCCTTTCTCGACGCGCATCAACTCGCCTTGACCGCGGTGCTGATCACCCACCATCACCGCGACCATACTGGCGGCAACACCCACCTGCGTCAACGCTACAATTGCGCCATTTACGCCCCGGACAACCCACGCATTCCCGCCGTTACCCATGTCCTGCGCGGCGGCGATTCGGCGGACATCGCCAAACCGGGCTTGCACTTCGACGTGATGGCCACCCCGGGCCACACGCTCGACCACATCAGCTATGTCGGACACGGCTGTCTGTTCTGCGGCGATACCGTTTTCGGCTGCGGCTGCGGGAAATTGTTCGAAGGCAGCCCCGCGATGATGGCTGCCAGCCTCGACGCCATTTTGGCTTTGCCCGATGCTACCCGAGTCTGCTGCGCGCACGAATACACCCTGAGCAATATTGACTTTGCCAAAACCATCGATGGCGACAATCCCGCGCTGCTGGAACGCGAGCGCGCCGACCGCGACTCGCGCGCACAGAATCGACCCACCCTACCCTCCACCCTGGCGCTGGAAAAAGCCACCAATCCCTTCCTGCGCTTTCACGATCCCGACATGACGGCCTTTGCCGCCCGCTATCTGAATCGCCCACATCCCGGTCCGGCCGAGGTGTTCGGCGCAATCCGCGCCGCCAAGGATGGCTGGGACGGTTGACCGATCCCATCCGGCCACTTAGGATGGAGCCTTGTTGAGTACGGGAGACCGATTTGCCCGGAATCAAATTGGCCAGAATCAAATTGGCCGGCACCCAATTAAACCTGCTCAGCCTTGCCCTGCTGGCGGTGTCCTTCAGCAATCCCGCGGTTGCCGAAGAGTCCCACGCCAGCATCCAGACGCTGGAATGGAGCGGCGATACTGCCAGCGGCACGCCCGAGAGCGAAACCGCCGCCGAAGCCAGCCTGGACGATGTCTGGCAACGCATCCGCAGCGGCTTCAGGATCGACGACGCAGCCGCGCAGAACCCGCTGGTTGCCGTTCATGAATCCTGGTTCGCAGCACGGCCGGCAAGCGTGCGCCGTCTCGTCGAGCGCTCGCGCCCTTACCTCTACCACATCGTCGAGGAACTCGACCGGCGCGCCATGCCGATGGAAATCGCGCTGCTGCCGATGATCGAAAGTGCATTCATCCCCACCGCGCTGTCGCCGTCCGCCGCCTCCGGCATCTGGCAGTTCATCCCCTCCACCGGGCGCCTCTATGGCCTCAAGCAGGACACCTGGTACGACGGCCGGCGTGATTTCACCGCCTCCACAAATGCCGCGCTCGACTACCTGGGCAAGCTCTATCTCGATTTTGGCGACTGGCAGCTGGCGCTGGCAGCGTATAACTGCGGCGAGGGCTGCGTCGCACGCGCCATCCAGAAAAATGTGCAGCAGGGCCTGCCCACCGATTACGCCAGCCTGTCGCTGCCGAACGAGACCCGGCACTACGTCCCCAAGCTTCTCGCTATCAGAAACCTGATACGAGAGCCCGAGCATTACGGCATCGCCATCGACCTGCTGCCCAACCAGCCCTACTTCAATCAGGTCACCGTTCATGCCAGCATGGACATCCATTCCGCCGCGCGCCTGGCGAACATGAGCAGTGATGAGTTCATCGCACTGAACGCCGCTTTCCCGCGCAAACTCATCCGTTCCGACACGCCGGTCAACCTGCTGGTCCCCGTCGACAAGGCGGACACCTTCCAGCGCAATCTGGAAACCGGCAGTTGGGATACCTGGCAACCCTACACCGCACAAAAGGGCGAACGCCCCGAAGCCATTGCCAGGCGCTTCGACGTCAGCGTCGCCCGCCTTGAAGAACACAACCAGTTTCATCTGAAGCGCGGCAAACTGGTGCGCGCGCAGACCATTCTGGTTCCGGTCAAGGGGCGCGGCGTGGTCGCGGCAGAAGCGCAGTCGTCGCTCGCCACCCCGGGCGCAACCCAGCATGTCACGCTGCGCGGCGACACCCTGTTTGGCGTCGCCCGCCGTTATGGGCTGAGCCTCGTCCAGTTGACCGAGACCAATCCCAAACTCGATACCAAGCTCAAAGCCGGCCAGATCATCCGTCTGCCGTTGAACGAGTCAGCTGCCCGCGAGACCCACGCCATTCAGCCCGCCAGCCTCAAAGTCAGCGTTAGAAAATCTGCCCAGCCGGTTCATTACACCGTCAAACGCGGCGACACCCTGCATGCCATTGCACAGCGCTTCGGTAGCAGCCTGGCGGATATCAAGGCGTGGAATCCAGCTTTCAAGAAGAGCGGCAAGATCCGCGCGGGGCAGATGGTCGCCATCAGAAAGCCCTGAAGGACTCCGATCCACTACGCGCTAAAGCCCGTGTGGAATCGTATGCCCTGAAGGACTCCGACTTTCTATGGGCTGAAGCCCATGAAAGATCGTATGCCCTGACCGGGACTCAATTCAGTCGGGCGCAGGCGGCTCGCCGGTCTTGTCCGACATCACCAGCGCCATGCCCACGGCGGCCAGCACCATCCACAGCACCGCCGCCCAGATGCCCAGCATGTCCGATAACGGCCCCATGAAAAACAGCACCAGCATCGCCAGCGTCAGGACGCCGTTGCCGATCCAGAAATTGCGACTGCGTTTGCCGGTATTCAATTGCAACTCCGTCTCAAAAAGCCTCAGGCCTGTCCCGCCACCCAGTGGCAACGCACCCAGTGCCCACCCCCCACAGCGGTCTGATCGGGATACGTTTGCCGGCACACCTCGCTCGCATGCGGACAGCGCGGGTGAAAGTGACATCCGCTCGGCGGGTTGAGCGGCGAAGGCTGGTCGCCTGCCAGGCGAATGATGCCCGGCCCGGTCTGCAGCTCGATGCGCGGCACCGCGCTCACCAGCGCCAGCGTGTAAGGATGACACGGCGCGCGGAGCACGTCGCCAGTCGCGCCGTGTTCGACGATGCGCCCGAGGTACATCACCGCCACCTCGTGCGCTAGATACTCAACCACCGCGAGGTTGTGGGTGATAAAGAGATAGGCCAGTCCCAGGCTGTCCTGCAAGTCTTTCAGCAGATTCAGGATCTGCGCCTGCACCGAGACGTCGAGCGCGCTGGTCGGCTCGTCGCAGATCACCAGCCGGGGCGATACCGCCAGCGCCCGCGCAATCGCGATGCGCTGCCGCTGGCCGCCGGAAAATGCATGCGGATAGCGCCCGCCCGTATCGTCCGGCAGCCCCACCTGGCGCAGCAGCTGCGCCACCGCATCGCGGCGTTCGCTGGCTGCGCCGACGCGCAGCGCGTCCATGCCTTCGAGCAGGATGCCGGCCACCCGCATGCGCGGATTGAGCGAGCTAAACGGATCCTGAAACACCATCTGCGCCTGCCGCCGCAAGGTGGATACATTCTTCGCCGTGATGGTTTCGCCGCCCAGCACGATGCGGCCCGCCGTCGGCTCGATCAGCCGCAACAGCGCCTTGCCCACCGTGGTCTTGCCGCAGCCGGATTCGCCCACCAGCGCCAGCGTGCGGCCCGCCTGAATCGACAGCGTCACGTCGTCCACTGCGCGCACGTGGCCGACCGTGCGCTGGATCAAGCCGCGCCGGATCGGGAAATGCACCTTGAGACCGTCGACCTGCAGCAGGGCTTGCGCCGTTTGGGTCGAGTTCGCATGCGTGGTGACCTCGCGCGCACTGCGCGCCGGCAACGCACCCGCCAGATGGCAGCGCACCCGCTGACCGTTGATCGCTTGCCAGTCCGGCGATTCATCGCGGCAGCGCGCAACCGCAAACGGACAGCGCGGGGCAAAGCGGCAGCCGCGCATCGGGTCGTCGAGCTTCGGCACCTGGCCGGGAATCGTGGTCAGCCGTCCGCCGTCGCCGGGGCGCGGCAGCGCCTCGAACAGCATGCGGCTATAGGGGTGTTGCGGGGCAGAAAAAAACACGTCGCGCGCGCCCTCCTCCACCAGTTCGCCGGCATACATCACGCCCACCCGGTCGGCGTTCTCGGCCACCACGCCGAGGTCGTGCGTGATCAGCAGCATGCCCATCTGCCGTTCGGCTCTGAGGCTGCGCAGCACGTCGAGCACCTGTGCCTGAATGGTCACGTCGAGCGCCGTGGTCGGCTCGTCGGCGATCAGGAGTCTGGGCTGGCCGGCCAGCGCCATCGCAATCATCACCCGCTGGCGCAGCCCGCCCGAAAGCTCGAACGGATAAGTATCGAGCCGCCGCGTCGCATCCGGCACGCCCACCGCATCGAGCAAGGCACGCGCCGCGTCCCATGTCGCCTGCCCGCGCAAGCCTTGATGCAGGACGAGCGCTTCGGCAATCTGCTCGCCCACCTTGATGACCGGGTTCAGGGCCAGCATCGGCTCCTGAAAAATCATCGCCATCTGCCCGCCGCGCACGCGACGCATGTCGCGCTCGGGCAAGGCGCGGACGTCGGTTTCACCCAGCCGTATGTCCCCCGACACGATCCGTCCGCCATCCGGCAGCAGGCGCATCAGCGACAAGGCAGTCATCGACTTGCCGCAGCCGGATTCGCCGAGCAGCGCATAGGTTTCGCCTGCCGCGATCTGGAACGACACGCCATCGACCACGCGCAGCGCATCCGCGCCATGGCCGATTTCGGTAACCAGCTGGTCGACCCGCAGCAAGGGCTTCATCGACGCCCTCCCAGGCGCGGATCGAACGCATCGCGCACGCCGTCGGCAAACAGGTTGGCGGCCAGCACCAGGGTAAACATGAAGGCAAATGCCGCCCCGAGCTGCCACCACACGACGGGCTCGCGCGCCAGTTCGAGGCGCGCGCCGTTGATCATGTTGCCCCAGCTGTACATGGAAGGATCGACGCCAACGCCGACGTAGGACAGCACTGCTTCGGCCAGCACCAGTCCGGAGAAATCCAGAACAATCGCAATCAGCACGAGGTGAAACACGTTGGGGAAGATGTGACGGCTGATGATGCGTGCATTCGACACGCCAAAGGCGCGCGCTGCCTCGACGTAATCGAGCGTGCGCAGCTTGAGCGATTCGCCGCGCAGCAGGCGCGCGAGACCGGTCCAGCTGGTCACGCCCATGATGAGGCAGAGCGCCAGCAGACGGATATCGGCACGCGCCGCGGCGGTATCAAAAATATCGGGGTTGGATTCAATATAGACCTGCACAATCAGCACGGCCGCCGCAATCAGCAGCACGCCGGGGATCGAATTCAGCACGGTGTAGATGTACTGGATGATGTCGTCCACCCAGCCGCGAAAGTAGCCCGCAGCGATGCCGAAACCGATCGCCAGCGGCAGCGTGACCAAGGTGGTGAGGGTGCCGATCACCAGCCCGGTGCGGATGCTCTTGAGGCTGATGTAAAGCACGTCCTGCCCGACCTTGTCGGTACCGAAGACATGGTAGCCTGCGGCCAGGTGCGCCAACGCACCGCCCAGCATCAGCATCAGCGCCACAATGAGGACGACCATCCGTCCCGGCCAGTCGAGGCGTCCCCCTGCCCAGGCGGTCAGCCATGTCCCCAACGACGCGTGCGTGCGGTGCGACTGCCAGACGGCCAGCAGACAGAACAGCAGCAGACTGGCCGCCAGGCCCTGCGCCAGGCCGATGAGGCTGCGCCGGGCAATGTCAGGCAGGCGCGCATCGGCATGCTTCAGGTGTGCGCCGCCGTATTGCAGGCGCGGGTAATCGCGCACCGTCTCGCCGTCACGCAGCACGAACTCTTTGGCGTACAACTGCATCGCCAGCGGCGCGGAATAGGTCTTCTCCTGCTGCGTGCGCAGTTCATCCACCAGCGCGTCGAACATACTCAGTACTTCGACCGAGTATTGCGGCTTGTCTGCCGGGCTGTCGGTCAACTGCGCGCGGTAATGCAGCGAGTCGAGCAGGCCGATGACGACGAACACACTCAACACCAGCGCCGCTCCCATCGCCATCGGGCGCTGCGCGACCACCCGCCAAGGCGCGCGCAGGTGCTCCTGGCGGCGGATGAACCACACCAGCGCCAGCACTACCGCCAGCAGTGCAAAAATCAGCGCATCGGTCCACAGGATGACGGGTTGCATATTCATTGCAGCCGCACCCGCGGGTCCACCCACGAATAGGAGATGTCGGTAAGGAGCAGGCCGACGATATAGAGGAGCGACCCCAAGAACACCATCGCGCGCACCACGGCAAAATCCTGGGCCTGGATCGCATCGATGGTATAACTGCCCAGCCCCGGAATGCCGAAGAAGGACTCGGTAATGAGGCTGCCCATGAACAGCAGCGGCAGCACCACCACCGCGCCGGTGAGAATCGGAATCATGCCGTTCTTCAGCACGTGGCGGAACAGTACACGCACCTCGGAGAGGCCCTTGGCACGCGCGGTGCGCACATAGTCCTTGCCGATTTCCTCAAGGAAGATCGTGCGATACCAGCGCGCGCCGCTGCCGATGCCGGCCATTACGCTGACCAGCACCGGCAGCAGGATGAACCTGAGGCCGTCGATACCGCCGGCAAAGCCGGAGATCGGCAGCAGGTTCCACAGCTTGGCGATGAAATACTGCCCCGCGATGATGTAGAACAGCCCCGAGATCGACATCAGCACCACGCACAGCACTACACCCCACAGGTCGAGATAGGTGGCGCGGAAGAACACCATCAGCAAGGCGAAGGTGATGTTGACCAACAGGCCGATGACGAACACCGGCAGCGCAATCGCCAGGCTCGGTCCCATACGGGTGCGGATTTCGTTGCCGATGTTGCGGCCGTCGTCGCCCTTGCCGAATTCGAATGCGAACATCGCGGCCGAGCGCTGAAAAAAAATCGTGTCGGTGAGTTGCGCGCTGCCGGTCGCCTTGGCGTTCAGCAACAAGGGCTTGTCGTAGCCGTGCTCGACCTTCCAGCGTTCGATCGCCTCCGGTGTCACGTGCTTGGCGCCCAGTTGCAGCCGCGCCATGTCGTCCGGGGTGTTGACGACGAAGAACAGCGCAAACGTCAACAGGTTCACCCCGATCAGGATCGGCACGGCATACAGCAGGCGGCGCAGGATATAGGCAAACATGGGCTAGACCATCCGACTCAGCAACAACCGTGCATCTGCACCATCGGGTAAAACCAGCCAGACCAGTGCACCACAGTTGAGCATTACCGTCATCCAGAAAGCCGTTTGAAATTCACGCTTGCTCGACTTGTGACGCAATAATTGCTGCGCAAGCAGGGCACCAGGCCAGCCCCCCGCCAGACCGAAGAGATGCAGTGTGCTTTCCTGTGTGCGCCAGCATCCTGCTTCTGCTGCTGACTTGTCCAATGCGTAGGCCAAAAAAGTGACAAGGCTCACCAGATAAGCAATGGCAACGATGACCGGCATGGCTCCCGCCAAAACAGCGCCACTCAGCAGCGCTGCAAACAACATGGCCCACCCCATTGGAAACACCGCTTGACTTCTCCGCTTTGGCGTGAGAAAGCCAAAGCCCTTGGCCTCGTTCCCTCGGATTATTTTTCCCTGATAGCGCATGGATGTGGATTAGATTGAAAAAAAGGGCGATTTAGCCATTTTGAAAATCAGGCCTGACTCTTTTCACGTCGCCGCCACGCGATCGCCGCAGGCGCAATGACGGCAGCCAGCGCGCCCACCAACAACCCGATCGGCCACAGCACCGGGCGGTTCCATTCGGCGCGCCGGCTTGCGCGCAGGGCCGGATCGATGCGGCGGTATTTGAGCGTGTTGTTGGCCATCAGATTGGGCTTGACGTTGTGCAGCCAGCCGTGGCGCAGGCCGAAGGACTTGGGGTAGTAGGCGAAGATCCACGGCGCATCGCGGCGCACGATCTCCAGCATGGCGTCGATCACCCGCTGGCGCTCCGGGCCATTGTCCATGTCCTTCATGCGCTCGAACAGGCGGTTGAACTCGGTGTTGTCGTAGTTGGCGGCGTTCTCGCCGCCGGTGGCGACTTTCTTGTGCGGGCCATACAGTAGGAAGAAGAAATTTTCCGGATCGGGGTAGTCGGCGTTCCAGCCCCACTCGAACAGCTGTGCATTGCCCTTGCGGATCTTGTCCTGGAAGCGGTTGTAGTCGGTGCCGCGCACCACCAGCTGCACGTTGAGTTTGTCGAGCTGTTTTTTCATCCAGTCGAGCCGCGATTTGGCGTCGGGTCCACTGGCCATGGTGTCGAAATACAGCACCAGCGGGGCGCCGGTTTGGGCGTCGCGGCCATTGGGATAGCCCGCCTCGGCGAGCAGTTTTTTGGCGGTTTCGAGGGAGCGTCGCTGGATCTGGCCCTCCCGGGCTTCATACACATAGGGATTTAGCCCCGCCACGCCTTCGACATAACCGAACAGCCCGGGCGGAATCGGCCCCTGTGCGGGAATGCCGCGGCCATTGAGGAAAATGGAAATGAACTCGTCGTAATCGAACGCGATGGAGAGCGCCTGCCGCAGCTTCTGGCGGTCTTCGCCCAAACCACCGACCACCGGGTCGAGCATGTTGAAGCCGACATACCAGACCGAAGCCGCCACGGCGGTGATGAGGTGGATGTCCTTGTCGCGCATGCTGTCGGTGAGCTGCGGGTCGCCGCCTGCCGAGAACTGCACGGCCTGGTCGAAGCTGTCTGAACTGATCCCGGAACTGTCGTAGTAGCCCTGCAGAAACTTGCTCCAGTAGGGAATGGTTTCCTTTTCCAGGCTGAACACGGCTTCATCCACAAATGGCAGCGGCTTGCCGGCGTCAAGCAGCTGTCCGGCCTGCCTGTCTGCCGTATCGTCGTCCCCAGGATAGGTTTCGCCATGGAAGTGGGGATTTTTCTTCAGCACCATGCGGCGGTTGGGATCGTTCTCGGCCAGATAATAGGGCCCGGTGCCGATCGGTTGCCAGTCGAGCGTGAGGTTTTTGTCCGCCATGCCGGGCTGCGCGTAGAAGACCTCGGCCTCCCACGGGACCGGCGCAAAGAACGGCATTGCCAGCCAGTAAATAAACTGCGGGTATTTTCCCTTGATGTGGATTCGGTAGGTGTAACGGTCGACGACCTCTGCGCCTTCAAGCGCGAAATCGTCGAGGTCCAGCGTTGCTTCGGGGCTGGCTTGAGCGGCCTTTTCCAGTGCCGCACCCAGTGCTGTCAGGCCGATGATGTGCTCACTCATCAGACCAAAAATCGGCGAGCTGAGTCTGGGGTTGGCCAGCCGTTTGATCTGGTACACATAGTCGGCAGCGACCAGTTCGCGGGTGCCCGTGTACGCAAAATCGCGGATCCGGGTTTTGCCTGCCATCGCAGCGGCATCCAGCGCATGATAGCGATAGCGTCCCGCTGCGTCGCGCGCAAACGCCGGATGCGGCTGATACTGGATGCCGGGGCGGATTTTGATTTCGTAAACGCTCTTCGCGATCTGCCCGGACAGCGGGTGGTCCGGCAGCGCATTGCCTGCCGCGTCGAAATAGCGCGGCTTGGGCACCGCCTCGGCGGTCAGCGGGATCAGCGTGTAAGGGCGCTTGAGAAAGTGGTATTGCAGCGGCGGCTCGTAAATCTGGCCGGTGAACTCGACTTCATTCGAGCTGTAGGAGCGTGCCGGATCGAGGTGCTTGGGGCGCTCGGAAAATGCGCTGTAAAGCACGTTGGCGCGCGTCTCGCTGCCGGGATAGGGGGTGTTCCAGTTGTCGGAGCAGCCTGCCATCAGGCTCAAACCTATCCCCAGCAGACCTATCCTCAACAAAATCGCCCCGATGCGCGTCATGCCGCCAGTGTACCCAAGCGCGCCGCCAACGTCAGCCGTTATAATCCCGGGCTACTCAACTCTTCGAGATCATCATGGGATTTCTTGCAGGAAAACGCTTGCTGATCACCGGCGTAATATCCAACCGTTCGATCGCGTATGGCATTGCTGCGGCGTGCAAGCGTGAAGGCGCCGAACTGGCCTTCACCTATCAGGGCGAGCGCATCAAGGATCGCGTCACCGAATTCGCCAAGGAATTCGGCTCCAGCCTGGTGTTCCCGTGCGATGTTGCCAGCGACGAGCAGATCGACGCCCTGTTTGCCGAACTCGGCACGCGCTGGGACGGCTTCGATGGCCTGGTGCACTCGATCGCGTTCGCGCCGAAGGAAGCGCTGTCCGGAGACTACCTCGCCTGTGTCACCCGCGAAAATTTCCGCATCGCCCACGACATCAGCTCCTACAGCTTTGCCGCGCTGGCCAAGGCCGCGCTGCCGATGATGGAAGGCCGCAAGGCGGCACTGCTGACGCTGACCTACCTCGGCGCGAATCGCTCCGCGCCCAACTACAACGTCATGGGGCTGGCCAAGGCCAGCCTCGAATCCAATGTGTACTACATGGCGCAAAGCCTCGGCCCCAAGGGCATCCGCGTCAATGCCGTATCGGCCGGCCCGATCAAGACGCTGGCCGCCAGCGGCATTGCCAACTTTGGTGAAAAGCTTGAGCTCGTCGCCAAGAATGCGCCGCTGCGCCGCAACGTGACGATTGACGAAGTCGGCAATGCCGCGGCCTTCCTGCTCTCCGACCTGGCCTCCGGCATCACCGGCGAAATCACCTACGTCGACGCCGGCTTCAACACCACCGCCGGCGGCTCGGACTGATCCAATCACCGAACGGCCCGCAGCTACAAAAAACGCGCCTTCGAGGCGCGTTTTTTGTAGCTGCGGGCCGTTCGGTTTATCTGCCTTCGATCGCGTTAGGCTTGATTTCCACTTTCTGGACGGCGGTGATCAGCGCAATCATCGCCTTCATGTCCGCACGCTGCTGTGCCTGCATGACGCCCGACTCGATCGACGACACCAGCATGGGATCCAGCGCCGGCACCTCCAGCACGCGGCTCACGCGCACGATGCGATACGAACCGTCAGGGCGGGCAAAGCCGGTGTAGGCCGGCAGCTTGTCTGCATTCACCCGGAACACCGCCTTGGCGCCGGCTGCATCCAGCTCGGCTGAAGGCTGACGTCCGACCACCCGAAACGCCGACCAGTTCAAGCTGGCTTCGTCGCCTTTGGCCAGTGCCCTGATGGTGACTTCACCTTTTTGTGCCAGCAACTGTGCGCTCTGCGCAGCGCGCAGCTTGGCCTCGATCACCGCCGACACTTCAGCCAGCGAACGCAGCCGTGCCGGACGATGCCCGATCACCCGCGCCGCCATCAGGGTGCCGGGCTGTACCTCGGTGGCCTCGGTATTCTGCTTCGACTTGATTGACTCCGGACTGAACAGCGCGGCTGACAAGGCGGCATGGTTGAAGGGTGGCGGCGCATTGTTGGCCGTCATCCAGCCACTTTGCTGAACCGTTAGCTTGGCAGCGGCAGCAGCAGGCTGCAAAGTCCCGGCGTTCTCGTACACCAGATTGCTGAAGCTGTCGGCCATTTCCGCGAAGGTCTTTTGCGCCTGCTGCTTGCGCAATTCCTCAACGACTGCAGCGCGCACCTCGGCCAGCGGCGCAGTCTGCGCGGCCTGGATGCCGTCCAGACGGATGATGTGGTAGCCGAAATCGCTTTCCACCGGTCCGCGAATTTCATTGGGCTTCATGCTGAACACTGCATCTTCAAACGGCTTGACCATCATGCCGCGGCCAAAGCTGCCAAGGCTGCCGTCCTGCACAGCCGAACCGGGATCCTGCGACTGGGTGCGCGCCAACTCGGCAAAACGACCCGGGGTTTTCAGCAGGACTCGATACAACTCGGTCGCTTTCGCCTTTGCCTTGGCGCGCATTGCAGCGTCCGCATTTTTATCTACGGCGATCAGGATATGGCTCGCGTTACGCTGCTCTGGCTGCCCGAACTGCGCGGCGTTGGCTGCATAATAATCCGCCACCGCCTGGTCGCTCACCGCAATGCCCGCCGCCACGCTTGCCACATCCAGCACCAGATACTCGGCGCGGATCTGCTCGGGCTCGGTAAATTCGGCCTTGTTGGCCGCATAGTAATGCTCCACGTCTGCGGGCGTCACCTTGACCTGCGACGCCACCGTGGAAGCCGGCAGATCCGCCCAGGCAATTTCGCGTTGCTGTGCCACCAGGCGGGCAATCTGCGTCTGCGAGGTGCTGGACGGGAAGGCCGCGAGCGAAACCGGACTGGTGATGGCCTCCAGCATGAACGCCTGCCGCAATTCATTTTCAAACTGGGCAGGTGAACGGCCGTTCTGGCGCAGGACCGCTTCATAGCGCTGCTGTGAAAACGTGCCGTCCTGCTGAAAGGCCGGAATCTGCCTCAAAACCGACGCAATGTACGCATCGGGCGCCAGGAACTTGAGCTTTTGCGCTTCCTGCAACAAGGCTTTGCGCTCGATCAGGCTGTCGAGCACCTGCTTGCGAAAGTCGGTTGTTTCGGTAACGGCAGGATCGAACGCAGGGCCGAGCGTCTCGCGCATACGGTCACTCTGTGCCTGGATTTCTCGCGTCAGCTCTTCACGCGAAACTCCCACATCCCCGACCTCGGCGACCATGCCGCCGCTTTTATCACCCGACATGTAGGAATCTATGCCAAACAGGGCGAAGGTAATTACGATCAAGGCTAGTATGACTTTGGCCAGCCAGCCCTTTGCATGCTTGCGGATTGCTTCGAGCACGGTCTTCTACTCCGAAAAAAATCGCCAGCGCGAATTTTCGCGCACTTTGCGCCTCGCGTCTCGCCACGTTGTGATGAAAAGACGCTGAATGAAATGAAAAAAGGCGAACTTACGTTCGCCTTTTTGGTGTTGGCGGAGTGGACGGGACTCGAACCCGCGACCCCCGGCGTGACAGGCCGGTATTCTAACCAACTGAACTACCACTCCCTTGTACTACGTACTACAAAAAATCGCACTGCCTAAACTTGACCACTTGGTATTTTTCTTACCCTGCTGGTGGGTGCTGAGGGGTTCGAACCCCCGACATTCGCCGTGTAAAGGCGACGCTCTACCAGCTGAGCTAAGCACCCGACAAAGTCCAAGATTTTACAACATATTTCCAGACCTTGCCAAATGCAAACTGCGTTTTTATTAATTGACAGCGTCCTTCAGACCCTTGCCGGCGCGGAACTTCGGCACCTTGGCGGCCTTGATCTTGATGGCTGCGCCAGTGCGCGGATTGCGGCCCGTGCGTGCGGCACGCTTGCCGACATAGAAGCTGCCAAAACCAACCAGCGTCACCGTGTCGCCTTTCTTCAGCGCTTTCTTGACCGCTTCAACCGTTGCGTCCAGCGCACGGCCGGCAGCGGCCTTGGAAATGTCAGCAGAGTCGGCGATGGCATCAATCAATTCGGATTTGTTCACGTGTTGTCCCCTTCACTCAAGTGGCACAGGAAAACCCTGTGGACGCTTTTATAGCAACCCGCAAAACCTTGTGTCAAGCGGTTTTCCGGGCCATTGACAAAATAATCCCGCGACTGGCGCGGGATTCCGGGGAGTGGTTGGAAAATGCTCAGTGTTTGAGCGCCGCCGCGGCGGTTTTTTTCTCTTCTGGCACAGCGATTGCTGGTGTTTCTGCTTCAACTTCATCCTGCAAAGGCTCGGGCGCATGTTCCAATGCCAATTCAAGTACCTGGTCGATCCACTTGACCGGATGAATGTCGAGCTTGTTCTTGATGTTGTCAGGAATCTCGGTCAAATCCTTGACGTTCTCTTGCGGGATCAACACCGTTTTGATCCCGCCGCGATGTGCGGCCAGCAGCTTTTCCTTCAGGCCGCCGATCGGTAGCACTTCGCCTCGCAGCGTAATCTCACCGGTCATCGCCACGTCCGCACGCACCGGAATCCCGGTGAGGGTCGATACCATCGACGTGCAGATTGCGATACCGGCCGACGGACCGTCTTTCGGCGTTGCGCCTTCCGGCAGGTGAATATGGATGTCGCGCTTCTGGTAGAAGTCTTCCTGTATCCCCAGCTTGCGCGCACGCGCGCGCACCACGGACAGCGCGGCCTGGATGGATTCCTGCATCACTTCGCCGAGCTTGCCGGTGGTGGTCATCTTGCCGCGTCCGGGCAGCGAAACCGCCTCGATGGTAAGCAATTCGCCGCCCACTTCGGTCCACGCCAGCCCTGTCACCTGCCCCACCTGATTGTTCTGTTCCGCGATGCCGAAACTGAAGCGCTGCACGCCGAGGTATTTCTCCAGATTGCGCGACGTGACCGAGATTTTGGTGCTCTGCTTCTTCAGCAACAAGGCCTTGACGGCCTTGCGGCAGATCTTGGAAATCTCGCGCTCTAGGCTGCGCACGCCGGCTTCGCGCGTATAGTAACGCACGATGTCACGGATGGCCGATTCGGCAATGGCAAGCTCGCCTTCCTTGATACCATTGACCTTGAGCTGCTTGGGCACCAGGTAGCGTATTGCAATATTGATTTTCTCATCTTCAGTATAGCCCGACAGGCGGATCACTTCCATCCTGTCCAGCAAGGGCGCGGGCAAATTGAGCGAGTTGGCCGTGGCGACGAACATCACATCCGACAGGTCGTACTCGACCTCGATGTAATGATCTTGGAAGGTGTGGTTCTGCTCGGGATCGAGTACTTCCAGCAGCGCCGAAGATGGATCACCACGAAAATCCTGCCCCATCTTGTCGACTTCATCGAGCAGGAACAACGGATTCCTCACCCCGATCTTGGTCAGGCTTTGCAGTATCTTGCCCGGCATCGAGCCGATGTAGGTACGACGGTGGCCGCGAATCTCGGATTCGTCGCGCACGCCGCCCAGCGCCATGCGCACGAACTTGCGGTTGGTCGCACGCGCGATGGATTGGCCGAGCGAGGTCTTGCCGACGCCAGGTGGCCCCACCAGGCAGAGAATCGGCGCCTTGACCTTGTCGACACGCTGCTGCACGGCGAGGTATTCCAGGATACGTTCCTTGACCTTGTCGAGGCCGTAGTGATCCTCGTCGAGCACGCGCTCGGCCTTGACCAGATCCTTGCTGATCTTGGTTTTTTTCTTCCACGGCAGGCCGACCATGGCCTCGATATAGCTTCGAATCACGGTGGCTTCGGCCGACATCGGCGACATCATGCGCAGCTTTTTCAGCTCGCCCATTGCCTTAGTTTCGGCCTCCTTGGACATGCTGGCTTGCTTGATGCGACTTTCCAGCTCCTCCAGTTCGGCACCTTCCTCGATATCGCCGAGTTCCTTCTGGATCGCCTTGACCTGTTCGTTCAGGTAGTACTCACGCTGGCTTTTCTCCATCTGCCGCTTGACGCGGCCACGGATGCGCTTTTCAACCTGCAGGATGTCGAGCTCGCCTTCCAGCAGGCCGAGCAGATGTTCCAGGCGCTTGTTGACGCCGATCATCTCCAGCACTTCCTGCTTCTGTTCCAGCTTCAGCGGCAGATGCGCAACGATGGTATCGGCCAGCCGGCCGCCTTCGTCGATGCCTGACAACGAGGTGAGGATTTCCGGCGGAATCTTCTTGTTCAGTTTGACGTACTGGTCGAACTGCGTCAGCAAAGCGCGCCGCATCGCTTCCACTTCCACCAGTTCTTCACCTTCTGCGGGCAATATTTCGGCGCGCGCAGCAAGATGGGTGCCGGCATCGGTCACTTCGAGCACGCGGGCGCGCTGATTGCCCTCAACCAACACCTTGACCGTGCCATCGGGCAGTTTCAGCATCTGCAGGACGGTGGCCACGCTGCCGGTGTCGTACAGATCTTCCGGCGTGGGGTCGTCCTGTGCGGCCGTCTTTTGCGCGACCAGCAGGATGCTTTTGCCGGATTCCATCGAGGTTTCCAGCGCTTTAATCGATTTTGGACGGCCGACAAACAACGGGATGACCATGTGGGGAAACACCACCACATCCCTAAGCGGCAGCAGCGGCAGATCGACCTGTTCCTTGGATACGTTGTCGGATACTTTGTCGCTCATCATGATTTCCTGGAAAGGGTTGAGGAAAGGATGCGCGGCATTCAACCACGCTCATCCGTAACTGGGGGGCATAGGTTGGAATTCAAGATGGCTGACAGGTTCCCCAGCAGCCATTCCGGTTCAAGCTCCGGCGGCCAGCGGCTGCTCGCCCTGATCGGAGTAAATCAGCAATGGCTTGCCGTCGCCGCTGACTAACCCGTTGTCCACCACCACTTTGCTGACCCCCTTGAGGGAGGGCAGGTCGTACATGGTATCGAGCAGTGCATGCTCGATGATCGAACGCAGGCCGCGCGCGCCGGTTCGGCGCGCCAGCGCGCGCTTGGCGATGGCATTCAGCGCATCCTCGCGGAATTCGAGTTCGACTCCCTCCATCTTGAAGAGTTTGATGAACTGCTTGGTCAGTGCGTTTTTCGGCTCGGTCAGGATCTGCACCAGCGCGGCCTCATCGAGTTCGTCCAACGTTGCGACAACCGGTAAACGTCCGACAAATTCCGGGATCAGGCCATATTTGATGAGATCTTCTGGCTCGACCTGATGCAGCAGTTCGACATCGCGCTTGGTCTCGTCGACATTCTTGACCTGCGCGCCGAAGCCGATGCCGCCTTTTTCGGTACGGCCACGGATCACTTTTTCCAGCCCGCTGAACGCGCCGCCGCAAATGAACAGGATGTTGCTGGTGTCGACCTGGACGAATTCCTGATTCGGGTGCTTGCGTCCCCCTTGCGGCGGGACCGAAGCCGTGGTGCCTTCGATCAGTTTCAGCAGCGCCTGCTGCACGCCTTCGCCGGACACATCGCGGGTGATCGAGGGATTATCGGCCTTGCGCGAAATCTTGTCGATTTCATCAATATAAACAATGCCCTGCTTGGCCTTGTCGACATCGTAATCGCACTTTTGCAGCAGCTTCTGGATGATGTTCTCGACATCCTCGCCGACATAACCGGCTTCGGTCAGCGTGGTGGCATCGGCAATCACGAACGGCACGTTCAGCGTGCGTGCCAGCGTTTGCGCCAGCAAGGTCTTGCCGGAGCCGGTCGGTCCGATCAGCAGAATGTTGCTCTTGGCCAGTTCGACTTCGCCACTGCCGGCGTTGCTGCGCAGGCGTTTGTAGTGATTGTAGACCGCAACCGCAAGCGCTTTTTTCGCCTGACCCTGACCGATCACGTATTGATCGAGCATGCCGCTGATTTCATGCGGCGTCGGCAAATCGGAGCTTGCGCCCTTCTGGCTGTCGGCCTGCTGGATTTCTTCGCGGATGATGTCGTTGCACAGTTCGACGCATTCATCGCAGATGAATACCGACGGCCCAGCAATCAGCTTGCGCACCTCGTGCTGGCTTTTACCGCAGAAGGAGCAGTAAAGAAGTTTGTCGCTCGAGCCTTTGTCTGCCATACCCGTTCCTTGCTTTAATTGCCTGATGCTTCGTTGCGGCTGGTCAGCACCTTGTCGATCAGCCCATAGCTCACCGCGTCGTTCGCGCTCATGAAGTTGTCACGGTCAGTGTCGCGGTCGATCACTTCCAAGCTCTGTCCGGTGTGCTTGGCCAGCATGTCGTTGAGGCGCCCTTTCAAATAGAGGATTTCCTTGGCGTGAATTGCAATGTCCGACGCCTGCCCCTGAAAACCGCCCAGTGGCTGGTGAATCATCACGCGCGAGTTCGGCAGGCAGTAGCGCTTGCCATGGGCGCCCGCGGTAAGCAGGAACGCGCCCATGCTGGCTGCCTGGCCAATACACAGGGTGGACACATCCGGTTTGATGAACTGCATGGTGTCGTAAATCGCCAACCCGGCCGAGACCGAACCGCCAGGCGAGTTTATATAAAAAAAGATGTCCTTGTCGGGGTTTTCCGATTCCAGGAACAGCATTTGCGCGACCACCAGGTTGGCCGTTGAATCGTTCACCGGGCCCACCAGGAAAATGACCCGCTCCTTGAGCAGGCGCGAGTAAATGTCGTAGGCGCGTTCGCCACGGCCGCTTTGCTCGACGACCATGGGCACAAGCCCCAGACCCTGGGGCTCGAAGGGCCGTGAATTAAAATCAATGTGCATCAGGTACGTCCCATCAATTCTTCAAAGGAGGTTGTCACATCTTCCACTTGGGCCTGACCTGCAGCCCATGCTACCACATTCTCTTCCAGCGCCAAGGACTCGATCTCCTGCATCCGTTCCGGACTCTGGTAGTACCACTGCAGCACCTGTTCCGGCTCCTCGTAGCTTTGCGCCTGCTCCTGTATCAGGGCACGAATCTGCTCGGGCCGCGCCACCAATTTGTGCGTCTGCACGATCTCGGCCAAGATCAGGCCAAGGCGCACGCGGCGTTCGGCCTGCCCAGTAAACATATCGGCATTCAGCTTCATGGTCTGAACCCCACGCGACTGCATATCCGCTTCCGTCATTTTCATCAGACGGTCGGTTTCCATCGCCACCAGACTTTGCGGCAGATCCAGCGTGCTCTTCTGCAACAGCAGTTCCATCGTCTGCTCCTTCAGTTTCGCCTGCACGCGACGTTTGACTTCACGCTGCAGGTTGGACTTCACTTCGGCCTTGAGTTTCTCCACGTCGCCGTCTTCGATCCCCAGTGCCTTGGCAAATTCCGCGTCCATCGACGGCAGCATGGGGGCCTGCACGTCCTTGACCTGCACCTCGAAATGCGCGACCTCGCCGGCGAGTTCCTTGGCGGCGTACTCAGCCGGGAAGGTCAGATCGAATCCCTTGCTGTCGCCTGCCTTGAGCCCGGTCAGGTTCTGTTCGAAGTCCTTCAGCAAACGGCCTTCGCCGACCACCGCGGCGAAGTCTTCGGCCTTGCCGCCTTCGAATGCCGCGCCATCGACCGTACCCTGATAATCGAACTTGACCAGATCACCTTCCGCTGCGGCACGATCAGTGGACTCAAACGTACGGCGCTGCTTCTGCAGCACTTCCAGCGTCTTCGCCACGTCAGCATCGCCCAGGTTGACGACAGGGCGGCTGACCTTGCCCGTGCTCAAGTCGCCGATCTTCACTTCAGGATAGACCTCGAAACTGGCGCTGAACGTCATTGCCGTTGTGTCAGCCTGCCCCGCTTTCGGCTCAAAGCGCGGATAGCCCGCAATCTTCAGCTGGTGAGCCTGCATGGCCTCGCCAAAACGGGTCTGCAGGGTTTCACCCAGCACCTCCTGACGCACCCCGGCGCCATGCTGGCGCGTCACCGCGCCCAGTGGCGCCTTGCCTGGACGGAAACCATCCATCTTGACGTTGCGTGCCAGGCGCTTCAGGCGGCTTTGCACTTCGGATTCCAGCTGATCCATGGGCACGCTGATGTCCAGGCGACGGATCAGTCCTTCGAGAACTTCAAGATTTGCTTGCATCAAAATACTTCCTGGCTGAATTGAGGATGGGTGAAGGGCAAAAAAACCGATGGTGCGGGAGGGGGGACTCGAACCCCCACGCCTTGCGGCGCTGGAACCTAAATCCAGTGCGTCTACCAATTCCGCCACTCTCGCGACTTACCGCAAAACTGTCGACCGATAAGTGTAATATAATCAATACGATGCTGTCACCCAATCGAACCCGGCATCCTGCCTAAGTCTTTATTCCCATTCCCTTTTTTTGTTGCCGGTGCCGGTCGATCACTACGAAAATTTCCCTGTTGCGTCCTGGTTGCTGCCCAAACGGCTGCGCCAGCCGGTCGAAGCCATCTACCGGTTTGCCCGCAGCGCGGACGATATTGCCGACGAAGGCGATGCCCCTGCAGCCATGCGCCTGGAACAGCTGGCGGCTTACCACGCCGAACTGGATCGCATCGAACGCGGCGAGCCATCCACCCATCCGGTTTTTGTGCCGCTTGCGGCAGCCATCCACGATCACGCTATTCCGATTGCCCCGTTTCGCGACTTGCTGTCCGCCTTTGCGCAGGACGTGGAAAAAACCCGTTACGCCAGTTTCGGCGAAGTCATGGACTACTGCCGCCGCTCGGCCAACCCAGTGGGACGCCTCATGCTGCACTTGTACGGCGACCACGACCCGCGTCATCTGTCCTATTCCGACGCCATTTGCAGCAGCCTGCAACTCATCAACTTCCTGCAGGATATCGCAGTCGATTACCGGAAAGACCGCATCTATCTGCCGCAGGACGAACTGGCTGCGCACCACGTCAGCGAAGCCCAGATCGCCCGGGGCGATACGCGTGGCCTGTGGCACATGATGATGCACAAGCAGATCGAGCGCGCGCGTAAATTATTGCAGGCCGGTGCGCCGCTTGGCCGGAAACTCAAGGGACGCATCGGACTGGAACTACGCGTAACCATCCTCGGCGGCGAAACCATCCTGCGCAAACTTCACGCCGACCCCGGCTGCGTGTTCCACAACCGTCCAGTGCTCACCAAGAAAGACTGGATCATCATGCTCGGACGCGGAATTTTCTGAGTATGGACGCCCATCAGTATTGCCAGGAACGCGCCGCGGCCAGCGGCTCCAGCTTCTACTACAGCTTCGTCTTCCTGCCGCCGGACACGCGGCGCGCGATCACCGCATTTTACGCGCTGTGCCGCGAACTCGACGACGTAGTGGACGAATGTCACGAACGCCAGGTGGCCGAGGCCAAGCTCGACTGGTGGCGCGCCGAAATCGGGCGATTTGCGGCAGGCATGCCACAACACCCGGCGACCCGCGCCTTGTTCGATACCCCACAAGGCCGCAACGCGCCCCCTGCCCTGCTGTTGGAAATCGTTGACGGCATGGCGATGGATCTCGATCACCTGCGCCACCCCGATTTCAAGTCGCTCAATCTCTATTGCTATCGCGTGGCGGGTGTGGTGGGTGAAATCGCGGCAGCGATTTTTGGTGGGCCGCGCAGCGAGGACGACCGCGAAATCCGCCGCTACGCGCACGAACTGGGGCTCGCTTTCCAGCTCACCAACATCATCCGCGATGTCGGCGAGGACGCGCGTCGCGGACGGATTTACCTGCCGCAGGATGAACTGGCGCGCTTCGGCGTGCGCGAGGCCGACATTCTGAATCGCCTCAGCACACCCGAATTTCAGGCGCTGATGCAGTTCCAGTTTGAGCGCGCCGCCGCCTGCTACGACCGCGCCCTCGCCGCCCTGCCCGCCAGCGCGCGCCACGCGCAACGCCCGGGGCTGGTGATGGCATCGATTTACCGCACCCTGCTGGATGAAATCCGGCGCGCCGGCTTTCCCGTGTTGCGCGCGCGCGTCTCGCTCACGCCGCTACGCAAGCTGTGGCTCGCCAGCAAGACCTGGCTGTTTCCATGAAGCCACGCGTCGCCGTCGTCGGCGGCGGCTGGGCTGGCTGCGCCGCTGCGCTGACGCTGGCCGAAGCGGGGGTCGCCGTCACCCTGTACGAAGCCAGCCGCACCCTGGGCGGACGCGCACGCGCGGTCGAAATCGAGGGCCAGCCGCTCGACAACGGCCAGCACATTCTGCTCGGCGCGTATGAACAGACGCTGCAGCTGATAGCCAGCCTGCATCCCACCGCAACGCATGATGGCTTGTGGCGCCTGCCACTCGCCCTCAACCAGCCGCCGGATTTCAGCCTGACCTGCCCGCGCCTGCCCGCGCCGCTGCATTTGCTGGCGGGACTGCTCGGCGCCCAGGGGCTGGGCTGGCGCGAGAAGCTGGCCGCCGCACGCTGGGCGTATGGCTTACTGAATAACACGGATACGCCGGATCATCTGACCGTCAGCCATCTCACCCGCAGCCAGCCCGAAAAACTGAATCGCCTGCTGTGGCATCCACTGTGCGTGTCCGCCCTCAACACGCCGCCGGACATGGCCAGCGCCAAGGTCTTCCGTGACGTGGTCCGCGCCGCCTTCGGTGGACGCAACCAGCACAGCAACCTGCTGCTGCCGCGCCGCGATCTGACGTCGCTGTTTCCCGCCCCCGCTGCTGCACGGGTGATCGAACTCGGCGGCGAAGTGCGGCAGGCCTGCCGGGTGACCGCGATCAATGCCGCAGCGAATGCCGTCACGCTGGGCACGCGCAACGAGTCGGCCGCCTACAGCCATGTCATCCTCGCCGTCGCGCCGCAGCATCTGTCAGGCTTGGCTGCGCCGATCCCGCAACTCGAATCGGTGGTGAGTGAGGTGGCGGCCTACCGCTATCAACCCATCGCCACAGGCTACGTGCAACACGACCCGGATTTTCGACTAAGCAAGCCGCTGTTCGCCCTGGCGAATGGCCCCGCCCAGTTTGTATTCGACCGCGGCCAGAGCCATGGCCAGGCGGGTTTGCTGGCGTTTGTTGCCAGCACTTCAGAAAGATTGCCCGCGGACTGGCTGGATCAGGCTGAAGCCCAGTTGCAGCCGATTGCTCGCCCCGGCCCTCCGAGTTGGCGCAAAAGCATCGTCGAAAAACAGGCGACCTACGCCTGTGTACCCAACATGGCACGCCCCGCTATCCGCACTGCACACCCACGCATTTTTCTGGCGGGCGATTACATTGCCGGGCCTTACCCCGCCACCCTCGAAAGCGCCACACTGAGCGGAGTACAATCGGTCAACGTTTTACTCGAACAGCTATGAAAGACTATTTCCCCCGCCCCGACCTGCTCGCAGATCGCGTCATTCTTGTCACCGGCGCCAGCTCGGGCCTCGGGCGTACCGCCAGCCTGGCGTTTGCGCGCCACGGCGCCACCGTCGCCCTGCTGGCGCGCGACGAAGCCAAACTTGAAGCGGTGTACGACGAAATCCTGGCCGCAGGCGGCCCCGAGCCCGCCATGTTTCCGTATGACCTCGCCGCTGCCGACGACCGCAGTCTGGAAACGCTGGCCGGCACCCTCGCGCAACACCTGAAGCAGCTCGATGGGTTGCTGCACAGCGCGCACCAGTTTTACAGCCTCATCCCGCTCCACCTGCAAACCCTGGAGCAATGGCAGACCCTGATGCGGGTCAACCTGATTGCGCCGTTTGCGCTGACCCGCGCCTGTCTACCCTTGCTAAAACAGGCGCCGGATGCCTCGGTGATATTCACCGGCGAAACCCACGGCCATCAACCCAGTGCGTACTGGGGCGGCTATGCCGTGGCGAAGTCGGGTCTGGAAACGCTCACCCGAATCTGGGCCGCTGAACTCAGCTCGGACGAAAACCTGCGCATCAACACCCTGATTCCCGGCCAGGTGGCGACCACCTTGCGCTCGCGCACCCATCCCGGGCTTGCACCCGAAACCCTTCCCAGCGTGGACGATCTGATGCCCTGTTATCTGTACCTGATGGGTGTGGACAGCCGCACGGTGCGTGGCCAGATTATGGAATGCCAGACCTGACGTTCGCCACACTGTGGAAATCAGCGCCATGAAAATCGGCCGTTACGAAATTCTCGATGAAGTGGGCCAGGGCGCGATGGGCACCGTTTACCGTGCACGCGATCCGCTGATCGAGCGGACAGTTGCCATCAAGACGGTGCCCCTCGCGCAGTTGCGGCAGGAAGGCGCCGACGCGGAATCGCGTTTCCTGCGCGAGGCGCAGAGCGCCGGTCGGCTGTCGCATCCCAACATTGTGACCATCTACGACGTCGGCGAAGCCGACGGCCTTGCCTACATCGCCATGGAGTATCTTCCCGGCGCGACGCTGCGTGACCTGATGAACAGGGGCCCGATGCCGCTCGATCTGGTGCTCGATACCGCCACGCAGATGGCCGAGGCGTTGGCGTTCGCACACGAGCACGGCGTCATCCACCGCGACATCAAACCCTCCAACGTCGTCGTCACCGGCCAGCGCGGGCGCGTCAAACTGACCGACTTCGGCATCGCGCACCTCGTCAACAGTGACCACACCCAAGCCGGGCAGATGCTCGGCTCGCCGCGTTACATGTCGCCGGAACAGGCGATGGGGCGCGAAGTGGATGGGCGCTCCGATATTTTTTCGCTGGGTGCGGTGCTGTACGAAATGCTCACCGGACAGTACGCCTTCGACGGCGACAGCCTGCCGACCATTGTGTATCGGGTGATCAATGAAGCGCCCGTGCCCGCAGCGTCCCTGCGCCACCAGCTTCCTGCCGCACTGGCCAGCTTGCTGGCGCGCATGTTGAACAAAAACCCGCAAACCCGGCCGGACGCTCGCGCCCTGGCCAGCGCCCTCCAAGCGCTGGCCCCAGCTGCACCACACGTGCCTGCGCCACCGCCTTCCAACCGCATATCACGCCTGCTGCCCATGCTGGCATTTGGCACGCCGGTCATCGTGTTTCTGCTGATCGGGGTGGGCCTCATCGTTATCGACCATTTCCTCGCCCTCCCCCGGCAACCGTTAATCACCCCCACGCCGCCACCCGCCAGCACCTCGCAGGATGCCGCCTCACAGCCGGCTGCAGATGCGGCACCAGGCCGCCTGCCTTCAGCTGTGCCGGCCGAGCCCACCCGCCTGGTGGACAAACCGCCTGTTGAAGCGGACGCCTACCTTGCCGGCCTCGACAAAAAACAGGTTGAGTTGCGCATCAAGCGCACCGAACTGCTGCTGAAGTACACCGAGCAGCATCCCGACGTGGTGCAAGTGGATCGGCAACTCGAACAACTGCGCATCGAGCGCCGCAGTTACCTGCGGCAACTGCAGAAAAACCAGAAAGACTAGGCCGACTACCAGTTGGTCTCGCGTTCGGCGGTCGCCGATACCTTGTGGATACTGAGGTCGGCACCGTTGAATTCGGCTTCTGCATCCAGCCGCAGGCCAATGACGCGTTTCAGGATGCCATACACCACCAGGCTGCCAAGCACGGCAACTGCCACGCCGCCCAGCGTGCCAATCACTTGCGCCGCCAGGCTGACGCCGCCGATGCCGCCGAGCGCCTTTGCTCCAAAAATTCCGGCGGCAATGCCGCCCCACGCGCCACACAGGCCATGCAGCGGCCACACCCCGAGCACGTCGTCGATCTTCCATTTGTTCTGCGTCACCATGAACATCCACACGAACAGCGCGCCGGCGATGGCGCCGGTGGTCAGCGCACCGAGCGGATGCATCAGGTCCGAGCCCGCACACACCGCCACCAGACCGGCCAGCGGGCCGTTGTGGATGAAACCGGGGTCGTTGCGTCCAATCGCCAGCGCGGCCAGCGTGCCGCCCACCATCGCCATCAGCGAATTCACCGCCACCAGGCCCGACACCGCCTCGATCAGCTGCGCCGACATCACATTGAAGCCGAACCAGCCCACCGTCAGAATCCACGCGCCGAGCGCCAGAAACGGGATATTGGACGGCGGGTGCGCCGAGATCATGCCGTCCTTGGTGTAGCGCCCGCGTCGGGCACCCAGCAGCAACACCGCAGGCAAGGCGATCCAGCCACCCATGGCATGCACCACCACCGACCCGGCAAAATCATGGAATTTGGCGCCAAAATTCGCGGCCAGCCAGTCCTGAATGCCGTAGTTGCCGTTCCAGACGATCCCTTCGTAGAAGGGATAAACCAGCCCCACCAGCGCAAAGGTGGCCGCCAGTTGCGGGTTGAAACGTGCGCGCTCGGCAATGCCGCCCGACACAATGGCGGGAATCGCCGCGGCAAAGGTCAGCAGGAAAAAGAACTTGACCAGATCGTAGCCGTTCTGGGCCGACAGCACCTCGGCGCTGGAAAAGAAGCTGACGCCGTAGGCGATGCTGTAGCCGACGAAAAAATAGGCAATGGTGGAGACCGAGAAATCGGTGATGATCTTGACCAGGGCGTTGACCTGGTTCTTCTTGCGCACCGTGCCGAGTTCCAGGAAGGCAAACCCCGCGTGCATGGCCAAGACCATGATGCCGCCTAGCAAAACGAACAACACATCACTGCCTGATTTCAACGCTTCCATGCCACGGCTCCGAATAGAATGCCGGCTGATATAAGCAAGCAGCGTTCCTGCTCCTTAAGTCACTGATTCGAAAAGAAGGGTTATTTAACGGGCTGGCTTTATGGCACTACATTAGTGCATGGCGGTGCATTGCGCACCGCCTAGGTGCGTCATTTTTGATCGTGCGGCTCGGATTCAACCTGGCCGGCCTCGATCCGATCGAGTTCGGCATCCATGTCGGATTCGGCCATCGGCGTGTAATCTGCCTCGGCTTCGGGCTTCGGCTTGGTGATCATCGATGCGACGACGATGCCCAACTCGTACAGTACCCACATCGGCACCGCCAGCATGAACTGGGAGATGATGTCGGGCGGGGTGAAGATCGCGCCGATGACGAACGCTCCGACGATCACATAGGGACGAATTTCGCGCAGCTTGGCCACCGACACCATGCCCATTTTTACCAGCAGCACCACCGCGACCGGGACTTCGAACGTGATGCCGAAGGCCATGAACAGGGTCATCACGAAGTCGAGGTACTTGCCGATGTCGGTCATCACCGCCACGCCCTCTGGCGCCACGCCGACGATGAAGCCGAACACCACCGGGAACACCAGGAAATAGGCGAACGCCATCCCCAGCAAGAACAGAATCACGCTGGCAATCACCAGCGGCACGCCCAAGCGCTTTTCGTGCTGATAGAGACCCGGCGCGACAAACGCCCAGGCCTGATAGAACACCCACGGCATCGCCAGCAAAAAGGCGGTCATCATGGTGACCTTGATCGGCACGAAGAACGGAGTGGTGACTTCGGTGGCAATCATCTGCCCGCCTTTGGGCAGCGCTGCCAGCAAAGGCTTGGCCAGCAACGCATACAAATCCTGCGCCCAGGGAAACAGGCAGATAAAAATGATCACGACCGCAAGCACCGCGCGCAGCAGGCGATCACGCATTTCGATCAAGTGCGAGATGAAGGTGTCCTGCACGTCGCTCATGCGGTTTTTCCTGCAGTATCGCCGCGCGCCGTTTCCACCACGGCAGACGGCGTGGCAGCGGCGGTGTTCTGGTCCGGCTCATCCAGCGGCAGGCTTTGCTGCGGCGTTTGCTCTGTCTCGATCTGCTTCATGGCAGGTTCCGTGATGGGGCGCTCGCCCTCGGTCGCAGCCATCGCCGCCACCACCTTGTTGACGTTGTCCACCTCGTTGCGCAGATAATCATCGACCACGGTCGCCTGCTGCTCGACGCCCGACGCCGCCGACTCGACCGATTCCTTGAAGCTCTGCCCGGCACGACGGATTTCGTCCAGCTGGATCTCGTGACTGATATCCGATTTTACGGACGACACGTAACGCTGCAGGCGGCCGTACAGATGTCCTGCCGTGCGCGCCACCTTGGGCAGGCGCTCGGGGCCGATAACGATCAGCGCAACCACGCCGATGACGACCAGCTCGGTGAATCCGATATCAAACATGGGAGGGGATCAAGACCAGAAGCCGGGAACCGGAGATCAAAAAACCCGGCTCCACCGCGCGCTCAGGAATGGTGCTTGTCCTTCACTTCGGCATCGATGGTGCGACCGGACTCCGCCGTTTCATTCAACTTCGGCGTGTCCTCCTTCATGCCTTCCTTGAAACCTTTGACCGCGCCCCCCAGATCACTGCCGATATTGCGCAGTTTCTTGGTGCCGAAAATCAGCAGCACAACGACCAGAACGATCAGCCAATGCCAGATACTTAAGCTACCCATGGTAAATCTCCTATTAATTTAACTGCGGGCGACGGGATCGCCCCCGCCAAATACGTGAACGTGGATGTGGAACACTTCCTGACCGCCGCCGCGCCCGGTGTTGATCAGTGTCTTGAACCCGGCATCGAGCCCCTGTTCCTTCGCCAGAAGCGGCGCCAGCAGCAGCAGCTTGCCGAGCAGCTTTTCATGCTCGGACGTACAGTCGACGAGCGTGGCGATGTGCACTTTCGGAATAATCAGAACATGCACCCGCGCGAACGGGCGGATGTCGTGGAACGCCAGCACCTCGTCGTCCTCATAGACCTTGCTGCACGGCACCTGGCCGGCTGCGATTTTGCAGAAAATGCAGTCACTCATGTCGATTCGCCTCGCCGATTCGCTTTTTCAGCCAGACCGGACAAACCCTCGCGGCGCGCCAGTTCGTTCAGCACATCCGCCGGCTTCAGTCCCTTGTGCGCCAGCAGCACCAGGGTATGAAACCACAAATCGGCGACTTCGCAGATGATCTTTTCGGGCTGGCCGTCCTTCGCCGCCATCACAGTCTCGGTCGCTTCCTCGCCGATCTTTTTCAGGATGGCGTCGGTGCCCTTGGCATACAGCCTGGCCACGTAGGAACTGTCGGGCGACGCCTGCTTGCGTGCCTCCAGCGTTTCGGCGAGACGGTCCAGGATGTCGCTCATTTGCGGTAGATCTCGTCGGGATTCTTCAGCACCGGGGCGGTCGTCATCCAGTGATCGTTTTCGAGCTTCTGAAAAAAGCAGGAGCGCCGTCCGGTATGACAGGCAATACCGCCAAGTTGTTCAATTTTCAGCAGCACCACGTCGCTGTCGCAATCGAGCCGGATTTCGCTGACGTTCTGCACATAACCGGATTCCTCGCCCTTGCGCCACAGCCTGTTGCGCGAGCGGGACCAGTACACCCCGCGCAGCGTGCGCGCGGTTTCTTCCAGCGCCTCGCGGTTCATCCACGCCACCATGAGGATCTCGCCGCTGGCCGCGTCCTGCGCAATCGCAGGCACCAGCCCTTGCGCGTCCCATTTGATGGCGTCGAGCCAGTCGCTCACAGCCGCACCTCGATGCCGTGCTGCTTCATGTAGCGCTTGGCTTCGTCAATCCCGTATTCGCCGAAGTGGAAAATGCTCGCCGCCAGCACCGCATCTGCGCGGCCTTCTTTCACGCCATCGACCAGATGCTGCAAGTTGCCCACGCCGCCGCTGGCGATGATGGGAATGTCCACCGCGTCGGAAATCGCACGGGTCAATTCCAGGTCGAAGCCGCTTTTGGTGCCGTCACGGTCCATCGAGGTCAGCAGCAGCTCGCCCGCGCCCAGGCTTTCCATTTTTTTCGCCCACGTGATCGCATCGAGTCCGGTGGCGTTGCGGCCGCCGTGGCTGAAGACTTCCCAGTGGTCGCCCACTCGTTTGGCGTCGATCGCCACCACGATGCACTGGCTGCCGTAGCGATCGGCTGCATCCTTCACCAGTTGTGGATTGGCGATCGCAGAAGTGTTGATGCTGATCTTGTCGGCGCCGGCATTGAGCAGGCGCTGCACGTCGCCCACTGCGCGCACGCCGCCGCCGACCGTCAGCGGAATGAACACTTCCGAAGCGACCGCTTCGATGATGTGCAGGATCAGGTCGCGATTATCGCTTGATGCGGTGATGTCGAGAAAAGTCAGTTCGTCCGCGCCCGCCTCGTTGTAGCGGCGCGCGATTTCGACCGGATCGCCGGCGTCTTTCAGCTCGACGAAATTGACGCCCTTGACCACGCGGCCATTGGTTACATCGAGGCAGGGAATGATGCGTTTCGCCAGCATGATTTAAACGCCGAACACGCCGCCCGCCAGTTCGTCGGCGAGCTTTTGTGCCTCGGCAAAATCCAGCGTGCCCTGATAGATCGCGCGGCCGGTGATCGCACCAATGATACCGTCCTTGGCGACGGTGGACAGCGCCCTGATGTCATCGAGATTGGTGACGCCTCCGCTGGCGATGACAGGGATCGACAAGGCCTGCGCCAGCCGCTGGGTGGCTTCGATATTGACCCCGGTCAGCATGCCGTCGCGACCGATGTCGGTGTAGATGACGGCCTCGACGCCGTAGCCTTCGAAACGCCTGGCCAGATCGATGACGTCGTGGCCGGTGATCTTGGACCAGCCTTCAACTGCAATCTTGCCGTCACGGGCGTCGAGCCCGACCATCACGTGGCCGGGGAAGGCGTCGCAGGCCTCATGCAGGAAACCGGGGTTTTTCACCGCAGCGGTGCCGATGATGACGTAGCGCACGCCGTCGTCGAGATAGCGCTCGATGGTGGCGAGGTCGCGGATGCCGCCACCGAGCTGCACCGGCATCTCGTCGCCCACCGCATCGACGATGGAGCGGATCGCCGCGTCGTTGACCGGCTTGCCGGCAAACGCGCCGTTGAGGTCGACCAGATGCAGGCGACGCGCGCCGAGTTCCTTCCAGTGGCGGGCGGTGGCCGCCGGGTCCTCGGAAAACACGGTGGCACTATCCATCTCGCCTTGTTCCAGGCGCACGCAGTGACCGTCTTTAAGGTCGATCGCAGGAATAATTAACATGGCTAATCAGCAGGGTCGTGCAAAAGTAGGATTAGGCGCAGGCAGCGCCAGACATATCACAGGCGGTCTCAGAAGCACCCGGATTCCAGGTTACAAAATTGCCCAGCAGCGTCAAACCGTCATTCTGGCTTTTTTCCGGATGAAACTGGACAGCAAAGATGTTCGCCGTTGCCACCGCGCAGGTGAACGGGAACGGGTAATGCGAGAAGCCGGCAATCACCTCGGGCGAAGCCGGCTGCACAAAATAGCTGTGGACGAAGTAGAAGCGCGCGCCTTCCTCGATGCCCACCCAAAGCGGATGCGGAATCGCCTGATGAACGTTGTTCCAGCCCATGTGCGGCACCTTGAGCTTGTTGCCGGCTTCATCGTGCATCGCCTCGTGCGGAAAACGCTGCACCGTACCTGGCAAAATGCCCAGGCAGGCGGTGTCGCCTTCCTCGCTGTGATCGAACAGCACCTGCATCCCCATGCAGATGCCCAGGAACGGCTTGCTGCGGGCGGCATCGACAATCACCTGACGCAGGCCGCGCGCATCGATTTCGCGCATACAGTCGGGCGCGGCACCCTGCCCCGGAAACACCACACGCCCGGCCGCGGCAATGACCGCGGGGTCGGAGGTGACCACCACGCTCGCCGCCGGCGCGACGTGTTCGATGGCCTTGGACACCGAACGCAGATTACCCATGCCGTAGTCAATGACGGCGATGTCGACGCTCACCGCGCAGCCCTCTTGTCGGAATTCATAGGGCGCCTTTTGTCGAAGGCAGCGCGTCGCCCATGCGTGCGTCGGTTTCCACTGCCATGCGCAGCGCGCGGCCGAAGGCCTTGAAAATCGTCTCGGCCTGGTGGTGCGCATTGATGCCGCGCAGATTGTCGATGTGCAGCGTGACGCCGGCGTGATTGATGAAGCCGCGGAAGAATTCGAGGAACAGGTCGACGTCGAACTCGCCGATGCGCGCCCGGGTGTAGTCGACGTGATATTCCAGCCCCGGCCGTCCCGACAGGTCGATCACCACGCGCGACAACGCCTCGTCGAGCGGCACGTAGGCGTGGCCGTAGCGGCGGATGCCCTTCTTGTCGCCGAGCGCCTGCGCGAAGGCCTGGCCCAGGGTGATCCCGGTATCTTCCACCGTGTGGTGCGCATCGATGTGCAGATCCCCGCGCGCCTCAATGTCCAGGTCGATCAGGCCGTGGCGCGCGATCTGGTCGAGCATGTGGTCGAGAAACGGCACCCCGGTCGCAAGCTTGGAAACGCCCGTACCGTCAAGATTGAGGCTGACCGTGATCTGGGTCTCGAGGGTATTGCGGGTGACTTGGGCGGTGCGCATGGCGTCGGAAAATAAGGCTATGGAAGGATTCTAGCAGGCCGCAATGGCTTTCAACGCAGCGATCAGCGCATCGCATTGCGCATCGGTGCCGACCGTGATGCGCAAAAACGGCGCGATGCGGGCCGGATTTTTGAAATGGCGCACGATGATGCTGCGTTCGCGCAGGCGCGAGGCCAGTTCGGCGCCGTCATGTGCCGGATGGCGGGCGAAGATGAAATTGGCCCCGGAGGGCAGCACCTCGAAGCCGAGTGCTTCCATTTCAGCCACCAGCCGGGTGCGGGTCGCGACCACCTTCGCACAAATCGATTCGAAATAGGCACGGTCTTCCATCGACGCCAGCGCGCCGGCCTGGGCAAAGCGGTCGAGCGGATAGGAGTTGAAGCTGTCCTTGACCCGGTTGAGCGCCTCGATCAGGTGCGATTGGCCAATCGCGTAGCCGACGCGCAAGCCAGCCAGCGCGTGCGATTTCGACAGGGTGCGGGCGACCAGCAGCTGCGGATAGCGCGCCACCAGGCTCACCGCCGATTCGCCGCCGAAGTCGATGTAGGCTTCGTCGATTACCACTACCGAGTCCGGATTGCCGGCGAGCAGGCGCTCGATTTCCGCCAAAGCCAAGAGCCGCCCTGTGGGTGCATTGGGGTTGGGGAAAATCACCCCGCCGTTCGGCGTCAGGTAATCGTCGACCCGGATCTCGAACGATTCTGTCAGCGGAATCTGCCGATAGGCGATCTCGTACAGCCCGCAATACACCGGGTAGAAGCTGTAGGTGATGTCGGGAAACAGGATCGGCCGATCGTGTTTCAACAGCGCCAGAAATGCATGCGCCAGAACCTCGTCCGAGCCGTTGCCGACGAACACCTGATCGGCCGTCACGCCGTGATAAGCGGCGATGCCTGCGCGCAGCCGGTCCGAATTGGGGTCGGGATACAGGCGCAGCGTGTCGGCGGCCTCCGCGCGCACCGCATCGAGCACCCGGGGGCTGGGCCCGTAAGGATTTTCGTTGGTGTTGAGCTTGACCAGATTGGCCAGCTTGGGTTGCTCGCCCGGCACATAGGGCGTCAGGCCGTGCACCACGGCACTCCAATAGCGGCTCATTGGAATAGCGGGTTCATTTATGGACCAGACGATATTCGGCGGAACGTGCGTGTGCCTGCAGGCCTTCGCCGTAGGCCAGCGTGGCGGCGATCCGACCCAGCGTCTGCGCGCCGGCCTGCGACACGTGAATCAGGCTGCTGCGCTTCTGGAAGTCGTACACGCCCAGCGGTGACGAGAAGCGTGCGGTACGCGAGGTCGGCAGCACGTGATTCGGCCCGGCGCAGTAATCGCCCAGCGCCTCGCAGGTATTCTTGCCCATGAAGATCGCGCCGGCGTGGCGCAGCTTGGGCAGCAACGCATCGGGGTCGGCCACCGACAGTTCCAGATGTTCCGGCGCAATGGTGTTCGAGATCGCGGCAGCATCATCGAGATCGCGCGTCTTGATCAGTGCACCGCGGTTGGTGAGCGAGGTACGGATCACTTCGCTGCGCGGTATCTCGACGATCAATTTATCGATGGCCGCCGCCACCGCATCGAGGTAGGCGGCATCGGGCGACAGCAGGATCGACTGCGCCATTTCGTCGTGCTCGGCCTGCGAGAACAGATCCATCGCCACCCATTCCGGCGGCGTGTTGCCGTCAGCGATCACCAGGATTTCCGACGGGCCGGCAATCATGTCGATGCCCACGGTGCCGAACACGCGACGCTTGGCCGCCGCCACGTAGGCGTTGCCGGGCCCGACGATCTTGTCGACCTGCGGCACAGTCTCGGTGCCGTAGGCCAGCGCGGCCACTGCCTGTGCGCCGCCGATGGTGAACACGCGGTCCACCCCGGCAATCGCCGCGGCAGCCAGCACCAGCTGATTCTGTTCGCCGCCCGGTGTCGGCACCACCATGATGAGTTCGCCAACGCCGGCGACCTTCGCCGGAATCGCGTTCATCAGCACCGACGAGGGATACGCGGCCTTGCCGCCCGGCACATACAGCCCGACGCGGTCGAGCGGCGTGATCTTCTGCCCCAGCACGGTGCCGTCGTCCTCGGTGTAGGTCCATGACACCAGGGTTTGTTTCTCGTGATAGCGGCGCACGCGGTCCGCCGCGGCTTCCAGCGCCTGGCGGGTGTCGGCGGGCAAGTTTTCGAGCGCGGCCTGCAGCTGCGCAGCATTCAGTTCCAGGCTGGCCAGCGAGGCCGCCGGTAGGCGGTCGAAACGCTCGGTGTATTCGAGCACCGCAGCATCACCCCGCGTTTTCACGTCATGCAGGATCGTGGCCACCGTCTGCTCGATGGCGGCATCGGCGGCGTCGTCGAATTGCAACAGGCGGGCAAGGCGGGCCTGAAAATCAGGCTGCGCACTATCGAGTCGGGTGAGCGTAACCACAGGATTCCGTTTCCAAAAGTCTGGCCCCAATTGTACCGTTTTTGGCGTTTTGCGCGCCTGGCGTGCCCTTCCAAATGGCATTCATACCCATTCCGAATATTAGACAAAGTCCAGATTGCTGATTATGATGGCCACATGGATTACACGCGCGACAACATGGCCGGCCTTTTGCGCAGCCACGACATCAATCCGACCCACCAGCGGATCGAAATCGCGCACGCGCTGTTTTCGCGGCAGGAACACCTTTCGGCCGACCAGGTGATGGCGATCGTCAACACCCGCCACTCCGAAACCTCCAAGGCCACGGTCTACAACACGCTCAAACTGTTTCTGGAAAAAGGCCTGGTGCGCGAAGTCATCGTCGACCCCAGCAAGGTGTTTTTCGACCCCAACACCAGCCCGCACCATCACCTCTATGAAGTCGACAGCGGCAAGCTGTCCGACATCGATGCCGAGCATGTAGAGATCTCCGGCCTGCCTCCGCTGCCAGCCGGCATGGTGACCGAAGGCATCGACCTCATCGTGCGTGTCCGCCGCACCAGCTGACGTTCCCGCCCGTCGATGAAACGGGTTCACATCGCCCCCACCCTGCTTGACGCCCAACTGGCCGCCGATGCGCTGTCCAGTCTCGGCATCGCCACCCACATTCTTAACGCCAACGCCGCCGGCGCGCTGGGCGAAGTGCCGTTCATGCAGGCGCAGCCCGAAGTATGGATCGACGACGATGCGCAGGAAGCGCGTGCGTGCGAGGCATTGGCCGGATTGCACAACGCGCCGCTGCGCGACGAAAAAACCTGCCCGCATTGTGGCGAGCACAATCCCGGCAATTTTCTGAGTTGCTGGCAATGCGGGGGCGCCCTGCCTGATTGAGGGCCTGCTCGGTCAGGACGACAGCAGGTCTTTGTTGAGCGCGTCGTGGTGCTGCTGATACTGGCGCGCAAATATTCGCTCCAGTTCGTCGATCGCTTCTGTCGCCGCCACGCCGTGAATCAGGTGGCGGGTCATCTGCGCGGATGCCTCATGGAAAATCTGCTTGCGTTCCAGCATCGGATAAGTCTGCATCAAACGCTGAATCGCCTTGACCACGTTTTCCCGCTCGGGGCGCGGAATCGGCAGCGGCTCGGTGGGGGGCGCCGCGGTGATCTCGCCGCCTTCCTTGTCCGCCAGAAATTCGGCGTATTCCAGCAAGGCCTGCTGCCGGGTTTCCGACAGCGACCGGAATATCGACACCAGGCGCTTGCTGTCGCGCATCAGCGGGCGCGCCCCTTGATCGGGCGTTTCAACGGAATGACATCGACATTGCATTGCTGAAACTTGTTTTCGGCAAAGCTGATGAAGGCATCGAGCAGCTTGCTGCGGAATTTTTCCGGTGCGTAGACCATGGACAGTTCGCGTGTCAGCCGTGGGTCCAGCGGCACTGCGACCAGCGTACCGAGCTGGATTTCCTTGGTAACAGTGGAGGCCGACATGATGGCCACGCCGAGATTGGCCTCGACCGCGCCCTTGATCGCCTCGCGGCTGCCGAGTTCCATTTCGATGTGCAGATCGTCGGGGTTGACGCCATAGTCCCTGAAGAAACCATCCACCACCTCGCGTGTGCCCGAGCCATGCTCGCGCGACACGTAGGGCTGTTCGGCAATATCGTGGGCGTTCACACTCGAACGCGAGGCCAGCGCATGATTGGGCGAACAAATCATCACCAGCTCGTCCTCGCAGCACGCCAGCGTGGTCAGGTTGGGATTGTGCGAAGGCGCTTCGATCAGGCCGACATCGAGCGAATGGTCACCCACTTTCGCCGCCACGGTTTCCGAGTTGGCAACGGTCAGACGCGCCTGCACCTGTGGGAAGCGTTCCTTGAATTCCCCCAGGATGCGTGGCAACAGGTATTCGGCAATGGTGGTCGACGCGCCAATCATCAAGGGTCCCGTCACCTGCCCGGTCAGCTCCCCCACGCGCGCTTCCATCTCAGCGGTCAAGTCCAGAATACGCTCGGCGTAGCCCAGCACCAGATCACCAACGGGCGTCATCGAAATCTTGCCGTGGCTACGCTCGAACAAACGGGTGTTGAAATGTTCTTCCAGCTGCTTGACCTGAAAGGTCACCGCAGGCTGTGTCATATAAAGGACATCCGCGGCTTTGGTGAAGCTGAGCTGCTTGGCGACGGTGTAGAATACTTGCAGTCTGCGGTCAGCCATAAATCCCCGTCCCTAGGTCAGAAAAGATTTTTATTCAACCACAAACCCGTCCGTGTTGAAACCTTCCAGCCGACAACTCCTTGTATTCGCTGGCTTTTCGTCAGTACCCGGACGCCGGCCCAGTGCGCGCCCCCGCCAACGTTAATCTGTCCACCCCGTGAACCGCGCGTTTTACACCATCCTGCTGGCGCAGTTCCTGTCCGCGCTAGCTGACAACGCCCTGCTGTTCGCAGCCATCGGTCTGCTGCTGTTCTTCTCGGCGCCGGAATGGTTTTCACCGCTGCTGCAGACGGTTTTCGTCGTTGCCTACATCGTGCTGGCGCCGCTGGCAGGGCCGTTTGCCGATGCCCTGCCCAAAGGCCGCGTCATGCTGATCGCCAACACGGTCAAATTCGTGGGTTGCCTCATCATGCTGGCAGGGCTGCACCCCCTGCTGGCCTACGCCATCGTCGGCGTCGGTGCAGCCATGTATTCGCCCGCAAAATACGGCATCCTCACCGAGCTGCTGCCACCCGATAAACTCATCGTCGCCAACAGCTGGATGGAGGGCACCACCGTTGCCGCCATCGTGCTCGGTGCCATCATCGGTGGCGCGCTCATCAACCCGCAGCTGGCCGAAGGCATTCTGGTCAGCATCGGCCTGGACAGCCGGCTCATCGCCCCAAAATTTGCCATCGTCGCCATCACCAGCCTCTATTTCGCCGCCGCCATCGTCAACCTGTTCATCCCGCGCCTGCCGATTGACCACAAGCTCCCTAGCAGATCGCCGCTGTTCATCCTGCATGACTTCTGGCACAGCTTCAAACTCCTTTGGCGCGACCCGCTCGGCCAGGTTTCCCTCGCCGTCACCACCCTGTTCTGGGGCGTCGGCGCCACCCTGCGCCTACTCATCATCGCCTGGGCCGCGCTCAACCTTAAATACGGGCTCGACCAGGCGACCCAGCTCACCGCCGCCACCGCGTTCGGCATTGCCATCGGTTCCGTGCTGGCCGGCAAATTCGTCCGCCTGCAACGCGCCGTCAGCGTCCTGCCCGCCGGCATCATCCTGGGCTTTGTACCGATTGCACTGATCTGGGTGGAAAGCCTGATCCCCGCCCTGTTATTGTTGGTGCTGGCGGGGGTGCTGGCGGGTTATTTCGTGGTGCCGATGAACGCCCTGCTGCAGCATCGCGGTCACCTGCTGATGGGCGCCGGGCACTCCATCGCCCAGCAGAATTTCAACGAGAACATCAGCATCCTGCTGATGACAGGCGCCTACGCCCTGATGGTGCGCGCCCACTGGCACATCCACACCATCATCTGGGTATTCGGTCTGTTTATCAGCAGCGTGATGACCGCCATCTGGCTGCGGCATCGCCATGATGTCGTGCACTGAGCGCATCGTTCAAACAAGCTGAACTGATGTCGAAGCACCCATGTTGAAGTCCTGGCGTCAATCAACTTACAGCGCGCAAGCTGACCGTTCGTAGACTCGTCAGCGGCACGGGCCGGCCGATATGGAAGCCCTTGGCATGCGAGAAACCCAGTGCGGTCACCCTTTGCAGCAAGGCCTCGGACTCGATTCCCTCGGCCACCAGTTTGTAGCCCGCATCCTTGATCATGCGCGCCAGATCCTCGACAAACAGCGCCTGGCGCCCGGTTTCATCAAGGCTGCGCACCATGGATATATCGAATTTCACCAGGTCCACCGGCATGCACAACAGATAGCGCAATGAAGAGTAACCGCTGCCGAAATCGTCGAGTGCAATGGTAAAACCTTCCCTGCGCAGCCGGTTGAGAAAATGTTCGGGTCTGGAGAAAACCGTGCAGGATGAGCACCGCAGGAAGGCCTTTTTTTCCCGCATTAAAGCCTGCGCTGGCAACCTTACCGGAAGCAAGCCTGGCCTCGACCACCCCGTCCTGATTCGCGAATGACGGCAGGGAAATCAACAAACAGGCTAAGACTGCCAGCAACAATGCTGGTTTTCGGTTCATGGATATCTCTGGGTAAGGCGCAAGTTTTTACGCTTAAGGGTGTATCGGCAAAACAACCCAAAGCTTGAATCGAATGACGCCAGCCGAACGGCCTGATGACAGCATCCTGAAAGTTGAATGGTGCACCCCCATTCAACAGGCGGAATCCCCATGGCTTATCGGCGGAACGCCCTTGGCCAACGCTGCGAATATCTCAGCCGAAGGCGCGGGAAACCGGCCTCAGGATTGAGCCTGCCCCGCCCTGCGACTTCACGACGCTCATCGCCCCCGCGATCAGCGAGCTGATGTCTGCCATGTTGGACGGCACGATCAGGGTGTTGCCGGCCTTGGCGATGCCGGCGAAGGCCTCGACGTATTTTTCGGCCACCTTGAGGTTCACCGCCTGCGTGCCGCCGGGCAACTCGACGGCACGCGCGACGCGGGCAATGGCTTCGGCGTTGGCGGCGGCAATGGCCTTGATCGCTTCGGCCTCGCCCTGTGCGACGTTGATCGCCGCCTGCATCTCGCCTTCGGACTGCTGGATCGCCGCATTACGCTCGCCGGTCGCGATATTTATCTGCTCCTGCATCCGCCCTTCCGACGAGGCGATCAGCGCGCGCTTTTCCCGCTCGGCGGTGATCTCCCGCTGCATGGCGTGAAGAATTTCCTTCGGCGGGGTGAGGTCCTTGATCTCGTAGCGCAGCACCTTGACGCCCCAGTTGATCGAGGCCTCGTTCAGCGCCAGCACCACGCCGCGGTTGATATCGTCGCGCTCCTCGAAGGTGCGGTCCATTTCCATGCGGCCGATTAGCGAGCGCAGTGTGGTCTGCGCCAGCTGCGAAACGGCCGAGATGTAGTCGCTCGATCCGTAGGACGCCATTTTCGGGTCTGTGACCTGGAAGTAGAGGATGCCGTCGACCGCCAGCTGAGTGTTGTCGCGCGTGATGCAGACCTGGCTCGGCACGTCGAGCGGGATTTCCTTCAGCGAATGCTTGTAGGCAACGGTGTCGATGAAGGGAATGACCAGATTGAGGCCGGGGCCGAGCACCGCGTGGAACTTGCCCAGGCGTTCGACCACCCAGGCGTTTTGCTGCGGCACCACGCGCACGCCCTTGGCGACGACGATAAGAATGACGACAAGAATGACCAGTGCGACGATATCCATTTGTTTTTTCTCCCTTTGTTTATGTAGTGCGCCGTCCGGATTTTAGTTGCCCAGTACCAGCGTATTTCCCCTGATGGCACGAATCACCAGCGGACGGGCGCTGTCGACGCCGGCCGACTCGGCCTCGGCATCCCACAGCGCACCGCGATATTTGACCTGGCCGCGACCGTCCTGCCAGGACTCGACCTGCACGGCCTGGCCAATGTCCATGTCCTGCACGGACGCTTCAGGATGCGAAGTGCTTCGCTTCCAGTGGCGCAGCGCCAGCGTGCCCAGCGCGGCGATGATGCCCGCCGTCAGCAACTGCATGAACAAGCCCGCGCCCAGCCAGGTGGCCAGGCCTGCTGCTGCCGCCGCCAAGCAGCAGGTAGAAGGTCCCGCTGGTGAGCTCCACCCCCACCAACACCGCCGCCAGGATCCACCACACTACATAGGCCTGCATCTCATCTCCTCAGTATCACGGGCCGGTTCGCCAGTTCGTCCGGATTATGCCCGGACGGCGGAAAATTTTGCGCCAGCAGGTCACTAATCCGCCCGATGCCGGCCAGCGCGCCGCGCTCGAATTCGCCCTGCCTGAACGCGGCCTCCATCGTCTGCGCCACTGCCTCCCATGCGGCCGGGTCCACCCGGGAGGTGATACCACGATCGGCGACGATCTCGATGTCGCGGTCGGCCAGCAGCAGATAGATCAGCACGCCGCTGTTGTGCTCGGTGTCCCACACGCGCAGGTTGGAGAACACCTCGATCGCGCGTTCGCGGCCGCTGATGCCGCGCCACACCAGGGCGGCGGGCAGGCAGTTTTCAATGGCAAAACGGATTTCGCCGCCGTGAGCGGTCTCCGACACGCCGATCGCGGCATCGATAGCGTCGAGCGTGGCCTGCGGAAACGCATGCCGCCATGCCCACGACGGCATGAAAAGATGCTGGAAAAATCGTCTGAAATTCACCATGAGCCTGACGCGCCTCCGCCGCCGAATCCACCTCCGCCACCGCCCCACGAGCCGCCGCCGAAGCCGCCGAAGCCGCCTCCGCCGAATCCGCCGCCCCCGCCGCTGGTCCAGCCGCCGCCGTGGCGGAATCCCCCTGCCACGCCGGCAAACACGAACACGGCGATGAACAGCAATACCGGGGTGAATCCCAGCAGCAGCGCACCTACCGCCCCGCTGCCGAGCGCGGCGACCCCGCCCGCAGCCGGACGGCTCATCAGCATGGAGAGCAGCCAGCCCGCGACGATGCCGCCGACGATGAGGAGGACAAAGGAACCCTCCTCCCCGCCGTTTTCCGACACGCGGGGCGACGGCAGCGATTCGCCCTCGATCAGCCGCATCAGCTGCTGCACACCCGCGTCGATGCCGCCGTAGTAATCGCCCGCCTTGAAGTGGGGCGTGATGGTTTCGGCAATCACCCGCTTGGCAATGGCGTCCGGGATGGCGCCTTCCAGCCCGTAGCCGACTTCCAGCCGCAGGGTGCGGTCGTCCTTGGCGATGATCAGGATCACCCCGTCGTCGATTTTCTCGCGGCCGATTTTCCACTGCTCGGCGACGCGGATGCCGAACTGGGCGATGTCCTCGGGCTGGGTGGTCGGGATGATGAGGACCGCAATCTGGCTGCCCTTCTGCGCTTCGAACGCAGCCAGTTTGCCTTCAAGAGCGGCGACCTGATCGGCGCTCAGCGTGGCGGTCAGGTCGGTGACCCGGCGCGACACGTCCGGCACCGCGACCTGTGCCCAGGCGAACAATGCCAGCAGCGTCAGAAGAACGCCGAACGCGAAACGCGTTGCGGCAATGCGCATCATCTGCGCGTCAATATCCGTGCGAGAGGCTGCCGGATGCATCACCACCACTTGCTGGTGCAGCAGGCGCCGGGGCAGGCATGGGGGCTGGCGCCGGCGCAGGGGTTGGCGTGCCGAAGTCGACCTTCGGCGGCACGGCGATGGCCGCCTCGTTTTCCACCGTGAAGGTCGGCTTGGTCTTGAAGCCGAACAGCATCGCGGTGAGGTTGGACGGGAAGGAACGCACCGTGACGTTGTAGGTCTTCACCGCGGCGATGTAGCGGTTGCGCGCGACGGTGATGCGGTTTTCGGTGCCTTCGAGCTGCGCCTGCAGGTCGCGGAACAGGCCGTCTGCCTTGAGCTGCGGGTAGTTCTCCGCCACCAGCAGCAGGCGTGAGATCGCGCCGGTGAGCTCGCCCTGCGCGGCGATGAACTTCTGGAACGCGGCTTCGTCGTTGATGAGCTCGGGCGTTGCCTGGATCGCCCCGACACGCGCGCGCGCTTCGGTCACCGAGGTGAACACCTCCTGCTCGTGCGCCGCGTAGCCTTTCACCACGTTGACCAGGTTCGGCACCAGGTCGGCACGGCGCTGATACTGGTTCAGCACCTCGGCCCAGGTGGCCTTGATGTCCTCGTCGGTCGTCTGCAGCGTGTTGTAGCCGCAGCCGGAAAGGGTCAACGCCATGAATGTTGCGATCAGCCATTTGAACATGTCAGCCTCCTGGGATTGTTGGGTGTTGTGAGTTTACGCCACGCCCCATGTGGCAAACAGGGGGTCGGATTCGGCGAGCTTGTCAGCGTAGCGGTCGTCCTTGGGGCGTTTGAGGCCGCGCTCGACATAGGTTTCCACCTTCCTCAAGCCGGCCTGCTTGAGCAGCGTGCCCACCCAGGCCATGCGCTCCATCGGGTGCAGCTGCGTCCACAGCTTGATGACCTTGGGCGGGAAGTAGCGATGTGACATCGTCACCACGAACAGGCCGCCCGGCTTCAATACCCGCTTGACCTCCGCCACAATCTTGTGCGGCTGCGTCAGGTATTCGAACGACACCGTGCACACCACCGCATCGAAGCTGGCGTCGGCAAACGGCAGTCTGGGATCGGCATTGAGGTCGTGAACGATGCGCTCGGCGAGTTGCGGGTTGTCGGCCAGCTCCTCGGCGTTCAGCCCCAGTCCCACCGCCGATTGCACCGTGTCCGGCAGGTGCGAGCGCCAGCCCGTCATCAGGTCGAGCACCCGCGCACTCTCAGGCAGCACGGTGCGGTACAGTGCCTGGATGCGGCGCGCGCACACGGCGTCGACGTGGGTGACCTTGCGGGCGAGTGCGTAGAACTCGGTATCGGGGAATTCGTCCTCGCGGCTGAACGCATCCGGCCCCTCGAAATCGGTCGGCGTCTGCATCTGCGTTTCCATGCCGCTCCATTCCAGCAGTTGCCCCACCTGGCCGACCGGCTCGGTCGAGACATCGCTCTTGCCGCTGTCGATGCTGAAAATGCGCCCCTGCAGCGGGTGGCTGAAGTTGGCGACGAAGCTGGCTTCGTTGAGCTTCATCACGCGGAACATCGGGCCGGGCACATCGTCGGCGTGCAGCAGCTGCGACGGATAGAAACGCCCCAATTTCAGCGGCGCGATGTTGCCGCGGAACACCTCATTCGGCACCTCGTGCTCGATCTTCGGCCCGACGTCGACCTGGGCGTCGACCGGCGGCGTGTCGCCCGGCATCCATACCACCACCTGATGGCGACCCAGATCGGAAAAATAATTGACACGAAAACGCAGCACGGAGTGCAAAAGTTTCATAAATCGATTGTTCCAAAAACAAAAAACGATCCGCGAAGGGGCGCGAAGAAAAATCCTTCAGGTGTTCTTTCGATTTTCTTCGCGTTTGTTCGTGTACTTCGCGGATAAAAAAAGTTTCATAACCCCTGTATCGTGCGCCGCGCCAGGCACAGATCCTCCCACGCGCGCGCCTTGTCGGGCAGGTTGCGCAGCAGATAGGCCGGATGATAAGTCACCACCAGCGGCACATTCTGAAACTGGTGCACGCGGCCGCGCAGGCGGCTGATCGCCTCGTCGGTGTCGAGCAGGCTTTGCGCGGCAAAGCGCCCCAGCGCGAGGATGAGCTTCGGCTGGATGAGTTCGATCTGCGCCAGCAGATAGGGGCGGCACGCGGCCACCTCGTCCGACTCGGGATTGCGGTTTCCGGGCGGGCGCGATTTCAGCACGTTGGTGATGTAGACATTCTCGCCGCGTTTCAGCCCGATCGACGCCAGCATGGCATCGAGCAGCTTGCCCGCCTGGCCGACAAACGGCTCGCCGCGTGCATCCTCCTCAACGCCGGGTGCCTCGCCGATGATCAGCCAGTCGGCGTTGCGGTCGCCCATGCCGAGCACCCCCTGGATGCGGGTGGCGGAAAGCTTGCAGGCGGTGCAGTGGGCAACGGCATCGGCCAGTTGTTCCCAGGAGGTGTAAGCAGGTGAGGGGTGAGGCGTAAGGGGTGAGGTGGCTGGTGCGGCGGGCGTCTCGCGCAACCGCCACACCGGGCCGATGCCCAGCTCGTTGAACACGTCGTCACGGCTCAGCATGACAAGTCCTTTTTCATGATGAGCGCATCCTCGCGGCCGTCGCGCGCCGGGTAGTAGCCCCACCGCACCGCCAGATCGACGAAGCCGCTGCTGTGATACAGCGCAATGGCAGCCGTGTTGGAGGTGCGCACTTCGAGAAACAGGCTTTCGGCCTTGTGGTCGCAGGCACGCGCCATGCAGTGGTCGAGCAAATCGCGCCCGAGGCCGTGGCGTCGCCAGATCGGCGCAATGGTGAGGTTGAGCAGATGCGCTTCGCCCGCCGCCGCCATCATCGCGTAATACCCGATCACCTCGCCCTCGGCTTCGCGCACCCACATGCTGTAACCGGCACTGAGCGAATCGGCGAAATTTCCCAGGCTCCACGGGTATTCGTAACTCGCCAATTCGATCCGGTGAATGCGCGGCAGATCGACCTCGGACATCGGGCGCAGGCGGTGCGCGATTTCGTGTACCGGAATGTCTGGCAGGGCGCTCATACGGGACGCCTCGCGCGGCGCTCGTCCACCGTCAGCGCCACCTTGTCGCGCAGGTAAATCGGCGCAGCAAGCGCGGCGTCCATGCCCTCGCCACGCACAAAGGCCGCTACAGCGAGCGGCGCCATCGCCGCGGCGTCGGGCATGATCGTGTCGTCGATGCGCGCAAGCGCGGCCGCCAAGCGCGGGCGCAACACCTCGCCCAATGCGGCGAAGCCATTGCCTGCGCCAACCCACTCGCCCCCATCAGGAACGGCCACCGATTCGGGCAGCGCCAGTTGCGGTTCGGCCACGGCGCGCCACCCTGCGCCGTCGCGCTGGTAGGCCGCCCAGTAGACCTCGGCCATGCGCGCGTCGAGCACGGTCAGCACCCGCTCGGCGCCGGTCTGCTCGGCAATCGATTCCAGCGTGGAGACGCCCGCCACCGGCAGCTCGGCGCCGAACGCCAGACCTTGCGTCACCGCACAGGCGATACGCAGACCGGTAAACGAGCCGGGGCCGGCGCCATAGGCGATGCCGTCGAGCGCGCGCAATTTGAGGCCGGCTGCGCGCAGCAGTTCATCCACCATCGGCAGCAGCAGGCTGCTATGCCGCTGCCCCGCCAGCACGCGGCGCGCCTGGATCTGGCCATCCAGCCACAGCGCAGCCGAACACCATTCGGTGGAAGTATCGAGGACAAGCAATTTCATCGGCGTGATTTTACCGGTTGCCGCGATAGACGACGCGGTAAATCGCGCCCGCATGGTCGTCCGACACCAGCAGGCTGCCGTCGGGCATCACCAGCACATCGGCCGGCCGCCCCCAGGCAGACTCGCCCTGCAGCCAGCCGCTGACGAAGGGTTCGTAGCTCACCGCGCGATTATCCTGCAGGCGCACCACGCTGACCCGATAGCCGGTTTTGCTGCTGCGGTTCCACGAGCCATGCTCGGCGATGAAGATGGCATTCCGATAGCGCACGGGGAAAGCCGTGCCAGTGTAGAAGCGCATGCCCAGGCTGGCCACGTGCGCGCCCAGGTTCTGCACCGGCGGCACGAACTCGGCGCAGCGCCGGGCCTTGCCGAATTCGGGATCGGCGATCGTGCCGCCGTGGCAATACGGGTAGCCGAAGTGCTGGCCGGCCTGGCTCACGCGATTGAGTTCGTCCGGCGGCGCATCGTCGCCCAGCCAGTCGCGGCCATTGTCGGTGAACCACAGCTCGCCGCTCTGCGGCTGCCAGTCGAAGCCCACCGTGTTGCGCACCCCGCGCGCCACCACCTCGATCTTGCCGCTCGCCACATCGAGCCGGGTGATCGTCGCATAGCGGTCCGGGTCGGGCGCGCAGATATTGCACGGCGCGCCCACCGGTACATACAGCTTGCCGTCGGGGCCGAAGGCGATGAATTTCCAGCCGTGATGGGTGTCGGTGGGATAGGCCTGGCTCACCGTTTCGGGGCGCGGCGGCTTATTCAGGCGCGCTTCGATATCACGCAGCCGCAGGATGCGGCTCACTGCCGACACGTACAGATCGCCGTCACGGAACGCCACGCCCACCGGGAGATTCAAGCCCTCTGCAATGACAAGCGGCTTGCGCGGCCCTTGCAGCGGAATCGCATAGACCTTGCCGGCGCGCATGCTGCCGACGAACAGGGTGTGTTTGCCGAGCGTCATCTGCCGCGCGTTGGGCACACGGGCAAACAGCTCGATCGCAAATCCGGGCGACAGACTGAGACTGGCAAGCGGCAGGGAATCCGCAGCCGCCTGCGCCAGCCAGCCGAACGCCAACAGTGTGAATACGAGCAGTCGCTTCATAACCTCCTCCGTTCAGTCCGGCTGCATGGGAATCAGAATCTCGAAGCGCACCCGCGACCACGGGTCGCGCACCTCGGCCAGCCGGACGATGCGGCCCACCAGCATCTGTCCGCCATCCATGAAGCGCGCCACGTCGGCATTCTCGCGGCGCGGCACATAGCCGATCTTGTGGCCCCGCCACTCCACCCGCACCGCTTTGGCGTCATGCGGATTGTGCGGCTCGCGGATCAGGGTGAGCGCATCGCCCACCTGCATCTGCGGCCACAGCGTCTTGCCCGCGTGGTACTGAAACCCGGCCAGCGGCGAATCCTGTAGCAGGATGTGCGCGGCAATCTGTGCATAGAGCGGTTGCGCCCACACCCAGGCCATACACAGCAACGCCAGCCGACGACTCATGCAGTGGTCCAAATCTCAGGGGCAGAACCAATCATTCTACTGAGAAATCCGCCACCCCATCCGCGCTGGCGGGCGGGTTTCGGGTTTACTTTTTTGACTCGACAAGCCACCTTCAGCTTGAGGTAGGATGAAGGCATTCTCAACTTCCCCCCGTCACCACAACCAGCCATGCCGAGAAAAGCCGCCGCCCAGACCAAGCTGTTCGTTTTGGATACCAACGTGCTGATGCACGATCCCACCAGCCTGTTCCGTTTCGAGGAGCACGACATCTATGTGCCGATCGCCACGCTGGAAGAACTCGACCAGCACAAGAAGGGCATGACCGAAGTCTCGCGCAACGCCCGCCAGACCAGCCGCTTCCTCGACGAGATCATCAGCAAGCTCGACAACATCGAAGATGGCGTGCCGCTCGCCCCGCACAGCCACAACGCCGCCACCGGCAGGCTGTTTTTGCAGACCCAGGCGATCACCGGCGACATCCCGCTGAGCCTGCCAACCAGCAAGGTCGACAACCAGATCCTCGGCGTGGTGCTGTTCCTCTCGCGCCATCACCCCAAGCGTCAGGTCATCCTGGTGTCCAAAGACATCAACATGCGCATCAAGGCGCGTGCGCTGGGATTGCCCGCCGAGGACTACTTCAACGACAAGGTGCTGGAAGACACCGACCTGCTCTACGCCGGGGTGCGCGAACTGCCCACCGACTTCTGGGACACCCACGGCAAGGGCATGGAATCGTGGCAGGCCAACGGCCACACCTACTACCGCATCAAGGGGCCGCTGGTTTCGGGTTTGTTGCCAAATGAATTCGTCTACCAGGAAGGCCCCAACCCGCTCTACGCCAAGGTGCTGAAGGTCGAGGGCAAGCAGGCGGAGATGGTCACGGTGCGCGATTTCAGCCATCACAAGAACAATGTATGGGGCATCACCGCGCGCAACCGCGAGCAGAATTTTGCGCTCAACGTGCTGATGGATCCCGAGATCGATTTCGTCACCCTGCTGGGCCAGGCCGGCACCGGCAAGACCCTGCTCACGCTCGCCGCCGCCCTGGCCCAGATGCTGGATAAAAAAATCTATAGTGAAGTCATCATGACCCGCGTGACCGTCCCGGTGGGCGAAGACATCGGTTTCCTGCCCGGCACCGAAGAGGAAAAAATGACGCCGTGGATGGGTGCGCTGGAGGACAACCTCGACGTGCTGAACAAGAACGACGACGACGCCGGCGAGTGGGGGCGCGCGGCGACGCAGGACCTGATCCGCAGCCGCATCAAGGTGAAATCCTTGAATTTCATGCGCGGGCGCACTTTCCTCAACAAGTTTCTGATCATCGACGAAGCGCAGAACCTCACGCCCAAGCAGATGAAAACGCTGATCACGCGCGCCGGGCCGGGCACCAAGGTGGTGTGTTTGGGCAACATCTCGCAGATCGACACGCCCTACCTCACCGAAGGCAGCTCCGGCCTCACCTACGTGGTCGACCACTTCAAGGGCTGGCCGCACAACGGCCACGTCACCCTGCAACGTGGTGAACGTTCGCGCCTGGCCGATTACGCCGCCGAGGTACTGTAGTCCCAACCCTTCAAGGAGACGCATTGAAACGCTGGGTGATTCTGGCCACGGGTCTCACCTTCGCCCTGCCCGTCCACGCCTTCGACTGGAACGAAATGCTGAAGGGCGTGCTCGGCAAGCCCGCCACCCAGTCAGCCACCAGCGGCGTCGACGCGCTCTCCAGTGCCGACATCAATGCCGGGCTGAAGGAGGCACTCACCCGCGGGGCTGAAGCCGCGGTCGCCCAACTCGGGCAGAAAGACGGCTTCTTCGGCAATCCCACACTGAAAATCCCGCTGCCGCCCAGCCTGCAGAAGGCCGAAAAAGCCATGCGCATGTTCGGCATGGGCAAGCAGGCCGACGAGCTGGTGCTGTCGATGAACCGCGCCGCCGAAGCCGCCGTGCCGGAAGCCAAAACCCTGCTGGTGGATGCGGTAAAAGAAATGACGCTGGAAGATGCCAAGGGTATTCTGACCGGCGGCAAGACGTCGGCCACCGATTTCTTCCGCAAGAAAACCGAAACCAGGCTCACCGAGCGCTTCGCCCCCATCGTCAAGGCGACCACCGACAAGGTCGGACTGGCGCAGCAGTACAACCAGTACGCCGGCATGGCCGCGCAGTTCAACCTGGTCGACAAGAAGCAGGCCAGCGTCGAGCAGTACGTCACCCAGCAGGCGCTCGACCGGCTCTATACCGTGATCGGTGAAAAAGAGGCCGCGATCCGCGCCAACCCCATGCAGGCGAGCAGCGATCTGTTGAAAAAGGTTTTCGGCGCCGTTATGGGCAAGTGATGCACCAGGCGTGGACAGCATTCGGCCACGGCGTGCCCGGGCTGCGTTATGCTTCTGACTCGCTTGCACCCGCCTTTTAGGATCGCCATGACAACGAGAATGAAAACGCTTGGCCTGCTGGCCGGACTGCTGCTCGCCCTGCCCGCCCAGGCCTGGGAAGTCGGCGAATTCAGAAACGGCATGCCCCGCACCGAGGTCGAGCAGGCGCTCAAGACCTGGAATTTCGACAAGAGCCTGCCGGTCGGCAACGACGGCCTGTTTGTCTACGACCTGCCCAACAGCGCCGCCGGCCGCCGCTTTCTGTTCACCTTCTGCAACGACAAGCTGGTGGCGTTCGACCAGGAAGTCGAGCCGGCTTTCCGCCACTTCGTCGTCATCGCCTCGAACTATTCCAACCTGTACGGCAATCCGCTCAAGGTCATCCCCTATACCAGCGTCATCGCCAGCGGTGAAAAGAGCCTGCTGGCGATGTTCTGGCGCAAAGGCTCGGATTACATGGGGATCAAATACGTGCTGTACCCCACCAGCGAACAGCTCTCGATGACTTGGCAGGTCAGCAACAACTGCTGGCAGGCACCGCGCTGAAGCTGTTTTAACGTGAACATCGCGAAGTGACACGGTCCTCGAAGACAGTGCGCAAAAGCGTGGAGCCATTTCTGTCGGGCTGGGTGTACGTCGACGTGCGCGGGCGCGATCTCGCGTCCACCGTGGCCGATCTGCAGCAGGCCGTGGCTGCCGGCGTCAGGCTCGAACCCGGCATGAGCATCACCTACTCCGGCCAGTTCGAATTCATGCAGCGCGCCAATGCGCGGCTGAAAGCCGTGGTGCCG
>JAUXVT010000071.1 GCA_030680405.1 Thiobacillus sp. | reverse complement strand
AGCGAGGGTGTCCGCAGAACAAACCCAAAATCGCGGGACGTAAATCACTGTGATGCTGAGGCGGCTTAATAGCCGTTGATGAAGGCCAACGACAGGGTTGCTGGTGCCGCTCTGGCTTTCATCGCGTTTTTACACGGCCTGCAACGGAAGCAGACGCTCCGGGCAAGAAATTGAACTGGAGCTATCGGCCCAGACTGTGTAAAAACGCGCTCGATAATTGGATAATCGCTTATCGCGTTTTGGGGCCTCCAGATGAAGCGTTTTGTTCAAGGCGAAAGCCGAACTCAAAGCACCTTGTTACCGGAGAGCCTCGATGACTACGTCGCCGACACCAATCCGGTTCGAGTGGTCGATGAACTTGATCTTGGCAAATGGGCTTTGAAGGCGTAGATCCAGCGGCGACGGGCAGGCCGTCCTATCATCCAGCAGTGCTGCTGAAGATCTACATCTACGGTTACCTCAATCGGATTCAATCCAGCCGGCGTCTGGTTTGTGGTGTTGTGCCAGCAGTTGGGTCTATTCTCGGAAGCCCTTGTTGCCATCGACGGCAGCAAATTCAAGGCCGTCAACAATCGGGACCGTAACTTCACCAGCGCCAAGCTGCAGTGGCGGATGGAAGAGATTGAATCCAGCATCAACCGCTACCTCACTGATCTCGACACAGCAGACCGGCAAGAACCCGCGGTGGCGCAAGCCCGGACCGGGCGGCTGCAGGACAAGATTGCCGCCCTGAAGACGCAGATGCAGGCACTCCGGGAAATCGAAGTTCAACTCAACGAAACACCGGACAAGCAGATATCCTTCACCGATCCCGATGCCCGCTTGATGAAGACGCGTGGCACCGGGATCGTCGGCTACAACGTTCAAACCGCGGTCGATGCGACACACCATCTGATTGTTGCGCATGAAGTAACCAATGTCGGATCAGATCGTGAGCAACTGGCCTCAATGGCCAATCAAGCGCGGGAGGCTATGGGGATCCAGGAACTGGCCGCCGTCGCCGATCGCGGGTACTTCAAGAGCGAAGAAATCCTGGCCTGCCATGAGGCAGACATTAGCGTGATCGTGCCCAAACCAGTGACGTCCAGTGCCACCGCGCACGGGCGGTTCGGCCGGGCGGATTTTATTTACAATGCCGAGCGTGATGAATACCGATGCCCTGCCGGAGAGCGCCTGCCCCGGCATTGTGTAACCATTGTGAATGGTCTGAACTACCATCGTTACTGGAATATGAACTGCAAATCATGCGCGATGAAGGCGCAGTGCATACCCGGCCAGGAGCGGCGAGTGACGCGGTGGGAACATGAAGACATTCTGGAAGCCATGCAAACCCGCCTGGATCATGCCCCCGAGATGATGCGCATTCGCCGCCAAACAGTTGAACATCCGTTTGGAACCATCAAATTCTGGATGGGATCGGCGCACTTCCTGATGAAGACCCTGGACCGGGCCAGTACGGAGATGAGCCTGCATGTGCTTGCCTACAACCTGAAGCGTGTGATGAAGCTGCTGGGAGCTGGCGCCTTGATGGACGCGATGAGGGCCTGAGGCCTTTTGTTTGCCTGCAGGAAGTGTATTCAAGCGAGCAAAGGGTATTTCCGGAGCGGAAAACCAGGTACGCCGATCTGACTTGCCATCGCTTCTCAGGGCACGCTAAGCGTTACCTGAAACTGCCGGATCGCGCCCCGAAGACTTTAAAAAAGTTTCTACACAGTCTGGGCCGAACGCAGACAGTGAACAGTTAGCCGTAGGCGTTCAGTCTTCGCCAAAGTATCTTAAGAAGCATCCACAATCCGCCCCATGAAAGTTTCGGCTTAGCCGGTGGCTTTGGGGACGGTTGGGACGGCAACTCTTTCCTGACGCACCTTTCCAAGGGCAGGAACAACGGATACACGCCCCCCGCCTCGGGGAATGGGAGCTCACCCTGCACACAGTGGCGGCCTATGCCGGAGATCAGTGCCCCCGCACCTGGCCGCCAATTGCTCTCACCTGCATTCGGGTAAGACCCCCAGCACCTTACGGCGCCGGGCTTCCACTTCCTCCAAGCTTTTTTTGCGCGTGCGTCGCGCTAAGCTGGTTCGCATTTGAGCCGAGACACGAAGGCAAGCCGCAGACAGTGCTGTGGCATGGCAAGGCGCGGCCGACAACATATCGGTTCAAATGCGAACCGGAATTACTCGATCCCCAGGCGCTCCAGCCGATAGCGCAGGCTGCGGAAGGTGACACCGAGCACACGGGCGGCAGCGGTCTTGTTGTAGCGCGTCTGCTCCAGCGCTTCGAGGATGGCGGCACGCTCCATCTGGTCGAGGTAATCCTGCAGCGGGTATTTGCTGCCGGGGGCGGCGTTGGCAGCGGTCAGGGCAGGGGCAAGGCTGAGATCGGCTGCGGTGATGTGCTGGTCTTCGCACAGTGCCAGCGCGCGCTCCAGTGTGTTTTCCAGTTCGCGCACGTTGCCGGGGAAGGCATAGGCGCACAGCGCCTTTGCAGCATCGCGATCCAGCTTGACGTCGGCGCCGCCCAGCTTGTTTAGCAGAAAGCGTGCCATCTCGGGAATGTCCTCGACGCGCTCGCGCAGGCTGGGCATCACTAGATCGATGACGTTCAGCCGGTAATACAAGTCCTGGCGAAAGCGCCCGGCCTCCACCAGCGCCGCCAGATTCTGGTGGGTGGCGCTGATGATGCGCACGTCGACCGGCTCTTCGGCGGTGGCGCCGACCTTGCGCACCTTCTTTTCCTGCAGCACACGCAACAGTTTTACCTGCATCGACAGCGGCAGGTCGGCGACTTCATCGAGAAACAGGGTGCCGCCGTCGGCTGCTTGGAAAAAGCCGTTGCGGTCGGCGTCGGCGCCGGTGAAGGCGCCCTTGCGATAGCCGAAAAACTCGCTTTCCATCAGCGTCTCGGGAATCGCGCCGCAGTTGACCGCGACGAAGGGCTTGTCGGCGCGGTTGCCCAGCCGATGGATCAGCCGCGCGGCGAGTTCCTTGCCGCTGCCCGATTCGCCGGCGATGTGCACCGGTGCCTGGGTGCGCGCGAGCTTGGCGATGCGTGCGCGGATGTCCTGCATGGTGGCGGACTGGCCGATCAGGTCGCGTGCGGGGTTGTCCGCCTGCGTGGCCTCGGGGATTTTCAGCGCGGACTTGACCAGCGCGCGCAGCTGGTCGAGCGCTACCGGCTTGGCCAGATAATCGAATGCGCCCGCCTTCAGCGCGGCCACCGCGTTGCCGGCGTTGCCATACGCGGTGATGACCGCCACCGGCACCGGCGCCGCCAGCGCGCTGGCAGCGGCGATCACCTCCAGCCCTTCGCCGTCGGTCAGCCGCATGTCGGTCAGGCAGAGGTCGTAGTGCGTCTGTTTCAGCCGGGCCTGTGCTTCGGCGACGCTGACGGCGCGGTCGGTTTCCAGCCCCATCTTGACCAGCGTCAGCTCCATCAGGTCGAGCAGGTCGGGCTCGTCGTCCACCAGCAGAATCCGCGGGGAAGCAGCCATGGTCACTCGCCCCCGCGCAGGCTGAGACGGAAGCGCGCGCCGCCCGCACCGGGCACATAGGCCAGCGCCGCATGGTTGGCCTCGGCAAGCTCGCGCGCGAGGAACAGCCCGAGCCCGGTGCCCTGCGCATCGGTGGTGAAAAACGGCTCGAACAGCTTGCCCTGGTGTTCCGCAGACACCCCCGGACCGTCGTCTTCGATCTCGAACTGCATGCTGTCGCCCGGCCTCTGCGCGCTGAAGCGGATGCTGCCCGCCTGCTTGCGGCTGAAACGCCAGGCATTGCGCAGCAGATTCCACACGATCTGGCGCAGGTGGTCGGGGTCGAATTGAAAACGCACGGCATCGGGCATGCTGACTATGACGGCGTCCGCCGGGATTTCTTCAGTCTGCCGCAGCTCGTCGATCAGGGCGGCGAGCGTCGCGGCATCGAAGCTGACCGGGTTGAGGCGGTCGCGCCGGTTGAGCGTCAGCACTTCTTCCACCAGACGGTCGAGCCGCCGCGCGTTGTTTTCGATGATCGCGGTCAGCTTGGCCTGGGCGGCGTCGCGCGCTTCCTCGTGCAGGAGCTGTGCGGCATGGCTAATGGCCGACAGCGGATTGCGGATCTCGTGCGCGATGTTGGCAGTCAGCCGCCCCAGCGCCGCCAGCTTCAGCCGCTGCGCCGCCTGCTCGGCCTGGCTCTGGTCCTCCAGCACCAGCACCCGGCTGTTGTCCGGCGTCGCCAGTGGAATGCAGCGCACCCGCAGCTGCGCAGCCGCGGTGTTCAGGGTGGGCGCCGCGCCGGGGCGCAATTGCTGCACCAGGCGCGCCAGTTCGGGTGAGCAGTCTTGCAGCTGGGTGACGCCCGGCGTCACCGGCGCCGTGATGCCGAGCAGCGCCAGCGCACGCGGGCTGGCGTGGCGCACGACGCCGTCGCCGCGCACCGCCAGTAGGCCGTCGGGGGAGTTCTCGATCGCCAGTGCGTTGATCCGGTTCAGCAGTGCCAACTCGTCCGCCTGCTGCTGCGCCAGCGTTTCCGAGCGCAGCGCGCGCTGCGTCAGCGCGTGCGCCAGCCAGCCGATGGCGAAGTAACCCGCGCACAGCAAGCCGACCTGGAAAAAGCTGTCTATTCCCTGGCTGCCGCCCAGAATGCTGAAAGCGTGCTGCAGCAGCACGGCGATCGACGCCATCGCGGCATACAGCAGGGTCAGCCGACCGCTGCCGACCAGCCCGCCCGACGCGATGGAAATCACCAGCAGCATCCCCATGCCGCCTGCCAGCCGCTCGCTGGTCGACATCATCAGCATCACCAGCACGATGTCGGCCGTGATATGCGCGGTGAGCTGGATCTGGAATCCTGGCCAGCGCGCGCGGATGCCCAGCACGAACAAGGCCGCGATCACCAGATAGGCATAGGCAAAGCCCTGGAAGCGCGCGCTCGCACCTTCCCGGAACAGATCCGAGGCGTCGAACAGCAGACCGGTGAACACCAGCGCCACCGCCAGGGTCAGGCGATACAGATTGAAGTAATCGAGGCTGCGCCAGTGCGACGCGTAATAGCCCTGCGTGGCAGGACGCGGCAGGGCAGCCGCCGGGGCGCTCATTTTTTACCGAGTTGTTTGTGTTCAGGTGTACAGAAGAAGTCGCCGGCGGAATAAATTGCTTCGCTACGCGGCAGGTTCACCCCACAATGCGCACATTTCACCATGTCTTCGACAGTGTGTTCGCGCGCCGGCGCGGCGGGTTTGTCGAGCGAGCGCTGGTAGGCGCGGAACACCGCCCACACCGCGAATCCAATCACAATCAGCAACAGAATCTTGATCACGCCATCCCCCACAATATGGCGCTCAGCATAGCATGGCGGCGCCCTGGAAGGCTGGGTTCAGGGGCTTGCCGCAATCGCCAGAGCAAGCAGAGGAATGGGAGTGTCCTTCTGCATCATCCCGCTGTTGCGACGCTTGCATGGTGTCGGATGGGCGGATTCCCCACTGATCGCCAGCCCGTTTGCCGGCATGGATGTGCTGATAAAGCGTCTCACGGCTGATGGTGTAAGGGTGATGGTTCATCAGTTTGGCGATTTCGCTTGGGTGAAGTCCGGCTTTCTTAAGGATGTAGATTTGGTATCGTTCGTCTTGGGTCAGATGGGTGTGGGTCATTCGGCAACTTCGGTAGGGTGATCGATGGGCAAAGTGCTCTCGCATTTGCCCCATCTTTTCGTTAATCAAAATTGCACTTCAAACTAGAATCTACCCGAAACCAGATGGGACAATCATGACCAAAAAAGCGCTCATCACCGGCGTCACCGGCCAGGACGGTGCCTATCTTGCCGAATTCCTGCTGAAGAAGGGCTACGAGGTACATGGCATCAAACGCCGTGCCTCGCTTTTCAACACCGACCGCATCGATCATCTGTATCAGGATCCGCACGTCTCCAACCGCAATTTCATTCTGCACTATGGCGACATGACAGACTCTTCCAGCCTGATCCGCATCACCCAGCAGGTGCAGCCGGATGAAATCTACAACCTGGCGGCGCAAAGCCATGTCGCGGTGAGCTTCGAGGAGCCCGAATACACCGCCAACTCCGATGCGCTGGGCGCGCTGCGCATCCTGGAAGCGATCCGCATCCTCGGGCTGGAAAAGAAAACCCGCTTTTATCAGGCGTCCACCAGCGAACTGTTCGGCCTGGTG
>JAUXVT010000064.1 GCA_030680405.1 Thiobacillus sp. | reverse complement strand
GGAACCGGCACCGATGGCGATGCCCACGTCGGCCTGCGCCAGCGCCGGCGCATCGTTGATGCCATCACCGGTCATCGCGGTCGGGCCGTGTTTGGCCTGCAGCGCCTTGATCGCTTCGAGCTTGTCTTCCGGCAGGAGGTTGCCGCGTGCCTCTTCGATGCCGGCTTCGTGGGCGATGGCCATCGCAGTGGCCTGGTTGTCGCCGGTCAGCATCACCGGTGTGATGCCCAGCGCCATCAGCGATGCCACCGCTTCGCGCGACGAGGGCTTGATGGTGTCGGCCACCGCGTACAACGCCAGCACGCCCGTCGGCGAAGCCAGCAGCGTGACCGTGCGGCCGGCCTCCTCATGGCCCTTCAGCGTGGCCTCCAGTGCAGGCGAGCACTGGCCACGCTCTTCGATGAGCCGGTGGTTGCCGAGCGCATAGCTGACACCATCGACTTCGGCCTGCACACCGCGGCCAGGCAGCGCCTTGAAGTCACTGACCTGCAGCGCCGAAGGCGTGAGCCCCTGCGCGATGGCCCGCGATACCGGGTGATCGGAATGGCCGGCCAGCGCAGCCGCCACGCTTTCCACATGGGCGGCATCGGCGGTCGGATCGATCGCCTGACGGGCCACGAGTTTGGGTTTGCCTTCTGTGATCGTGCCGGTCTTGTCGAGCGCAATCGCCTTGAGCTTGCGCGCGCCCTCCAGGTAGATGCCGCCCTTGATGAGGATGCCGCGACGGGCCGCGGCCGCCAGGCCGCTGACGATGGTGACGGGTGTCGAGATCACCAAGGCGCACGGGCACGCAATGACGAGCAGCACGAGCGCCTTGTAGATCGCTTGCAGCCATGTCCAGTCGAGCAGCCACGGGCCGAGCAAAGCCACCGCCAAGGCGATGACGAACACCGCAGGCGTGTAGACCGCGGCAAAACGGTCCACGAAGCCCTGCGTCGGCGCCCGTGTCCCCTGCGCTTCCTCGACCGCATGGATGATGCGCGCGAGCGTCGAGTTCGAAGCCAGGGCCGTGACCTTGAACTCGAAGGTGCCGGTCTCGTTGATGGTGCCGGCGAAGACCGGGTCGCCCACCGCCTTGTCCACCGGGATGCTTTCACCGGTCACCGGGGCCTGGTTGATGCTGGAGTTGCCTTCGGTGATGACGCCGTCCATCGGCACACGTTCGCCGGGGCGAACGCGCACAACGGCGTCCAGCACCACCGCCGCCACCGGCGCGTTCACCCATGTGCCATCGGGCTGGCGTACCGCCGCTTCCTCCGGCGCCATTTCCAGCAAGCCCTTGATCGCGTTGCGGGCACGATCGA
>JAUXVT010000070.1 GCA_030680405.1 Thiobacillus sp. | reverse complement strand
ATGAGGGGCTGAGGCCCTTTATTTGAGTCAATACCAAGCCCGAGCGAGGGTGTCCGCAGAACAAACCCAAAATCGCGGGACGTAAATCACTGTGATGCTGAGGCGGCTTAATAGCCGTTGATGAAGGCCAACGACAGGGTTACTGGTGCCGCTCTGGCTTTCATCGCGTTTTTACACGGCCTGGACCCGTTCCGGCCATTCAGCCTATTTAAAAGCCGTTGCTCAACGTACTTATTCAGCGAACAGAAGCGAGTACATATCCAACCACATACCCGCCCGCCAACAGCGCCAGCACGAGTGCGATACCGAGTTCGAGCGTACGTTGAGGCACATGCTTCTGCATCCTTGCGCCGACATACATGCCAGCCGCGCCGCCTATTCCGAACAATATGCCCAGCGCCCAATCGGGTCGAGTCTCGATGCCGGCCGGGGCAGGTAAAAACTGATAGAGCACTACACCGACCACGGAGGTCACAAACGTGCCAAAAAGGGCCGCGCCCGCGACGCTATGCACCGGCAGACAGAAGGCGGCGACCAGCACCGGCGCCATGATCGCTCCGCCACCAATGCCGTAGGCGCCGCCGATTATGCCGACGACAAGGGCAATTGCGAAAATCGGCACAAGGCTCCGCCCGCTATTCGGGATTGTCGACGCCGATGAGGTCGCGATTGGGCGAGTTTTCTTCAGCATCAGGCGAATTGCCAAACCTATCAGCACTAGGCCGACAAACAGCTTGAAAGCGCGCGGGTCTAGAAGCCAATGCACGCGCAGCCACCAACCAGCCAGCAGTCCCGGAAGCGTACCGGCGGCGATTACCCAGGCCAAACGCCAGTCCATGCGCTTCTCGCGGGCGTAACGCCAGACGCCGGATGGAATCGCCACCAGGTTGAAGACGAGATTCGTCGCTGACACCGAAGGTGCGACGTAACCAAGTACGCTCATCTGGAACGGCAGCAGCAGGAACGCGCCCGACACCCCTGCCATCGAAGTGAAGAACGATATGACGAAGGCCACCAGCGGCGGTAGCCAGAGCGGAACGGTGACACTGGAGACTTCGAAGAACATGGCCGCCATCATGCCATCAAGCTCGGGGGGCTGCTAAGCAGCTTGGCGCCTCAATGTCTTTTGTTGGCAGCCGATTGTGTTGAAAAACTCGCTTTTATTTTTGTCCTGCCGCTCGGCTGAATTTTGATTCTGTCTATCTTTCGGTTTTGAACAGATTTTCCTGATGGGATTGGTCGGTTCTATTCCCCTGACTTGACGCCGGGTCGGTTAGCGAAACCGACTTCGGTGGGGTATCGGATGGGTTGGCCGCTTCCAGCGTAGCCAGGTATTCCCTGACGGGGCGCGCTGCCTCATCGGGATTGCCCCAGTCAGTCGCTTCCTCGCCCGGTATCGCGCGTTGACGTTGCGCATCGGCCTTGATGACGCTGGCGTCAGTGGCAAAACCTTCGCCGCGCACCAGACCTTCTTTCATGCAGCGTTGCAATACCGTTTCGAACAGGTGCCGAAAAGCGCCGCTCTCACGAAATCGGCCATGCCGGTTCTTGGAGAAGGTGGAATGATCCGGCACCTTGTCTTCCAGGCCTAAACGGCAGAACCAGCGGTAGGCAAGATTCAGGTGGGTCTCTTCGCAGAGCCGCCGCTCGGAACGGATACCGAAGCTGTAGCCAATGACCAGCATCCGAATCATCAACTCCGGATCAATGGAGGGTCGCCGGTGTGACTGTAGTGATCAGTGAGGTGCTGGCGCAGACTGCTTAGATCAAGATACCGGTCAATGCCGCGAAGAAGGTGATTCTGGGGAACGGGGTCTTCAAGACTGAAGGAATAGAAAAGACGTTCCTGGCTATCGGTCTGAAACCCCATCATATCAAGGCTCTCCACTCATTCGATATGCAGAATTTTACATCTCAAACATCGAAATATGAGCGAGTTTTTCAATAGAATCGACCCTTTATAGTCACACCGTCCTGTTCTCAGTGATACTGGTCACGGCTGGCAGGTAGCTGCTGATTCAGTCCGCGAAGCGCGGTTCATAACTCCGCCAAGGTCTTGATGTGCGCCGTCACGCTGCGCCCCAGGGAGCTGAGATCGTAGCCACCTTCGAGCACCGAGACGATGCGGCCTTCGGCGTGGCGTGCGGCCACGCCCATCACCTGCTCCGTGATCCAGACGTAATCCGCTTCCACCAGGCCGAACTGCGCCATGTCGTCTTCGCGATGCCCATCGAAGCCGGCTGAGAAAAACAGCAACTGCGGGCAGAAGGCTTCCAGACGCGGCATGATCCCGCCGGTGAAGGCTTCGCGGTAGGCATTGCCGGTGGTGCCTGCGGGAAGCGGCACGTTGACGATGTGCTCGCTGGTGGTGTCGGCACCGCAGAAGGGGTAGAAGGGATGCTGGAAGGTGGAGCACAGCATCACGCGCGGATCGTCCGTGAAGATGTCCTCGGTGCCGTTGCCGTGGTGGACGTCGAAATCGACGATGGCGACCCGTGCGAGGCCGTGCGCCTCCAGGGCATGCGCGGCTGCCACCGCAACATTGTTGAAGATGCAGAACCCCATGGCCTGGTTGCGGGTGGCGTGGTGGCCGGGGGGACGGCAGGCGACGAAGGCGTTGTTCACTTCTCCGTGCATCACCAAATCCACCGCCATGACTGCGCCGCCAGCGGCATGGAATGCGGCTTCCAGGCTGTGCGGGTTCATACTGGTGTCGGGGTCGAGCGCGTGCAGGCCTTCGCTGGGCGAGGCGGCTTCGACAAAATCGATGTAGGCGGCGTCATGCACCCGCAGCAACTGGCTGCGATGTACCCGCGGGGCTTCGCGATGCGCCAGGTAATCGAACAGGTGGGCGGCGTGCAGCCGGTCATCGATGGCGCGTAGGCGCTGCGGACTTTCCGGATGCCAGTCGCCCATGTTGTGCTTGAGGCAGGACGGGTGGGTGATGTAGGCGGTATGCATGGCGCGGGGAAGCAGGTGAATAAGCAGACTATACGCTCGGCGTGATGGCGCGGTAACAGGGAATGGCCTAGCAGGCTGTTGCCGATCCGATCGATTTGCCGCCGCAATCCGTCCCAATCAAACCATGCCCCAACACTATCTGCACCCCCTGTTCAACGCCCGCTCGGTGGCGGTCTTCGGCGCCAGCGAACGCGAGGACTCGGTCGCCGGCACCCTGTTCCGCAACCTGCGCAATGCCGGCTACAGCGGCGAGGTCTACCCGGTCAATCCCAAGCACGAGACGGTGTTCGGCGTGCGCTGCTACGCCTCGGCCAGCGAATTGCCGGCGGTCCCGGAACTGGCGCTGATCGCCACGCCGGCGCCGACCGTGGTGCAGATCATGGAGGCGTGCGGACAGCGTGGCATCCGTCATGCCATCGTGCTGTCCGCCGGATTTCGCGAGGTGGGCGCGAAGAGCGCGGCGCTGGAGACACCGTGAAGGCGGGGGCCAAAAAACACGGCATCCGCTTCATCGGCCCCAACTGTCTGGGCATCCAGCGGCTCGCCATCGGGCTGAATGCCACCTTCAGCCAGGGTGCAACCCTGTCCGGCGATCTCGCGCTGGTGTCGCAGTCCGGTGCAATTTGCACCGCGATGCTGGACTGGGCGGAAACCAACGGCATCGGCTTTTCCAGCGTGATCTCCACCGGGGCGTCGGCCGACCTGGATTTCGGCGAGATCCTTGACTACCTTGCCTACGATACTCAGACTAGGGGCATCCTGCTTTACATCGAGGGCATTCGCGACGCGCGCCGTTTCATGAGCGCATTGTGTGCGACGTTCCGCTTCAAGCCCGCCGTCATGGTGAAGGTGGGGCGCCACGAGGCTGGGTCGAAAGCGGTGCAGTCGCACACCGGCGCACTCGTAGGATCGGACGCGGTGTTCGACGCGCTGGTGCGGCGCGCCGGCGTGGTGCGGGTCAACACCATCCTGCAGCTGTTCGCGTCGGCACGGGCGCTCTCCACCCACATCAAGCCCACCGGCAACCGCCTCGCCATCGTCACCAACGGCGGCGGCCCCGGCGTCATGGCGACCGACCTCGCGGTGGACCTGGGGGTGCGCATGGCCGAGCTGTCACCGGCGACGATCGAGACGCTCAACGGCATGTTGCCGCCCAGCTGGTCGCAGGCCAACCCGCTCGACATCATCGGCGACGCCACCGCCGAACGTTACCGCGTTGCAGTGGATGCCTGCCTGCGCGACGACAACGTCGACGGCGTGCTGGCGATGCTGACGCCGCAGGCGATGACGCGGCCGACCGAAGCGGCCCAGGCCGTGGTGGAGGTGGCGAAGACCTCGAGCAAGCCGGTGCTGACCTGCTGGATGGGCGAGGCACAGGTGCACGCGGGCCGCCGCCTGTTCAAGCAGGCCGGGATTCCCTACTTCACCACGCCGGAACCGGCGGTCGAGGTGTTTCCTTCCTCTCAGCCTTTTACGAGAACCAGCGCCTGCTGATGCAGACGCCGGGACCGCTGTCGCAGCAGGTCGAGCCTGACCTGGAAGGCGCGCGCCTGATCATCGAGAGCGCTCTGGCGCACGGCCGCCACCTGTTGAACGAGGTGGAATCGAAGGCGCTGCTGGCGGCTTTCCGCATTCCGATCGCGCAGACCCTGATCGCGCGCGATCCCATGGAAGCGATGCTGATGGCGCAGCAGATGGGCTTCCCGGTGGCGATGAAGATCAACTCGACGGACATTACCCACAAATCCGACGTCAACGGCGTGCGGCTTGGGTTGTCGAGCGGCCAGGCGGTGCGCTCCGCCTTCGGCGAGATGCTGGCCGACATCAAGCGCCTGCGCCCCGACGCCACCCTCGACGGCATTGTGGTCGAGCCCATGGTGGCCCGCCCGCACGCGCGCGAGGTGCTGCTGGGCATGACTTCGGACCCGGTGCTGGGGCCGGTGATCGTGTTCGGCGCCGGCGGCGTCGATGTCGAAGCCTTCCAGGATCGCGCGGTGACCCTGCCGCCGCTGAATCGCTATCTGGCGCGCGACTTGATCCAGCGTACCCGCGTTGCGACCTTGTTGGGCCCGTTCCGCAACCGCCCGCCGGTCGATATGGATGCGCTGGAGAACGTGCTGCTGCGCCTGTCGGAAATGGTCTGCGAGCTGCCCTGGCTGGCGGAAATGGACATCAACCCCTTGCTGGTGGACGAACACGGTGCGCTGGCGCTGGATGCGCGCATCGTCATCGCCCCGCGCGTGCCGATGGCCGACCGCTACGGCCACATGGCGATCCACCCCTATCCGGCGCATCTGGTGACGCACTGGCAATTGCCGAGCGGCAACGATGTACTGATCCGTCCGATCCGCCCGGAAGATGCCGAGCTGACCCAGGGCTTCGTGCGCAGCCTATCCGAGGAAACCAAATATTTTCGTTTCATGGATGCGGTGAGCGAGCTTTCCCCCACCATGCTGGCGCGCCTGACCCAGATCGACTACACGCGTGAAATGGCGCTGCTGGCGCTGACCGAGATCGATGGCCGGGAAGTGGGGCTGGGCGTGGCGCGCTATGCCATCAATCCGGATGGGGAATCCTGCGAATTCGCCCTGGTGGTCAACGATCAGTGGCAAAAGCAGGGCATCGGCCACAAGCTCATGGACGTGCTGATGGATGTGGCGCGCGGCCAGGGCCTGCAGATGATGGAGGGCGAAGTCTTGAAAACCAACCGCCCTATGCTGAAGCTGGTGGAAGCCCTGGGGTTCCAGATCGAGGCGCATCCCGAGGATGAGACGGTGCGAAAGATTTCACGCGCGTTGTAGCACGGTCACAGGCGCCAGTTAAGGCGAGGTGCGCTTTCCCGCACGATTGCCAGGCCGCCGGGCGGTTGGCACCGCCTCGCGGCCCGCTGGCCGGTGCTTCGATGGGGCGTCTTGTTTGCTCAGGATCAATGGAGCGGGCTATGCTGCCGGGTGCAGGTCTGGTTTCGACCGGCCTCCTTGGCAGCATAAAGCGCCTGGTCGGCGATGCTCACCAGCGCGTCCATGTCTACAGTGCCGGATTCGCGTGTTGCCACGCCGATGCTGACGGTGAGGGTTTTTTCCGTTTGTCCGATGGCAATCCGTTTTGCGCTCAGGTTCGCGCGCAGGCGTTCGGCCGATTGCATCGCCGACTTGAGATCGGTGTTGGGGCAAATGACCAGGAACTCCTCGCCGCCGATGCGGCAGACGCTGTCTTCGCGGCGTGCCGATGTGCGCAGGATGGTCGCGGCCTCGCGCAACACCATGTCGCCTGCAGCGTGGCCGTAGCTGTCGTTGATGTGCTTGAAATGATCGATGTCGACCACCATCACCGCAAGCGGCAGTCCCGAGCGCAAAGCGGCACTCCAGGCCTGTTCGAGCTGATCCATGGCCGAGCGACGGTTGGGCAGCCCGGTCAGCAGGTCGGTGAGCGCGGCCGTGGCCAGCAGCCGGTTGGCCACGGCCAGCTCGGCCGCAATCTGGCGCAGCTGCATGCGATCCTTTTCCCAGGCGGCCTGCAACTGCACCAGTCGCTGCGCGGCGCACAGCCGGATGCGCAGGTCCTTGGCGCTGAGGGTGCTGGGCACATAACCGTCGGCGCCCGCCTCGTAGGCGCGGGTCAGCTGTTCTTCGCCGTGCTCGTCGGCCGTCAGCAGGATATGCATGCGGCGGCCTTCGTCGGTTGCGCGCAGGGCCTGGCACAACTCCAGGCCGTCGAACAGCGGCAGGTCGCAATGCGCGATGATGACGTGGGGCAGCACCTCCATCGCCAGCGCCAGCGCGGTGTTGCCGTTTTCGGCCGGATAAACGGTGTGCTCACTGTCCTCGGCCAGCAGCGCCATGGTTCTGCGGCGGTTGATGGCGTTGCCGTCCGCCACCACGATGCGCAGCGGTGTTTCACTTTCCGCCGCATCTTCCTCGGTCTCGTGGTGGCCGTGACAGATTTCAGCAAACGACGGCAGCGCAGTAGCCGGAATCTTCAGCAGTTCGCTCCATTCACGCCAGCTGTCGATGACTTCGTCGATAAAGCGCCCGGCGTCTTCCTGCGGAATGTCGAGCTCGGTTGCCAGCGCCATCCATTCCTTCAACAGTTCTGGGCGCACATCGGCATTGGCCAGCCCGAGATCGGCCAGACGATGCGACAAACGCAGCATCAGCATCAAACTGTTGGAGCGCGAATCCTGGTGGTAACTCGGGTGATCCGGATCTTCGTAGTGGGCGAGCGGTCCGGTGAAGACCCTGGGCATGCCCCAGTCGGACATCATGACGATGCCCAGTTCGATGTGGTCGGTTTCCAGGCAGGCTCGCTCATGGACGATGATCGCTTGCGCGGGATCGGCGTGTTGCGCCATCAGAACCGCGTTGTACTCATCGGGGTACACCGTTGCCAGTGCCAGCTGGCCCACCTGCGCCAGCAGGCCGCAGACAAACAGTTCGTCCGCAGCGGCCAGGCGCACCCGCATGCCCAGGGCCTGCATGCTGAGTGCCATCAGAAGCGAATGCGACCAGTATCCCTGATAGTCAAATGCCTTGCAGGCGCCGTTGCGGTACTGGTCCACCAACGAAAACCCCAGCGCCAGCTGGCGCACCGTGGCCATGCCCTGGCGCACGACGGCTTCCTGTACCGATACCACCGGGCGTGCGATGTGTGAAGCGGTGTTGGCCAGCTTGATCAGCCGTCCGGACAGCGCGGGATCGGTCTGCACCACCCGCGCGATGTCACCCAGCGTCGCATTCTCGCGTTGGGATATCTCAAGTATCGCCAGCGCGACCCCGCGAGGCGAGGGCAGCTGACTGCTGAGTCTGAGTTGTTCAACCTGTGCCATCAATCAACCTGTTTCGATGAAGCGTATGCGCCGCTGTTATGGATTGGTGGACCGAATCAGCTCCGGTACCACACAGCGTGGCGCGCCTTCGGCTGGATCCTGCCGAATCGATCAATGGCCGTAGGGGGGGCTGGCATACAGCGGGCGCTGCGAAGCACCAACGTTATGCGTCCAACAGGGATATCGACAGAATTTCGTCAAAATGAAGCCCGGCATGCGCCGATTGAGGGCGGCAATCGGCCGCTCAGGCCTTGCCGAGCTTGCGGTCCAGGCAGCGCAAATAAGCCGCCGAATCAAACGCCGTCTGGTAGCGCTGCACCTGCCAGATCATCTCGGCCAGGCAATCCATCACCGCGTGCTGGGCTTCCATCGCATCGCCATGCTGTTTCAGCAGGCGCTGGTAGCGGTCACGGATTCCCGGCGGCTGGTCGACCGACAGCTGCTCGGCAATCGCCAGGTGTATGGAAAGATGCAGAAAGGGGTTGGTTTCGCCGGATTCCGGCAGGTAATCCCGCTCTTTATAACGATCAGGCTGATCGAGCAGGGCGTGGTATTCGGGATGCTCCAGCACGGCGTCCAGCGCAGGCTTCTCCGCGCCCGTCAGCGGCTGCCCGGCACGGTATTTCGCCCACACGTCGAAGAAGAACTGGCGAACCTGGTTGCGGCTGGGATTAAACAAGCTTGTCCTTGTACTCGCACAAATCCGCGATGATGCACTCGCCGCATTTCGGCTTGCGCGCCTGGCAGACATAGCGCCCGTGCAGGATCAGCCAGTGATGGGCGTCGACGAGGAATTCAGGGGGGATGGTCTTGAGCAGCTTTTTTTCCACTTCCAGCACCGTCTTGCCGGGGGCCAGGCCGGTGCGGTTGGCGACACGGAAAATGTGGGTGTCGACCGCCATGGTCGGCTGGCCGAAGGCGGTGTTGAGGATCACGTTGGCGGTCTTGCGTCCGACGCCCGGCAGCGCCTCGAGCGCGGCGCGCTCGGCCGGAACCTGGCTGCCGTCCAGTTCGATCAGCATCCGGCAGGCGGCGATGAGGTGCCTGGCCTTGCTCTTGTAGAGCCCGACCGTCTTGATGAAGTCGGCCAGCCCGGCTTCGCCCAGCGCGTAGATGGCCTCGGGCGTGTTGGCCACCGGAAACAACTTGCGGGTGGCGAGGTTCACCCCCTTGTCGGTGGATTGCGCCGACAGCACTACCGCTACCAGCAGCTCGAACGGCGTGCTGTATTCGAGCTCGGTGGTGGGATGGGGATTGGCGGCAGCGAAGCGGCTGAAGATTTCGTGACGTTTGGCGGCGTTCATCGACCCGAGATCACTGTTCGTTCAGGCGCTTTCTCAAGGCCTGTTTTTCGGTCTGCCGTTTGGCGCTGGCCGATTTTTCATGCTCACCGGCACGGCGCTGAAGCGCCAGCGCAACATACGGATTGCGCGGCTTGGGCACGCGCCTTTTCAGCGGCGGCTTCATGCGGGAACCGGGACGGCCGCGCGGGCGTGTTGTTCGATGCGCGCCTTGTTCCAGTTGTTCGCGGCGATCAGCAGGCCCAGTGCGATGAAGGCGCCGGGCGGCAGAATCGCCAGCAGAAAGCCCTTGTAGCCGGGCAGTACGTGCAGCACGAATTGTTTGGCCTCTTCGCCAAACACCAGATCGATGCCGGACAACAGCGTGCCTTGACCGGCCAGTTCGCGGATCGCGCCCAGCACCACCAGCACCAGCGTCAGACCCAGGCCCATTGCAATGGCATCGACCGCGCTGTGCAACGGGTGGTTTTTGGCGGCGAATGCGTCGGCGCGCGCCAGCACGATGCAATTGGTGGTGATGAGCGGAATGAAAATCCCCAGCACCAGATACAGCGGGTGCACGAAGGCGTTCATCAAGAGGTCGATCACCGTGACCAGCGCAGCGATGATGAGCACGAATACCGGGATGCGGATTTCGTGCGGCACGAAATGGCGCACGCTCGACACCGCCCCGCTGGAGGCGGCCATCACCAGCATGGTCGCCAGCCCCAGCGACAGGGCGTTGATCACGTTGTTGCTGATCGCCAGCAGCGGGCACAGGCCGAGCAGCTGCACCAGCCCGGTGTTCTGCTTGATGAGGCCGTTGTGGAACAGGCTGCGGAACTCGTTCATCGTCATCATGCGTCCTTCTCCTTGGCTGGCGGCGGTGCGACGAATGCCGCGCGGTGCCGCGCGAAATAATCGAGCGCGCTCCTGACGGCCTTGACCACCGCGCGCGGGGTGATGGTGGCGCCGGCGCGGGCGTCGAAGGCGCCGCCGTCCTTGGCGACTTTCCAGTGTTTGGGCGCCGGGTTCGTCAGCGACTTTCCGGCAAACTGCTCGATCCACGCGCTCTTGGCGCGATCGATGTAATCGCCCAGGCCCGGTGTTTCGCGGTGGGCGGTGACGCGTACGCCGGTCACGCTTCCGTCCGCGTCAATCCCGATCAACAAGGCAATATCCCCGCTGTAGCCGTCGGGCGCGACGGCTTCCAGCACCACCCCGCTGAACACCCCGCCTCGCCACGCCAGCCACAGTGCGGAGGGGCGGCGTGTGCCCAGCAGGTCGTCGGCCGGCACGCTTTGCTGGCTGGCCAGCAGGTCGTTGTCGTACAGCGTGGCAGGCAGCACCTGGCTCAGGAGCGCGCGCTTTTCGGCCAGCTGGCCCCGGGTAATGGTCGGTTCGGTGCGGTCGTGGGTAAACGCCAGCATGGCAGTGCCGACGAGCGCGAACACGAACAGGATCGTGCTGGTGCGCAGCGCATTCTTCAGGGCCACCTGAATTTGCGATGTCATGCCTGCGGTTCCTTGCCTTTGCGTGCCTCGCCATAAACGCGCGGTTGGGTGTACTGGTCGATCAGCGGCACGCACAGGTTCAGCAGCAGGATCGCGAAGGCCACGCCGTCGGGGTAGCCGCCCCAGGTGCGGATGACGATGGTGAGGAAGCCTGCGCCGAGGCCGAAAATCAGCTTGCCGCGCGGCGTCGTCGCGCCGGAAACCGGGTCGGTGGCGATGAAGAAGGCGCCCAGCATCACCGACGGCGCAAACAGGTGGAACCACGGCGCGCCGAAGCGCCCGGGGTCGAAGAAATGCAGGAAGCCGGCGGTGAGCCAGATGCCGGCGAGAAACGCCAGCGGCACGTGCCAACTGATGATGCGCAAGGCCCACAGCAGCAGCCCGCCGAGCAGGAACGCCGCCGCCAGCCATTCGAAACCCACGCCGCCGTAATGGCCGAAAATCGGCTGCGTTATGATCTCGTCCACCGTGTATTGCTGCAGCAGCCCGGTTCGCAGCGCATCCAGCGGGGTGGCCATGGTCACCGCGTCGAGCGTGGCCTTGGGAAACTCGCCACCAAAAATCACGCTTGCGCTTTGCGCCAGCGTGAGCGGGGTTTCGGTAAGCGAGAGCGGTCCCGCCCACTGCGTCATCTGCACCGGGAAGGACACGATCAGCACCGCATAGCCCACCATCGCCGGGTTGAAAATGTTCTGCCCCAGGCCGCCATACAGATGCTTGGCTACCACGATGGCGAACAGCGTGCCGGTGACGATCAGCCACCAAGGTGCCAGCGTGGGCAGCGACAGCGCCAGCAGCCAGGCGGTGACGATGGCGGAGAGATCGGTGAGGAAGGGCGTGGCCGGATAGCCGCGCGCCTTCAGCATCGCCGCTTCGGCCGCCAGCGCGGTGACGATGGCGAGCGACAGCGTGACCAGGATGCCCGGCCCGAACAGCCAGACGCTCACCGCGATGCCGGGCAGCAGCGCGGCCAGCACCCAGGCCATGACCTGGGTGACGCTGCTGCGATCAAGGATGAACGGCGCGGGCATGGGCTGTTTTCTTTCCTGACGCCTGAGGGAAACGCTGATTTATTCCATCATCGCGAGGCTCGCAGGGCCGTGGCGATCCAGAGTTCGTTGATTCAGCTGGCATTCTGGATTGCTTCGCTTCGCTCGCAATGACAAGGAATAAATTGGTAAGCATTTCCTTAGGGCTTCTCTTCGGATTCCAGCGGCTGGCGCGCCATTTCGCGGATTTTAGCCCGGCGCGCCTCGATTTCCTCGATCTCGCGCTGCTTGTCGGGCGGCAGGTGATCGATATTCTTTGGCATGGTCTCGGCTTTTTTCGCCTGCGCGCGTGCCAGCGCGGCGGCGATCAGCGCCTTCTTGGCATCGGCGTCGCTGGGTGCGGAACCCGCGGCCGCAGGTTCCGCGGCGAGCTCGGCGCGCTTGGCCTGCGCCTTGGCTGCAAGCTTCTCGGCCTTTTCTTTTTTCTCGCGCTCCAGCCGGAACTGGCGGAATTCGTGGCGTTCGCGCGCCAGATCGGCAGCGCGCTTTTCCTTTTCGCGCGCCCAGATCTCGCTCTTGGCGTAGCGATAGAAATCGACCAGCGGGATATGGCTGGGGCAGACATAGCTGCAGCAGCCGCATTCGATGCAGTCGAACAAGTGGTATTCCTGCGCGCGGCCGAAGTCGCCCGCCTTGGCGAAGCGGAATAGCTCTTGCGGCTGCAGCTCGGCCGGGCAGGCGTCGGCGCAGCGGGTACAGCGGATGCACGGCAGGGCGCGCGGCAGCGGTGGGAACAGCTCGTTTGACTTCACCAGGATGCAGTTGGTGGCCTTGACCACCGGCACCTCGAGATTCGGCATCGGCACGCCCATCATCGGGCCGCCCATCAGCACGCCAGTGGTGCCGTCGCGGTCGCCCGCCAGCGTGATCAGCGTGTGCATCGGGGTGCCGATCAGCACCACGAAATTCTGCCGGCGCAGCACATGGCCGGTGACGGTGACCAGGCGCGAAATCAGCGGTTCGCCGTGGTGCACCGCACGCGCCAGCGCATGGGCGGTGCCGACGTTGAACACCTGGATGCCGATGTCGGTGGACAGCTTGCCGGAGGGGACCTGCTTGCCGGTGAGCGTCTGGATCATCTGCTTGGCGCCGCCGCCGGGGTAGATCGTCGGCACGGCGACGACTTCCACGGCAAAGTCCACTTTTTGTGCGGCGGCCTGCATCGCGGCGATGGCTTCGGGCTTGTTGTCCTCGATGCCGACAAGAATTCCCGTGCTGCCCAGCAGATGCCGCATCACCGCCACGCCCTGCAGGATTTCGTCGGCGTGGTGGCGCATCAGTACGTCGTCGCAGGTGATCCACGGTTCGCATTCGCCGCCGTTGAGGATGAGTGTGGGGCAGCTGTGTGCTGCGCCGGGGTCGAGCTTGGCCGCGCTGGGGAACACCGCGCCGCCGAGGCCGGCCAGCCCCAGGTCGCGCAGTTGCATGCGCAGATCGGCCGGGACCATCGCCTGGTAATCGAGCGGTGCGTGATCGATCCACTCGTCGCGGCTGTCGGTTTCGATGCTGATGCAGAGGTCGGGCAGGCCGGAAATATGCGGAACCGGCTGCAGGTCGATCGCGGTGACCACGCCCGAACTCGATGCATGGACGGCTGCGGAAATATAGCCGTCTGCCGCACCGATCATCTGGCCTTTCAGTACCCGATCGCCCACGTTGACCACCGGCTTGGCCACTTGGCCGATGTGCTGGCGCAGCGGGATGACCAGTTTTCTGGGCAGCGGCGCGGCATGAATCGGGTGCGTGCTCGATTCGGACTTGTGCTCGGGCGGGTGCACGCCGCCCTTGAATTTGAACAGTTCGCGGCTCATGCGACCTTCTTCAGCATGACGACCGGATGCTTCCATTTCCAGTGCGGCAGGTCTTCAGCGAGCGTCACCATCGAGATGCAGTCGACCGGGCAGGGCGGCAGGCAAAGCTCGCAGCCGGTGCATTCCGAGGCAATGATGGTATGCATCTGCTTGGCCGCGCCGGAAATCGCATCGACCGGGCAGGCCTGGATGCACAGGGTGCAGCCTATGCAGATCTGCTCGTCGATGAAGGCCACCGATTTCGGCTTGGGCGTGCCGTGGGTTTCGTCGAGCGATTTGGGTTCCACGCCGAGCAGTTCGGCCAGCTTCTTCACCCCTTCCTCGCCGCCCGGCGGGCACTGGTTGATGTCGGCCTCGCCCTTGGCGATCGCTTCGGCATAGGGCCGGCAGCCGGGAAAGCCGCACTGCCCGCACTGTGTCTGCGGCAGGATGGCGTCGATTTTTTCCGCCAGCGGGTTGCCTTCCACCTTGAAGCGGATCGCCGACCAGCCGAGCACCAGCCCGGTCACGACAGCGATGGCGACCATCACCAGAATGGCGGTGAGCATTATTTCACCAGCCCGGAGAAGCCCATGAACGCCAGCGACATCAGCCCCGCGGTGATCATCGCAATGCTGGTGCCCTTGAATGGTGCGGGCACGTCACACGTCTCCAGCCGTTCGCGGATGCCGGCAAACAGGATCAGCACCAGTGTGAAGCCGAGCGCCCCGCCGGCGCCGAAAAACAGCGATTCGACAAAGCCGTGCTGTGCCTGCGCGTTCAGCAGCGGAATCCCCAGCACCGCGCAGTTGGTGGTGATCAGCGGCAGGTAAATCCCCAGCACCTGATACAGCACCGGGCTGGATTTGTGGATGAACATCTCGGTGAATTGCACGATGCCGGCGATCACCACGATGAACGACAGCGTGCGCAGATAGATCAGTTCGGTGCCGAGCAGGTATTCATTGACGAGATAGCTCGCCCCGGACGCCAGCGTCAGCACGAAGGCCGTCGCCAGCCCCATGCCGATCGCTGCTTCCAGCTTCTTCGACACGCCCATGAAGGGGCACAGGCCCAGAATTTTGGCCATCACGATGTTGTTCACAAACACCGTGGAAATGAGGATGAGGATGTAGGTTTCCAAAGCAGGCAGTCCGAGGGGATGGCGCATTATCCGCTGATGTGGCGGTGGGGTTCAACCCTGTCGGCGCAGCGCGTTTGACGGAGATTAAGGCGACCCAGGGGATTGCTGAGCCGGCTCGCGCGTACCTTCCGGCGTGAGCGCCACCTGGTATTCGTGGTTCTTGATTTCCTTGGGGATGCCGATGTGCATGATGGCTAAATCTCGATTTGCGTGCCCAACTCGACGACCCGGTTAACCGGTAATTTGAAAAAACGCATGGCCGATTCAGCGTTCTGCGCCATGGCCGCGAACAGATTCTCGCGCCACAGCGCCATGCCCGCCAGCTTGGTGGGGATCAGGGTTTCGCGCGACAGGAAAAAGCTGGTTTCCATCATGGCGAAATGCAGACCCAAGGCGTCACACAATTGGAGCGCCTTGGGAATGTCCGGTTCCTCGCGGAAGCCGAAGCGGATTTCCAGTCGGTAAAAGCCGCTGCCCAGTTCGGTCAGGCGGATACGTTCCGCGTCGGGGATGCTGGGAACTTCTTCGGTGATGGCGCGCAGGATTACCACCCGTTCATGCAGCACCTTGTTATGCGACAGGTTGTGCAGCAGGGCGTGGGGCACTCCTTTGCCGGTGGCGTGAAGAAAAATAGCGGTGCCTGATACACGATGATGGTCGAAGGCGGCAATGCCCTCGATGAAGCTGGTCAGGTCGATGTCGTCACTTTGCATGCTCTGAAAGAGCAACTCGCGGCCGCGTTTCCAGGTGGTGAGCAGGGTAAACACCACCAGCCCGATGGCCAGCGGAAACCAGCCGCCGTGAACGATCTTGGGCACGTTGGCGCCAAAGAAAGCCAGGTCGATGACGAGGAAAAATGCCGCGCCGCCGAGGGCGATAGGCAGTGGCCATTTCCACATGGCCCACACCACGGTGAAGGCCAGAATGGTGTCGATTGCCATGGTTCCCGTCACCGCGATGCCGTAGGCTGAGGCCAGGTTGCTGGAGGACTGGAAGCCGAGAATCAGCAGTGCGACGCCTGCCAGCAACATCCAGTTGATGAAAGGGATGTAAATTTGCCCGATTTCCTGATCCGAGGTGTGGCGCACCTGCATGCGCGGAATGTAGCCGAGCTGAATGGCCTGACGGGTAACGGAAAATGCGCCGGTGATGACGGCCTGCGAGGCGATGACGGTGGCCAGTGTCGCCAGTACGATCATGGGAAACAAGGCCCATTCCGGCGCCAGAAGATAAAACGGATTTTTTGCGGCGGCGGGGTCGCGCAGCAGCAGTGCACCCTGCCCTAGATAGTTGAGCGCCAGCGCGGGAAAGACAAAACCCAGCCAGGCATAGCGGATGGGGCGTTTGCCGAAGTGGCCCATGTCGGCATACAGCGCCTCGCCGCCGGTAACGGCCAGCACCACCGCGCCAAGAATGACCAGGCCGGTGATGCCATGGGTTTGAAAATAGGCGAGTCCATACAGCGGATTGAAGGCGACCAGCACGGCGGGCGTTTGTGCAATGCTCAGCACTCCCAGCAGCCCCAGCACGGCAAACCAGAGAATCATGATGGGCCCGAACAGCTTGCCTACCAACGCGGTGCCGCGGCTCTGAATGAGGAACAGCGCCACCAGTAAACTTAAGGATATGGGGATGATGTAGCGGTGCAGGGCGGGCGCGGCGACTTCCAGACCTTCCACGGCGGACAGCACCGAAATGGCTGGGGTGATCATGCCGTCGCCGTAGAACAGCGCTGCGCCGAACAGCCCCAGAGTGAGCAGCAACCACTTGCGACGCGAATCCGCGCGGAACACCCGCTGGGTCAGCGCGATCAGCGCCATGATGCCGCCTTCGCCCTTGTTGTCGGCACGCATGATGAACAGCACATATTTCAGTGACACCACCAGGATCAGCGCCCACAGCATGAGAGACAGCACCCCCAGGATATTGGCGTGATTGATGTCCGCGCCGTGCGGGCCGTTGAACGCTTCTTTCAGCGCGTACAGCGGGCTGGTGCCGATATCGCCGAAGACCACGCCGACCGCGCCAAGAGCCAAGGTGAGCAGTTTATTGTTTTGGGAATCGTTGTTCTGGGAATGGGGGGCGCTCATCGATTTTTGTTGTCGCGGCAGGAAGACCCGGTTGGGCGGTGGGCAATTCTAGACAGAATGGCTGTAAAGAGGGAAACCGTTTGGCAGCATGGACGACTAGGCGCCGAGGGCGCGTGACCTGATCGCAGGCAATGCAGGAGATCACCGACCACATCGATAACTTCTACAACCTGCAGCGGAAACAGGCTCGTCTCGGCTACCTGTCATCCGCTGCTTTCACGTAGCGATTCTATGAAAATCTGCTCGCTGCTTAACTCGTCGGACTCCACTATTGCCAACTGATCTCAGAGGATGAGGATGTAGGGCTTCAACGTCGATTGGTCGGGGTGGCGGCGCATTATCTGCCGCGAAGGACAGGGATATCAAGGTTGAGTCAGCCGAGTGCCTTGCCGCTGGCCCAGAAGTCGTAGCCCTTGCTGAGGAATTCGTCCCACGGCAGGTAGTGCGAACCGTCGCACGAGAAGGTGAGGCCGACCATGCCGTTGAAGATGTTGAGCGAGCCGGCGCGCAGGTAAAACGTCTCGTCCATGAAGCGCAGCGCGCGCAGTCCGTCGAGCACCGGGCGGATCTTGTCCCGCGGCACCACGGCATCGGCCGGGTAAGCGTGGCGCGGGTAGATCAGGCAGGTGTCGGGGTCGGTCAGTGCGCTGATGTCGAGCAGGCGGTAGCGATAGGGGTCGTCGACCAGCCACACGGTGGCGCGGCTGCTGGAAAAATGCAGCTTGCCGTGGAAGATGCCGCGGTCGGTCATCAGCTCTTCCATCACCCCCAGCACGGTATCGAGGTTGAGGTCCATCTGGCTGTCGCTGCGGGTCTGGTGGAACACCGCGCCGCGAATCGCCGGGTCGCCCTTGATCTGCCGCCAGTAGGTGGGCTCGTCGTACAGCTTGCCGGTGATCGGCAGGTCGCGCAGGTCGAAGTCGGCGCCGACGAAGCCGAGCACCCGGCCGTCGTCGTCGCGCACGATCTGGATCGCGGTGAGGGACGGCCGCTTGGCGCGCAGGCTGATGTAGGCCTGCGACAGCAAAAAGCCCTGGTTCGGCACCGCTTCGTTCATGTAGGGACGGTCGGAGCGGTCGCGGCCGTAGTCGATCTCGATCAGGCCCGCGTGGCTGATGTTGTCGGAGAGCTGGATCGCTCGGGTGTCCAGCGCATACATGTACTTGCATGCAGGCAGGTTATTCAGCGCATGAATCAGCGCCGCATTCAGGCCCGCGCGGCTGGGCCACGCGCGGCTGCACGCCTGCGCTGCCAGCGCCAGCGGCTCGCGCAGCAAATTGGCCAGCGCTTCACGCTGTTTGGCGACGCTTTCGGCAAGGGTGATGGGGGTGGACATGGGCGATCGATCCGCAGCAGCAGCCTGCATTATCTGCACAATTAATGACGCAAGGAAATCACCGGCCAGCCTTTTGTCTCGGCATGGGCGCGCAGCGTGGGGTCGGGATCGACGGCGACCGGATGGCGGACCTTTTCCAGCAGCGGCAGATCGTTGTGCGAGTCGCTGTAGAACCAGCTGGTGTCGAGGCAGTCCAGCCGCGTGCCGTGGGCTTCGAGGAAATGTTCGAGGCGGACGACCTTGCCCTCGCGGAAGCACGGCGTGCCGGCGACCTCGCCGGTGAAGCGGCCGTCGATTTCCTCGGGGTCGGTGGCGATCAGGTGGGAGATGCCGAATTCCTTCGCGATCGGACCGGTGACGAAGCTGTTGGTGGCGGTGATGACGGCGACCAGATCGGCCTCGTTCAGGTGCTTCTTCACGAGATCGCGCGCCGCCTGGGGGATCATCGGGCGGATGCGTGTCTCCATGTATTCGGCGTGCCAGGCGTCGAGTTGTTCGCGCGGATGGGTGGCGAGCGGGCGCAGGGCGAACGCGAGGAAGGCGTAAATGTCGAGCCGCCCGGCCTTGTAGTCCTCATAGAACGCCTTGTTTTTGGCTTCGTAATGGGGGCCGTCGACCGCGCCCTTGGCGATGAGGAATTGCCCCCATTCGTAATCGGAATCGCCGGCGAGCAGGGTGTTGTCGAGATCGAAGAGGACGAGTTTCATATCAAGATGCAAGTTACAAGATTTCAGTGGCGCGGGGCCTGGCCGCGGTCGAGCCAGAATTCGCGCAGTTCGTAGGCGCCCCAGAGGGCGAGGGCGAGGTGGTCTCCGCGACGGACGGCGCGCTCGTCGGGGGTGAGTTCGTCGAGCGGCGCAGCCAGCACATAGAAAGGATCGAGCACTTCGTCGACGAAGGCTTCGTCCTTGCTGCCTGCGGGCAGGGTCCAGTCGTCCTCCCAGTGCTCCACCGCCAGCAGAAAGCCGCCGGCCCACAACTGGGCATAGGGCGGGATGCCGGCGGCTTCCAGGCGTTTGGCCTCGGCTGGCGGCAGTTCGGCCAGCAGGCCGTTCCAGTCCATGACCAGCGGCGACAGCGCCTTCGGGTCGGCCAGGTTTTCGATCGGCGCGGCGAGCGCACGGGCGATCTCTTTGCGGCGACGGTCGAGCAGCGCCAGAAAGCGCGCCTCATCGGATTCGTCCTCAAATATCGTAGCCAAGCCGTCTTCGCGATCGAGCAGCACCGGGAAATATTCCTCGGGCGGGATGGCGCGCGGGCTGCAGACCAGCGCGGTGATGAAGCCGTCGAGGCCTTCCAGCGAAATCGGCACGTCGGTGCGCTCGTCGATGAGATCGACCAAGTCGGCCAGGGCGTCGATCTCGTCGTCGCTGAGCGGGGCGGTGGGGGATTTGGGTGCGGACATGGCTTGGGCTCGAAGTAAGGGTGCGGACCGGCGCATCGCGTAAAATCCGCCCATGAATTTTACCGCGCCGGGCCTGTCTGCATCATTGTTGCCCGAATCCTTTTATCTGATCGGCTGGCTGGCGCTGGCCTTTCTGGCCTGGCGCTGGCTGATCTCGGGCGACTGGCGCAGGCTCGCCGACCCCACGCGGCTGAACCTGTTTCTTGCCGCCACCGTGGCGGTGCTGGCGCTGTGGCAGATCCGCACCGGCATCAAGCCGGGGCTGCCGTTTCATTTATATGGCATGGCGGCGCTGACGCTGATGTTCGGTTTCTGGCGCGCCACCTTTGCCGGCGCGCTGATCCTGCTGGTCAACGCGGCGTTTGGGCGTGGCAGCTGGACGGCGCTGGGCGTGGATGCGCTATTGATGGCGGCGCTGCCCGCGGCGGTGAGCTGGGGTGTTTTCCGCCTGCTGGAACGGTGGCTGCCGAATCATTTTTTCGTTTACGTGCTGGGCAACGGATTTTTCGGCGCGGCGCTCTCGGCGGCGGCCATCGGTCTGGCCACCACCGCGCTGATGTCGGTGGCCGGCGCCTACCCGCTCGATTACCTGCTCGCCCACTACACGCCGTATGCCACCCTGCTGATCAGCTGGGCGGAGGCGTTTTCCACCGGCATGGCGGTCACGGTGATGGCGGTGTATCGCCCGCAGTGGCTGGAAACCTTTGATGACGCCAAATACATTCAGAACCGGTAGACCCTTGATCCACGAAGGACGCGAAGATACGCGAAGAAAGGCGATAGAAACCAGCCCGATTCGCGCCCAAAAAATGATTGGTTTTTCTCCGTGTTTCTTCGCGTCCTTCGCGGACAATCCGTCTCTTAAATTTTGACCCCAGCCTTGCACATCACCTATCCCGACCTGCCAGTCAGCGCACGCCGCGACGACATCCTCGCCGCGCTGGCGCAGCACCGCGTGCTGATCCTGTGCGGCGAGACCGGCTCGGGCAAGACCACGCAGATTCCCAAGATGTGCCTGGAAGCCCGGATGGGATTGGAGGCGGCGCGCCCCGGCAAGCTGGTCGGCTGCACCCAGCCGCGCCGCATCGCCGCGCGCTCGGTGGCGGCGCGCATCGCGCAGGAACTCGGCGGCGAGCTCGGCGGTATCGTCGGCTACAAGGTGCGCTTCACCGACAAGGTGCGCCATGACACCGCGATCAAGGTGATGACCGACGGCATCCTGCTGGCCGAAAGCCAGGGCGATCCGCTGCTTTCGCGCTACGACACCATCATCATCGACGAGGCGCACGAGCGCAGCCTCAACATCGACTTCCTGCTCGGCTATCTGAAAACCCTGGTGGAAAAGCGCAGCGACCTGCGCGTGGTCATCACGTCGGCGACCATCGACGCCGAGCGCTTCTCCAAGCACTTCAACGACGCGCCGGTGATCGAAGTGTCGGGGCGCATGTATCCGGTGGAACTCCGCTGGCGGCCGATCGAGCGCGAAGAGCCCGCCACCCCGGCCAAAGCCGAGCGCGACAAGAAGGACAAGGACGCCCCCGACCTCATTGCCGCCATTCTTGACGCCACCGACGAACTGGCGCGCCTCGGTCCCGGCGACATCCTGGTGTTCCTGCCGGGCGAGCGTGAAATCCGCGATACCGCCGAAGCGCTGAGAAAACACCATCCGCCAGGCACCGAAATCCTGCCGCTGTTTTCCCGATTGTCGGTGGCCGAGCAGGACGCGATTTTCAGGCCCACGGCCGCCTTGCGCCGCATCGTGCTGGCGACCAATGTGGCGGAAACCTCGCTCACCGTGCCCGGCATCCGCTACGTGATCGACCCCGGCACTGCGCGGGTAAAGCGCTATTCGGCGCGCAACAAGGTCGAGCAGCTGCTGATCGAGAAGATCTCGCAGGCGTCGGCCAACCAGCGTGCCGGGCGCTGCGGCCGGGTGGCGGACGGCGTGTGTATCCGCCTGTATGACGAGGCCGATTTCGTCAATCGTCCAAGATTCACCGACCCCGAGCTGCTGCGTTCTTCCTTGGCCGGCGTCATCCTGCGCATGAAGTCGCTGGGGCTGGGCGACGTGGTGGGCTTTCCCTTCATCGACCCGCCGAGTTCCCGCCTGGTGACCGACGGCTATCAGCTGTTGGCCGAACTGCATGCGCTGGACGAGCAGGGGCAGCTCACGGAAATTGGCAAGAAGCTGGGGCAGCTGCCGCTCGATCCGCGCATCGCGCGCATGCTGCTGGCGGCGGAAAAGCAGCGTTGCGTGCGCGAGGTGCTGATCATCGCCAGCGCGCTGTCGGTGCAGGATCCGCGCGACCGGCCGATGGAGCGCGCCCAGGCGGCGGACGAAAAGCACAAGCTGTTCGCCGACGAGCGTTCCGATTTCATGGGCTGGCTGAAACTGTGGCGCTGGTACGAGGAGCAGGTGCAGCACAAGAAAACCAACCGCCAGTTGCAGACGCTGCTGCAGGATCATTTCCTGTCGCCGCGGCGGATGCGCGAATGGCGCGACATCCACGGCCAGTTGCATGCCCAGATGGGCGAACTGGGGCTGCGCGAAAACGAAAAAGACGCCGGCTACGACGCGATCCATCAGGCGCTCTTGACCGGCCTGCTCGGCAACATCGGCTTCAAGTCGGACGACGCGAAGGCGCGCCCCAAGCCCGGCGAGGGCAACTACCAGGGTGCGCGCGGCATCAAGCTGTCGATTCATCCCGGCTCGGCGCTGGCGAAAAAGGGTCCGAAGTGGATCATGGCCGCCGAGCTCACCGACACCGGCCGCCTGCTCGCGCGCACCGCCGCCGAGGTGCGCCCGGAATGGATCGAGGCCGCCGGCCGCCACCTGCTCACGCGCATGTTCATCGAGCCGCACTGGGAGAAGGACGGCGCGCGGGTAGTGGCGTTCGAGCGCGTGAGCCTGTACGGCATCACCCTGGTGCCGCGGCGCAAGATTCACTACGGCAGCATCGACCCGGAGCTATCGCGCGAACTGTTCATCCGTGGTGCGCTGGTGGCTGGGGAATACGACACGAATGCGCCGTGGTTCGCGCACAACCGCGCCCTGGTCAAGGAAATTGAAGACCTCGAGCACAAGGCGCGCAAGTCAGGGGTATGGCTGGACGAGGAGCGTATCTTCCGCGTGTTCGACGCGCGTATTCCTGCCGTGATCCACAACGGCGCGGCCTTCGAGACCTGGCGGCAGGAAGCCGAGGCCGCGAACCCGAAAATTCTATTCCTTCAGCGCGATGACATCCTCGGCGAAGGGCTTGGCGCGGACCACACGCTGTTTCCGGAGACGATGCTGGTCGACGGCGTGGCGTGCGCGCTAAAGTACCGTTTCGAGCCCGGCCATGCGCTCGACGGCGTGACGCTGTGCCTGCCGCTGTATCTGCTGAACCGCGTCGAGCCGGCGCAGGTCGACTGGCTGGTGCCCGGCCTCATCCGCGAAAAACTTACCGCGTTGCTGAAGCTGCTGCCCAAGGACCGCCGCCGCCCGCTGATTCCATTGCCCGATACGGTGACGGCGTTTCTCTCCGTGGCGAAGCCGGGCGAGCAGACGCTGTCTGATGCACTGACGGCGTTCATCCGCAAGAAGACCGGCGCGGATATCCACCCCAACGACTGGGCAGGCGAACTGCCGGCTCATCTGAAGATGAACCTCAGTGTGATCGACGACAGCGGGCAGGAGCTCGCCAGCGGGCGTGATCTCGCTGCGCTGCGCCAGCAACTGGGCGGCGCGGCGCGCATCACCTACGGCGGCGGCGCCGAGGACAGCGAATTCGAGCGCAGCGGCCTCGTCGAATGGAATTTCGGCGACTTGCCCGCACAGGTTAAATTCAAGCGCGGCGGGCGCGAGTTGACCGGCTATCCGGCGCTGGTCGATCAGGGCGAGGCGGTTGACCTGCGCCTGCTCGATGCCGCCGACGTGGCGGAGGCCGAAACCCGCCGTGGCGTGGTGCGGTTGCTGCGGATTGCGCTCGCCGCCCAGTTCAGGCAGCTCGACAAGGACCTCGCGCGCGAAAACGCGCTGGCGCTGAAATACCGCAACTTCGGCAGCGCCGAGCAGTTGCGCGCGGCGTTCATCGATGCCATTGCTGCGCGCGCGCTGCTGGGCGACGACGACACCCCGCGCGACGAGAAGGCCTTCAACAAGCAGAAAGAGCGCGCCAAACCACGGATTGCCGTGGTGAAGCAGGCGCTGCTGCGCGACGTGGCAGAAATTCTCGATCTGCATGCGCAGGTGGCAACACGGCTCAATGCCAATCCGCAGTTCACCACCGCGATGCGCGACGAGCACGCACATCTGGCGGCGCTGGTGTCAGCGAACTTCATCACCGCCACGCCGTGGACGCACCTGAGAGACATGCCGCGTTACCTGCGCGGCATTCTCAAGCGGCTGGAGAAACTGCCCGCCGCCGAGCAGCGCGATGCGCGCGGCATGGCGGGGGTGCTGACGCTGCAGAACAAGTATCTGGCGCGGCGCGCGCAGGTGAAAGGCGAAGCACCCGCAGCGCTGGATGACTTCCGCTGGCAGCTTGAGGAACTGCGCATTTCGCTGTTTGCGCAGGAGTTGAAAACGCCGTATCCGGTGTCGGCCAAGCGGCTCGACAAGCTGTGGGACGAGCTTGCCAGACAGCCCTTGAGTTGATTAGTGTGAAGATATGAGCGAGCGCGTGTTCAATCTGCCGAATGTGATTACCCTGCTGCGGCTGGCTGCGGTGCCGGTGGTGGCGTGGCTGATCCTGCAGCAGCGCTGGGAGGCGGCCTGCTGGCTGTTTCTGGCGGCCGCGGTATCGGACGGTATTGACGGCCTGCTGGCGCGCTGGCTCAATCAGCTGACCCAGTTGGGCGCGACACTCGACTCCATTGCCGACAAGTCGCTGGGCGTGGTGACGCTGGTGATGCTGACGCAGGCGGGGACGATCCCGCTGTGGGTGACGCTGGCGATCCTGCTGCGCGACAGCATCATCGTGCTGGGTGCGCTGAGCTACCGCGGGCTGGCCGGGCATCTGGAGATTCACCCCACCTGGCTCGGCAAGACGCACATGTTTGCCGAATTTACGTTGCTGGCGCTGGTGCTGGGCGGGCTGGCCGGGCTGCTGGCGCTGGACGACTGGCGGCTGCCGTTATTTGGCATCGTGTTCGTCATCGCCGTGGCCTCCGGCGTGCAGTATGTGTGGATCTGGAGCGCCAAGGCGCATCGCGAGCGCGCCGCGGCCCGTCTCAAGCCGCGTTGACCCGCTTCACTGAAACGGCAGGCGGCGCTGGCCTTCCGATTCGCAGCCGGATTTGACCCGGTACATCGCGGCGTCAGCGGCCCGAATCAGGGTGTCTTCGTCGGCGCCGTCGTCGGGGTATAGCGCCTGGCCGATGCTGGCTGCGATTTTCACATCGAGTCCGTAGAAGTTCGTGTCCGCATTCAGCGCCTGCTCGACCTTGTGCGCAGCGGCGATGCAGTCCTGCCGTCCTTGTACTTCTTCCAGCAGCACCACAAACTCATCCCCGCCCAGACGCGCAACCGAATCGGAGTCGCGAATGCTGGAGGTGAGGCGTTTCGCCACTTCGGTCAGCACGGCGTCGCCCACATGGTGGCCATGCCGATCGTTGATGTCCTTGAAGCGGTCCAGGTCCACATACAGAATACCCACCTTGCCGCCGTAGCGATGGGCGTGGCGGACTGCCTGTTGCAGCCGGTCAAAAAACAGCCGCCGATTGGCCAGCCCGGTGAGCGGATCGTGCGTGGCCTCTTCGTGTAGCGCTGCGTGTGAGCGCTCAAGCCCCACCATCTGTTCACGTATCAACTGTGACCTCAGTCTCGCTTTCCACAGCGTGTACCAGGCGATCAGCAGCGCCAAGGCAATCGCCGCGATGCCGAATGCCAGCGTGAATAAAAAGGCGTGCTGGTAAGTTTGCTGCGCCTGCTTCTGGGCGCTCAGGTTAGCCTGTTGATAAAGATTGCGCATGTCGGCCAGCTGCCGGTTGAAGGCTTCCTGGATAGGGATGGCTTCCAGCACCAACACCCGGCGCGCTTCTGTGCTGCGTTCGGCATTGAGAAGATCGATCACGCGGTGCTGTGCCGTTTGAATGTCGTTGACCAGACGGGTCTGGGCATCAAAACTGCGTTGCTCGTCCGGGGTAAACCCCGTCTGGCGCAAAGCGTTGCGTCCGCTCACCACCAGGAAACCGGCGTGGTTGAATTCCATGAAATAGGTGTCGCGCTCGAACGGGTCATCGGCCAGCGCCATGCGGAACAGGCTGTCAGTGCGGATATGCGCCGCCACCTGGGTTTGCGTGATGAGATCGATCTTGCGGTTGTGATGCTCGACCACCGTGCGCATCTGGGTGCCCAACGCTTGCAGCTGCAGCAGGCCGTTCAATGCTAACCCGAAAATCAGGGCGATCAACACGATGAAGGCCGTGCCGGTGGTGAGAGAAAATCCACGTTGCAGGGGCATAGGTGCTTTTAATCAGACCATACATTAATATGTAGTCCATTATTGGCTGGATGGCAGGGCTGCGTGCGCCGCTCCGGACTGTTGCAAGGTCTTTAAGGTATGGGCCACCTGCTGCGCGTGGCTTGCCGGATCGACCTTGTCAAAGCGTGCTGCGATACGGCCGTCCGGCGCGATGATGAAAGTGTGGCGGCGGGCTAATCGGATGACGCCCAGATTCAGCAGGCTGTCGTAGGCCGCAGCCGTTTTGCCGTCGGGGTCGGACAGCAGCGGAAACGGAAGTTGATATTTGCGGGCGAAATCGACATGCGACCGGGGGGCATCGACGCTGACCCCGACAACCGCCGCGTTGAGGTCGCCCAGTACCCCGATGTCGTCGCGAAAGCGGCATGCCTCCTGGGTGCAGCCGGGCGTGTCGTCCCTGGGGTAGAAATACAGCACCAGCCAGCGCCCGGCGTAATCGCTCAGGCGATGGGTTTTGCCGTTCTGATCCGGCAAGGCGAAGTCCGGCGCGGCACTGCCCTCCAGCCGCTGCGCGCCAGGCCGCAGTATCCACAAGACCGCACTCGCCACCAGCAACAGTGCCGCCAATCCACCCAGTATCAATTTCAGCATGTGTTCTCCTGTCGCGCATCATAGCGGGCCTGGTCTTGTTCGGTAATCCATGCGGGATTCGGTACAATGCGCGCCACGCCCCGGTAGCTCAGTGGATAGAGCAACCCCCTCCTAAGGGGTAGGTCGGACGTTCGATTCGTCTTCGGGGCGCCAGAAAAATTGGATTCGTTCAATGCGCGACGCGCAAAGCAATGTGCGGGCGCCATGCGCCTGCCTATTTCGATTCGACATAATTTGATATTTTTTCACAATCCAGGAAGAATTGTGGCGTCCCCACGGGGATTCGAACCCCGGTACCTACCGTGAAAGGGTAGTGTCCTAGGCCTCTAGACGATGGGGACCCGGACGACGGTGTGAACCGCCAACTTTTACTACTACTACACGACTTGCGTCGCTACTGCCTGTTGGAAAGCTGGGTCAAGGTGACGCCGAGCAACAAACCGACGAAACCCAATGGTACCAGCGAGATCCAGACTTCGGCGCTCGCGCTGCCATTCAACATTTTCCAAAATCCAACAACCAGTCCGACGACACTCAGTATCAACCCCAGCAGTGTGGTGATGACGCCAAGCTTGTGCATCGTACATCCTGTTAGTTGGTGGAGGTAAGCGGGATCGAACCGCTGACCTCTTGCATGCCATGCAAGCGCTCTCCCAGCTGAGCTATACCCCCAACGAAGCCGCGCATTCTATACAGGCCTTGCGTGCTTGTAAAGCCTTGGCAGCAACATCAATCAGGAAAAAGTTTGCCGGGGTTGAGCAGGCCGTGCGGATCGAATTGCTGCTTGATGCTGCGCATGATGGCCAGCGTGGCGGGATCGATTTCCAGGGAGACAAAGCGGCGCTTTTCGGTGCCGATGCCATGTTCGCCCGAGAGGGTGCCGCCCAGTGCCAGCACGCGCAGCAGGATGGCGTCGTGTGCCAGATGGGCACGTGCCATTTCGTCGGCGTCGTCGGGGTGCACCATCAGGTTGACGTGCAGGTTGCCGTTGCCGGCGTGGCCGAACGAAACCACCGCCAGTTGATGCGTGTGGGCAGTGTGGTCGATGAAGTCGACGAAGTCGGCCAGCTGCGACACCGGCACCACGACGTCCTCGTTGATCTTGAGCGGGGCGATGCGTTTGACGGCGTGCGACAGCGACTTGCGCGCAGCCCACAGCTGCGCGATGGCGTCGCGCTCGAAGCCGCTGCGCATTTCGAGCAGGCCGGTACCGTCGAGTGCCTGCTGCAGCGCGGCGATCTGGCGCGGCAGATCCTGGGCTGCGCCGTCGGCTTCGACCATCAGCAGCGCTCGGGTTTCGGACGGCAGGTTGTCTGCCGTGCCGGTGGGGCGGATGGCGTCGATGGCGCGGTGATCCATGAATTCGAGTGCGCTCGGCATGACGGCCTGGTGCATGACGCGGCTGACCGCATCGAGCGCGTCGCGGTTGCTGGCGAAACACACGCGCAGGGTGGCGACGGACTCCGGCGCGGGCAGCAGTTTCAGCGTGGCTTCGGTGATGAGGGCGAGGGTGCCGCCGGAGCCGACCAGCAGGCGCGTGAGGTCATAGCCGGTGACACCCTTGGTGGTGCGGCAGCCGGTGCGGATTTCCTGGCCGCTGCCGGTGACGGCGCGCAGTCCCAGCACGTAATCGCGGGTGACGCCGTATTTGACGGCGCGCGGGCCGGCGGCGTTCATGGCGAGGTTGCCGCCGATGCGGCAATACGCGCTGCTGCCGGGATCGGGCGGGTAGAACAGGCCGGCGCTGCGCGCGATGCGGTCGATTTCCTCGGTGACCACGCCGGTTTCGACGACGATGAGGCGGTTGGCGGGATCGAATTCGAGCACGCGCCGCATGCACTCGAAACTGACAACCACGCTGCCCGGCGCGGGCAGGGCGCCGCCGACGTTGCCGGAGCCGGCGCCGCGCGGGGTCAGCGCAATGCGATGTTCGAAGGCGATGCGCGCGAGCGCGGCCACTTCATCGTGCGAGGTCGGAAACAGTACGGCATCGGGCTCGACATGGCGCGGCGTTTCGTCATGGGCGTAGAACGTGCGGGTGGCAGCATCGCCGAAGACGCGATCGGCACCAAGGGCGGAACGGAAAGCGGCAAGTGCGCGATCGGACAGCATGGTGAAGACGGGGTGCGTGTCAGACCGGGTGTTCGGGGGGGAGTTGTGCGATCAGCTGCACGATCATGTCGGCGTCGAAATCCATGCCGATGTCCCAGCCTGGATTTAGCGCAATCGGCACGCCGCCGCCGATGCGGCGCAGCAGCCAGGAAAACTCGGTCAGCAGACCGCCCGAAAAGTCGGGGTAATGTTCGACAAACGGCTTGGCGCGTTCGGGGCTGGTGAAGACCACCAGCACGCGCTCGCCGTCCTCGTCTTCGATGATCAGCGGATCGGCCTGGGTCGAGCGCTGGAAGCCCTGTATGGGATTCTTCTCGTCGCGTACCGGCATGAACAGCTGTTGATCGACCAGCTGCAGCACGAAGGTCTCGGGATCCAGCGTGCCGGCGTGGACGGCGGCGAGCTGTTCTTCCAGCGCGTTGTGGGGGATGAAGTTCATGGTTGTCTGACTTTGCACGGTGATAAGGGGCAGTTTAACGCAAGCGATGGCGCTTGCGGGCTCAGGGCATACGATCTTTCATGGGCTTTAGCCCATAGAAAGTCGGAGTCCTTTAGGGCATACGACTCCATCCCGCCTTGCGGGACTTCAGCGCGTAGTGGGTCGGAGTCCTTTAGGGTTTCCAGCGTTCGGGGTGCGCCCAGTAGCGGGCATTGAGCCAGTCCGGCACCATCTTGTAGGTGGCGAGATCGTAGTCGTAGATGCGCAGGTTTTCCGCCGTGTCGGTTGCTGACAGCGTGAAGCCGAGTGCGCGGAACGTCGCCTCATCCAGTGCGCAGCTTTCTTGCACGGCGAGCAGGATGCGCGGCGCGATGTAGAGACGTGTCTGGCTGATCAGGTGCTGGGCTTGCGGTGCATCCAGTCCGTTCAGCGCGTCGATGCCCAGTGCCAGCGCGCACGTCGGCCCCGGCCAATTTTCATGTATGCGCACGGGCGTGTTGGACAGCACTTTGGCGGCCAGTTGATGGGCCTGCTCATCCAGTGCACACACGCTTTCAGGCTGGATTTCCAGCAAGCGCGCCTGCAGGTGATCGCGCCAGTTCACGGATCAACCTTGCGCGGCACGCGCACCAGCCGGGTGCCGACGATGCGGTCGTGAAGGAACTGGCGGTCGCGATCGAACAGGGCCCACCAGAAGCCGGCGCCTGCCAGCAGCAAGCCCAATAATGCGAGGAAAAAGCGCAGTAAGGCCTGCTTGAAGGTCAGGGGCCCGCCGTCCGCGTTGACCAGGCGAATACGCCAGGTTTTCATCGCTAGTGTTTGCCCGCTACGCAGCCAGAACGCGCTGAAATAGGCGAACAGCACGCCCAGAATGTAAGCCTGAAACAGGTGCCGTTGCCAAGGCGCGTGCATCTCGCCGATGACCGGAATGATGATGAAGGACGCCACGAACACCACCGCCGTGACGAGCAGCGATTCATAGATCATGGCGGCGATGCGCGCCAGAAAGGGTGCCGGGAGGGGGGCTATTGCCTTGTCTTGCATGGTGGCTCTATATTGCGGGTTGGTGCGACACTCTGCCACAGCGCACCACAACCATAATCAAAAGCAAGGAGGGGGCTCGATGCGTATCGTAAAACAACTTATGGCCATTCCCGGCGTGATCGCTGCCGGCGAATATGCCTATCGTGGCGACCGTTTCTCGTATGAGGGCGCGCTCACCGACGAATTTGCGCGCATGGCGTCGATTGTGTGTCGCGCCAACACACTGTCGGTCAACATGCAGTCCGAGATTTTCGATTCCTTTTCCGAAAACTGCGGCTGCCGTCCGGTGCAGGGCTGGATTGTGCGCGGCAACCAAATCACCATTTGTGCGGTGGGTAATTATTTTGCCTTCATCGAAAACCGTGACGAATTGCTGAACGACGTCATGACGATTATGCGCGCCAAAGTTGGTGACGTGCAGGATGACTTGCTGGTCAATCTGTACGCCAGGCTGGGCGGCGACACCAAGGAAGCCTTGTACTGAACTGATACCAAACACGGGGGAGCAAATATGGATCTGCAAAAAATGATGAACTTGCCGGGCGCGCTGGCGGCGTTTACTTACAGTGACAAGGGCGATCTGCAATCGCATGTGCTGCGCGAGGGCACCGAATTGACGCCGCAGGTTCTGGATTTGCTGGCCCGCTCGTGCGTCGCCAATCTGGCCATCGCTGGCATGGAAGCGCGCGGCTGGGAGGCGGTCACCGGGCAGAGCGGGTTTCAGCCGCTCAAGGGCTTCTCGGTGGTGGGCCTGGAATGGTCGGTGGTCGTCGATGGCAACTGCGGGGTCGTTGTCAAGAACCGCGACGCCGACTACGAAGCTACGTTCAATGCCTTGCAGGCTGGCTGAGGAGCGCGTATGTCGCTGAGAAAAATCCTGGTTCTCGATGGCGTGACTGCCGTGTGTCGCTTCCGCGACGACGGTGTGGTCATGGAGGCCGAAGGCGTGCTGTCGCAAGACTTGATGAAGCGGCTGGCGAAATTTGCCCAGTGGTATCGCCGCATGGTGTCGGGCAATACCGATCTGCTGTCCCTGTTTTCACAGATGCGCGGCTGGTCGCCGTCGCAGGGCTGGATCGTGCAGGGCGATGCGATGACGGTGTGCAGCGCAGGCAACCTGGTTTGTATGTTCGAGAATGCGCAGGGCTCGCTGAATCAAATCATGCGGGCTTTGAGCGAAGCGGCGCACGAATAACCGGACGGTGCCGATCTGCCTCTCACCCGCCGCGACTCACCCCGCGGCGGCACGTTGCCAGAAATCAACCCCTCCATGCGCGGAGGGGTTTTTTTATGGTTGCCGCGTGGGCATTTCCCTGGGGTCGGGGAGGCTGGAAACGTGCGAAAGCCGGCCGAATAACCGCTACGGCATGATTTCTTGACCGAAACAGGGCAAAACGATTACCCTCACGGGTTCACCAACGAATTGATTTTTTGTCATTTTATGGAAGCCACGGGCGCCGAGATCGTTGTACGTTGTCTGGCCGAAGAGGGGGTCGAGTTTGTGTTCGGCTATCCTGGCGGAGCCGTGCTCAACATCTACGACGAAATCTTCAAGCAGAACAAATTCAAGCACGTGCTGGTGCGCCACGAACAGGCGGCGGTGCATGCGGCCGATGCCTATGCGCGCTCCACCGGCCGTGTCGGCGTGGCGCTGGTCACCTCGGGCCCGGGCGTCACCAACGCTGTGACCGGAATTGCCACCGCCTACATGGACTCCATCCCCATCGTCGTCGTCACCGGCCAGGTGCCGACCCCGGCGATCGGGCTGGATGCGTTCCAGGAAGTCGATACCGTGGGGATCACGCGACCCTGCGTCAAGCACAACTTCCTTGTCAAGGACGTGAAAGATCTGGCAGTGACGATGAAAAAGGCTTTCATCATTGCCGCCACCGGCCGTCCCGGCCCGGTCGTGGTCGATGTGCCCAAGGACGTGACCGCTCACACCACGGAATTCGAATACCCGGCCACGGTCGAGATACGCTCGTACAACCCGGTGGCCAAAGGCCACAGCGGTCAGTTGAAGCGCGCCGTGCAGATGCTGCTCGAAGCCGAGCGCCCGATGATCTACGCGGGCGGCGGCGTGGTGCTGGGCAATGCTTCGGAGCAGCTGGTCGAATTGACGCGCCTGCTGGGTTTTCCCATCACCAACACCCTGATGGGGCTGGGCGGCTATCCCGCCACCGACAGGCAGAACCTTGGCATGCTGGGGATGCACGGCACCTACGAAGCCAACATGGCGATGCAGCATTGCGACGTGCTGCTGGCTGTCGGTGCGCGCTTCGATGACCGCGTGATCGGCAACCCCGCTCACTTTGCACGCGAGCAGCGCCGCATCATCCATATCGATATCGACCCTTCGTCGATTTCCAAGCGGGTCAAGGTCGACGTGCCCATCGTCGGCGACGTGCAAAGCGTGCTGACCGAGATGCTGACCTTGCTGAAGCTGGCCAAGGAAAAACCCGATGCGGCCGCGCTGAATACCTGGTGGACGCAGATTGAATTGTGGCGCTCGAAAAACTGCCTCAATTACAACCGCAACAGCCCCATCATCAAGCCGCAATACGTGGTGGAAAAATTGTGGGAGGTGACCAAGGGCGACGCCTTCATCACCTCGGACGTCGGTCAGCACCAGATGTGGGCCGCGCAGTATTACAAGTTCGACAAGCCGCGCCGCTGGATCAATTCCGGCGGTCTCGGCACCATGGGCGTCGGCCTGCCGTACGCCATGGGGGTGCAGCTCGCGCATCCCCATGCGCAGGTCGCCTGCATCACCGGCGAATCGAGCATCCAGATGTGCATCCAGGAGCTGTCGACCTGCAAGCAGTACCGCATCCCGGTCAAGATCGTCACGCTCAACAACCGCTACATGGGCATGGTGCGGCAGTGGCAGGAGTTCTTCTACGGCAGCCGCTACGCCGAGTCGTACATGGAATCGCTGCCCGACTTTGTGAAGCTGGCCGAAGCCTACGGCCACGTCGGCATGCGCATCGACAAGCCGGAAGACGTCGAGGCCGCGCTGAAGGAGGCGTTTTCGCCCGCGCTGAAGGAGCGTCTGGTGTTCATGGACTTCCAGACCGACCAGACCGAAAACGTCTTCCCCATGGTGGAAGGCGGCAAGGGCCTGTCCGAAATGATTCTTGCGGAGGAGCTATGAGACACATTATTTCGCTCCTCATGGAAAACGAGGCCGGTGCGCTGTCGCGCGTGGCCGGGCTGTTCTCCGCGCGGGGATACAACATCGAGTCGCTCACCGTTGCGCCGACCGAAGACGCCACCCTGTCGCGCATGACCATCGTCACCGTGGGCTCGGAAGATGTCATCGAACAGATCACCAAGCAGTTGAACAAGCTGGTCGACGTGATCAAGGTGATGGACCTGACCGAAGGCCGCCACATCGAGCGCGAGCTGATGCTGGTCAAGGTCAAGGCGGTGGGCCTGGGGCGCGATGAAATGAAGCGTACCGCCGACATTTTCCGCGGGCGCATCATCGACGTGACCGACGCGACCTATACCATCGAGCTGACCGGCACCGGTTCCAAGCTGGATGCCTTCCTGGAGGCGATCGATCCCGCCTTCATCATCGAAACCGTGCGCACCGGCGCGTCTGGCATCGGACGCGGCGAGCGCAGTCTCAAAGTCTGATTTTCAATTTTTTCTCAGGAATTCATCATGAAAGTTTTTTACGACAAGGACGCTGACCTTTCCCTCATCAAGAAGCGCAAGGTCGCCATCGTCGGCTATGGCTCGCAGGGCCATGCCCATGCCAACAACCTGAAGGATTCTGGCGTCAAGGTCACGGTCGGCCTCAGGAAGGGCGGCGCGTCGTGGGACAAGGCCAAGAAGGCCGGTCTGGACGTGAAGGAAATCGCCGATGCCGTGAAAGCTGCCGACTTCGTGATGATCCTGGTGCCGGACGAACTGATGGCCGCCATCTACAAGGACGACATCGAGCCCAACCTGAAAAAGGGCGCGACGCTGGCCTTCGCCCACGGCTTCAACGTGCACTACAACCAGATCACCCCGCGCGCCGACCTCGACGTCGTGATGATCGCCCCCAAGGGCCCCGGCCACCTGGTGCGCTCGACCTACACCCAGGGCGGCGGCGTGCCCTCGCTGATCGCGGTGTATCAGGACAAGACCGGCAAGGCGCGTGACCTGGCGCTGTCCTATTCCTGCGCCAACGGCGGCACCAAGGGCGGCGTGATCGAAACCTCCTTCCGCGAAGAAACCGAAACCGACCTGTTCGGCGAACAGGCCGTGCTTTGCGGCGGCTGCGTCGATCTGGTGAAAGCCGGTTTCGAAACCCTGACCGAAGCGGGCTACGCGCCCGAAATGGCCTACTTCGAGTGCCTGCACGAGCTGAAGCTGATCGTCGACCTGATGTACGAAGGCGGCATCGCCAACATGAACTACTCGATCTCCAACAACGCGGAATACGGCGAGTACGTGACCGGCCCCAAGATCATCAACGCCCAATCCAAGGCCGCGATGAAGGAATGCCTGGATAACATCCAGAACGGCAACTACGCCAAGCAGTTCATCCTCGAAGGCCGCACCAACTATCCCGAGATGACTGCGCGCCGCCGCCTCAACGCCGAGCATCAAATTGAAATCGTCGGCGCCAAGCTGCGCGCGATGATGCCCTGGATCAGCAAGAACAAGCTGGTCGATCAATCCAAGAACTAAGGGGCCAGGGGTCGGGATTCAGGGGTCAGGGGCTTTGGGCGGCTCGCGCCGCGCCTTCCTTTGTGTTCCGCTCCTTGAATCCTGACGCCTGAATCCTGACCCCTGCTATGACACATCCCCTTATCGCCCGCGAGGGCTGGCTGGTTCTGCTGGCCGCATTTGCAGCCGCTCTGATCGCGACCTGGCTCATTGGCTGGTGGTCGATTCCGTTCTGGATCTGGGCGGTGTTCGCGCTGCAGTTTTTCCGTGACCCGGCGCGGGTGCCGCCGACCGATGCCGACGCAGTGATCTCGCCGGCCGACGGCCGCATTGTTGCGGTGGAAAAGGTCAGCGATCCCTATCTGGAACGCGAGGCGCTGAAAATCAGCGTGTTCATGAACGTGTTCAACGTGCATTCCAACCGCAGTCCGGTCGACGGCGAGGTCAAGGGGCGCTGGTACACGCCGGGCAGCTTCGTCAATGCCGACCTTGACAAGGCCTCCACCGAAAACGAGCGCAATGCACTGTGGATCCAGTCAGTGCGCGGCGATGTCACCTCGGTGCAGATTGCCGGGCTGATCGCACGGCGCATCCTGTGTTACGTGCGTACCGGCGACCGTCTGGTGCGTGGTCAGCGTTACGGCTTCATCCGCTTCGGATCGCGGGTGGATGTCTATCTGCCGACGACGGCGCGCGCCGAAGTCTCGATTGGCCAGAAAGTGACCGGCGGGCGTACCATACTGGCTCGCTGGTAGCCAAGGTTCGCCATGCTCGAATTCGATCACCGCAAGACCGATATGACGCGACCGCGGATGCGTGATCGCGGCATCTACCTGCTGCCGAATCTGTTCACCACGGGCGCGTTGTTTGCCGGCTTTTACGCCGTGGTGCAGGCGATGAACGGGCGCTTCGAGCATGCAGCGGTGGCCATTTTAATCGCCATGGTGCTCGACGGCCTCGACGGCCGCGTCGCCCGCATGACGCACACGCAAAGCGCCTTTGGCGCCGAGTACGACAGCCTGTCCGACATGGTGTCGTTCGGCGTTGCCCCCGCACTGGTGATTTATGAATTTGCCCTGCAGGGCATGGGCAAGCTCGGCTGGATCGCCGCCTTTGTCTATTGTGCCGGCGCCGCCCTGCGCCTGGCGCGCTTCAACACCCAGCTCGACACGGCGACGGACAAACGTTTCTTCCAGGGGCTGCCCAGTCCGTCGGCGGCGGCGCTGATCGCCGGCTTTGTCTGGGTGATGGTCGAATACGACGTGGCGGGCAACGATGTGCGCTGGCTGGCCGCGGTGATTGCGCTGTTTGGCGGGTTGACCATGGTCAGCAATTTCCGTTTTTACAGCGGCAAGGAAATCAACCTGCGTAAAAGCGTGCCGTTCTTCGTTATCCTGCTGGTGGTGCTTGCCTTCATCGTGGTGTCGACCAGCCCGCCCGAAGTGTTGTTCGGCGTGTTCGTGCTGTACGGCGTGTCTGGCTATGCCGATGCACTGTGGCGGCTGTCGCGCCGCAAAAAAACGTCCCCCTTGCAGGGCGACAAAAAATAGATAGAATTTAGACTATGTCTAATCAGACGCACCCGTCCCTCCTCATCTGCCCGTCGAGCGTTCTGTTCGACAGCCCGCTGCTGCGCTGCGCGCGCGCACATTAAACCCCCTCCCCCGCAGTACCCCTCGCCGCCAGCTTCTCGCGGCAACCCCTTTATAATGCGTCGGCCCGAGTCGACATCGACATCCCCCGACCCCCATGGAGCCAGCCATGAAAGACCGTTTATTCATTTTCGACACCACCTTGCGCGACGGCGAGCAAAGCCCCGGCGCGTCGATGACCAAGGACGAGAAGTTGCGCATTGCGCGCCAGCTGGAAAAGCTCGGCGTCGACGTGATCGAGGCCGGGTTTGCTGCGGCCAGCCCCGGTGATGCCGAAGCGATCCGCACGATTGCCGAAACAATTCAGAACTCGACCATCTGTTCGCTGGCGCGCGCCAACGAGCGCGACATCCACGCGGCGGGCGGCGCGATCAAGCCGGCGAAGTCGGGGCGCATCCACACCTTCATCGCCACCAGCCCCATCCACATGGAAAAGAAGTTGCGGATGCAGCCAGATCAGGTGGTCGAGGCGGCGGTGAAGGCGGTGAAGCTCGCGCTCGAATACACCGACGACGTCGAGTTTTCGGCGGAGGACGCGGTGCGCTCGGACATGGATTTCCTCATCCGTGTTTTCGACGAGGTGATCAAGGCCGGCGCCAAAACGATCAACGTGCCCGACACCGTCGGCTACAGCATTCCGGCCTTGTGGGGCGAGCGCATGAAGCAGCTCATCGAGCGTGTGCCGAATTCCGGCAAGGTGATCTGGTCGACGCACTGCCACAACGACCTCGGCATGGCGGTCGCCAACTCGCTCGCCGCGGTGATGAACGGCGCGCGCCAGGTCGAATGCACCATCAACGGTCTCGGCGAACGCGCCGGCAACGCCTCGCTGGAAGAAATCGTGATGGCGGTGCGCACCCGCAAGGATGTGTTCAACTGCGACACGCGCATCGACGCCACGCAGATCGTTCCCACATCCAAGCTCGTCTCCACC
>JAUXVT010000069.1 GCA_030680405.1 Thiobacillus sp. | reverse complement strand
GAGGAGCCCCGCGCCGCCGGAGATGCCGAGCAGATAAGGCTCGGCCAGCGGGTTGCGGAACAGCGTCTGCATCAGCGCGCCGGCCAGCGCCAGCAGGCCGCCGCAGGCGAAGGCCGCCGCCACACGCGGCGCACGCAGCTCGGCGAGAATCTGCGGCGCGAGTTCGCGGTCGGCTGGCAGCGTGCCGGCCGCGAGACCGATCGCAATCGCGATCGGCGCCGCCAATCCGAGCAGCAGCAGTTTGCTGGTGTGTGTCAGGGCTGGGTCGCCTCGGGCAGCAGGGTGGCGCGCTTCATCACGATGGGCTCGAGCGGCACATCGCCGTGCGGGCCGCGGTTGCCGCGCGGCACCGCGACGATGGCGTCGACCACGTCCATGCCGTCGACCACCTGGCCGAACACGGCGTAGCCCCAGCCCTCGAAGCTTTTGCCGCGATGGTTGAGGAAAGCGTTGTCCTTCACGTTGATGAAGAACTGCGAGCTGGCCGAATGCGGGTCGCCGGTGCGTGCCATCGCCAGGGTGCCGCGCAGGTTTTTCAGACCGTTGTCGGCCTCGTTCCGGATCGGCGCGTTCTTGGGCTTTTCCGCCATGTCCGCCGTCATGCCGCCGGTCTGGATCATGAAGTTGGGGATCACGCGATGAAACACCAGGCCATCGTAAAACCCGGTCTTCACATAGTTGAGGAAGTTGCCGGCCGATTGCGGCGCCTGTCCGGGGAATACTTCCACCGTGATGTTGCCCTTGCTGGTTTCGATCAGCACGCGCGGGTTGGCCGGCTGCCCGGCGGCGGGCGTGGTGGAAACGGTCTGCGTGCCGGGCTCGTTGGCGCCGCAGCCGGAAATGCCGAGCATGAGCGCGCCGAAAAACAGCGTGGTGGAAAACAGGGGCAGGCGGGTCATCGGAAAGGCTCCAAATAGAAAGAGTGGGGGGATTCTACTGGCGGGCGTCGGGCAGCCCAACACAATCAAAAAATTGCCGAGCGGCGCGGTTACGCATCAGGCCACCAGACAGGCGTCGATCGCCGCGCGCACCGTGTCCAGCGGCTGGCAGCCGTTGCTGACCGGGAGCAGTTGCGCATCCTGCTGCACGATCAGCGTGGGAAAGCCGTGCACGCCGGCCTGGCGCGTCTGCCGGAAATGCGCCTGCGTTTTGGCGCGGGTCGCGTCGCTGTCGAACGCGCTCAGAAATGCGCCGGCATCGACGCCGAGTCCTGCTGCCAGGTCAGCCAGCACGCCGGGCTGCGTCACGTCGCGTCCCTCGGCGTAAAACGCACTTTGGATTGCCCTGAACAGGGGGAAGATCAGCGCGGGATCGATCCCCCCCAGCGTCACCACCGCGCGGCTGGCGGGTTCGGTGTCGTACACGAAGCCTTCCGGCAGCGCGTTTTCGAAACGAAAGGGTTGGCCGGTGCGGGCATGCACCTGATGCCAGTGATGCAGGATGTCCTCGCGCCCGGCTGCCGTCAGCGGCGCGGTTTCCCCCGGCCGCAGGCCGCCCAGAACCAGCGCGATCTTCATGCGCTCGCGATATTCGTCGCGCAGCGTCTCGATCACCGGCGAGAAGCCCCAGCACCACGAACACATCGGGTCGGCGAAATACCAGAGGATGGGTGTGCTCATATTGAACCAGGAAACGGGAGTTGAGCACTCATTGCACTTTGGGATGCTTCAGGAACACTGTTTTTCTGCCTGTGATAGCCCTCACCATTTGGTGGGCGCGTTACGAACCCATAAGCGCGCCGTGTTATGCGCGTTCCTTTCTGATTTGGGTGATCTGTTCCAGGTAGTTTACGCCCCAACCTTGAAGCGTTCTCAGCACGGGCTCCAGCGTTTTTCCGAACTCTGTAAGCGAGTATTCAACTTTTGGCGGGACTTCCGGATAGACCTTGCGCGCCACCACCTGGTCGGTTTCCAGTTCCCGCAGCTGTCTGGTCAGCATTCTTTGGGTCACCGCAGGCATCAGTCGCGATAGTTCATTGAACCGCTTGGTGCCACCCAGCAGATGAAACAGGATGACGCCTTTCCATTTGCCACCGATCACTTCGACGCAGGCCTCGACCGGGCATCCAAAGTCACAGTCGTAACGCTTATGACGCATCCACATCCCCCTTGGTATACAAAGTGTAAGTACATGACATGAATGTGCATACTTACACAGATGGAATCCCTTCGATAGCATGGCTTCCGGCATCGGGCCATATCACCAACCAGGAGTACGGAATGGATGTAAGAACCGCTATCGAAACAAGGCGCGCGATTAAACAATTCGACGCCAGCCACAAGATGACCGACCATGAAATTGAAGAACTCATGTCGTTGGCTTTGCTTTCCCCGACGGCTTTCAACATCCAACACTGGCGATTCGTTCTGGTGCGAAACCCGGAATTGCGCGAAGCCATTCGTGCTGTGTCGTGGATGCAGCCTCAAATTACGGATGCTTCGTTGTTGGTGGTCATTTGTGCGGACGTCAACGCGTGGGAAAAGGACCCCGATCGTTATTGGCGCAATGCGTCTGATGACGTCCGCGAGGGCGTAGTCGCCGCCATTGGCGAGTATTACCGTGGACGGCCCCAAACGCAGCGTGATGAAGCGATGCGGTCATGCGGCATGGCAGCCCAGACATTGATGCTTGCCGCCAAGGAAATGGGGTACGACTCATGCCCAATGGATTTGTCGGATTTCGACAAAGTCGCGAAATTGATCCAGTTGCCCGAGGGGCATGTCATTTCGATGTTCGTCGCCCTCGGCAAGCGGATTCGGGAGCCGTGGCCAAGGGCAGGCCAACTTCCTGTGGACGAGGTGGTGTGGGTGGATCACTTCTGACCAAGACGTATCACCGTCGTTTCAGCGCGTAGTGGGTCCTTTAGGGCTCGGGGGTATCGTCGGATTTAGGCGGGTTGTCGTCATCCATGATGACGCTGTGCGCCGGGCCTTCAAGGTCGTCGAACTGCCCGCTTTTGGCGGCCCACAGCATGACCCACGCGATGACGCCAACGAGGACGAGACTCAGCGGAATCAGCAGGATCAGGATGTCCATCTCAGGGGCTTGCCTCTTGGGACTTGAATCTTGAATCCTGCGTCTTGAGGCTGCTGCCATCGGCGGGCTGTTTGAAGTCGGACAGCCGCAGCGCGTTCAGCACCACCAGCAGCGAGCTGGCCGACATGCCGATGCCGGCAAGCCACGGCGTGACAAAGCCCAGCGCGGCGGCGGGGATGGCGATGAGGTTGTAGCCGAGTGCCCAGCCCAGGTTCTGGCGGATGATCTGTTGGGTCTTGCGGGCGAGCGCCACGCCCTCTGACAGCGTGGCGAGGCGGCTGCCGAGCATCACCATGTCGGCGGCGGCCTGCGCGACGTCGGCGCCTTCGCCCATGGCGATGGACACCTGCGCGCCGGCCAGCACCGGGGCGTCGTTGATGCCGTCGCCCACCATGGCAACGATGCGGCCTTCCTGTTGCAGCGCCCTGACGTAGGCGAGCTTGTCTTCCGGCAGCGCGCCGGCGTGCCAGTCGGCGATGCCGAGTTGCAGCGCGGTGGTTCTTACCGCGCCTTCGGCGTCGCCCGATACCAGGTGCAGGCGCAGCCCCTGCTGCCGCAGCGAGGCGAGCGAAGCGGGGGCGTCCGCGCGCGGCGTGTCGGCCAGCGCAAACCAGGCGATCAATCCCGATTCATCGGCCAGGGCCACCCAGCTTTCGCCGCCCCCGGATTCGGGAGGCGTTTCGCTGGCTGCGGCAAAGCGTGGCGAACCCAGGCGATACGTGTGACCGGCGATCGTGCCCTCAACGCCACGCCCCGGCGTGTTGCGAATGTCGCTGGCGGTGATGCTTGCTGATGTGGCTTCTCCCAAGGCACGCGCGATGGGATGTTCGGAACCCGCTTCGAGTGCGGCCGCCATCGCGCTCACGTCTTCCGCACTGCGCCCGCCCAGCGGCACCACGCGGCGCACGGATAGGCGGCCGTGGGTGAGCGTGCCGGTCTTGTCGAACACCAGGTCGGTGGCGCGCGCCAGCGTTTCCAGCGCGTGGCCGCGCGTGGTCAGCAGGCCCAAACGCGTGAGCCGCCCGGTGGCGGTGGTGAGCGCGGCGGGGGTGGCAAGGCCCAGCGCGCAGGGACAGGTGACGACCAGGATCGACACCACGATCCACAGCACTTTCGACGGATCGATGACGTACCAGACGAGGCCGACTACGACGGTAATCACCAGCAGCAGGCCGACGAACCAGGCGGCGGCGCGGTCGGCCAGCTGGCCGATGCGCGGCTTCTCGCTTTGTGCGCGGTCCAAGAGGCGCACGATGGAGGCCAGCCGCGTATCGGCGCCGAGCTTGTCGACCCGCACCACCAGCGGGCTCGCCTGGTTGAGGCTGCCGCCGACCACTTTTGCATCCGCGCTTTTGGATACCGGCAGCGATTCGCCGGTCAGCATGGCTTCGCTCACCGCACTGTCGCCTTCGACCACCACGCCGTCGGCGGGCAGCGTCTCGCCCGGGCGCACCAGCACATGGTCGCCCACCGCCAGCCGCGCCACCGGCACCTGTTCTTCTTCGCGCGCCGGCCAGTTGGGCAGCCGCGTGGTGGCGGCGGGGATCAGCTTCACCAGTTCCTCCACCGCGGCGCCGGCGCGGCGGCGCGCGTTCATTTCGAGAAAGCGTCCGGTCAGCAGCAGAAAGATGAACATGGTGACCGAGTCGTAATACACCTCGCCGTTCCCGGAAAACGTGCTGACCACGCTGGCGACGAAGGCGGTGCCCACCCCCAGCGCCACCGGCACGTCCATGCCCAACGCGCGTCGTTTCAGGTCGCGCCAGGCGCCGATGAAGAACGGCCACGCCGAATACCCCACCACCGGGATGGTGAGGACCAGGCTCGCCCAGCGCATCAGCAGCCGGATGTCGGCGGTCATGTCGGTGGCGGTGTAGCTCGGCAGCGCGTACATCATCACCTGCATCATGCCGAGCCCGGCGATCGCCAGCCGCTTGATCGCGGTATTGCGCTCGCGCTTGTAGATGTCGTCGGAGCGGCCGGGGTCGAAGGGGTGGGCGATGTAGCCGATATCGGACACCGCCTTCAGGATCACCGACAGCTGGATGCGGCTGTTGTCCCAGCGTACCCGCGCGCGGCGGGTGGCGTAGTTGATCTCCACCGACAGTACGCCGGGAAGCCCAGCGATGTGGCGCTCGTTCAGCCAGATGCACGCGGCGCAGACGATGTTTTCCAGGATCAGCGCGGCCTCGCGGATGTTTTCCGCCTCCACCCGCACAAAGCTTTCCTGAATCTCCGGCAGGTCGTACAGCCCCAGTTGCGCTAGTTCGGACTCGGCCTCGCGCGGCGTGGCCGGCAGCACGGTACGGTGGGTGTAATACGCGCCCTGGCCGCTGTCGATGATGGTCTGCGCCACCGCCTGACAGCCGCGGCAGCAGGTCTGTTTGGTCTGGCCTTCGAACTGGATGGGGTAGTGGGCGCCGTCCGGCACCGGCAGGCCGCAATGAAAGCAGCCCGAAAAAGACGGGGCGTTCGCGAGCCCAGGAGGGTGACTCACGAATCGCCCCACAGGAGGACGCTATAAAAGCACGGCAAGCCCGGGAGAGAGGCCGGATCGGCCGCCGGCGTCAGACATTGTTTGTTGTCAGAAACGGAAACCGTAACCGATACCCCAGACCACCGGGTTGATGTCCAGGTCGGTGACCTTGGCACCTGCAGCCGTTTTGACCGTGGTGTCGATCCAGATTTTCTTGATGTCGAGGTTGATATAACCATTTTTGGTGACTGCAATGTCTACGCCCGCCTGCAAAGCGCCGCCAACGCTGTTGCTGTCAACCTTGAAGCCGGGTAAATCGACATTATAGAAGCGAGTGTAGTTCAGGCCTGCACCGACATAGGGCTTGATCGAAGGCGTGGGGTTGAAGTGGTACTGCACGGTCAGCGTGGGAGGCAGATGATTCAATTTGCCGAGACTGGCACCGTTCAGCGTCACTTCGTGGCGCGCGGTGGCCAGAATCAGTTCCATGCCGATGTTGGGTGTCACGAAATAGGTGAAATCGACTTCCGGTACCACTTCGTCGGACACGTCGAGGCCGGGCAGGCTGGAGGATTTGACGTCCGGGGCGATATCGATGGCACGCACGCGCATCATCCAGTTCTCGGCCATGGCGGATGAGGGAAGGGCAGCAATCAGGGCCAGGGCAAGCAGGGACTTTTTCATGTTCACGACTCCTATAAAATGATAAAAATATAATAAAGATATGAATATCATAAATAATAAAAAAGGAGGGTGCAAGCAAAAATTAATCCGCTACCATGACGACATGAGCGGACGTCTCCAAAAAGCCACATTCTTCCCGCCGGTCGAGACCGCGCTGCGCGAGCCCAATGGCCTGCTGGCGATGGGCGGCGATCTGTCGGTGGAACGTCTGCTGGACGCCTATCGCCACGGCATCTTTCCCTGGTTCAACCCCGGCGAACCCATCCTCTGGTGGAGTCCCGACCCGCGCATGGTGCTGGTGCCGGGCGAAGTGCGCGTCACCCGTTCGCTCGCCAAGCGCATCCGCAACGCCGGCTTCGAGCTGCGCGTCGACACCGCGTTTGCCGACGTGATGCACGCCTGCGCCGCGCCGCGCGAGGGCGAGTCCGGTACCTGGATTTTCCCGGTGATGGTGGCGGCCTACACCCGCCTGTTCGATGCGGGTTATGCACACTCGGTGGAAACCTGGCACGACGGCGTGCTGGTCGGCGGCCTCTACGGGGTGGCGATCGGCCGCATGTTCTACGGCGAATCGATGTTCAGCCGCGAACCCGATGCGTCCAAAATCGCGCTGGTGCGGCTTGCCCGGCAGTTGCAGCAGTGGGAATTCGGGCTGATCGACTGCCAGATGGAAACCCCCCATCTGGCCAGCCTGGGCGCCCGCACGATGCCGCGCGCGGCATTCGCAGCGCGGCTGGCGGAGTTGGTAAACTTGCCGCATCGGTCCGGACCTTGGACGTTTAACCTTTAATGCACCCGACTGACCCTCCCTTCCAGCGCATCCAGTTTTACCTGACCGCGCATTACGACTGCAGCTATTTGCCGGGTCGGCAGGCGCGCTCGCAGGTCGCCACGCCCACCCACCTGATCGATGCCGATGCCTACAGCGCGCTGATCCGTGCCGGATTCCGCCGCAGCGGCCAGTTCACCTACCGCCCGCACTGCGAGCAATGCCACGCCTGCGTGCCGGTGCGGGTCGAGGTGTCCGGCTTTGTGCCCAACCGCACCCAGCGCCGCTGCCTCAAGCGCAACCGGCACCTCAGTGCGCGTTTTCTGCCGCTCGATTTCAAGGAAGAACATTACGCGCTGTATCGCAGCTATCTCGGCAGCCGCCATGCCGGCGGCGGCATGGATCGCGATGGTCCCGACCAGTACACGCAGTTCCTGCTGTCGTCCAACATCGACAGCGTGATGGTCGAATTCCGCGACGGCGACTCCCTGGTGATGGTCTCGGTGGTCGACCAGATCGACGATGGCCTGTCGGCAGTCTACACCTTCTTCGACCCCGCGCGCGAGCAGGACAGCCTCGGCGTCTACGGCGTGCTGTGGCAGATCGAACTGGCGCGGCGGCTGGAGTTGCCCTATCTCTATCTGGGCTACTGGATCGCCGAGAGCCGCAAGATGGCGTACAAGAAACAGTACCCGCCGCTGGAGGGTCTGGTCGACGGCCGCTGGCAGGTGCTGAACGTGGCATGAGATTCTGGCTCGCTTTCACCGCGCTGGCGATGCTGTCGGGCTGCGCGCTCACCGTGAGCGACCCGCGCGCGCTGCGCCAGATCGACAGCTTCGTCCCGCTGGCAAGCGATGCGCGCATCTGGGTCGAGCCCGGCCATGAAGCCTACGGCGCGCGCGTAGCCGAGGCGCTGCCGGCCGCCATCGCGCGGGTCGAGGCGGCGCATTACCTGCCGTTTGCCCGCCCGCCGCGCGTGTATGTGTGTGGCAGCGACGACTGTTTCAAGCGTTATGTGATGACGCCAAAACTCTCGGCCGCAGTGGTGCCGGACAACCGCCTGATTCTCTCACCCAATCTCGACGGCCGCGAAAAACACCGGCTGCCCGCACTGCTGATACACGAACTGGCGCACCTGCATCTGGGCCAGCGCATCGGCCACTATCACAGCACTCTGCCGGTGTGGTTCCACGAAGGCTGGGCCTCGCTTACCGCCGACGGCGGCGGCGCCGACTACACGACCGACGCCAAGGTGTTCGAGGCGATCCGCGCCGGCAAGCGGGTCAACCTCGGCGCGCGCGACACCCCCGGCAAACGCCACCGCGCCAATGCGTCACAGCTCAACATCTACGAGTTCTACCGTCAGTCCATGCTGCTGGTCGGCTGGCTGAAGGCGCATGACGAAGCGCGTTTTCGTGAACTGGTTCTGGCCGTGCAGGACAACACCGACTTTGAAATCGCCTTCTGGAATCTATACGGCCAGGCGCCCGCCAGCCGGCTCGCGGGATTTTTCGACGGCGTTCAGAGCGAACCCGCATTCAACGATAATGAGTCGATCCAGGCCGCACCCGCAAAACCCTAAATTCACTTCACGATGAAACCCTACCTCGATTTGATGCGCCACGTGCTCAAACACGGCACGAAAAAAGACGACCGCACCGGCACCGGCACTCTGTCGGTGTTCGGCTGGCAGATGCGCTACAACCTCGCCGAAGGCTTCCCGCTCGTCACCACCAAGAAATGCCACCTGCGTTCCATCCTCCACGAACTCCTGTGGTTCCTGCAGGGCGACACCAACATCAAGTATCTGAAGGAAAACGGCGTCTCGATCTGGGACGAATGGGCCGACGAGAACGGCAACCTCGGCCCGGTGTACGGCCACCAGTGGCGCAGCTGGCCGAAGCCGGACGGCGGCACCATCGACCAGATCAGCGAAGTGGTGAAGACGCTCAAGACCAACCCCGACTCGCGCCGCATCATCGTCTCGGCATGGAACGTCGCCGACCTCGACAAGATGGCGCTGGCGCCGTGCCACGCCTTCTTCCAGTTTTACGTCGCCGACGGCAAACTGAGCTGCCAGCTGTATCAGCGCAGCGCCGACATCTTCCTCGGCGTGCCGTTCAATATTGCATCGTATGCGCTGCTCACGCTGATGATGGCGCAGGTCACCGGACTCAAGCCGGGCGACTTCGTCCACACCCTAGGCGACGCCCATCTGTACCTCAACCACCTCGAACAGACGCGCGAGCAGCTTTCCCGCGAGCCGCGCCCGCTGCCGACCATGACACTGAATCCGGACGTGAAAGACATCTTCGCGTTCCGCTTCGAGGACTTCACGTTGAGCGGCTACGACCCGCACCCGGCAATCAAGGCCCCAGTGGCGGTATGAGCGTGTCGAAGAAACCGCGCGTGAGCGTCATCGCCGCGCTCGCCAAGAACTGCGTCATTGGCATCGAAAGCCGCTTACCCTGGCGGCTGCCGGAAGACCTCGCCCACTTCAAGGCGCTGACGCTCAACCATCCCATCCTGATGGGTCGCAAGACCTTCGAATCGCTCGGCCGCCCGTTGCCGGGACGCACCAACATTGTCATCACTCGCAACCCCGACTATTGCAAGGACGGCTGCCTGGTCGCCGCCTCCATCCCCGCCGCGATCGCGCTATGTAAGGACGCCGACGAAGTCTTCTTCATCGGCGGCGCCGATCTCTACGCCCAGGCCATCCCGCTCGCCGACCGCCTCTATCTGACTGAAGTGGACATCGAAGCCGAGGGCGACGCCTGGTTCCCCGACTACGACCGCAGCGCGTTCAGGGAAGTCTCGCGCGAGTCGCACACGGGCGAGAAGGGCGATGCGCTGGGGTTTGATTTTGTGGTGTATGAACGGGGTGAATAACAAGATGGGCACTTTCCGTTGGGCATCTTGGAGGTGATATGTCGGACACTCTGATTGGTGTAATTATTGGTGGCCTGATTGGGAGTATTGGGCCTCTTTCAACCCTAATTCTCGGTCACCATCGCTGGAAGCGAGAAGCGAAGCTTGAGTACCTAAAGTCGGAACGTATCCGCCTTGAAGGTTTATTTGAACGAACCCTGAAGCAGTTCGCGGAAGGCATAGAGGAGAACAGCTATTCCTCGAATATGGCGTCTGACATCATGGTTTTGATGCCGAGTGAAGTATCTGAAAAATACTTGGATTTCATGGCAGATAAAGACAAGACCGACTTGAAGTGTAAGCACGCGTACCTGGACCTCGCACTTGCTATGAAGAAAATCCTTTCATCGCTTGATACCGAGATTCGAAATGTGGTTTCCTAGCCCGCGTAGGTTGGGCTGAATGAGGAAGCCCAACACGTCCCCCGCATGACATGCTCTATCGACGGGCGCAGATTCCTGGCGGCACATACTTCTTCACTGTTGCGCTGGCGGAACGTAAAAGCACCCTGCTGATCGAGCAGGCAGATCGGTTGCGGGAAGTCATCCGCATCGTCAAACTCCATCACCCGTTCGAGATTGTGGCCATGGTGGTGCTGCCGGATCATCTTCATGCGATCTGGCAGTTGCCGCTGGGAGATGCGGATTATCCGACGCGCTGGTCGCTGATCAAGGCGGGTTTCTCGCGCGGCATTCCAAAAGGTGAGCGCATTCGTCCGAGCCGCGCCGCGAAACGGGAGCGAGGTATCTGGCAACGCCGCTATTGGGAACATCTGATATGCGACGAGCGGGATTTGCAAACGCACGTTGATTACATCCATCACAATCCGGAGAAGTATGGATATATGGCGCAGGCCTCGACATGGCCGCATTCGGGTATTCACCGCTACATTCGAATGGGGTGGATGAAGGAGGATTGAGGGTTGGGATCAAGACGGATGGGGAGTATGGCGGGGAGGGTGTTGGGCTTGGGCAGCCCAACCTACGATGTCCCATGATTGGCTAAAGGAAAACAGGGTGGATGTGAAAGACAGCAACGGAACCCTTCTTAACGATGGCGATTCCGTGATGGTGATCAAGGACCTGAAGGTGAAGGGCGCGTCGGTGACGCTGAAGCGGGGGACGGTGATCAAGAATATCCGCGTCACGGATGACGAAGCGGAAATCGAGTGCAATGCCGAGAAGGTGAAAGGGCTGGTGTTGAAAACCTTCTTCAACGTTGTAATTTAAACATCCTCAGCGGCGGCATCTAGGCGCGCCAATATCTCTGTCATCCACTCACGATGTTCCGGTTTCATAACGCAGGCGCGCAAGCAGGTGATCGTGTCCGCATCCCAGGTGCGCACCGGAGCAGCGGCCTCCAGCATCGCTTTGGGAATGGTGACCAGGGACAGGTGTAAGTCGCGTTTCTTGGTGGCTATGTAAAACGCACGCGCGAGTAGGGAAGCTTGGCTTGAAGTGTCAGCACGCACGGCCCAGACAACGATGTCGAGTTGGGGGCGGAAGAGGGGGGCGAAGCGATTATCCACGGCCAGGGCCCGATACAGGGCCAGGGCTGCTTCGCGTCCGGATGCCAGACCTTGTGCGAAAACCCCACCGGGAACCAGGGGAAGCAGGCGTTGGGTGGCCCAGAGGGCCGCCGCCGCGGCGCCGGGGCGCGAACATTCCAGGGAAATTTCACCCAAGTGCGGATCGTCCGTGCTTAAATAAGTATAGGGCGAGTCGTGGAGGTAGTGACGCTTTACGTCCGGGTCGCGGAACAACACGCAGCCGCAGCCATAAGGCTGGAGCCCGTGCTTGTGCGGGTCGATGGCAATGGAGTCGGCCTGGGAGACGAGATCGAGGGCGCGCCGGGTCTCTGCATCCAGGTTGTTGGCGAGGGTGAAGTAGCCGCCATACGCTGCGTCGACGTGAATCCGAAATTCGTGACGCGAACGCAGGGCGAGGATTTGGTCAAGCGGGTCGACTGCGCCTGTTGCGGTAGTCCCCAAGGTGACCACTACGGTGCCTATCTCGCGGCTATGCAACGCACTTTCCAGCGCCGCTACGTCCATACGTCCTTGCCGGTCTGCCGGAATGGCTTGGAATGGCGCGCCGAGTACGCCGGACAAACGTTCGTGGGTGTAGTGCGCCTGGGTTGATGCGGCGATGGTCTTGCCGGGAAGTCGTTCACGCGCGATCCAGAGCGCCTCAAAATTAGCCAGCGTGCCGCCTCCGCAAAGGTGACCCTGGCAGGACTCCCATCCGAACATGCGCGCGATCTCTCCAATGGCTTCCAGTTCCATGACTGAACTCGCATGGCCGCCATCGTAAGCGTGGTTGTTTGGGTTGATCCAGAGCGTCAGACAGTAGGCCAGCCGCGCGACGGGATGCGGCGGTTTTTGCATATGGCCGATGTAGAGCGGGTGATGATAGGGGTCGTTGTTTTGCAGACGTTGTGCGGCAGCCAGCAGGGGCTCGCGCAGTTGCGCAAGGTCAATGCTCGTCGGGATTTGGGGTAGGTCGCGAAAGCCGTCCGCCAGCACGGCCAGGGCTTCGTCCAGCAGGGACAAGCTCTCACGGTCAAATGTCATGACGGTCTCAGTGCATAAGAAATTCGCGCACTACCTGTTCGATCTCCGGATGGTCGAATTCGCGACCGCAATTGCGTGGTAGGCGATATGCCCTTTCCGGTCTATCAGATAGGTCGTTGGCAGGCCGACCAATTTCCAAGTTTGCATGGTTTTGCTGTTGGTGTCGAGCAGAATGGGAAACGAAGGGCCGACTCCAGTTGGCTGGTGAAGGTTTGGATAGTGTCGGCGTCTTCACCCGCATCCACCGCCAGCACGACGAAATTTTCGCCATGCAGCTTTTGCGCAAGGCGTTCCATGGAAGGCATTTAACGCCGGCAGGGTGGACACCAGGTCGCCCAGAAGTTGATCAGGACAACCTTGCCTTTGAGCTCGGCCAAGTCATGACTTTGGCCATCGATATCCTTCAGCTTCAGCGCGGGTGCCGTTTTCTTCGCGGCCTGCGCAGTCAGGCTGTGGGCCAACGCCGGCAAATCCGTCGCTGAGGCCGTTAGACTCAGCGCCATAAGCAGCGCGCCGACAATGTTACTGACTCTCATCCATGCACCTCACGTTTTTGAGTTTTGCTGCGCGCAGTATCCCATCCGCACGCCAATTGAATATCAGGTTGAAACGGCTTCCAGGGGGTAGGCCGTCATGCCCTGGTTCCAGTCTTTCGGTGAGAAGGTCTGTGTCGAAGGAAACTGAGCCCGGTGAACGCTATCCGGGCTGACTCTGGGACCCCGCTGCGTGTCCATATTTTTCCCACTCCGTCTTGCTGCGGATGGGCCTGGACCTGCCGCCCTCAATGACATAACGCCAGTCGGACAGGCGATGCTTGATTGGAGTTGCGCCAATGTTGCGAATCACAGTCATGAAGACGCAGCTGGATGCGTAATGCTCCGCCTGTTCGAGTGTGAAGCCTCGTGCCTGGTAAAACGCCCACGCCTGATCAGGGCTGGTCTGCGTCAGCCGTATCTGGATGCCACGCGCTTCGACCTGCCAGCTTTCCAGTCCGGTTTCTGGGCCACGACCCGTCTCGGTTGCGCCAACAGGTGTCATCCTATTGAAATATGCCGCTGTACTGTTTTCAGTTTCTCCTTCCTAACGCTTTGAGATCAACGAGATAAGGAGTTGAATCATGAAAGCGACGGAAACCAACCTGCTGGACTGGCAGGACCAGTATGGTACGGAAGAAGCCTGCGCGCAGGCGCTAGCCGGAAGGGTTCCGTTGCCCGCGCTGCGGGCATGATTATGGCTATGCCATCACCACGCGCCATTCCTACGAATGCTCCAAGTACCACTACCAAGCCTCGCTCACGGCGGGGACGCTGTTTCACTCCATCAACCTGCCCCTGACCAAGTGGTTCTGGGCGATCTACCTGGCTGCCTCGGACAAGGGCGGTGTCTCTGCCGTGCGTCTTTCAAAACAGATTGACGTGTCCTGGATCACCGCCAGCCGGATGCTGCGCAAGATCCACATTGCCATGGGACACCGGGGCAGCCTCTATCAGCTGCACGATCTGATCGAGATTGACGATGCCTTGGTGGGTGGCCGTCGCAGCGGGAAAAAGCGAGGACGCGGTGCCGAGGGCAAAACCCCGGTGCTGGTGGCGATTGAGAACCGGGACAAGCGTGCCGGGTTTATCGCGATGCAACAGGTCTCTGCCGTCACCCGTGAAACGGTGGCACAGTTTGTTCAACGTCATCTCCCGCCCAGTCAACTGGTGCGCTGCGATGCGCTGGCTTCCCTGGTGGTGATCGGCAAGACACCGCACCATGCCGCACGGGTGACGCCGCCTGACAAGGCAGGCGAATGGCTGCCTTGGGTGCATATTGCCATCGGCAACCTCAAGGCGTTTTTGCTGGGCACCTATCACGGCGTATCGTCCCGGTATCTGCAAGAGCATCTCAATGAGGTCTGCTACCGGTTCAACCGACGTGAGTGGGAAGCCAAGTTGCCATTACGCCTGCTCAACACCTGCCTGACGCATACTCAGGTAAAACTGAAAATGGTATTGAGGCCTATATCGAGAAAATAAGCAGGGAATAAAGCGCGCTCTTGGCGCTATTCAGTAATCCATTGTTGCGTAAATGTTTTCTTTATCATTGCCCGACCTAAATTAAACTTGTTGAGACAGCCATTCCCCAATCTTGTTGGCCTCTTGGAGACCCAGCACATGAATTGGCCCGCCAAATTTGTTTGCGAAAAAAGGAAAGGCCGTATCGACCCATCCTGTCATCGCCATCGCAATGGGGTCTGCATCAGAAGGGCGCTCATATTTGATTAAAGTGAGGCTATCAGCAGCAAGTCTGATTGCTAACCAAGCCGCCAGACTATCGGAGGTCACGGTCCAGTTCTCATGGATATCCGACGCATCTAGGCACATCGCGGCAGGCAACCAGACCGGCGTATGGCCCTGCGCTAGCGTACTGGCGATGTTCTCCATGCTGTTAACGGGAACCAACCCAGGTTCCAGATCACACAACATCAGACCATACTGCTCCATGGCAAGCAACGCCATGTGATGTGCAGCAGCATCGCTTATACCGGATTGGGTCTGGACAGTACGTACCGTGTTGGCGAATGGGCCGCCACCAGGTACAAGCACGACTCGTTCGCCAGCTCGAGATAGTGCTTTAAGGCAGCCTGCAAGTTCTGGCGCGCGGTGTAGGCTGCCGCCAAGTTTCACGACCCTGAGCATTGTTCGCTAGCCAGATTCCCGCCACACTCCTGCACCAGTCTCAACATGGCTGATGCCTTGTCGAGGCATTCCTGAAACTCCTCGTCTGCCCGGGAGTCGGCGACGATGCCACCGCCCGCCCAGAAACGCAGCGAATTCTCAGAGCTGACCATTGTGCGGATTGCGATGTTGGTGTCCATGTCGCCATTGAATCCAAGCCAGCCAATGGCGCCGCAATATATGCCACGACGGTTCGGTTCCAGTTCCTCGATAATCTCCATGGCGCGCAGTTTCGGTGCCCCGGTGATCGAGCCACCCGGAAATGCTGCGCGCAACAGGCCCACCGCATCCACCCCATCGGCGAGGCGGCCAGTTACTGTACTGACTAAATGATGCACTGTCGCGAAACTCTCGATCTTAAACAGCTTGGGCACTGCTATTGAACCAGGCGCACACACCTTGCCCAAGTCGTTGCGCAGCAGGTCGACAATCATCAGGTTTTCTGCACGGTCCTTGGTGCTATCCCCAAGTTCCCGGGCCAGCGCCGAATCCGCTTCGGGCTCTGCAGCGCGGGCGCGCGTGCCCTTGATCGGCTTGGTTTCCACGCGACCCTGTTTCACTTCCAGAAAGCGTTCCGGCGAAGATGACAGAATGCGTGCGCCTGGAAGGTTGAGATAGGCCGAGTATGGCGCCGGGTTGAGCCGGCGCAGAGACTGGTAACCAAGCCAGTGATCGCCGCTGACCTGGGTGGCGAATCGCTGGGCCAGGTTGACCTGGTAGCAGTCGCCCGCGGCAATGTAGCGCTGGATGCGGGAAAATGCCTGACGGTAGCTATCAGGCGTGAAGTTGCAGGTGATTGGTCCGACCTGGAATGGGCGGCGGGCAGTGGAATAAGGTGGGTCGCTGAACAGGGCGGTTAGCTCGTTCCAGGTGGCCTCGGTTTGCGCATCGCGTCCGGCGCCGACTAGCCAGCCGGCGCGTTGTTCGTGATCGACGAGCACAGCCCAGTCGTAGATGCCTACCGCCATATCCGGTATGGCCTCTGCGTCGCGCGCTTGGCTGGGCATGTGTTCGATGCGGCGAGCGAGGTCATAGCCGAAGTAGCCGATGGCGCCGCCGGCGAAGGGAAGCTCCGTGGATTGGCCGTCCACAGAAAGATAATGGCGCAACAGGTCGAATGGATCCGCAGGGGAGAGCGTTGGCCGGTTCCTTTCCAGAACCTCAGTCATACCAGCCCGGGTAACCAAAGTTATGTAGGGCCGCGCTGACAGGATATCAATGTGCCCCATGGTGGAGCGTGGTCGTCCGCTGTCAAGGAACACCGACCACGGCTCATCGGCGATAGCCTCAAACAGTTTTGCGCTATCTGGATGGTAAGGAAGGGAAGTCAGCCGCATAGCATATCTACCGGTGCGCGAACGGTTGGATGCATGCCGTGTGCTGTTAGCAGCAGCCCTACCGCGACAGCTGGCGCGCACCAGTCAACAAGATCCTGAATGTTATTAGCCCCAAGAATTTGGGAGAAATTAATCACTGGCCGTTCCATCCAGGCCGCAAGCCGAGGCCCCAGAAATCCCCCCGCCCCGGCGATGACCAGAGGGGCGGATGGAGCTAACACCTCTCGTGACAACACTTGCCGCAACGAGCGGACGATTTGAGTCATCTGGGCGTCAGCAAACCAGGATGCAAGCTCGATCCAGGCTTTATCAGGCAATTCCCTGGCATCCCTTCCCACCATACGGGCTAGGCGTGTCCGGCTGGCTTCGGGGGTTTTGGCGCCTCCATCCGCACTGTCATGCAGATCGGCTTTTACCGGCAGCAGACCCAGTACCCGATAAATATCTGAGCTGGTAGCGAAATGTTCGGACATTAAGGGGGTGAAACGTCCGGCCACTGGCGCTTCGTTCGCCATGGCCATGACAGGGGTGCGTGCCACGCCTGTGTAGACTAATTCGCCTGCGGATAGGCGATCGCTGTCACTGTTGCTTTTGGAGGCCACCCTCCCATCTCGAATTGGAATTAGGTCGGTGGTTGTGCTGCCGATATCGATCAGAATGGCATCGCTTACACATGTCGATACTAGGTGAGCCGTAGCATGCCAGTTGGCAGAGGCGACTTGTTCTGTACGCTGATAAGCTAGGCTAGCATTGAGCCAGCCTTGGCCACCGGCATAAAAGAGAACCCGATCAGAGCCAAGGCGCTCGCACAAGATGGTTACCAGAGCATGTACACCGGCATGCCGTGTTTCAAACAAATCGGCCATCTCCCCGGTCATGGTGATGGCATGCTGGAGCGAGTGGGGCTCACTCGCTAAAATGTTGGTCACAATCCGGTCGATGGCTTGATATAAGTAATCCAAACCGCGCCAAAGCGGGCAAGGCTCAAGCCAAACTCCGGATATCCTGCCATCCATCTCTATTTGAGCTGCCTTCAGGTGCGCTCCACCCACGTCCCATCCGATAAAGGTCTCTTCCATGAGCCATGTGGTTGACTGTGTGTTCATAAGAGTAGAGAAAAATTTGTGCAGTTTATTGAGCTAGCCGGCAGCAGGTTTCGTAAGGGTTGGCTATCGGGCAGCGACAGCACTTTCTCTGCCGGATTAAAACTTAGTACCGATCGCAAGCCGGCATAGGACACTGTGGCACGGGGGTTCACTTCCAGAATCACGGGTCCATCTTCAGTCTCAATCAGGTCGATACCCACATAGCCCCATAAACCGGGTATTGCAGAGACTACTTGCTGGGCCAGATCGGCATACCGCCCGTCAGGGTCGGGCAATGCATTGATCACTACGCCATGGAATCGTAGGCGGCCGTTCTCCAGGCTGATATGTTGTCTGTTAACGGAAAGGAGTTGACTGCTATTTTTTTCATGGCAAAGCAGAGAAAGGGATAGATTGTCGCCAGAAAGGAAGTGTTGAAAAACGAAGCCAGTCCCGCCTTGTGCCAGCGTCCATTCTTCGGCGGCGGTCAGATTGGAAAAGTACAGTGTGTCCTGACAACCGGCGCCATCGTCTGGTTTTGCCACCACCGGACCTTTCGCCGCCATTAAATAAGGCGAAGTATAGGTTGGTGCAATTTCAATTCCAGCACGGCTTAATTGCTGGGCTGTGGCAAATTTGCTGGACGCGATACGGACTGCTTCGGGTTGGCAACCAAGTAGACGCTTACCGGCATTCAGGACCCCGAGATTAAGAGATTCCAGTATTCCCGCCTCTTCCGGCGCCACAGGCCAAACTGCATCCGACATTGCGAGGCAATACTGGTAATCTTCCTCGAAGCGACTGGCCTCCGTGGTGATGATTTGAACCTTATTCATGCCAGGATGAGGCAGCCGGCTATCCCGCAGGGTTAACACTTCCACACCTGCTATGGCACTAAGGTCACCAACCAGTGCTTGCCATATGACTTCGCCGTCAGGTAAAAACTCAGGTAGCGCCTTTCCGGCGAATCCACCACCCGTTACAAACTCAAAGACAAACACCTTCATGGCCAAATCCTTACAACTTATCCCGGTGCTCGACCTGATGGGTGGACAAGTTGTGCATGCTTACGCAGGCAGACGTGACGAATACCGGCCGCTGAAATCTGTTTTGTGTGATTCCAGCCGCCCCGAGGCGGTGGTGGAAGGGCTGCTTACGCTTTACCCATTCAGGCGGATTTATATCGCCGATCTGGATGCCATTCTCGGGCGGGGCAACCACAGGGCTGTGCTGGAGGCGCTGTACCGGGCCCATCCTGATCTGGAGTTTTGGGTGGATGGAGGGTTCGTCGATGTTGTTGCTGCCAAGGCCTGGCAAGACATGGGTCTGGGCCGGCCGGTGCTGGGCAGCGAGAGTCTGGCAGCGCTGCCGGAACGCGGCGCATTGCGTGCGGACAGCGTGCTTTCGCTGGATTTCCGGGGCGAAGATTTCCTGGGACCAGCCGCCCTGATGCGGGAAGCCGAACGCTGGCCGGCGGAGGTCATCGTCATGACCCTGGCGCGGGTCGGCGTCGGCGCCGGGCCCGATCTGGCGCGGCTGGCGCAATTGCGGAGCCTGAACCCGACCTGCCGCCTGTACGCGGCCGGCGGCGTGCGTCATGCGGCCGATCTGGCCGCGCTGGCCAAAGCGGGCGCGGCAGGCGTGCTGCTGGCATCGGCCCTGCACGCCGACATTCTCAGTCGCGCCGAGCTTGCCGATTTTCATGCTGATCATCCCACGTCCGCAGCCACTGACGCCAGGGCGAGCGCCCCAGGGCGGGATCGGTAAATCGGCCCAGCAGCGGCTGGCTGCCCTGGCGCTGCCAGGCCTCCAGGTCGGGGCCGCTGTACTGGCACCAGGACTGGGGCGTTTCGTACAGGGTCAGTTCGGTCATTTCGGGCAGGAAATCGATGAGTTGCTCCCAGATGTAGACGCTGAGCAGTTCGGTGGTGGAGCGCCAGGCCAGTTCAGGCCCGGCGTAGTTCAGAGTGTGGTGGTCGAAGCGCTCCACAACACGGGCGTTCACTACCCGCTTGAGATAACCGTAATCAAGCACGCAGCCGGTGAGCGGGTCGATCTGCCCGCGCACCTTGACGTGCAGGACGTAGCGGCCGCCGTGCAGGTTGCTGCACTTGGCGGGGTGATCGGTGAGGAAATGGGCGGAATCGAACACTACTTCCTTGCTCACCGTGACCTCCGGGGTGTCCGGATGGAAGCGCGACCAGACGCCGGGCATAACCTCCAACTCGCCGCGCAGGCTGTCCAGCAGGCGCTCCGCGTCGGCACGCGTCAGCGTGCGCAACAGCGGTGAACCGACGGCCAGATGGCGGGTGCTCACGTTCAGTTCGCGCGACAGGAATTCGGCTGCCGCCTCGGCTTCGTCGGTCGAAGCGAAGGGCAGGAAAAAAAGGCCAGCATGCCGCTCGGCGGCATGGGCCAGATAGGTTGCATATTTTAGACGCTGTTCAGGTGGAGGCACCCTGGCGGGGAGCCAGGGGCCGACCAGATTGCGTTTTTGAGTCACTAGCCGGTTTTTCGCCACGACCCGGTGTGTGCCGGGCGCGTAGTGATATTCCTGCCGGAACCGGAAACCGTAGGGCGCGAGTTGCGCCAGATCCCAGAACAGCAGATCCAGCCAGGCGATCTCCCCCTCCACCTGGCACACCGGGCCGGCGTCGTGAATCTTGCCGGCCAGGCGCAAACCCGCCAGCACCGCCCGCGCCGTCTCATCAGGCACGGCGACGGGCATGATGGGGAGATCCGTCTGCGCCGACACTGACTCGATCCTGTCCGGGGTTACCAGTAGATCGAGCGGCAAGGCATGACGCAAGGCATACTCCTGCAATGTGAGGCCACTACAGGCGAGCAAATGCCCGTTGTCGAGTTCACTCACCATGACCCCACATTCCTTGCAAATCACGCCCGTTCTCCCGATCAGATATGCGCAGCGAAGGGGTGACCCGCCTTGGCTTTTTTGGCAACTACGTCAGCCGCTTTGGGTTCGCCTGCGATGGCACGTTTGATGGATTCCTTGGTCGCTGCGTAGTTGTAGTCCTGGATCTTGGCGTCGTCCTCGGCTTCCCAGTGGATGAATACACCGACGCAAATAAAGATGTCATCAGCTTCACCGGCCGGGATCGTGCCGTCCTCTACGCAATCCGCAACAGCCATTGCCACGCCGCGTTGAGCGGGCCCAAACATTTGCACAGCCTGCTTGGCGCCCTTGATTGTCACTTTGTTGAACATCATGGTATTCGGCTTGCAGGCCAGGTTGGGCGCCACCAATGCCAACAGGGAACTGTGGCCCTCCTTGTTGTTGATCAGGCCGTTGCAAAAAGCCGTTTCGACAGCGCTACCACGCGGGCCCATGATCAGGTCAATGTGTGCCACTTCATTCCCTTCACCAACCAGGGATTCACCTACCATTACGCGATTAATTTTTGCCATCATTTTTTCCTTAAATTAAATAGACTCGGTTGGGTTATAGCGGTTCGCCAGCGCCGAGTCGTTCGTCGGCTGACCACTGGTTTCAGGACCAAACAAGCGTTTCAGCAAATCAAACAAACTGAGCACCTCCCTTGGTCTGATTTGAAATACAAATTTCTTCCTTGTACAACAGCCGATCTGCAAGCCAGGTGGCTACGGTTAAATCGGCACTGGTGCCAGGATTGATTCCTGCGGATTTGAGGATATGATCCAGGTCCTCCAGATGGTTCTTAGCGCACGGCCACTCGGCGCACCGGTTCATGCTGGCGATGCAGTTCAATGCCAGTTTTTGTACTTTATATGCGGTGTCCCGGCCATGCTTGCGCCATATGTGGCTGTCAGGAAAGTCGGCAAGAAAACCAAGATAACTAGTCGTTACAGCTTCGGCCTCACCTTTCCAGCGCTCACGGCCCTGGCGCAAGGACGCCAGCCCGACGCTAAGGATGTCGGTATAGCAACTGGCGTACTGATAGGCGATACGATCCCATGCCGCGGCTTCCTGCATGGCTTCCAGTAGGGTCACGGCTGGCTCATCGCGGACATCATGACGCGGGCTCTCGCCAAGGCCTCCGGGAGCAGCAAGGCGGATTGCCCGGTAGACCCATTCTGCGTCCTCTCGGGTGAGTCCAGCCAAGGTGTGAGGCAAGCGTCGGGCAAAGGCTTCACCGGGCAGGCGGTGCTGGGTGGTATGAATAAGGGGGACGACCAGAAGCACGATGCCGAGGTTGGTGTTACAGCCTACAGCCTGACGGGTAGCTTCGATAGCCCGGTACACCCGCTCTCCCACGCCCAGATCGGGATTCGTCACATGGGGGGCGGCAGCGGCGGCGCTGATCAGGAAATCCTCGGCTGTCATGCCGTGCCCTGGGGAATCCAGGCTCACATTGCCTGGTTTGAAGGCGGTCACATCCAGTTCGCAAGCTGCAAGAAACAAGTCGGACAGCGGCGAGACAATGGGGTAGAGCAACATGGGGGCATTCATGCGCAATGCTCCCGGGAAGACATGGCTACATGCCTGTCAAGGAAATCGTCTACCAGCATGGCTGCGATGTTTGCCTTGACTACAGTTTGCAGGCCGCGCCAAGCCGGGATGCTATTCACTTCCAGTACGTAGAGGCGGCCTTCGCGGTCGCGCATCAGGTCGACGCCTGCGTAATCCATATCGAGTGCGCGGGTGGCGGCTTCGGCTAGGCGGAACAGCTCCGGGGAGGCCGGCGCCTGATGGCAGGAGGCCCCCAGTGCCACGTTGTTGATCCAGCTTGTCCCCTTGCGAGTCATGGCGGCGCGGCTGATTCCACCGACCACGAGTACCCGGTAGTCCTCCCATGAACCAAGCTCACCGCCAATATAGCGTTGCAGGTAATACACACCACGGTATTCCTCGCCCGGCGGAAGGTCGGCAGGCGCCGCCAGCCGCTTGAGCCCGGCACCTTGGGAGCCGAACAGCGGCTTGAGCACAAGTTCGTGTCCTAATGCCACTTCGCGCATGAGCAGCGCACGGACCTGCGTTTCTGATTCCATCACCCAAGTGGGCGGCGTGGGAATATCGGCCTGATGCAGCAGTAGACTGGTCATGGCCTTGTCCACGCTCCTCTCGATCGCCCGGGCCGAGTTGTAGACCGGCACACCCAGCACCGGCAACAAGTGCAGGAAATCGAGGCGCAGAATGACTTGCTCTAGGGTGCCGCCGGGCACGCCTCGAACGAACACACCATCTGGCAAACGGTCCTCGAAACCTGGCAGCACCATGCCACCGGCACCGCCTTCCAGGTCAACCCGGCAATCCATCAGGGACAGAAAATCGGCCTGGCAACCTCTGAGGGAAAATGCCCGCTTGAGCTGCTTGCCATGCCAACCCGGATCGTCGGTGAAGATCGCAATGCGGCTCGTCATGAGAAAGAGCGCTCCAGCAATTCCGCGTTGAGCCGCCCGGCGCGGAAGCTGCGTCCTGTGTCGAGGCAGGTCACAATGATCTGAGCAGGGGCGAATAACAGAGGATCGATCTTGTAAAAGTCGTGCCCGGCAGCCTTGAACACCTGCGCAAAGGGCTGACCATAATCACTGGAGGATTCACTGGGCATGCGCCGCGCCAGATCTTCTGCTGCCGCTTCATTCCCGGAGACAAAGAGATGCACACGACCGCCGAAGAGGATGGCATCGTTGGTGCGTCCCATGGCGGTGAGGAAATCTGGAGAGGGTGGGCAGACCGGTGCCGTGCCCATGCCATCGACAATGTGTTCCAGCGGGAAGCCCAGGAAGTGCGCCTTGTGCAAGGCCACTTCCAGCACGCGCGCGACTACTTGCACACTCCCTGCCAGACTGGTGGTGGGCGTCAGAATCAGGGTAAGCTTCTCTGGCGCCACGCCGCACTGGCCGGCGATCTTGTCCAATAATAATAAGGGGGGAATCTTGTCGGTTTCCAGTACCAGGCAGGCAGTGTTAGCACTGTCCCGGTAGCCCAGTTCCCTGAAGAGTTCCTCCTTGCCGGCCAGAGCGCGGCCGGGGCCGGATCCCAATGCGAAGAAACTGCCCTTGCCTTCGCCATGGGACAGACTCCATCCTGCGTACTGGCTACCCAGACAGGCCAGCACCGGCTGGGTAGTAGAAACAGCCAGTTCCCAAGGCCATGCGGCATTTGCCCCAGCCGGAACCGTTGTGACGCGCCCCAAGCCTCCCAGGCAGATTTCGGCAATGCGCCTGCCCGCCTCGATACCGCCAGGCACCTTGATACCTGCATCCACAATGCGCACGCCGTTGCTCTGGCGCGTAACTGCCAAGCGCAACTGCCCTGCTTGTTCCACCAGATTCTCGACCCGGGGTGCGGCCAGTTGATTAACGCTGGGAATGTCGCTCATATCGTTCGTCATCAGGCCGGGAGCATTAGGTCGTGCTGTGTGAAAATTCGTCCGTTCTTGTCTGTTGAGCTGGAATGGAAACGGGCCAGTTGATCCAGAATTTCCCGTCGTCTGGCCAGGACTTGGCGCTTGGCAGAGGCTGCATCCATCCCCTCCGCACGGACTGTGCAAACGGGATCACCAGCTTCAATAACACTGTCCGCCCAAGGTAAATCCGCGCACCAGGACGGCCATGTAAAGGCGTCATGTGTATATAACGTTTTTTCAGCATAGGCCACCGCTACCGCCATGCTGCCAGTTGGCTGTGGCAACTTTGCCGGCAACCGTCCATTGCAGGCTTCAATGTGAAGATCGAATAGGGGAGGCAGCGGCGGCACATCCCACAATTCAAGGGTGGCAGTCGGGCGGGGGTTAAGCTCCAGCAAAACCCAGCCATTATTATTAGTGACGATGAAATCCAGACCATTGAGGCCTATAAGCCCCAGTTTGCCGGTTAGCGCCCGAGCTGCATCCAGCACTGCTTCAGCAATCCCGGCAGGGCCTGAGTTCAGACGGGTTGCGCCGGAATAACTCCAGTGGCCAGGGGCCTGGGGAGGCGTCACTATTGGTTGATTAAATCCGACCGGACATATTTCCCGTCCATTGGCCAGAAACAGGAATGACCATTCTTCTCCATCAACCTGCTGCTGGAAATAACGCCCCGCATTGTCTTCAGTTAAACAGGATGCGAAGCTCACATGCGTGCCGCCACAAGCACCGGCCAGCTTCGAAAGCCAACCTGTGGTGTCTTCCGGGCGTGACATGACTGTCACAGGGTGAGGAATATTGAGTTTCACTAGCAGGTTAGCGAACCGGGCGGGGTCAGCCACGGTTTCCAGCACCCCGGGTACATTGCCCAGCAATGGCCGTCCTTTGGCCAAACTGCGGAGCAGGTCCGGCCGGGCCTCGAACCCCGAACCATAAACCAGCCCGAGGCAGTAGGCTTGAGGACAAAGCGAATTGATCGCTTTCAGCATTTCTGCCGGTTCTACATTCGAATTGTGATCCAAGGGGATGCGCATCCATTTTAAAGCCACGCCGCAGGTATCCCGGTCAGCGAATGCATCTACCCCCATTACAGGACGTTTTGCGCGCACCGCAGCCTTGGCCAGTACCCGCCCGGAAAGCGAAGTGACCAGAAAGGCCTTAGATGGCATGTAATCTGGCCTCTTTCAGACATTCGGAAAAGCCCAGATAAAGCGGGCTATCCGTGGACAGCATGGCTTGCAGTAAGCGCTGCTGCACTTTGTATTTGATGTTGCCAATGGCGAGTGGACCGATGCCTACTGCACAGCCTGAAGCTGCCACAAGCGGCTTGGCATCATCCATGATTCCGATGCCCTCGATACCGGCAGGCGGCACCGCGTTGATATCGGCGGCCACCATCAGCTTGAAGGCGAGAGAAAGATGCTCTGCGCTGAGTACCTGAATGCCGGCCTTGGCAGTGGCAAGAGCGATTTCGGTATTGGCAACGAGTGCTGCCATGGCGGTCTCGGAACTGGCATCCATGGGGCGAACAGTCACACCGAAACGGGCATGGATGGATTCGGCGGCTACTTGGGCTCTGGGCAGGCCATCGTGGCCGGGAATGGTGACGTCAGCGCCTGCTTGTGCCGCGAGTATGGCGGCTACCATTCCTATTGGGCCTGTGCCGCCGAAAACGGCCACCCGGCGGCCGGAAAGTGTTGTGTCGTGGATGCTGGATAAGGCCTTCTCCACCATGGCGATCATTGCTGCAGCCGTAGTGTAAGCCCCGCTGGGGTCAGCGAAAACCGATACCTGAAACGGCGGCACCATGGCCTTGCGCGCGGCATCGAGCATATCGGCAGCGAGCACGGGGTCGCGTCCGCCGATAAAGATGCCAGTGCGCTTCACGCCTTTCGGGCCTCTGGAAAAGATGGCGTCCTGGGTAAAACCCGCCATCTCATCCAAGCCCACGCCCGAATAGGGGATCACGGCATTCCAGCCCGCATCGTAGGCCATGTTTACATCAAACGGGCTGACACGCGTCCCCGGTGTGGCAAAGTGCAGCAAATAGGGTTTTTCCATTGTTTTCTCCGGCAGTCGTTTTTATTATTCGGAATGCGCCAAGGCCAGATAACCTTCGGACCGGATATCCGCACCGTGGTTACGGCCTGAGCAAACCATGAATTCCAGTCCCTCGGCGCCGAACTTGTTGTGTGCGGCGCGCGCCAGGGAACGAGCCTGCATTTCGGAATCGATCAGCGCAAAACCGGTTGGCCCCCAAGAGCTTTGCCCTATCCCATCCGCTCCGTTAAGCCCTAACCATGCCAAGGCGCTTGCCACGCGATGGCTGGCAAAACGCCCTCCCTGGGCTGGCGCAAAATGGTCGCCAACAATTTCCTGAATGACATTGATCGCAGCGCCAAATCCTGAAATATCCTTTTCCGCCAAGGATGGCATGGCTTGCATCAGGGCTAGGCGGCACAATTGTCCGGCGCTCTTTTCCGGGAATTCTGGCAAAGCGGCGAAGGCCTGCTTTTCCTGTTCGCCATGCAGCCCCCTGTGGGTCTTTTCCAGCACCAGGATCACGCGCCATTGCGCAGGGAATTCAAGGCGCGAAATCACGGTTGGGGGACCACCCCGCTCCTTGCGCCCGCCATCCACTATGAAGCCGCCATGTGCAAACAAGCCGAGGCCTATACCGGAGCGCCCACCCCGGTGCATTTCTTTGGCCATTTCGTTTAGCGGCCAATCAAAGCCGTATAGACGTGAGAGCGCAGTTCCAACAGCCAGGGCGAGTTGAGTGCCCGACCCCAGGCCGGAATGATCCGGAATGGCTTGGTGAATCTGAAAATGAGCGCCACCTGTTATGCCCATTGCAGCCAGGGACTGACGTGCGAAGGCCTCGACCCGTGAGGATTGCGGGCCTTCGGCAGAGACCTGGCTGTCAGGATAAGCTGTAACAGTCGTGGCCAGTTCATTGAGTGACAAACCCAGACTGCCAAAGCGTCGCCCCAACCCGCCGTTGAGGTCGAGAAACCCCATATGGAGCCTGGCAGAGGCTCGTATGGTTACGCTGATAGTGGCTGTATGGGGCATTTATTGTATGGTTTGGGAGTTGTATGGTTTGGTAGTGCTTAATATAATCAATAAAAGCAATTGCCATGCCATGAAAAAAAAGCATAATTAATCAACCGCCTAGCGTTGCACGCGGTGAACGTCGGCGTGACACTGTGTCACGTCGCACGCATCGGACGCGTTACATTCGTTGTCCATGAACCAGGTGGCAAGCGCAAGGAAGCTGCTTGATTGGCCAGACAATATTGGCGGTAAAGGGTGTATGGCATGAATCCTGCTGAATGCCTTGGACTTTAGTCTTTTCCGGCTCTTGATTTCAGTGTCCAATTCCTTAACGTGTTGTCCCTTTTGTGGCTTGCTTTGTGACGATCTGAGTGTCGTGCGTGATGGTGATTCTCTGCAACTCGAAGGCTCGGCTTGTTCTCGTGCTTCGCGGTTGTTTGTTGTCCCGAATCATGGCCAGGCCATGATCGCTGGCCTTCCAGCAAGCCTGGATGAGGCATATCGATCAGCGGCTGCCATTCTGGCAGCTTCGCGCCGCCCCCTGGTGGGCGGTCTAGCCTGCGACGTCACCGGCCATCGCGCTGCCCTGGCCTTGGCGGAAAAGACCGGTGGCGTGGTCGATCACATGAATGGCATCGTCCAGTTCCGTAACTGGTTGGCTTTCCAGGATGGGGGTTGGATGAACACCACCCTGTCCGAGGTGCGCAATCGTGCCGACCTGATCGTGCTTGCTGGTACCGTTGCCTCACGTTTTCCGCGTTTCTTCGAGCGCTGCCTTGCTCCCGAATCTCAGTTTGGTGAGTTGTCTCGGAGAGTAATTGTTCTGGGGGGGGATATCTCTTCAATCCCATCCATTCGGGGCCAATCCGTCGTCGCTATTCCAGTACAGGAAAATCACCTGGGTGAGTTGTTTGCTGTCTTGCGCGCACGTATGGACGGGCATCCACAAGATGCCGCCACCGTTTCGGGTATGTCAATTGAGCAAGTCGATGCGTTGCTGGCGGACTTGCTTACTGCTCGCTATGGCGTGCTGGTCTGGAATGCGGCGGAGCTGGATTTCCCCAACGCAGATCTCACTATCCAGGCTATGGTGAATCTGATCAAGGGTCTCAATCGCACCACCCGCTGGTCAGGCCTGCCCTTGGGAGGCAATGATGGCGACACCTCGGCCGCGCAGGTCTGCACTTGGCAGACAGGCTATCCGCTGCGGACCGCGTTCGAAGCCAGCGGCCCGCGCTATGAGCCGCAGCTGTTCGGCGCCGAACGCTTGCTGGGAAAACGCGAGGTGGACGCACTGGTGTGGATATCGGCGTTCGATCCCGAACGCACACCACCCAAGGCGAATTGCCCGACCGTTGTTTTGGGACGTGCCGACATGACTTTCACCCAGGCGCCGGATGTCTTTATCCCGGTCGCCGTGCCCGGCGTGCAGCACACCGGCTTCCTGCATCGCATGGACGCAGTGGTGGCACTGCCTTTGCAAGCGCCGGCACCCTCCGGGATGCCCAGCGTGGCCCAGGCCATCGCCGCCATTCAAGAGGTGATGAATCATGCTGCGGCTTAAGAACGGCCGGGTTTACGACCCCGCCCATGGCCTCGACGGCCAGATCCGCGATCTTTACGTCGAGGATGGCCGTATCGTCGCCGCGCCGGGGCCGGATGCGAGGGTCGATGACGAAATCGACTTTGCCGGTCGGGTAGTGATGGCTGGCGCCATCGACCTGCACACCCACATCGGCGGCGGCAAGATGAATATCGCCCGCGCCCTGCTGCCGGAGGACCACCGTGCCGATCCGGTGCCCGCCATGGGGGGTATGCATGCCGGCTGCGGCCACGCCGCTCCGTCCACCTGGACCACCGGCTACCGCTACGCCGAGATGGGCTACACCGCCTGCTTCGAGCCAGCCATGCTGCCCTCCAACGCGCGCCATGCCCACCTAGAGATGGGCGACATTCCCATGGTGGACAAGGGCGCTTACGCCATGCTGGGCAGCGACGATTTCTTCCTGCGCCTGCTGTCCTCCGGCGCCGATCAGCGCCTGATCAACGACTACGTTGGCTGGACCATGGATGCCAGCCAGGCGATGGCGATCAAGGTGGTGAACCCGGGCGGCATCTCCGCCTTCAAGTTCAACGCTCGCAACCTCGATCTGGACGAGGCGCATCCGTATTATCGCGTCACGCCCAGGCAGGTCATCCGAGCCCTCGCTTGCGCCGTGCACGACCTGGGCGTGGCCCACCCGTTGCACGTGCACGCTAGTAATCTGGGCATTCCCGGCAACGCTGACACCACTCTGGCCACCATGGCGGCGGCCGAGGGGCTGCCCATTCACCTGACCCACATCCAGTTCCACAGCTACGGCACGGAAGGGGAACGTAAGTTCTCCTCGGAAGCAGAGCGCATCGCCGACGCCATCAACCGCATGACCAATGTGTCGGCCGACGTGGGGCAGATATTGTTCGGCCAGACCGTTACCGCCTCCGGTGACAACATGGCACAGCACCGCAACCATCGTCTTGCCAGCCCGGATAAATGGGTGGTGATGGACATCGAATGCGACGCCGGCTGCGGTGTGGTGCCGTTCAAGTACAGGGACAAAAACTTCGTCAACGCGCTGCAATGGGCTATCGGTCTGGAGTTGTTTTTGCGCGTGACTGACCCCTGGCGCATCTTCCTGACCACCGACCATCCCAACGGCGCGCCCTTCACAAGCTACCCGCACCTGATACGGTTGCTGATGGACCGGAGCTTCCGCAACAGCAAGCTTGACGAAATCAATCCTGAAGCCGCCGCCCACAGCCAGTTGCGCGGCATGGAGCGGGAATACAGCCTGTACGACATTGCCATCATGACCCGCGCCGGGCCGGCCCGCTCACTGGGCCTCGCGGATCGCGGCCACTTGGGCGAGGGCGCAGCCGCCGACATCGTGGTCTATCGTGACGATCCCGACCGCGAAGCCATGTTCGCCAAGCCGGAATACGTGTTCAAGGACGGCGAACTGATCGTGCGCGACGGCCGCGTGGTGAAAGTGGTCAACGGCGCGCTGCACGCGGTGAAGCCCGAGTATGACAAGGGCATCGAGAAACCCCTGAAGGACTATTTCGACCGCTACATGACCGTAAAGATGGAACACATCCGCGTGAGCGACGAAGAGGTCTGCACCTGCGGCGCTAGCAAGCTGATTCCCCACAAGTGCAAGGGGAGGTCGTCATGATCATCAACGGCGTCCTCATCGACGACACCTACGCTGAGGCCTTCGGTATGAAGGCGACCCGCATTGTCATTACCGCGGACAGCATGACTTGGGCGAAACACGCCGCGAATGCCGCCTTTGGATTCGCCACCTCGGTGATTGCCTGCGGTTGCGAGGCGGGCATCGAGCGCGAACTGTCCTCGGAGGAAACCCCCGACGGACGCCCAGGCGTGGCCGGTCTGCTGTTCGCAGTTTCCACCAAGGAACTGGCCAAGCAGCTGGAACGCCGTGTCGGCCAGTGCGTGCTGACCTGTCCCACCACCGCCGTATTCGCTGGCTGCGACGGCGAGGAATCGCTGCCCCTAGGCAAAAACCTGCGCTATTTCGGCGACGGCTGGCAGATGTCCAAGGTCATCGCCGGCAGGCGATATTGGAGAATACCGGTGATGGACGGAGAGTTCTTGGCCGAGGAATCCACCGGCCTGTTACGTTCGGTCGGTGGCGGCAACTTTCTGGTTCTGGCGCGTTCGCGAGGTAAAGCACTGGCCGCCTGCGAGGCGGCGGTGGCGGCCATCGCCCGGGTGCCTGGCGCCATCGCGCCGTTCCCCGGTGGCGTGGCGCGCTCCGGTTCAAAGATAGGTTCCAAGTATAAGGCGCTGCCAGCATCCACCAACGAAGCCTTCTGTCCCACACTGCGCGGCGTGGCTAAATCAGAGTTGGGCCCGGAAGTGGAAGCTGTGCTGGAGATCGTCATCGACGCGGTCACCGACGCAAGCATGCGCGTGGCCATGAAGGCCGGCCTGGACGCGGTCTGCGCCATCGGCGCAGCGGGTGGCATCGTGCGCCTGTCAGCCGGCAACTATGGGGGCAGGCTCGGCCAATTCCATTATCGATTGCGGGAGATCCTGGCGTGATTACTCTGACCTTGCGCACCGCGCCAGACGGCCGCGTCGACATGACCGGCGTGCTGCCGGAGACCCTGGCCGGCCGCGCCGCGAGTGACATTACCGCGCAGTTCCTGCGCGTAGACGGTAATCCAGTGGCCTTGGGTGACTTGTTCGAAGTGGCGCCGGGCGAGGGCGACGTGTTGGTGATCCGCACCGATTGCGACCGTCTCGATTGCTTGGGAAAGGGCATGACTGCCGGCACGCTGCGCGTCGAGGGACTGGCCGGTCATTACGTCGGCCAGGACTTGCGCGGCGGCAAACTCGAAATACAGGGTGATGCTGGCGATTACGTTGCCAATGGCATGAAAGGCGGCCTGCTACGGATCCATGGCAATGCCGGCGACTGGCTCGGCGCTGCGCTGGTCGGTGACCGTACCGGGATGGCGGGCGGTGTGGTAGCAGTGGATGGCGATGCCGGCGACCGACTCGGCGACCGCATGCGGCGCGGCCTGATCCTCGTGCGTGGCAAGGCAGGTGACGCCTGCGGCGCTCGTCTACTAGCTGGTACCATCGTGGTGGCGGGCGGTTGCGGCGGCTTGTCTGGTTTTGGTTTACGACGGGGCAGCCTGATCCTGGGGCGAATGCCGGAATCCATACCGGCGACCTTCAATGATGCCGGCGTGGTCGAACTATCCTATCTTGGATTGCTACACCGCCACGCTGAAAGTATCCTGCCTGGTGTGTTTCCCCCTGTGTCGAGCGCGCGCCGTTACATGGGTGATCTGGCCTTCGGCGGCAAAGGGGAAATCCTGGTATTGGTATGAGACTGGTGTGTCTGCGGCACGGCGAGTCCGAGTACAACCTGAGCGGTCTGTGCAACGCCAATCCCGCCGTGCCGGTGGCGCTGACGCCGGAGGGCCGGCGTCAGGCTGAAGCTGCCGCTAAACGTCTGCGTGACCTGCCAATCCGGCGGGTGTATGTATCACGCCTCCAGCGTGCCCAGGAAACGGCGGCGATAGCCATTGCAAGCCACTGTGCCGATATCCACGTTGATGCGCGGCTCGATGACCGCAATACTGGTTTTGAGGGTTTGCCGGTGGCTCAATATATGAGCGCCATGAGGAGCGCACCCGACCCATTTTCGTGGAAAGCGCCAAGGGGCGAGTCCTACCTGGAAATGGTGGCGCGAGTACATGCCTTTCTGGCAGATATTGCCCATGTTGACGAACAGGCGGTGTTGGTGGTGACGCATCATGAAGTGCTCCAGGCCGTAACGGGCCATTTTCAGAACTTGAGCTTGCCTGAGATGTGGGAGGTATGGGTGGATAACTGCGAAGTACTGGAATTTGAATTGAGATGAGCTCTTTCGTTTGCGGCCGATTCCACTTTACCCTGGAAAATCCCCTGGTCATGGGCATCGTCAATGTGACACCGGATTCGTTTTCCGATGGCAGCCATTTCGCTGCCAGCGAGCGCGCCATCGAACATGGATTGCGCCTGCGTGATGAGGGTGCAGACATCCTCGATATCGGCGGGGAGTCGACCCGCCCCGGCGCCACGCCGGTGGAAGCCGAAGAGGAATTAAGACGGGTGCTGCCGGTGCTCGCCGGCCTGCGCGACTGTGGCGTCGCGCTGTCGATCGACACCATGAAGACGTCGGTCATGGCCGCCGCGTTGGCGGCAGGAGCTGATATGGTCAATGACGTCAATGCCTTGCGCGCACCCGGTGCGCTGGATACGGTAGCGGCCTCTCACTGTGGCGTCTGCCTGATGCACATGCAGGGCACACCCCAAACCATGCAGCAGGAACCGCGATACGGCGATGTGATGTCAGAGGTGCAGGAATATTTGCACGCCCGCCTCGAGGCGGCGCGGAACGCAGGCATCGCCCGTGAACGCCTGGTATGGGATCCCGGCTTCGGATTTGGCAAGACCCCCGCGCACAACATCGCCTTGTTTCGTGATTTGAGACGCTTCACCCAGGTAGCGCCGACGCTGGTGGGAATATCGCGCAAATCATTGTTTGGGGTGTTGACCGGCCGGCCAGTGCCGGAGCGGCTAGCCGCCAGCGTCACGGCGGCCATGCTGGCAGTCATGAAAGGTGCTGCGATCGTGCGCGTCCACGACGTCGCGGCGACAGTGGACGCTTTGAAAGTCTTGCAGACTTTGGGCGCTGAATACTGAGAACTATTTCAGCTGTAGGAACACCGTCATACGTACACAAATTCATTCCCTTGTTGTTCTCGTGCTCGCCGTCCTTGAATTTCAGGCTATGTCCCAGGCCGACGATGTCAAAGTTAAAAACGCCTGGGTGCGGTCCACAGTACCCGGGCAGAGTGCGGCTGGCGCATTCATGGACATCACTTCCAACAAGGATATGGGGTAATCGCTGGCGTTACGCCCGCTGCAGAGGAAATGAGTGAGGTTGAACCGATCGAACTGCCAAAAGGCAAAAGGTCAGTTTGGAGCCAGGCGGACTGTATGTCATATTAATCGGCCTCAAGACACAGATAAAAGCGAACGACGGGGTGCCTATACATTGACATTCAAGGACAGCAACGGCGAATGTGAAAAGACAAGCATCACGCAGGAAGCTTTTTCCCCAAGCATTGATGCTAGTCGTAAACTTCCCCAACTTCCCCCAAGCTGGGCCATTCATTGTTAGAAGTTTCGGGTTGGCGGAGCACGCGGTACTTGACGGGGGTTAAATCGCCAAGTGAGTCGTGCGGTAAAACTTCGTTGTAATCCGCAATCCATATTTCTGCCCGCTCCCTGACTTCAGTCAGGGTTTTGAACACATCCATATACAACACAGCTTCCCGGTAGCTTCGGTTGAGCCGTTCAATAAATCCATTCTGCATTGGCCTGCCAAGCTCGATGAAATCCAACACAACCCCATGCCGTTGCGCCCAGTCCGCCAGGGCGGCAGCAATAAACTTCGGGCCGTTGTCCATCCGTATCCGTGCCAGATAGCCACGCTAGGTGGCAATTCTTTCCAGCACCCGTACTACCCGTGCCGCAGGCAGGTTCAGGTCGATCTCGATGGCCAGCACTTCGCGGTTGAAGTCATCAGCTACGTTAAAGGCGCGAAACTTGCGACCACACCAGCGCGCATCGCTCATGAAGTCCATCGACCTGCTGCGATTAACTTCCGCAGGCACCACCAGCGGAGTCGGCTGGCGTGGCGGCAGCCGCTTCTTGCCGATCAGGCGCCGGTTCAGCCCCAAGGTGCAATATCTGAACTTCTACAGCTTATCTCTGTGCTCGTGTCTAGCAGGCTGTCAAACTTGGGCTTGCCGGCGCATGTAAAAAAACGCCTGATTTGCTTCAAGTCCTACTGACTATTAAACACCTCTTAAGTGACGCTCGTAGTTTTCTGCGGTCATCAACCCGCCCAGTTCGCTAACATCCGCGATCCTTACTTTCAATAGCCACCCTTTCTGATAGGCATCGCGGTTGATGCAGCAGGGGTCGGTCGACACCATGTCATTCACGGAGAGAACCATCCCCGAGATTGGGGAAACCAGATCGGACATGACTTTTACCGATTCGATGATTCCGAAAGAGATTCCTTGTTTGATCTCGGTACCCGTTTTGGCGCACTCGACATACACTACCTCGCCGAGGCTATCCTGGGCGTGATGCGTCACGCCGATCCATGCCTCGTTTTCGCCGTCCCGCCTCACCCATAGGTGGTCTTTGTGATACAAACAATCTGTAGGTGTCATTTTTTCCTTCCATGCTTCGCAAACAAACGCTACTTATTAGACGGCGCTGTGGCTAGCGGTTCGATTGTGACATGCAGCTGCGGTTGATGCTTAAAGGTGTTCATTACCTTGCACGCGCGTTCGCACATGCTCACCATTTTCTTCGCTTCTTGATCGCTCAATTCGCCATTGATTTTGACCGTGGTCCTGATCGCAGACACCCGCTCGGGATGCTGGCTGATCTCGCCCTCGCAAGTCACGTGGAGCTGAGAGACTGGGAGTTTTCGCTCACGCACATATTCGGCCAGATAAAAATCCAGGCACGAGGCGGCAGCGAGCAGCATCAGTTCGACTGCACGATGCCCTCCCTCTTCGAACATCTTGATTTCGCCATACGGCGTTTGTGCCTGATATCCCGATGTGGATGTCCAGGAGCAGGTGGCGTAGTGCGTTCCCATCGCCTCTCCTTTCTATAGAGATATATACGGAAACAGATCGGCAGTCATATGCCGGAGACCGAAGTCTCCGGCTATGCACATATTATTTGAACGCGGATCTCGGCATTCCGCGGATTACGGCGATCGGCGCCGCAAGCGACATTTCCTTTAACGCCTGTTTAAGCGGCGCATCGTTGATGGGGGTCGCCGGCATGTCTGGCGTATCCGTCACCTTTAGCTTGTACAAGAATGCATACCCTTTCTTCATTAGGTTAATCACATCCTGGTCAAAGACCATCTTGCCGACATAATTCACAGGATCGCCACCGATTTTCGCTGGATTCGCTTCATAGAGCGCCGCCCATGCGGTTTTCACAGGATACCCTGTCAACTCTTTCGCGAGGATCTCTGCCGTTTCTTTTGGATACTTAGCCATGAATTGGATTGCTTCGATCTCAGCCTTTATCCAGCCTGCTGCTGCCTCGGGATTCTTCTCGATGAAATCCTGGCGCATGAGCGTGAAGTCCGCGTCCGCCTCTTTCCAGGGCGCCCCCGTTGCCACGTACCGCGCGTTACCTTGCTCAACCTGTCTTCGGGCATGGGGTTCCCACATCGCCGCCGCATCAAGTTTTCCAGCCTCAAAATTACTGGCGATCACCTCGATCGGCATGCTTAACACCTCAGAGGGCTTGAAAACGCCTTGATCTATTAGCGACTCCGCGAACCGATTCGTACACGTGCCCTTGTGAACGGCAAAAGAGCGACCGGACATCCATTTCATCGCTTCATTGTGGTCCTTGAATTGCGGTGCATCCTTACGCACAAGAAGCTTGTTACAGACTTGACCGTTGCTGTACATCGGTACCGAAACAAGCCGGATGTCGGCCATCTTGAATTTGGTCGTCGCTACCAAGGAGGGCATATCGCCCATAGTCCCAATTTGCATCTTATTCGCGATCAATGCATTGACCATGGGAGGCCCGGTCAGGTGCGGCTCGAAGCGAACTACACTTCCCGGGGGCAAGTGTTTCTGCCAGAGATTCTTGGCTTTGATGATCACGCCGGTCCAGCCTCCAACCCAGTAGGGATGGTAGCCGTAGGTAATGTTTACCGCTTCCGCTGCTCCCGCTGTCGCCGACCCGCCGATGAGCGTGCAGGTGAGTAAACTGCCAAATATTAATTTCCATCCAGATTTCATGGTTGTTCTCTCCTCATGGTGAAGCGAACTAAGCCGCGCGCTCCGTTTCGCGGTCAAACGGTATTTCGATGCTAATCGGCTTGTTGCATACTTTCGCTAAAGAGCACCTCTAATGCCTCCTTCTTGATCTCAAGATAACGCTCGCTCGCCAACACATCGAAGGTCCTCGGGCGCGGCAGGTCGACTTCCAGGCTACTAACTATCCTACTGGGCGCATTCCCCATGATTAATATGCGGTCAGCCAGAAAAATCGCTTCCTCGAGCTCAGAAGTGATGAACACTGTTGTCAGCCGCGTTTCTTCAAACAGCTTGATGTAGTATTCCTGCATCAGCTCCCTGGTCATGACATCCAGCCCCCGGAAAGGCTCATCCAACACCATAACCTTTGGGCTATTGATTAGCGCCTGCGCCAGTTCCGCACGACGCTTCATGCCGCCCGAGAGTTGCCCAGGATACTTGTCCTTGAATTCGGACAAACCGAACTTTCGGAGTAGCTCTAGCGCCTTCTGCGTCACTTCCTTGCGACTCACGCTCTTCCTGGCAAGCGGCCCAAAAACAATATTCTCAGTCACTGTCATCCATGGCCATAATGCAGTTTCCTGAAACACCATAATGCGGTCCGGCCCCGGCCCTTGGACTGGCTGGCCATCCATCTGGACCTGACCCTCGTCGGGCTTGATGTAACCGGACAAAATATAAGCCAGGGTCGACTTACCGCAGCCCGAAGTTCCCATTACAACGGTAAGCTTTCCCGGTTCGATTCGGAACGAGCAATCTTCGAGCACATGCACAGGCGCTTGATCCCTGCGGTGATACCACTTCCGTAGCCCGCTTACCACCAGCTCTCCGCTTAGCGTCGCCGCATTCATCCTTGTCGTCTCCTTAACGAGTAGTGCGCCATGGCATCATTTTCTTTTCCGCATAGTCGACCACGATCGTCGAAAGGTAACCGGCCAGCCCGATGCTGATCATGCCGATGATAACTACCGGCACCGTATGGCTCACATAGCCCTCCCACGTCAGGCGGCCGAGTCCGCTGTCGCTCGCGATCATTTCGGCGGCAATCACGACATTCCAGGTAACAGCAATACCAAGCGTCATGCCCACGGCGATGGATGGAATTACGGAGGGCACCATGATGCGGCGAAACACCTGGCCGCTGCTTGCCCCTAGCGATAGCGCAAGCCAGTAATGCTCCTTTTTAATGTTCCGAACGGCGTCGTGCACATTGATCACGATGATGAAAAACGCACCGATGAACGTGATAAAAATGATGCTCAGCTCCGTGGTCGGCCAGAAAAGAATGGAAATCGGCACCCATGCCAGCGGCGGTATCGGCCGTAGGATCTCGATTACTGGGTACACTAGTTTATGGAAAGTATCCCGGGTGCCAAGAAGCAGCCCCAACGGAATGCCAAGCACTTGCGCCAGCACAAAGCCGTAGATAACGCGCTTGAAGCTTGCCACCCATGAATTCCAGTAATTCGGGTTGCCGAGATACTGATTGATGAAGGTTTGCAGAACTTCGACAGGGGAGGAGATCTCTTTAAAGCCCGGGGCCTTTAGCAGCACCAGAAAATGCCAGGCGATTAAGAAGGCGCCCACAGCGAAACCGCCCCGCCAGTTGAGCTTAGGCAGTCGCCTGTGCCATTTCAAAGGGTCCACGACAGAGTTATTTACACTTGCCTCAACTGCTTTCATCGCCCCCTCCTTAAGCATGTTCCCGCTCTCCCCGCTCGAAGGCCTTCTTGGCTTCTTCGTGCACGCTCGCGATCGCCTGGGCTTTGAGAGCCAGATAATCTGTACTCAACATCATTTCCGGGGTGCGCGGTCTGGGCAAATTCACGATAATTGTTGATTTGATGGTGCCGGGCCGGGACGTCATGACAATGACCTTGTCCGCCAGGTAGATCGCCTCTTCGAGATCGTGCGTGATGAAGACGATCGTCTTGCGGCAAGTACGATACATTTGGAGTAGGTGCTGGTGCATGGTTGTCTTCGAGACCGTATCCATTGCGCGAAAAGGTTCGTCCAGAAGTAGGATTTTTGGCTCGTTGATGAGTGCACGTACGATTTCAACCCGACGCTGCATCCCTGACGAGAGCTGCGGTGGATAAGATGCCGCGACTTTGTCCAGTCCGCCACACTTGGCAAGGAGATCCATAGCTCTTTCCTCCGCCTCCGCGCGTGTCATCTTGTGCTGGACGAGGGGGCCATACATGACGTTTTCCAATACGGTCTTCCAGGGAAACAAGGCACCGTTCTGAAATACGACCACGCGGTCCGAACCGGGCTTTGGCGGTGAAGTTGGGGTAGCCAATAGTTGACCGTCCAGCAGTACCCGCCCCTCCGTCACGTTGTCAAAACCTGCGATGATGTTCATCAGCGTGCTCTTGCCGCAACCAGACGGGCCCACGATCGCCAGGAAGTCACCGGGCGCAATTTCAACGCTGCAGTTGTGCAAGGCTACAACTCGCGCTCCCTCAGGGTCATAGGTTTTGCTCACGTTCTCGATTGAAAGGTGTCCTTCCTTCGGCCTGGGCGCCATGGCCGCCTGTGACTCTCCGTTCGTTTCACTCGATAACACGTGTAGTTTCGCCGTCATGTTCACCCCTTCAGTCCGAAACTTTGTTCACGCCAGCGCATGAGCCGGTTCCCCATCACGCGAATGCCTGCGCTGCTAATAAAACCGGCAATACCGAGGGTTGCCATTCCGATCACGATGGTCGGGAATTGGATCAAGTTGTAGGCTTCGAAAATGAGGAACCCAAGACCATACTGAGCGGCAATCATTTCCCCCGCTGCGAGCGAAAACCAAGCTGCGCCCATCGCAATCTGTAGCCCTGTGAAGATGTTCGGCAGGGCGCCGGGGATGATCACATGGCGCAACACGTCGCGAGGTTTGGAACCCAACGACGCGGCGGCGCGAAAATAATCGGGATCGATTGATTTCACACCCACATAGGTATTCATCACGGTCGCAAAGAAGGCAACGAGGAAAGTCACAAAGATGACGGCGATTTCGATGCCGGGAAAGATCAGAATGGCGAGCGGCACCCAGGCCAACGGAGGTACCGGACGCAGGAATCCTACCAACGCGGATGCGTAAGCGTTAAAGGTCCGATTCCATCCCATGAGAATGCCAAGCGGAACACCGAGCAGAACTGCGAGAGCAAAGGCTGACGTCGCTCGGTAGACGCTATAGAGAATATGGACATAGTAATTCGGGGTAAAAATGGAGATCCCGAAAGCTGGATTAGGGTTGAACCATTCCCACACCACCGTCCAGGGATCCGGCAACCGATTGAACGATTCGATGGGCAACCATTTGACGCTGGCGTACCAAAGCACGACCGCGCCCGTGTACCCGGCCCACATGAGCCAAAATTTACGATTTTTCCACCAAGATGCTTCCATTAAGCCTCCCACCTAGTATTTTTTCTTGTATCTCACCGCGCACCACAATTGCCAAATTTACTTAAGCATAATTTTTTAAAGCAAACATTGTGCTCATTACTACCAGAATACAATAATTGTTATTGTTGGATATTCATGTAACTTAACCGCGGTTAATTGCGGCGATTTCCATAAATTGAGCCCCTCACAGTAATTGCAATTGGGCTTGTGTGGACTTGATTTCATGTTCTATATTTGTAACCGGATGTAACAAAATGTGCCATTTTTGTAACATAATTTTTTAATTACACGTCCACTGTAATCCTCTCTTAAAATCGGGCCCTGCATAATGGGAGGGCTTGGGGCGCACCATGTTGCCCAGGAGGCCGAGATGCGCAAGGGCAGGTTTAGTGAAAGTCAGATCATTGGGACATTGGAGTCGGTAGACGGCGGTAGGCAGGTCCAGGACGTCTGCCGCGGGCATGGCATTCGGATGCCGCCTAACTACCAGTGAAAATCGAAAACGGCGGGATGGACGCCGCGCTGATCAGGCGCTACCACAAAGGCTCTGAGGAAAACGGCATGCTGCCCAGCCTGCTGCTGATCGATGACAGCAAGGGGCAGATCGCGATGGCGGTCGAGGCAATGGCTGGGCCGTGCCTGGGCGGAAGTATTGCCGCACGATGCATTCGGCGACTTAATCCCCGTCAAGTACCACGTGCTTCACCATCCCGAAACCTCTAGTAATGGGTCGCACTAATTGGGGGTACACGGTGAAGTTACCCAAGCATTCCACGATAATAACTGAGGGTTGAGTTGGCGGCACATGTTTTGCTTGTCGAAAGCACCTTGTATGAAGTCCTGCGCAATTTATTGAGAGTATGTTTAAGTCCGACAGTCAAATGTTTTGAAGCAAAAGACATAAGATTTGGATGCTTCAGTGAAGGTAAAAATTTATTTTTATTGGCGAGGAGATTCACATGAGTCATAAGCGGCGTTCCGTCATCAAATTTGCTAGCGTGCCAAGCAACAGCGTTCCCACCACCCAAGAGAGGGAGCACTCTGACCTGCCATCTGAAATAGAGCCTCGGTCCCAAGATCGGCGTGCTTTCCTGCGTAAGAGTATGGCGATAGCCGGCACCGCACTGGCCTCCGGCACGGTCGGCGCTTCGGTCGCTCAAGCGGCACTCCCGATTCCCGAGTCCAACACTGCCTTTGGTCGACCGATTCCGGAGACCATGTACGGCATGCCGTCCAAGTTCGAGGCCCATGTCAACCGGCTGCGCTCCAACGTACTCGTCAACCGCCAGAACTTCGCCGATTGGAGCATGACGCCGCTTCAGCATCAGCATGGAATTATCACTCCCAACGGCTTGTTCTTCGAGCGCCACCACACAGGCATCCCAGACATCGACCCGGCCCAGCACCGGCTGGTGATTCACGGCATGGTAAAGAATCCTCTCCAATTTACTATGGACGACCTGATGCGCTACCCGTCGGTGTCCAAGTTCCATTTTATGGAGTGCTCCGGCAACGGCCTTACCGACTGGACCAAGGCCGCGTCGACCACCGTACAGCAGAGCCATGGCCTGCTGTCCTGCACCCAGTGGACCGGCATCCCTTTGTCGTGGATTCTGGACGAGGTTGGGCTGCAGCCGGGCGCCAAGTGGCTGCTATTCGAAGGTGCCGACGGCTCCGCCCACGCCCGCTCGATTCCGATCGAGAAATGCCTCAACGACGCACTGCTGGTATACGCCCAGGGCGGCGAGATGCTGCGGCCCGAGCAGGGCTACCCGCTGCGGGCGTTCATGCCTGGTTGGGAAGGCAACACAAGCGTGAAATGGCTGCGCCGCATCAAGGTATCGGACCAACCGTGGCATTTACGCAGCGAAACTGCCCGCTACACCGACCCGATGCCAGGTGGCAAGTGGCGCCAGTTCAGCATGGAAATGGAGTGCAAATCGGTTATCACCAACCCGTCTGGCGGCCAGAAGCTCAAGGGTCCCGGCCTATACGAGATTGAGGGTTTCGCCTGGTCCGGCCGTGGCACGATCACCGCAGTGGACGTCACTGCTGACGGCGGCAGAACTTGGCAGCAGGCCCAGTTGGAGGGCCCGGTGCTGGACAAGTGCCTCACCCGCTTCCGCTTCCGCTGGAACTGGACCGGTGGTCCAGCCAAGATCGCCAGCCGCGCCGTGGATTCCACCGGCTACGTGCAGCCCACGGTAGAGGAGATCGCCAAGGTGCGCGCGCTGGTGGGCTTCGTGCAACACCACAACGGGATTTTCCCATGGTTGGTCAACGCAGCTGGGGAGGTGAAAAATGATATCGCTTAATAAACTGATTATGGGAGTGGCAGCAGTGCTGGCGGTCGCCGGCTGTGCCGCCCTGCAGCAGGACTCGTCGTCGGCCACGATGGCCAAGCCGGGTGTCGCCTACGGCAAGCCCATCAGCGCGGCGGAGTTGGCCAGTTGGGATATCGACATCCGTACCCCTGACGGCAAGGGCATGCCACCGGGCAAAGGCAGTGTGGCGGACGGCAAGACTATCTTCGACGCCAAGTGCGCTTCCTGCCACGGCGCCGAGGCCAAGGGAGGTCCTTGGTATGGTCCTATGGTGGGCGGCATCGGCTCCATGACCACCAACCGCCGGGTCCTGACGCCCGGCAGCATGTACCCGTACGCCCCGATCCTGTTCGACTACATCCGCCGCGCCATGCCCATGGGCGCGGCGCAAACCCTGACCAACGATGAGGTGTACGCAATCTCGGCCTACATCCTGAGCCTCAACGGTCTGATCCCGACCGACGCGGTGATGGACGCCCAGTCCCTGACGGCAGTGAAGATGCCAAACCGGGACGGCTTCATCAAGGACGACCGGCCCGACGTGGCGGCCGTGCGCTGTATGGCGAACTGCCCACCCATCGGCAAGGTGGCACCGCCTCAATAAGCTTCGACCCGCCGCCCACCATACCCGGGTGTGGCGGCGCGTGCGGGCTGAAAGTTGCACGTACGACGAACATGCGTTTAACTGTAGCGCTGTCAACGAGTTCGAAAAACGCTGGAACCGCCATGCCCGCATGGCAGACTCATCGTGGCGTGTCGATGACATAGGGTGTGTCCGATTTTTTGTGTAAACGGGGTTTCAGTTACATCTGAGGGAAACGCTCCTCGAACTGGATAGTAAATCGGGTGAGTGCCGCTTTCCAATCCCGAATCGGCATCGTCCATTTCTGGCTGATGTTGCGTAGCGCCAGATAGAACAGTTTTAGTCAGTGCCTCGTCGCTGGGGAATGCACCCCGGTTCTTGGTCAGCTTCCTGAGGCTCATGTTCACCGATTCGATGGCGTTGGTCGTGTAAATCACTTTCCTGATCTCCGGCGGGTAGTCGAAGAACGGGATCAGGCGCGCC
>JAUXVT010000066.1 GCA_030680405.1 Thiobacillus sp. | reverse complement strand
AAGCGGGCGACGTCGCCCGTCTCCAGCATGATGACGATGGCCAGCACCTCGCCGATGCCGGGAATGGTTTTAAGCCGCGCATAGTCCGGGCGCAGCTTCGCGCCCTCCAGCAGACGCGCCTCGATCCGCCCGATTTCCAGGTTCAGTGTGGCCATGACGGCGAGGTTGGCCTGCACCACCAGGGCCACATCCGCGGCAAGTTCGAGCGTGCCGATGTCTGCGGGCGCGAGCCGTTTGATGGCCGCGGCGGACGGACGCGACCCGGTCGATCGGGCCAGGATGTTCTCCACCGCCAGCCCATGCTGGGCGCGCGAGCGGTTGTAGGACAGCTCCATGTATTCGAATATGCTGGCTCGGGCCTGATCGCGGGTTTTGTAATCGCAGTGCATGACGAGTTCGGTCTTGAGCGTGTGGAAAAAGCTTTCCATGGGTGCATTATCCCAGCAATTCCCTTTGCGGCTCATGCTTTGAAGGATGGCGTGTCGGCTAAGCAGCGCACGATAGTCAGCCGCTGCGTAGGTTGATCCCTGATCGGAGTGCAATATTGCCAATCAGGTCGTTACGAACGGCTTCGGGAAACCTCAGGATCAGACACGATTGTTTGGCTGATTGAGCCACCAGAATGCTGAAAATCGTGTCTGAACTACCTTGTCAAAAATGCTTGAGTAATACGCATTCGATGCCACACAGCTCGCCGACCCCATACCCGGACAGCGAGCTGAACAACGATCTATTGCTGTTCGGCAGGCGCCGGAACAATCACGATGGTGTCGCCGCCGGTTTTACCTGTATCGCCTTTGATCCCGTCATAGCCTGTCGCGCCGGTGTTACCCGTGTCGCCCTGGATGCCCGTCGCGCCTTGCGCGCCGGCCGCGCCCTGGGGTCCGGCAGGACCCGGCACGGCAACCGGCGCTGCCGGGACATTGACCACAGTCGGTCTGTCGCAGGCGCTCAAACCGAGCACCGTTACGAGCGCTACAAACACTGTTGAATATTTCATGGTGATGTCTTTCAAGTGAATGAGGGGAGACTATCTAATGGCTCGGATAATCTGGCGTGACACGATGTTTCATCATTACGGTTAACCGAGAATAAGCACAAGCATCAGCGGATTCCGTGCGCTAACGAACATAGCGCGGTATTGGTGTAAACCCGGACTAGCGAGGCGGTGGCGCGGGAATGGGCAAGGGCTTAACGTGAAACTTGCGAAGTGAGGCCGCGTCCCTCTCTCCCTGGAGAGCCGGAAGAGAAAAACAAATAATATTGGACACGATTGTTTGGCAGGCCCCCATTTGCGTTCAGCTATTAAACCAGCCACCCCAGAACTCAGCCCCCACTGATGGCGCAATGGCCGACCCAACACCTGTTCCGACAGCCCGTCTTCGATTTCGCTGTTTCCCAAGCGACTTGCTCGCATCGCTATGAAAAGCAGAACCAATTCAATCCTCGGTTGCTCGAAGAGCTATACAGATAGTTGTGTGCCGAGGGGGAAGGCTCGCCTCAGACCGCCTGCATGACTTAACCCGGATATTGGGGAGGTTCCATGAATGACCTGAAACGAATCTGGCTGATCCCGCTGCTGTTTATGCTTGCCTTGTCCGGCACGTCCGCGTTGGCTGCGGATGATGACGAAGAATGGGCGCCCACCCCGCCGCGGCTGAGCTTCATCGACGGCGAGGTGTCCTATTGGCGACAGGGCGCCGACGACTGGGCGCGCGCGCGCCCAAACCTGGCGCTGGCGGAGGGCGATGCGCTCTATACCGGCAACGACGCCAACTTCGAGGTTCAGTTTGGCAGCCGCAGCTTCGTGCGCGCCGATGCAAACAGCCAGCTGTCGCTGCTGAGCCAGGAAGAGCGCACTATCCAGTTCAAGGTAAGCAGCGGCCGGGTGTCGTTCGACATGCGCAGCCTGGCGGTGGACGACACGGTGGAGGTGAGCACGCCGAATGCAGTCTTCATCATTCAGCATCCCGGCTATTACCGGGTGGAGGTGAATTCCCGCGATACCCATTTCATCACCCGCCGCGGCGGCGAGGCCACAGTGACTACGGCCGACGGGCGCTCGCTGAGCATCTATCCCTCCGAGGACATTGTGGTCACCGCGGGTGATCCAGTGAGAGTGGCCACTTACGCCGCGCCGGCGCCCGATGCCTGGGATCGCTGGAACGACGCGCGCAGCGAACGCATTGGCGAATCGATCAGCGCGCGCTATCTGCCGCCCGGGGTCTATGGTGCGGAAGAACTCGACCACTACGGCCGCTGGCGGGTGGTGCCCAGCTACGGCTCGGTGTGGATTCCCTATGGCATGAGTGCCGGCTGGGTACCCTACAGCACCGGCTATTGGGCGTGGGATCCCTATTACGAATGGACCTGGATCGACGATGCGCCCTGGGGCTGGGCGCCTTTCCACTACGGCCGCTGGGTCTATATCGACGGCTTCTGGGCGTGGGCGCCGGGGCCGGTGGTACGGCGGCCGGTGTATTCGCCCGCGCTGGTGGCGTTCATGATTCGCGACCATGACGTGTCGGCGCGCCTCAGTGTCGGCCTGCCCGGGCTGTGGTGGGTTGCGCTGAGCTGGGGCGAGCCGGTGCTGCCATGGTGGGGGCGTCCCTACCGTCGCGGGCATCCCTACTGGGGCGGCTGGGGCGGGCCGCGCATCGTCAACAATGTGGTGATCCATCAAACCACGGTCATCAAGGCGGGCGACATCCATTTTCACAATGCCAGTCTGCCACGCGCCATCCTTACGGTGCCGGCCGACAAGTTCGGGCGGGAGCGGATACGCGCCACGGTGGAGAATCGTTACCGCCACACCGACTTCGCACCGGTGCGCGGCGAGTTGCCGGTCAAGCCTTCGCGCGCCAGCCTGTTCGGCGGCGCGCCCAAGGGGGTGCAGCCGCCGCGCGAAATCATTTCGCGCCCGGTGGTGTCAAAGCGCCCGCCGCGCGAGCGGGCCCAGCCCTGGCAGGACGAGGCGCCACGCGTCCGCACCCAGGCCGTCCCCGAACCCCGCTATGTGATCCCGCCCGCGCGCCGCACCGAGGATGCCCGCACCCTGCCGCGGCCGCCCTTCGGCGCCGAGGCCGGTCCGGAGCGGGTGCCGCAGCCGCGGCCGCCGCGCTATGACGAGATGAGGAAATTGGTGACCCCGCCGCCTGCGGTCACCCCGCGTGAGCAGGCCACGGTGCGCAGCCAGACCATGACACGCGAGCAAAGCACCGAGCGGCAGGAAGTGCGGCCTGCAACTCGACCTGCCCAGCCTGCCGTGATTGCGCCGCCGGCTAGCCGCCCGTCTGTGCCTGGCAGCGTGCAGGTCCCGCGGGCGCGTACCGAGTCCGTGCTACCGCCTGCGGTCACCACGCGCAGCCAAGCCGTGACACGAGAGCAAAGCACCGAGCGCCGGGAGGTAAAGCCTGCGACTCGACCTGCCCAACCTGCCGTCGTTGCGCCGCCGGTCAGCCTACCTTTCGTGCCAGGCAGCGTGCAGGCCCCGCGTGCGCGTACCGAGGCCACGCCGCCGCGCAGCGAAGTCCAACAGGACAAAAAAGAGCGGCCGCTGCCGGGGCAGCCCGCCAGCCAGATCTACCGGGGGCGTGACCGCGAAAACCGTGACGCGCGTTGAATGTTGTGTGGGGCGGGGTGTGTTTCAGCGTGCTGCCCCGGATGCAAGCCAGGCTTGCAGTGACGGGCTGATCAGCCCTTCCGGTGGTGATGCAACAGGCGGTCCAGCGCGTCCTTCAGCGGGCCTTCTTCAATTTCCGCGGTGAGGTGGGCCAGCCCGTCCAGCGCGGCGGGCGGCAACCCGGTTTTTTCGACGGGGTGGACGTAGCGCGCCAGCAGATCGGGGTTGACGATGACGCGCACGGCCGTCACGGTGACCCCGTGCTTGCCGAGGCTGGCCATCAGCGCATCGGTCTGGTGGCGCAGGCGGCTGGCGACGGCGCCGCTGTCGCAGGCGAGGCTCAACATATCATTTTCCAACTGCATGACACGGACGTGTCCGGCCAGGGCGGCGGGCAGGGCGCGGTCGAGCGCGGCCTGGGTGTTGAGCAGCGCCCGGGCGCGCACGGCGAGGCCGTGCGGCAGCTGACTGGCGAGCAGGTCGGACAGGCTGGAGGCACTCATGGTCGTGACACACGGACGTCACAGGAAGGCCGTTCCGCTATGTTAAAATTCAACGATTTATCGCGTCCCGCGCGCATTTCGGATTCCTCATGCTGCAATCCCTTTTCAAAAAAGTCTTCGGTAGCCGCAACGAGCGGCTGGTCAAACAATACCTGCAAAAGGTGAAAGCGATCAATGCGCTTGAACCAGCGATGGAAAAATTGTCCGACGCCGAACTGACCGGCAAGACCGCAGAATTCAAGTCACGCATCGAGCAGGGTGAATCGCTCGACAAGCTGCTGCCCGAAGCTTTTGCTGTGGTGCGCGAAGCCTCCAGGCGGGTGCTCGGCATGCGCCACTTCGACGTGCAGATGGTGGGCGGCATGGTGCTGCACGATGGCAAGATTGCCGAAATGCGCACCGGCGAGGGCAAGACGCTGATGGCGACGCTGCCCGCGTATCTGAATGGACTGACGGGCAAGGGCGTGCACGTGGTGACGGTGAACGACTACCTCGCCAGCCGCGACGCCGAATGGATGGGCCGGGTGTATGGCTTCCTCGGCCTCTCCACCGGCGTCAACCTGTCGCAGATGCAGCACGACGCCAAGCAGGCCGCGTATGCCGCCGACATCACCTACGGCACCAACAACGAATACGGCTTCGACTACCTGCGCGACAACATGGTCTACCAGGTGAGCGAGAAGGTGCAGCGTCCGCTGGCCTTCGGCATTATCGATGAGGTCGACTCGATCCTGATCGACGAGGCGCGCACGCCGCTGATCATTTCCGGGCAGTCGGAAGAAAACATCGCGCTGTACCAGCAGGTCAACGAGGTGCCGCCGCGGCTGACCCGGCAAAAGGACGAGGAATCCGACGGCGATTACTCGGTCGACGAGAAAACCCGCCAGGTGCTGCTGTCCGAAGCGGGGCACGAAAAGATCGAGGAAATCCTTACCGAAATGGGGCTGCTGCAGCCCGGCGGCAGTCTGTACGACGCCTCCAACATTATGCTGATGCACCATGTGTACGCTTCGTTGCGCGCGCATTCGCTGTTCTTCCGCGACCAGCATTACGTGGTGCAGAACGGCGAAGTCATCATCGTCGACGAATTCACCGGCCGTCTGATGAGCGGCCGCCGCTGGTCCGAAGGCCTGCACCAGGCGGTCGAGGCGAAAGAAGGCGTGGCGATCCAGAAGGAAAACCAGACGCTCGCCTCGATCACCTTCCAGAACTTTTTCCGCATGTACCAGAAGCTGTCTGGCATGACCGGTACGGCGGACACCGAGGCCTTCGAATTCCATAGCATCTACGGGCTGGAAACCGTGGTCGTCCCGACCCACCGCCCGATGATCCGCAAGGACGAGCACGATCAGGTCTTCCGCACCGCGCGCGAACGCGACCAGGCGGTGATCAACGAGATCCGTGCCTGCCACGAACGCGGCCAGCCGGTGCTGGTGGGCACCACCTCGATCGAGGCCAACGAAAAACTCTCCGCCGAACTGAAAGCAGCCGGGCTGCCGCACAATGTGCTGAACGCCAAGCAGCACGAGCGCGAAGCCGAGGTGATCGCGCAGGCGGGGATGTCGGGCGGGATCACCATCGCTACCAACATGGCCGGCCGCGGCACCGACATCGTGCTGGGCGGCAGCATCCAGAAGGGGCTGGATGCCATCAACCAGGATGCGGCACTTTCCGACAGCGAGAAAGCCAGCCGCATTGCCGCGCTCAAAGCCGACTGGCAGGTGCGTCACGACGCCGTGCTGGCGGCGGGCGGGCTGCATATCATCGGCACCGAACGCCACGAATCGCGCCGCGTCGACAACCAGTTGCGCGGCCGTTCCGGACGCCAGGGCGACCCCGGCTCCAGCCGTTTCTTCCTGTCGCTGGAAGATCCGTTGCTGCGCATCTTCGCCTCCGACCGCGTCGCCTCGATCATGAACCGCCTGAAGATGCCCGAAGGCGAGGCGATCGAGCATCCGTGGGTGACGCGCGCGATCGAAAACGCGCAGCGCAAGGTCGAACAGCGCAACTTCGACATCCGCAAACAGCTGCTCGAATACGACGACGTGTCGAACGACCAGCGCAAGGTGATCTACGAGCAGCGCAACGAAATCCTGGCGAGCACCGACATCGGCGACACCATCGGTGCCATGCGCGACGACGTACTGAACGACACCATCAGCCTGAACATCGTGCCGGGCAGCATGGACGAGCAATGGGACGTGGCGGGCCTGGAAAGAACGCTGATCGCGCAGTTTTCGCTCAACCTGCCGTTGCAGCAATGGCTGGATGAAGACAAGACCCTGAACGAGGACGGCCTGCGCAAGAAGATCATGGGCGCCGCCGACGCGTTGTACCAGGAGAAGGAAGCGCAGGTCGGCGTTGACGGCCTGCGCCAGTTCGAGCGCGCGGTGATGCTGCAAAGCCTCGATACCCACTGGCGCGAGCACCTGTCGGCGCTGGATCACCTGCGCCAGGGCATCCACCTGCGCGGCTACGCACAGAAGCAGCCCAAGCAGGAATACAAGCGCGAAGCGTTCGAACTGTTCTCCGCCATGCTGACCGCGATCAAGGCCGAAGTCACCCAGATCACCGCCGCGGTGCAGGTGCGCGCGCCCGAGGACGTGCAGGCGGTCGAGTTGTACGAGGAGCCGACCAACGTGCAATTCCAGCACGCCGGTTACGACGAGGCGCAGGACTTTGCCGAGGCCGAAGCCGCTGTGGCAGTTCCGGCTGAGGCCTACCCCAAGGTCGGCCGCAACGATCCCTGCCCGTGCGGGTCGGGCAAGAAATACAAGCAGTGCCACGGCAAGCTGGACTGAGGAGCGATCATGCCTTACTACGTTTTCCGTCTGGGAATGTTCAAAGTGCTGGAAAAGCGGGGCGAGTGGACGACCTTCAAGGAAGCCCGGGCGCACACCAACGAACTGCGCAAGACGCTCGATCCCAAGAGCGGCGACAAGTACAAGATGATCTTCGCCGAGAATGAAATCGCCGCGCAGGAAACGCTCACGGCGGAGCGCGTGCTGGAGAAGACCCTGTCCGGCGACGACTGGTAAGACCCGGCGGCTGTTCAACCAGGCTTTGTGTGATGACGCCTCATGGCTGAATACAACGAAGATGCCTACAAACTGGCCCGCAAGGCTTACATCGAACACAGCTGCCCGTTCGAGCGGGCCTTGCTGTCGCGTTGCGTGAACTGCGGCCGCTCGCGCAAGCTCAACCTGGCCGAGCGCGAAGCCATTGCCTGCGGCGACGTCGTCATGCGCGAACACTGCCTGACGTTCTATCAGGCGCTGCACGAAAACGCGCAGTTCGCGCTGAAGATCAATCCCGATGCACCGTGGCCGTTCGGCAAGGAAATCCGCGCCCAATGCGGCGGCGTGCGCGGATTGGCCGAAGCGATGGACGCTACGGCGGATGAAGCCACCGACATCGCCGCCACCGTGCTGCAGGGCGAGGAACGCTTCGGCGGCTGTGCCGAATTCCCCTATTCCGAAATCATGCGCGCCGTGGTGCACTACGAGCCGCGCAAGCGGCGCTCATAACGCAACGCTGCCGGACGGGGAACCCAAACGGTCCCACCGCTGTCTCTTGGGCTGCCTTGCTTTTTTGATTACACTGCCCACGTGCGTGCCCGACTCCACCGATTCCTGCTGATGCTGCTGATGCTGGCCCTGCCGCTGCAGACATTTGCCTCTGCGTCGATGCTGGGCTGCGCGTTTTCGCAACCGGCTGCGGTGGACCCGATGACAATGGCCGACGCGATGATGGCAGGCTGTCACGAGCCGGAACAGCCGGATAGCCCGCCCGCACAACACGACTGCAAGCACTGCGCCGCGTGCGCGCTGGCGTCGGTGCTGCCGGTTCCGGTCGCCGACAGCGTGGCAATCATGCCTGTCGTGCACCGCTTCGCATCACAGCCCGCTGCATTATTCAGCGGCTTCATTCCCGACGGTCCCGAGCGACCGCCCCGCCCCGCCCTCGCTTGAACCCCGTGCCGGTTGACGGCACGTCACGCTGATTCAAATTGAAATCAGCCGATTCTGACCGCGGCGAACTCGCCGCGCGTGTTGCGAGGTTCACCATCATGAATGTTTTTCTACGTCGTGCGGCGCCGCGGGTGCGTGTACCTCTATTTTGGTTGGCGACGCCGTGGGCGTGCGCATGGATGGTGTGGGTGCCCGCGGCGCATGCCGTCGAAACCGAGCCGCCCGAACAGGCGGCGTCCGCTCCTTTCAAACAGTATCAAGGCTGGCGCGACGAAGCGCTGCAGGACTGGCGCGAGGCCAACGAACGGGTCGGCGAAATCGGTGGCTGGCGCACCTATCTGCGTGAATCGCAGATTGAGGGCGACGCCGCAGATCAGGGCCACCCCGGGCATTGAGGCGATCACCATGAACACGACTCCTTTTACCACGCGAACACTCACCCTTGCCGTGCTGTCTGTCGCGCTGCTGGGCGGCTGCGCGAGCTTTTCGCCGGACGGCGGATTCGACGCGATTCAATCCGCCACCCGCTCGCGCCTCCAGAAAGACGTCGTCTGGTCGCGCGACGACACCAGCCGCAGCCAGACGCAGGCGCGTATCGATGCCCTGCTGGCGCAGCCCCTTGCTGCCGACGACGCGGTGCAGATTGCGTTGCTGAACAATCCCGGCTTGCAGGCCGCATTCAATACGCTAGGCATCGCCGAAGCCGACTGGGTAGCGGCGCAACGCCTGCCGAACCCGGGCTTTTCCATCGGCCGCCTGAGCCGGGGTTCCGAAGTGGAATGGGAGCGTAGCCTGCATCTCAATCTGGCGCGGCTCTTGACGATGCCGATGCGCGCCGACATCGAGCAGCGTCTGTTCGAGCAAACGCGGCGCACCCTTACCCTCAACGTGCTGCGGCTGGCGGCGGACACCCGCCGCGCCTGGGTCGTCGCCGTGGCTGCCGGCCAGGCTGCGCACTACCAGCAGCAGGCGATGGAGGCAGCCGAAGCCGGCGCGGAACTCGCGCGCCGCATGGCGCAGGTGGGCAACTGGAGCCGCCTGAAGCAGGCGCGCGAGCAGTCGTTCTATTCCGATGCGGCGCTGGCGGTGGCGCGTGCCCAGCAGGTGAAACTGCAAACGCGCGAGCGCCTGGTCCGGCTGATGGGGCTGCCCAATGGGGACAAGCTGCAATTGCCCGACCGCCTGCCGGATCTGCCCGAGACGCTGCCGCCGCTGCCGGATATCGAGCAGCAGGCGATGGACTCGCGCCTGGACTTGCAGACGGCGAAGCTGCAGACCGAGGCGCTGGCGAAGAACTTGGGGCTCACCCGCCGCACGCGCTTTATCAACGTGCTGGAGCTCGGCATCATCAACAACAGCTCGAACGAGGAACCGCAGCAGCACGGTTACGAAATCAGCTTCGAGCTGCCGCTGTTCGATTGGGGACAAACGCGGGTGGTGCAGGCCGAATCGCGCTACCGCCAGGCGCTGGAGCGCGCGCGTGAAACCGCGATCAACGCACGTTCCGAGGTGCGCGAGGCCTACGCCATGCAGCAAGGCCAGTACGCCGTCGCGCGGCACCTGCGCGATGAGGTGGTGCCGCTGAAGCAGCGCATTTCCGAGGAAAACCAGCTGCGCTACAACGGCATGCTGATCGGCGTGTTCGAACTCCTGGCCGACGCGCGTTCGCAGATTGCTTCGGTCAACGCCGCCATCGAGGCGCAGCGCGACTTCTGGCTGGCCGACGCCGACCTGCAGATGGCGCTGGTCGGTAAGCCGGACATGCGGCCGGCCGCATCCGCCACCCCTGCCGTGGCGGAGAGCGGGGGCGGGCATTGAAAACCCATTTGTCCGCGAAGCACGCGAAGGGTCGCGAAGTAAAACCTCACGAAGTTTCCTTCGTGTTTCTTCGCGTCCTTCGCGGATCAAGCTTTTTAAAAAGGATTTCTGATGACTTCAAGACGTGATTTTTTCAAGCTCACCGGCGCGGTTGCGGCCGCCAGCGTCAGTGCCACTTCAATCAACAGCGTGGCGATGGCTGCCCTGCCCGAGATTGTCAGCATGGACAAGCCCGATACCCAGTCGCCGCTGATACCGCCGAACGGGCGCCCGTACAACCCGGTGGTGACGCTGAACGGCTGGACGCTGCCGTGGCGGATGAAGGACGGGGTGAAGGAGTTTCACCTCGTTGCCGAGCCGGTGGTGCGCGAAATCGCGCCCGGCATGAAGGCGCACCTGTGGGGCTACAACGGCCAGAGCCCCGGCCCCACCATCGAGGTGGTGGAAGGCGATCGCGTGCGGATTTTCGTCACCAACCGTCTGCCCGAACACACCACCATTCACTGGCATGGCCAGCGCCTGCCCAACGGCATGGACGGCGTCGGCGGCCTCACGCAACCTCAGATACAGCCGGGCAAGACCTATGCCTATGAGTTTATTGCGCGGCGCCCCGGCACCTTCATGTATCACCCGCACGCCGACGAAATGACGCAGATGGCGATGGGCATGATGGGCTTCTGGGTGACGCATCCGAGGGGCAGGCATCCGCTGATCGATCCAGTCGACCGCGATTTCTGCTTCCTGCTCAACGCCTACGACATCGAACCCGGCAGCGCCACGCCGCAGGTCAACACCATGCTCGACTTCAACCTGTGGACCTGGAACAGCCGCGCGTTTCCCGGCATCGACAGCCTCAACGTGCGGCAGGGCGACCGCGTGCGCATCCGCATCGGCAACCTCACCATGACCAACCACCCGATGCATCTGCACGGGGTGGAGTTCGAGGTCACCGGCACCGACGGCGGGCCGGTGCCGAAGGCCGCGCGCTGGCCGGAGGTGACCACCGACATCGCCGTCGGCCAGATGCGGCAGATCGAGTTCATTGCCGACGAGGAGGGCGACTGGGCCTTCCACTGCCACAAGAGCCACCACACCATGAACGCGATGGGCCATGCGGTGCCGACCATGATCGGCGTCGATCACAGCGGACTTGCCGGCAAGATCAGCAAGCTCATCCCCGACTATATGGTGATGGGCGAACGCGGCATGGCCGACATGGCCGAAATGGAGATGCCGCTGCCCGACAACACGCTGCCGATGATGACCGGCCAGGGGCCCTTCGGCTCAGTCGAAATGGGCGGCATGTTTACCGCGATGAAAGTGCGGCGTGAGCAGCGGCGCGGCGATTATTCCGACCCTGGCTGGTTCAAGCATCCACCCGGAACCGTGGCACGCGAAGTCAGCGATGCCGTGGCCGAGCCGGTGCGCGCACCGCAGGCCGCCTCGCCCCAGGGCGCCCCGGGCGATATTGAAGTGACTGTACGCAAACCCACCGGCCATGCCGGCCATTGAATGAAAGGACACGAGATGAAACTTCCCCTGTTGCTGATTGCCCTGCTGGCAGCGCCGCTGATGATGGGCGCGCCGCTGGCCCATGCCCATGGTGAAAAGAGGCATGCACCAGCAAAGGAAACCATTTCCGAACAGACTGCCTGGGGCATTGCGGGCAAGCCCGCGCAGGTCAACCGCACGGTCACCCTCGACATGACCGACGCCATGCGCTTCACGCCAGACAACATCACTGTGCAGGAAGGCGACACTGTGCGTTTCGTCGTCAGGAACAAGGGCCGCATGCTGCACGAAATGGTGATCGGCACCCCCGACGAACTGGCGAAGCACGCCGCCCTGATGGCCAAGTTTCCCGATATGCAACATGACGAGGCCTACATGGTGCACGTCAATCCCGGCAAGACCGGCGAAATCGTCTGGCACTTCAATCGCGCCGGCAGCTTCGAATTCGCCTGCCTGATTGCCGGTCACTACGAAGCCGGCATGCGCGGCACGATCACCGTCACCCCGAAACTAGGAGATGCAAAATGAAAAGACTGATTCCATTGCTGGCGGCGTTGGCGATCAGCGCCCCGCTTTACGCTCAGCCCGTGACCACGCCGGCCGCCCAGGCCAGCGCGATGAGCGAAGGCGTGGTGCGCAAGATCGACGCGGTGAACGCCAAGATCACCCTCCGGCACGGCCCCCTCGTCAACCTCGACATGCCGCCCATGACCATGGTGTTCCGGCTGCAGCCGCCCGAGCTGCTGAGCGGCATCAAGGTGGGTGATACGGTGAAATTCCATGCCGAATCCGTCAACGGCGCCTTCATCGTGACGGTGATTCAGGCCGCGCACTAGCTAGCGGCTGCCGGCGTGTGGCCCGGCAGACGGAACCTGCCGGGGCCATTCAAGGTCACAGCCTGATAGGCAAAATCGGAGTGTGAGACGCTTTATTGAACTAAATTCAAACATGACATGAAGGATGCCGGGAGCACACGAAGTTGAGTGTGCGGGCATTTTCAACGTCACACAGGAGACCATGGTGAAACACGTATCAATGTTGGCCCTTTCCTTTGGCATGGTGCTGGCCAGCCATTCCTACGCCGCCGACCAGGCGCAGTCACGCGACCAGACCCAGGCTACCGAGCAGACGCAGGAGCGCGATCGCGCCTATGGGTCGGAGCTGATGACACAGCAGGAACGCTACGAATACCAGACTAAGATGCGCGCGCTGAAAACCGAGCAGGAGCGCGAAGCCTTCCGCCTGGAGCACCACAAGAAAATGCAGGAGCGCGCCAAGGCCCAGGGCAAGACCCTGCCTGACATGCCGCCTGCGGGCATGGGCCCTGGTATGGGCCCCGGCATGGGGCCAGGTTCTGGTGGCATGGGACCGGGTTACCGCCGCTGAATGACTGAGGGGCGAGAGTTCAGGCTGGGACAGCGACCTCGCTGAAACGCAGCGTGGCCGCGAATCCGTGACCGCCGTCCGTGCGCGGTAACCCGTCACCCAGCTCCAGCTGGGCATGCGATAGCGCCGCGATGCGGGCGACAATGGAAAGTCCCAGCCCGCAGCCATCTCCCTCGACCTCGCCGCGCACGAAGCGCGCGCACAACTGTGAACGCAGGGTCGGCGCCACCCCTGGTCCATCGTCTGCGACGGTGATAGCACAGGCTGATCCGCTTCGCGCGAGTCGCACCTCGATGCGTGCGCCTTCGCCCGCGTAGCGCAGGGCGTTGTCAACCAGATTGCGCAGCGCAATCTGCAGCCAGGCTGTGCTCACTGCAATCATGCACCCGGGCGCGACATCGACCGTCAGCGATTGCCCCTGCCGCCGGGCCTGCGGCAACAGTTCGGCACACACAGAGGCAATGATTTCGGCCGGATCCAGCGGTTGCGGAGCGGTCTCCTGGCGCGCCGGGTCGACGCGCGCCAGGGTGAGCAATTGCTCGACCAGATGCGTCATGCGGTCGACGCCGGCGATCACCTGGGTCAGCGCGTGCTGCTGGCTGTCGCTTGTTTGCGCACGCAGGGCGACCTGCGCCTGCACTTTCAATGCTGCCAGCGGCGTGCGCAATTCGTGCGCGGCATCGGCGGTGAAGCGGCGTTCATTTTCAAAGGCATCGGTGACGCGGCGGATCAGCGCATTGAGGGCTGCGCGCAGTGGCGCGATTTCGCCCGGCAGGGGGGGCGATTCGTCGAGCGGCGCCAACGCCTGCACGTCCAGCGCGCCGACCTGCCGCGCCACAGCATCCACCGGCTGCAGCGAGCGGCCCACGACCCACCATACGGCCAGCGCCATCAGCGGCAGCGCCAGCGCGGCAGGAATCAGCAGCGACAGGCCGATTCCGCGCGCCAGGCTTTCGCGCGCGGCGTGCGCCTGGCCGACCACTACCCGGTATTCCGCATCGTCATCCTCCACCGCATAGAAACGCCAGCGCGCGCCAAGGTAGAGGTGTTCGCTGAATCCCGGCGCCACCCCGGATTCAAATCCGCTGTGCCCCGTTGACGTGACCAGACGCTGCATCTTCCCGTGCTTGCCGTGCCACACTTCGTATGCGATCGGCACCGGGTCGTGACGGCTGCGCTCATGCAGTTCTTCCACAAAATGCTCGACTTCGCCGCCCGCCACGATCGCCAGCAGGGTGTCGGCCACCTGCGTCAGTTGGGCGTCGAGCAGAACGTCCGCTTGGTGATGCGCCCGCTGATACACCAGCAGCGCCGACATCAGCCAGATCGCCGCCACCGAACTGGTCAGCAGCCACACCAGCCGCCGGCGCAGGGAGTAGGACGGGGTCGCGGTCATGGGTGTGTTGCCGAGATTATGTAGCCGACGCCCCGCACGGTGCGGATCAGTTCGTTGCCGAGCTTGCGCCGCAGGTGATGGATGTGGACTTCGAGCGCGTTGCTGTCGACCGCGTCGTTCCAGGTGTAGAGCTGCTCCTCCAGCGTGCGCCGTGTCAGCACGCGGTCGGCGTTTTGCAGCAGCACCTGCAGCAGATCGAATTCGCGCGGGGTCAGGTCAACGGCTTGGCCAGCACGCGTCACCGTGCGCGCCGCCGGGTTAAGTTCGATCTCGCCCAGCGTGAGCACCGGTTCCGGGCGGCCGTGCGCGCGCCGCACCAGCGCGCGCAGGCGGGCGGCAATCTCGTCCAGGTCAAACGGCTTCAGCACATAGTCATCGGCGCCCAGATCAAGCCCGCGCACCTTGTCTTCCAGCTGGTCGCGCGCGGTGAGGATCAGCACCGGCGTCGCGTCATGGCGTCCGCGCAGCCACTGCAGCACCGACAGGCCGTCGCGCTTCGGCAGCCCCAGGTCGAGCACCACTGCGGCAAAGGTTTCAGTGGACAGGGCGGCCACCGCCGCCTCACCGTCGCGCAGCCAGTCGACGGCATAGCCTGCCTGCGTCAGCCCGGCCTGCAGGCCGTCGCCCAGCAGGCGGTCATCTTCCACCAACAGGATGCGCATCGCGCTCTTTCATTTAGGAATTCTGATGTCGTGTTCGTTGAACATGCCCTGTTCCGCCTGCCGGTGACATGCTGCGCAGTTGGCGGCGGAGCCCACCGACTTGCGCGACCACGTGGCGCGCTGCACCTCGTCGTGCTTGCGCACGAACCAACGGGTTTCGGTGATGCGCAGCGGCGCCTCGTTGGCGCCCATGCGCTGCATCACCTTGTCGCCCATCCGGCTCCGGCCGCTGTCGGCGGCGTTGGCTTCGAGAAACCGCAGGATATCAGCCTGGGTTGCCGGATCAAGGCTGGCGTTCTCGCCGAAGTGGTTGTCGAGGCCGCCCATCACGCGACGCCAGGATGCCTTCGGCAGGAACGACGGCGCATACGCGATATGGCAGCTGGCGCATTCCTGCTGCCAGTTTTTGTGCGTCAGCCGCGGCAGGGCATCGCCGCCGCCATCGCCACGCGCCTCGCCCGACGGCAGCGAAAACGCCAGCATGCTGATTGTGCCGACCGTTGCTAGCACGCCGATTCCACGCAATAGATAGTTCATGCTTTGCTCCTTATTTGATTTGGCTAAGCCAGGCGATGAAATCGCCCTTTTCCTGCGCGCTGCATTCGCGCTGCAGCACGTCCATGCAGTTGCGGCGGAACCATTTTTCCACCTTGGCTGCATCGGTGAAGCGCTCCGGATTCGCCGCCGGCGCCAGCGGCTCGATGCGCTTGCCGACGCGGGTTTTTCCGGCCTGTTTCGGGTCGGCGGTATGGCAACCGGCGCAACTCACCGCCTGGGCATTGCGACCTGGATGCTCGGTGCGGTACAGCGCTGCGCCGCGCAGGGTGGACAGGGACGACACCGGGACGCCCGCTGTCGCCGCATAGTGCGCCATCAGGCTGGCCGGAGTCTCGGCGGCCCCCGCGACGGCCGAGACCATGCCCAGCATTGCCAGGCTGCTGTGGAACACGTGCTTAATCATGCTGCACCCCACTTTCTGCATCGAGGTATTGCTTGCCGGTGACCATGCTCTGCGCCACCCGTTCGCCGCGGAACTGATGGAACACCAGTGCCGCCATATGCAGGCCGATAAAGCCGAGCATCAAGGCGAATCCGACCTCGTGCGGCTCGCCCAGCACGTCTTCCAGCCACGGCATGTTGCCCAGCCAGCTGGCGAGCGGGCCAGTCTGAAATTCGCTGGCGGAGAGCCCCAGCCCGGTGACGACCATCAGCGCCATCACGCCGTAGGCAAACAGATAGGCCAGGCTGGCGATCGGGTCGTGTCCCACGCGATGGGCGCTCGGCAGGCGCAGATTCCTGAGGCTGTCTTTCCACACAGCGGGATGCCACAGATCGCGCCAGCGTGCGCTGAGCGGCCCCACCACGCCCCACAGCAGGCGCGTCAGCAAGCCCGCCGTCAGAACATAGCCGGTGAGGATGTGCAGATTCCACAGCGTCTTTTCATAGGGTCCGTGTTCAAACCAGTCGGCCAGCTGGCTGGTGATGATGAGCGCCACAATCGCCAGGGCAATGACCCAGTGCAGCAGTCGCAGCAAGGGATCGAACACGCGGTGCGGATGAGCGGAAGGATGCGACATGACAGTCTCCTGAGAGGGGAATGCAGCAGACTGTATGCGCGCAAGCTTAGGGAAATCTTAAGAGGGGGATGTATTCCCGATCAGGCAGCCGGAATGATCGACCCCAGCACTTAACGGAACATAGACAGGCTGGTTATCGGCCAGGGACGGAAGTTCATGCCGATAACGGCGACCGTCTCTTCATCGGCCTAAGCTGCCGCTGGAGATTTCGCCGACTACTTCCGTATATGGACTCGTTACCGGACATAGGCCAGGAAATCTCACCGAACGGCAGCTTTCTGATTTCCTCTGCGGTTGAATCCGCAACCCAAAGCGGTCATTCATAGAAGTGCTGTCTCCAACCGCTGTTTGCGTTTCTCCCAATCCGGCATCACCTGTCCAAGCAAGCGAAAAAAACTAGCGTTGTGATCACGGTGCTTAAGGTGGCAAAGTTCATGGGCCACCACATACTCGATGCAGGCTCGGGGTGCCCGAACCAGATTGGCGTTCAGTGTCATCGTGCCGGCCTGCGACAGGCTGCCCCAGCGCGACTGCATTGCCCGTACGATCAGGCGTGGCCGCTTTTGCCCCTTGAAACGGGGTAGCCATTCATCCAGCACATCAATAAAAACCTTCCGGGCATGATCGAGATACCAACGGTGCAACAATGCTTTCACGCGATCCGGGTCAGCCTTGCCCGGCAGTGTCATCACCAGATGGCCGCGATTCATTTTCACCGATGCCGGTCCACCGGTCACAACCTTCAGCCGATATTGCCGCCCAAGGTAGAGATGCGTTTCCCCACTCACATACTGCCGTGCCGGCGTTCTCGGGCTGTAGCGCTGAAAATTGGTCAGTTGCTTGCTGATCCATGAGGCACGTTTGCCAACTCTGGCCTGGATCGTCTCGAAATCGCAGCCGACAGGCGCGCGAACGACTACCGACAGGTCAGGGTGTACCTCGATCCCGAGCGTACGTCGCGTTGGCAGAAATCGAATTTCGTAGCCGATGGTTTCCGTGCCGAAGACGATCTCTTGCCGCATCGTCTTCACGTCGGCATCCGGTGCCTGGCCAACTGCATCGAGCGGTTGATGATCTCGTCCATTTCCTCGGTGGTCAGGGGGATACCCCGCTCATTCCGGATTTGGTCATAGAGAAAGTCGTCCATCTCGTTCATCGCCCGGCGCTGCGCATCCAGGTTGTCCCAGAATCCCACGACGCGGTTTCGCTCGACGATGGCCCAGATGCTGACCGCAGCCTCTGCGGCCACTGCCTTTGCCTGCGCGGCATCCGCAACATGCCGACCGAAATACGGCTCCAGGACACCGAAACAGGCAATGGCGTGATCGTTGCCGTGCAGCACCGCCGGCACGTCATCGGTCTTGCGGTTGACCACCGCATCCTTGATCTCGCTGGCCCGCTTTAGATACTCCAGATCAGAAATCCGCCCGGCTCGGTAATCGTCGATAGCCTGCTGGATCAGCTTGGAGAATTTCTCGAAGAAGGCAGGGTCTTCGTCCAGATGTTCGGTAATCGCGCGTTTGGTGGCATGGGCAATCATGTCCGCCTTGGCGGCAGTCGGCTTGCCATGGCCTTGCTCCTCCACGACTTGCTGGAAGGCCGCGCTATCGAAAATATTGACCGGCTCATTGAGCCTCAGCACCTCGTTAGCCGAGATGTGGGTATCGAGTAGCTTCTGAATCTTCGGCTCGTAGTCGCGGTAGTCGATGGACTCGGCGTAGCGCAATTTCACCGCCGCCTTCAGATTGGTAAAGCGCTTGAGGTCTGTCTTGTAAGCCTTGAAACGGTTCTCCGGGGTTGTGGTGATGAATTCCTCGGAGGACATGGCGATGGCCAGCATCTTGGCGTAGGCAGAGAGCCGCTCGTAAAAATTCTCGCGGATTTTTTCGTCGGACAGAAGTTGCTCGAAGGCTTCCTCATCCTGCCGGTTGGCCACGGTCTTGAACACGTCCCACAACTCGGCGTGGCGCTGTGGCAGTTGCCGCACCTCGTCGTTGATGCTGACCAGGGCCCCGGCGAGATCACCCTCTTCGAAACCCTCCAGTGCACTGTAGGTGGTCAGCGCCTGATCGAGTTCGCCCAGGATGCCGGCGTAGTCGATGATGTAGCCGAACTCCTTGGGCTTGGCCCCCTCATCATCGTCGTAGAGACGGTTCACGCGGGCAATGGCCTGCAGCAGGGTGTGTTCTTTCAGCTTGCGCGTAAGGTAGAGCACCGTGTTGCGCGGCGCGTCGAATCCAGTCAGCAGTTTGCTGACCACGATGAGAATCTCCGGGTCGCTGCCGTGCTTGAAGGTATTGATGATCTGCGTCTCGTACGCCTCGGCATCGCCATAGCGCTTCATCATGCGTTGCCAGAAGGCGACGACTTCATCGGTGGATTCGTCGTCGTCCACGTCATCGAAGCCTTCCCGCTCGTCGGGGGCAGAGATGATGACCTCGCTGCTCACTTCGCCAATGTCATCCAGAAATGCCTTGTACTTCAGCGCCGCCACCTTGGAGGGCGCCACCAGCTGCGCCTTGAATCCCGTGCCCTGCCAGTTCTGCTGGAAATGCGCGCTGATGTCGAAGGCCCGCATATAGATGACCTGATCAGCCTTGTTGAGCATCTCTGCCCGCGCGTATTTTTTCTTGAGGTCGGCCTTCTGCGACGACGTCAGCCCCTCGGTGTGGCGCTCAAACCAGACATCAATCGCCGCCTTGTTCTGCTCGATCTCCACCAGCCGCCCCTCGTAGAGCAAGGGCACGATGGCGCCATCCGCCACCGCCTGGTTGATCGCATAGGTATGGATGATGCCGCCGAAGCGCATCACGTCGCTTTTCTCGCGCTTCAGTAACGGCGTGCCAGTGAAGCCGATGTAGCAGGCGTTCGGGAACATCTGCCGCATCCGCGCTGAGAACATGCCCAGTTGCGTGCGCTGGGTTTCATCCACCAGCACAAAGATTTCCGTGGATTCGTCCTGGAACTTGCGTGTGGACAGCGCCTTGTCAAACTTGTGGATCAGCGAGGTGACGATATGCGCCTTGTTCTCGGCCACCAACTCCACCAGATGCCGCCCCGACTCAGCCCGATCCGGCGTCAGGCCGCAGGCCGCAAAGGTGTTGCCGAGTTGCTTGTCGAGATCGACCCGGTCGGTGACCAGAACGATGCGCGGCGTGCGGATATCGAGATCGAGCACCAGCGCCTTGGCCAGCATCACCATCGTTAGCGACTTGCCCGAGCCCTGGGTGTGCCAGACGATGCCACCGGCCCGTCGCCCGGCATCGTCGCGCTGCTTCACCCGCCCAAGAATGCGCTCGACCGCGAAGAACTGCTGGTAGCGGGCAATCTTGCGCCGCCCGCCATCGAATACCGTGAACTGTAGCGCCATGCGCAGCAGACGCTCGGGCCGACACAGGGCGTAAATCGTGCGATCCTGTTCGGTCAGCGCCCGGCGCACCAGATACTTAGCATCGGGTTCGCGCACGCCAAAGCCTTCGGCCAGCAACTCATAAAGCCCGGCCCTCGCCTCCAGCGGCAAGGCTTGATCCAGCACCGCGCGCAAGGCCGCGCCGTCCTCGTCCTTCTCTTCCCTCTCCTCACGCCACACCGACCAGTATTTGGCCGCCGTACCCACGGTGGCGTATTTGCAGTGGTTCTTGTTGGTGGCGATCACCAGTTGGGCGTAAGTGAACAGTGCCGGGACGTACTCGTCGCGCTGGTTTCGGATCATCTGCGACACCGCCTGCGCCACCTCGGTATTGGGCGATTTGCACTCGATCACCGCGAAGGGGATGCCGTTGACGAACAGCACGATGTCCGGCCGAGCCGTCTCGTGGCTGCGGGTGCGCTCCACCGAAAATTCGGCGGTGACGTGATAGACGTTGTTATCCGGATTCTTCCAGTCGATGTAGTTGAGCGTGAAGCTGCGCACGTCGCCTTCCACCGACTGCTCCAGCGCCACACCCAGCGTCAGCAGGTCATAGACTGACTCATTGGTTTTCAACAGGCCGTCGTACTTCACGTTTTTCAGCCGCTGGATGGCGCTTTGGAGGTTTTCCTCACTGAACAGATAGTTGCCGCCCTTGTGCTGGATGCGGTTGATGCGCTTGAGACTGTCGCGCAACACCTCTTCCAGCAGCACGTTGGCAAGCCGCCCGCCACGCATCGCGAGTGCCTGCTCCGGTGTCAGATAGCTGTAACCGAGATTGGCCAGCAGTTGCAGGGCGGGAATTTGCGAGAGGTGTTTCTCGTTGAAACGGAAGCTGTCCATGGAAATCCTCAGGCAATCCTTGCGGATGCTTCAACCTTGTCAATGATGGCTTTTACTGCCTGATCTATCTGGCTTCCTTCCTGGTAGTCAGCGGTAGCAAACAGGGTTGCGCGTCCATCCTTGATCAACTGCTCCGCATGCTTTTTCGCACCGCGCTTGCCGGGGTTATACACCGCGATGGAATGGCCGCCTTGATCTTTGACCAGCCGCATGCAGGGAATATCGGTTTCCCCGTCGCCAACGAAAACCATGTGCTCGAAGGGAACGGGGCGCAACTCCTTCGGTACATATTTGTTGATGATGGAATTGTCATGAACGTCCAAGCTGCCCTTGTTGATGCGAAACAGGTATTGGGTTTTGGTCGTGTAGTTCATCGCCAGGGCCGGCCAGCAGGCGACGCCGTTGTGGTCGAACATGAACCCGGATGCGTAGACCTTCTTGAACTCCTTGTAGATCGGCGTGCCTTCCACCATCTCCCGAATGCCCGAGGAAATGATGAAGTGTTCCAGCCGCACACCCTTGCTTCTGGCATAGACGTTGATCCGCTTGAACCAATCTTTCACGCCGGGGAATAACTCGATATTCGCACCGAAGTTCTTGAAGTCAGCCTTTCGAACCGCGACCTTCGCCTTCCGCGCCTCTTCGAGCATGGCGTGCATATAGGCGAGTATCTGGTCCATCTCATGTTTTTCAGCGAGTTCGTTCACCGATGCCCAGAAATGCTTGGAAAGCATGTTGATGGCGGGGATGAAGTCGTACTCCTGCATGTTTCCCGGCGCGAGCGTGCCGTCGAAGTCATAGGAAATCGCCATGGGGATGAGCTTCTTAGGCATCGGACACCTCCCGGGGTGTTGGAACGGTTACTCGCCACTGGCCGGTGAGGAGTTTTTGCATCAGGCCGCGTTTCTGTGTTTTGAGGACTTTGACCTCGGCTTGCAACAGAGCAATTTCCCGTTTGGCATCATCAAGCATGGCATTGATTTCCCGTTGCTCGTCGACCGGCGGTAACGGGATATGAATGCGGGCGAAGTCTTTCCAGCGTAAGCTACCGCGCCGATCCACGGAGGAGTTGGTATTCGCCGCAAAAATCTGGCGCAGCTTTTCGGTCTTGAGAAGCTTGTAGAAATAACCGTCGTCAATCATCTTGGCATCGGCTTGAAAGACCGTGTAGATAGGGCTGACCAATCCGGCATGCACCAAATCCTGATAGCCGATGGAGCCTTCCTCGATATGGTTGGTCGCGTAGGCAAACTGGCCGTGCCTGACGACCTTGTATTTCGAGGTGTCCTGGCTGAACACCTGCTTGTCGAAATACTTGAGCGAATCGACCAAGCCGTCGTACTTGGTGCAGGAAAGGACTGGCAGATCGCTGTCGCTGCCATTTAGCGTCGACACCTCGCGGGCGACCTTGCCGATCTCCATAACCTGCCAGTCGCTCGGAGCGGAAAACCAATGAAGTGCCCTTGTGGTCTTGGTATTACGTTGTCTAAAGCGGGCGTGTCCAAAAAGTAGTTGATTTGACAGAATTTCATTTCTTTTCAGCTTCGCCGCAATCAGCCGCTCGGTTTTTTCGATCCCCAGATTCCAAGTTGCAAGAATGCAGGCTGAAGCAATCTGTTGATCAACGGGCATGAGCGGTACCGGGAAATCCGCGATATTACCCTTGGTTATGTTGGGATCTTTCCGGCTGCTGCCGGCGAACCGCTTCCAGTAGCCGACACGTAAGTTCAACCACTCCAGAAGAAATGCCGGGGCGAGCTTGCGCGGGTCTGGAATAACTGCTGTCAGCGCCTGATTAATTGCGCTTTCCTGTTGCAGAAGGCCCGTCCGCCCGATCTGATTGAAGCCGCCATACATGGCTACCAAAATTGCGTTGGCAGGAATCATCTTGCACGAGGACTCAGCAAGGCCGAGTGGACTCAGGGTTTCTTCCGTTTCCGAGATCAGCCCATTGTTCAGGTCAGTGGTCTTCACCCACGGTATGCCACCGCCGAAGTATTGAGGGCGGGTGCGCGACGGCGTACTCCCACCCAAGAAAGTCGCCACATCCTCAAGGCGAACGAGGTGAGGTGTGGAAGCAATCATTTCTTTTTCTCCAGCTTCTTCTTGGCGCTCTCAATCTGCTGAATGCTCTTCTCCGACGTCGGCAGAGCTTCGGGCATGGTGCCGCCTAACTCATCGATGGTCTGGCGTATCTTGGCGACCACCCGCTTGCGGGTCTTGGGCTTCTCAGCTGCTGAAGTTGCCAGCGCCTCGGTCTGCGTTTCAATGAAAGCGGTTACGGCGATTCCGGCTGATGTCGCATCGGGAGAAGCCAGATAGTTCTGCCGGCTGACCACCGGCGTGCCGGTTTTGGCTTCCAGTTCCTTGCGGGCGTTGCCAGCGACGGCGCCGCCTTCCTTCGCGGCGCTGCGGTTGTCGGCGAAGCCCTGAGCATCCTTGCGCTTGGCGATCTCGGTGGTACCGGCTTCGCCCAGCATGGTGAAGATCAGTTCCAGGTCGGTCATGTGGTCGCGCAGGTTGGCGGTTTTCGCCTGTTCCAGCCCTTTGAGTTTCTTGTGGTCTCCGGGGGTGACGCCGAAGGTGGCGCGGGCGATCTCGGCGGTGAGGATGGAGTATTCGCGGCCTTCGGCGACGCCGCGCGCTTTCCATTCGTCGGTCAGTGCGCCCCGGATGGCGATGGCGCGCATGCGCTTTTCGATCCAGTCCTTGGGGTAGCCCTTCGCTTCATAGAGTTCGCGGGCGCGGCGGCTGGCCAGTTCCGGGTCTTCGATTTCCTTGACGCGCTCGTAGCCGACCTGCGCCAGCCAGCGTTTGAAGGGTTCGGCCTTGGGCGAGGGGATGGACTGGATAATGCGGAAAAGTGTCTCGGTATTGGCGACGTCGGTGTCCCGTTGCTTGCCATCCGGGGCGGTGAGTTTCAACCGTACGATTTTTTCGTACGGTTGCTCGGAGCCCGCTTCCTGCACGAGTTTCCGCTTGAGGTCAGACCAATAGCGCTTGGGGATGGCTGTTTCAGAAAGGATGCCCACCACGTCAATGACCGAGAACCACCATTCGTTTTCGTGCCAGGTACGCCGAATGGCCTGCTCCTGGAAAATAACGATGCGGTCTTCAGCGCTCGATGCCGGCTTAGCAACTTTCTTGCTCATACGCCCAACTCCTTGAGGTAGGTTTTCATCTTCACCCGCACTTCTGCCAGCTCCGCTTCCAGGCGCTCGATGTCCTGCTCCACGGCGGCCACGTCGATTTCTTCCTCTTCCTCGAAGGTGTCCACGTAGCGCGGAATGTTGAGGTTGAAGTCGTTCTCGGCGATTTCGACCAGCGGGGCGACGTAGGCATATTTGTCGACGTTCTGGCGCGCATCGAAGGTGGCGACGATTTTGTCCAGGTGGGAGTCGAACAGGGCGTTCTGGGTTTTGGCAGCCTGGAAGTCGCGGCTGGCGTCGATGAACAGGACATCGCGGCAGGCTTCGCGCTCGCCGCCCTTTTCCCGCGCCCGGTCAAAGACCAGGACGGCGACCGGGATGGAGGTGGTGGGGAAAAGGTTGCCCGGCAGGCCGATGACGGCATCGAGCAGGTTGTCTTCGATCAGCTTCTGCCGGATGCGGCCTTCGGCACCGCCCCGGAACAGCACGCCGTGGGGTACAACTACCGCCACGCGCCCGGCCTGAGGCAGGGCGGTTTCGACCATGTGGCTAATGAAGGCGTAGTCGCCCTTTGACTTGGGCGGCACTCCGCGCCAGAAGCGGTTGAAACGATCCGACTCGGCATGCTCGGAACCCCATTTGTCGAGGCTGAAGGGCGGATTGGCAACCACCACGTCGAAGCGCATCAGGCGGTCGGCTTCAATCAGTGCCGGGCTGTTGAGGGTGTCGCCCCATTCGATGCGCGCGGAGTCCTTGCCGTGCAGGAACATGTTCATTCGGGCCAGTGCCCATGTGCTGCCGTTCACTTCCTGGCCGAAAAGGGCGAAATCGCGGCTGCCGGTTTCTTCTACCAGTGCCGCTGCCTCGATCAGCAGGCCGGCGGAGCCGCAGGCCGGGTCGCAGATGCGGTCGCCGGGTTTGGGTTTGACCAGTCGGGCAAGCAGGCGGGAGACCTGTTTGGGGGTATAGAACTCGCCCGCCTTCTTGCCGGCATCGGAGGCGAAGCGCTCGATCAGATAGATGTAGGCATTGCCGATCACGTCCTCGGAAACGCGAGAGGGTCGCAGGTCGAGCTTGGCAAAATCTTCCAAGAGATTTTTCAGGCGACGGTTGCGATCCTTGGTCTGGCCGAGGTTGGCTTCGGAGTTGAAATCGATGTTGCGAAAGACGCGGTCGAGCTTGGCCTTGTTGGCATCCTCGATGCCGTCGAGCACGATGTTGATCAACTCGCCAATGTTGGCCGCGTTGCGCCGTTCGTAAAGACTATTGAAATCTCCGGCGAAGCGCTCGATAAGCTTGCCGGTTTTTTCATCCTTGAACTCGACAAAGGGCAAGGTAAAGCGCTCGCGATCCAGCTTGCGCCGGATGCGCTCGTCGTCGTCGCCGTACTGCTGACGATAGGTGTCGTAGTGGTCTTGCCACTGGTCGCTGATGTATTTGAGGAATAGCATCACAAGGATGTAGTCCTTGTATTGGGCCGGATCGACAACGCCACGAAATGTGTCGCAGGCGGCCCAGGCGGCCGAGTTGACTTCTTGTTGTGTGACTTTGTCGTTCATCCGCAATTCCTTCGATGTTTGGAAAGGGCGGGAGAGGTTCCTCCCGCCTTTGGTCTTAGCCGGGGATATTTCTCGGATCGTGTCCGTGGCTATCCGACTGCGCAATCTTTCCATCCAGATTCTTGATCTTCAGCTCAGAACCTTCGCGCTGGCTCATTTGCCGGGCGGCATCGATGGCTTCCCGCTTGGTGTCGTGATGTGAACCTGCACGGCTTGCGCCGGCTTTCTTGTTGTCCCAGCCACCTTGGGGGTTTGGCTGAACAAAACGGGTGTTGCTAGATGAAGGTGTTTTTGCCACGATGGATTCCTTATTCGTTGCGTTTCATAACGTGCCGGTCCGGGTATTGCGAGTACCTGGGTCGGCGTCCTGACCCACTAGAGTTCAGTGGGCATCCTGAGCTTTATGCATCAGAATTCCATCAATCAGCGCCTTACGCCGATCCATTAATTCGGTTGTGATCCTTGCCTCCCGACTGGCAAGCTGTCCGATTTCGACGATTCGCCGCTGAGTCTCCAATGGCGGGACTGCGATCACCAACTGCTCTAGCGCCGCCTTGCTGATCATTCGCACCGAGGTTCCCTCTGCCTGCGCCGCCAACGTAGCTTGAACTGCGGGTAGGTTGATGTACCAGAGCAGGTAGGCGGGCAGCACCTCGGTGGGCCGAATCAACAACATGGGTGCAGCAAGGACCGCCGGCCCCACGTCAGCCGAAACTAGCGCCACAGAGTTAGTCCGCCCACGAGAGCGAAATACCAAGTCGCCCCGTCTTATCAGGTGATGCTCGTTGAAATCCGGTAGATCCACCCGAACCGCATCTTCCACGTGCAGCAAGCTGGCGTCGTCTATGTCCTTCATCTGCACAACGGAGATGGCTCCGGTCGCGTCGTGCTCAAGGCGCGACCGGAACGGGTAACCCATGCGAATGCTTGCCACTTGCCCCAACTTCGTCATATCAGTAGAAAAGGCTTTTCTGGTTAATGTTGAAATTCTAGGCCACCAGATTATCGATGTCAACAGTCGTAATCGCTTTTCTGTTTTTTATCGAGCTTAACTCTTGACCCTCGAAGCAGCAGCGCTGATCACGTCGTCGGCAAATTTCGAATGATCGAAATGGCCGAACAAGAGACGTTCTCCGCCAACCGCCTGAACTTCCGTATATGGACTCCTCCTTCGGGTCGATGCCGGCCTGCGTTCTCCCCTAAATCAGGGAAATCTTGAGATGGGATTCATTCCCCGCCAGGCAGCCGGGAGGGTTGCCCTCGAAACTTAAGGCAAGCTTAAGAATCGATAGGCAGGATGCGGCCGTCGCCTACTGGGTAGCAGTCCTGATCCGCATCCTGTAGCCTGTAAAACATACTTTTCCAACCCAATTGGCTTAGCCCGACTGTGTCGCACCGAACCGCCCGCTTCCTGATGCTCTGGTTATTCGTCACCCTGCAGGTGATGACGCCGTTCATCCACGCCCATGCGGGGGCGGTGCAGCTGAGTCATGCGGATTTGCCGCACGTGCATCAGGGTGTGCACAGTGATGCCGCCTACCATGTGATCGCGGCCGATGAACACGGCGCAGAGGTCGAGGTGGCGCAAGGCATGCCGTTGCGGAACGGCACGCTGGGTGCGGCGGCCGACGCGCCGCTTGCCGTGACCTTGGCGCTGCCGTGCGCCGGCATGACGGAGCGGCCCACCACAGGCTTGCCGGCGCCGCCGCCGCCGCTGTACCTTGCGCTGCCCGACCACACTCTCCCCCACGCTTTAGCCCCGCCCTCCGCCTGATCGTCCATTGCGGCGCGTCGCCCTGCGCGCGCCTGCCTGCTGTTTTTTTGCACATGGAGATCAAGCATGTCACCTGGTTTTATTGCCCCCCGTATTCTCGTCGCCCCGATGATTGTGGCGGCGCTGTTCGCCGCCCCCGCCCCCGCCCCCGCTTTCGCCGCTGACGTCCTGCCCCTGACCGCTGTCCAGAAGAACAATCTGGGCATTGCCACCGTGGCCGCTGTCACACAAACCGCCAGCCCGGCGCTCACCTATCCGGCACGGGTGACGCTGCCGCCCGCCAGTGTGCGCGTCGTTGCCGCAGCCGGTGCGGGGCTGGTTACGCAACTTCATGTGCAGGCGGGCGACACGGTCAAACGCGGCGCACCGCTCGTCACCCTGTCGATGCCCGGCCTGGCCGATGCGCAGAATGCCTTGACGCAGGCGCGGCTGAAATCGCAGCTCGCCGCCGGCAACGCCGCGCGCGACGAAAAGCTGTTTGGCGAAGGCCTGATCGCCGAATCGCGCCTGCGTGCAACGCAATCCGAGACGCAGTCGGCGCGCGCCAGCCTGGCGGCGGCACAGACGACGCTGTCGATGTTGGGTGCGGGCAAGGTGTCAGGCAGTGCGATCACGCTGACCGCGCCGATCGCCGGCGTGGTGACGGAAAGTGCCGCCGAGCCGGGCGAACGGGTGGATGCCGGCATGGCACTGGTGAAAGTGGCGGATCTGACCAGGCTGGCGCTGGAGATTCCGCTGTCCACGGCGCAGGCGCGCCAGGTTGCCGTCGGGCAAGCGGTGACGGTGGCGGACAGCCAGGCCAGTGGCCGCGTCACCGCCCTGCTGCCGCAGCTCAATGCGTCGCAAAGCGTGCTGGCGCGCGCCAGCCTCGTTGACCCGCAAAAGCTGTTGCGTCCCGGCCAGTCGGTGCAGGTCGCCATTGCGGGTGCGCAGTCGGCGCAGGGTCTGGCCGTGCCCGCTGCCGCGCTGGTGTGGAAAGCCAATGTGCCGTACGTCTTTGTCGAAACCGCGCAGGGCTTCACGCCCACACCGGTGCAGCTGGTTCGCCAGAACGCCAGCCAGGCCGAAGTCACCGGCCTGGCCCCCGGCAGCCGTGTCGCCGCCAAAGGCGTGGCGGCGCTAAAAGCGCAATGGCTGGGGGAATAAACATGCCCCCTCCAATAACCTACTGCGCGGGCGTGATCCAGTCGCGTCCGATGCTCGAAATCCTCATGTATCACACATACACTCCGGTTCCTGCGCTTCGGGCGCGACTGGCTGACACCCGCTCGCTACGGTTCTTGGAGGGGGCATCATGCTGAATATCCTGATCGAATTCGCGCTGGCGCGACGCTGGCTCATGCTCGTGCTCGCGCTGGTATTGGCCGGGCTGGGCGTGCGCGCGTACCAGCAGATCCCCATCGACGCCTTTCCCGATGTCTCGACCACCCAGATCAAGCTGATCCTGAAGGCGCCGGGCATGACGCCGGAAGAAGTGGAGGCGCGCATCACCCAGCCGGTTGAAACCGAGCTGCTGGGCATTCCGAATCAGACCATCCTGCGCAGCCTGTCGAAGAATGCGCTGGTCGATATCACCGTCGATTTTGAGGAAGGCACCGACATCTACTGGGCGCGCCAGCAGGTGGCCGAGCGCTTTGCCAACGTCAAGGGCGATCTGCCGGACAATGTGTCGGGCGGCCTGGCGCCGATTTCGACGCCCTTGTCCGAGCTGTTCATGTTCACCATCGAGGGGCCGCTAAGTCTGGCAGAAAAACGCATCCTGCTCGACTGGACGGTGCGCCCGCAATTGAGGGCGATACCCGGTGTGGCCGACGTCAACTCGCTCGGCGGCCGCGTCGCCACCTTTGCCGTCAATCCGGATCCCAGCGCACTGACCGCGCGCGGGGTGACGCTCGCCGAATTGCGTACGGCGCTGGAAACCAACACCCGCAATGACGGCGCCGGGCGCGTCAACGAAGGCGAGGAAACCTGGGTGGTGCGCGTTAACGGCGGCGTCAATTCGCTGGGCGATTTGCGTCACATCGGCGTCAAGGCGGTCGATGGCGTGGTCGTCACCGTCGGCGATGTCGCGCGGGTGGAGATGGGCGAGCTGGCCCGCTACGGCGCGGTGACGCAGGACGGCAAAGGCGAGGCGGTGGAGGGCTTGGTGATCGGGCTGAAAGGCGTCAACGCGGGCGAGCTGATCAAGAACGTCAAGCTCAAGCTCGCCGAGATTCAGACCACCCTGCCGCAGGGCGTGACGATTTCGACGTTCTACGACCGCGCGCAACTGGTCGACCGCGCCGTCGGCACGGTGAGCAAAGCCCTGCTCGAAGCAGCGGTGCTTGTGGTGATCCTGCTGCTGCTGTTCCTCGGAAATCTGCGCGCGGCCATCGTCGTGGCGCTGATCCTGCCACTGTCGGTGCTGGCGACGTTTGTGCTGATGCGCCAATTCGGGCTGTCGGCCAATCTGATGAGCCTGGGCGGACTGGCGATTGCGATCGGATTGCTGGTCGACGCCGCGGTGGTGGTGGTGGAGAACATCGTCGCCCATCTGACGCACGATCCGGAGGACACCGAAGTGAGGCCGATCCAGCGCGTGCTGTGGGCGGTGCAGGAGGTTTCAGTCCCGGTGACCTCGGGCATCGCCATCATCGCCATCGTCTTTCTGCCGCTGCTGACACTGGAAGGGCTGGAAGGCAAATTGTTCACGCCGGTTGCGCTGACTATCGTGTTCGCGCTGGCGGCGTCCCTGCTGCTGGCGTTCACCGTGATTCCGGTGCTGGCCTCGATGCTGCTGAAGCAGGACGCGCATGAAGATCCGTGGCTGCTGCGCAAGGCGCAGGGCATCTACACACCGCTGCTCGATCGCGCATTGGTGCGTCCGAAAATCGTCTACGTCACCGCAGGCGTATTGATGCTGGCCGCAGTGGGCGTTTATCCCCTGATCGGCAAAACCTTCATGCCGACGATGGACGAAGGCGACATCCTGGTGCAACTGGAAAAGCTGCCGTCGATCAGTCTGGAAGAATCGGTTGCGCAGGATTTGCGGGTGCAGCAGGCGCTGTTGAAGCAGGTGCCGGAAATTCGCCGCATCGTCGGCCGCGCCGGTGCCGACGAGCTGGGGCTCGACCCGATGAGCCTCAACGACACCGATACCTTCCTGGTGTTGAAACCGCAGGCCGAATGGCGCAAGCCTGACAAGGAGTGGCTGACCGACGAAATCCGCAAAATCCTCGACGGCTTCCCCGGCATCGCCTACAACTTCACCCAGCCGATCGATATGCGGGTGTCGGAGATGCTCACCGGATCGCGCGGCGACGTGGCGATCAAGATTTTCGGGCCCGACCTCGCCACGCTGAATCAACTGGCCGACGCCATATTTAAAGTGGTGGAAAAAGTCCCCGGCGCGTCCGACGTCTACACCCAGCAGAACGAGGGTGTGCAATACCTGCAGGCGGAAATTGACCGCAACGCCGCCGGCCGTTTCGGTCTCAGTGCCGACGACGTCGGCATGCTGCTGAGAACGCAACTCGAAGGCGAAGTCATCGGCACCATCCAGCAGCAGGGGCGGCGCATTCCGCTGCAATTGCGCGGGCCGCAAGGCTTGCGCGAATCGCCTGACGCGCTGCAGGCGATTCGTCTGACGCTGGCGGACGGCCGCGAAATCGGCCTTGACCAGGTGGCCACGCTCAAACGCACCAACGGCCCGGTGGCGGTGAAACGTGAAAACGCGGCGCGGTTCACGGTGGTGCAGAGCAACGTCGCCGGGCGCGATTTGGTGAGCTTCGTCACTGACGCGCAGGCCGCGGTTGCCGCCCAGGTAAAGTTGCCGCCTGGTTACAGCATCACCTGGGGCGGCCAGTTCGAAAACCAGCAGCGTGCCGCGCAACGCCTGATGATCGTGGTGCCGGTGGCGCTGCTGCTGATCGGCTTCCTGCTCTACGTCACCTTCGGCGATATCCGTCAGGCTCTGCTGGTGATGATGAACGTTCCGCTCGCGCTGATCGGCGGCATCTTCGCGCTGGCGGTGTCGGGCGAGTATCTGTCGGTGCCCGCCTCGGTCGGCTTCATTGCGCTATTGGGTATTGCGGTGCTGAACGGCGTGGTGCTGGTCAGCCACTTCAACCAGCTGCGCAATCAGGGTCTGAGTGGCGACGCCGTGGTGCGCGACGGCGCGCTGCGCCGTCTGCGCCCGGTGCTGATGACCGCCAGCATCGCCGCTTTTGGCTTGGTGCCGCTGCTGTTTGCCAGCGGCCCCGGCTCCGAAATCCAGCGGCCGCTCGCCATCGTCGTCATCGGCGGCCTGGTCAGCGCCACCTTGCTGACGCTGGTGATGCTGCCGCTGTTATACCGCCAATTCATTCTGAAGGGAGAACGTGCATGAATGCCGTGCATACACTGACCCTTGCGCTCGCGCTGGCGTTTGCAGCCAATGCGCATGCCGATTATTTGCCCGATCCTGCAGCAGCCGAAGCCGCGCTGTGGGCCTCGCCCACGGTGGCCCAGGCGCGCGGCGAATTCGCCGCGCAAACGCTGCGCGGTCAGAGCCTGCAACGCGGGCGCGAAGAATGGACGGTGGGCGCCGACCTCGCGCAGCGCCGCATCCAGACGACGCCGCGCGACACCCAGGCCGAGTGGGGATTGGCGCTGTCGCGCCCGTTGCGGCTGCCCGCGCGCGCCGCGGCCGACCACAAGCTGGCTGGCGCGCTGACCACGCACGCCGAAGCAAGCCTGGGCGAGGCGCTACACGAAAGCGGGCGGCAATTGCTCGGGCTGTGGTTCGACTGGCTGAACGAGACCAGCCAGGCGCGCTTGTGGCAGGCGCAAATCGCTTTGGCCGAACAACAACTCGCCACCGTGAACGCGCGGATTCGGCTGGGCGAAGCGCCGCGCTCCGAGCGCGTCAATGCCGATGCCGCGCTGGCACAGATTCGCCTGCAGCAGCAGCAGGCGGCCACCCGTGAGCAGCAGGCGCGCAACCGGCTGCGGGCGCAGTTTCCCGGCTTGCCGGTGACGGCGGACGACGCACTGCCGCTGCCCGCACAGCCGGTCGGCACGGCGGACGACTATGTCAACGCGGTGCTGGAACACAACCATGAACTGTTTCGCTCGCGGCGCCAGGCCGAGGTGCTGCAGGCCGAAGCCTGGCAACTCGCCAAACGCCGCGGTGTCGACCCCAGTGTCGGGGTGTTCTACAAAAACGAAGCGGGCGGCGACGAACATCTGGTCGGCTTGAATGTGGGGCTGATGCTGCCGGGTGCGGCACGGCGTTTCGACCAGCAGGCGGCTGAGCAGTTAAGTACCATCGCGCAGGACGCCGCCATCCGGCTGGAGCAGCGGCTGCGCCAGGAAGCGCGCGCGGATTTCGAAGCGGCCATCGCGCAGGCCGCCAACTGGCAGCAGGCCGACCACGCCGCGCAGGCGCTGGCGGAAGCCGCGCGCTTGGCGGCGCGGGCCTACAGTCTGGGCGAAGGCGGCCTGGATCAAGTGCTGCTCAATCGCAGGCTGGCGCTGGAAGGCCAGTTGATGGCGCTGCTGGCGCAGTTGGACGCGTTGGCTGCACACGCGCGGCTGAAGCTGGATTCACATCAACTATGGCCACTGGACGTGGATGCGGACAGCGCGCATGCGCATCCGTAAGGCCAGGAAAAATCAGGGCGTGGCGGGAGAGGCGGCGGGTGCCGCCTGCGCTGGTGTCGAGGCGGGCGAGGGCGCAGCTTGGCTCATGCGCCGTGCCTCCTCCTGCATCGCCGCAATCTGCTCGGGCTTCAGCTGCCACACCAGGCTGTCGCGCGCCTTGGCAGCGACTTCCACGCCCTGGGCGGCGGCGAGGTTGAACCACAGGTAGGCGCGCGCCTTGTCGATCGCGGTGCCGGTGCCGTAGCGGTAGAGTTCGCCCAGGCTGTATTGCGCCTTGGCGTAGCCGCGCTTCGCGGGCTTTTCGATCCAGCTGAAGGCCGCCTTGTAGTCCTGCACCACCCCGCGCCCCTGCAGGAGCACGAGGCCGTATTGATATTGCGCTTCGGCCAGGCCCTGCTTGGCGGCCAGCGCAAACCACCTGGCGGCTTCCTTGTCGCTCTGGATCACGCCATCGCCTTCGGCGTAGCGCATGCCCATCTGCAGTTGCGCTTCGGCATCGCCTTGCGCGGCGCGGGTGTGCGGCAGGCTGGCGGGTGCCTGCGCGGCGACCAGGGCGGCGTTCTGATCGAGCGCAAACCAGGCAGTCACGCCGACCAGTGCGCCGACGCACGCCAGCAGCAGCAGGGGCTTGAGGGGGTTGAACACCCAGAAGCGATGGCGGCAGTCGCGGCAGCGCAGCGGCGTGTGCAGCAGCAGGTGACGCACGCCGTCGTGGGCATGCAGCGAGCCACTGCGGATTTTATCGCCTCCGCATTGTGGGCAGACGAGCGACATGGCGGGACTTAACGCGACTGCGCGACGAGGTAATCGACTGCGGCTTTGACGTCGTCATCCGCCAGCGAGGGGTTGCCCCCCTTGGCCGGCATCGCGCCCTTGCCGCGCAAGGCGACGGCATACAGGGTGCCCATGCCTTGCGCCATACGTGGGCTCCAGGCGGCGGCATCGCCGGTTTTCGGCGCGCCTGCCACGCCCTTGTCGTGGCAGAACGCGCAGGCCTGGCGATAAATTTGCTGGCCGTGAGCAAGGTCGGGTGAGGGTGTGCTGGGCGCGGATTCGCTGGTGGGCTTGGCCACGGGTGCGGGCTTGGCGGGACTGGCTTCAGCGGGTTTGGTTGTCGCAGGCTTGCTCGCCGCAGCGGGCTGCGCCAACTTTGCTTCGGGCTGCGCCAGGCTTGTTTCGGGCTGTGCAGCCGGGGCGGCTTCGGATTGCGGTATTTCGACAACCGGGGTAACGGGTTCGGTCACCGGTGCAGGCTCGGTCTGCGCGACTTCCGCCGCAGGCGGCGGAGCGGCGGGTGTGTCTTCAGATTTGCCGCAAGCCAGCAGCGATGCGGCTGACGCTACGATCAAAAAAGTGGCGACGTACTTCATCGTATTCCCCTTGCGTGTCTGAAGGTGTCTGCCTGCGTGGCGCGCAGTTTACTTCGCCGGCGCGAACCTTATTGCTTTTTGTCGTCTGCAGCTGGCGTTGAGGTTGCAGGGGCGGCAGCTGCAGGCGTGGCTGCTGCCGCCGGGGCTACCTGGGCGGGTGCCGGTTCCGGCGCCTTGAAGCTGGCGCCGGCCGAGTTGGCCAGATAGGCCACCGCGCGCGCCACTTCCACATCGGACAGATCGCCGTCACCGCCGCGCGGAGGCATCTGGCGGATGCCTTCGATCGCGTGCTTGACCAGGGTGTCGTAGCCCTGGCCGAGACGGCCGCCCCAGTCGCCCTTGCTGGCAAATTTGGGTGCGCCCAGCGCGCCCGAGCCGTGACACGAGGTACACACGGCGTCATAGACTTCCTGCCCGGACTTTTCGACCCTGGGGGCGTTGGCGTCGAGCGCAGCCAACTGGGCAAAAGGCTTGATGCGTGCGAGGGTCGCCTTCTGGGCGGCTTCGCTGGTGGTGTCGGGCGTGTGCTCTTCCTGAAAGCCGAGCACCAGTTGAACGATCAGAAAAATCGCCAGCAGGGGCGCGAACAGGCCGGCAAGAAGGGAAATGATGATTTCCTGCGGGGTGGCTTGAGTCATCTTGGCGTGCGGATCGGCCATGAAAGTATCCTTGGGGGTGACGTCGAAAGCCGCGATTATAAGGAAAGCCACCCCGACAGGAAAGCGGCGTGCCCGGTGGATGGACGCCATGCGGCAAACCGGCTATTCTTTGTCGTCCTTGCGCCCGTAGCTCAGCTGGATAGAGTACTGCCCTCCGAAGGCAGGGGTCGCGCGTTCGAATCGCGCCGGACGCACCAGTTTTCAATGAGTTAGCTGTCGGTTGTTGCTTCAGTACGGAAATCATACGGAAACACGATTTCAAAATCGGCTGTTTTGACCACCGTCCAACAGCTATCTGCTGCCTTTTTGTTGCATCAGATACATCATCAAACTGCCGTTCATTCAATCACCCAACCACTGACGATTATTTTTAATTTGCGATAGCCTGGCTGAGCGTACCTCGGTATGGCTTAACGCGAATTTTTAGTGGTGTGCCCCAATCAGTGCGTTGAGCAAGGTTTGGTCATACGGGCTGTCAAGAAAAGCCCGCAACCGGTCACGCGGGACGAGGTGAACCGCCTGGGATTCCCAACCCATGTCCGTTGGCATGCCTCCTACCCGTACCGCCCGGTAGTAGCGCGTTACGATCGTGCTGCGCTCAACGTCACCGATTAAATCGACGATGCGTACCTGTAACCCGGCTTCCTCGTAAGTCTCCTTTATTGCATTGGCCTGCCAGGTCACCTCGTCCACCTCCTTGCCCTTGGGGAAGGTGTTCTTGTAGCCGCCATGCCGGTTGGTCGGTGACACCAGCCAGACACGGCCGTCTGGTTCCTCGATGACACAACCCATCGCAGGTGTGAGGCCATATTTGACGTTCATGGGGGGCTCCTCCAGATCATCTATCTGGCCATCGACTTCGCTCCAGTCCTCGCCTTCGGGATGATCTGACCAGGGCTGGAAATGGATACCGTTGAGTTCGTCCGGACAGTCCCCGCCGGGCACGAAGGTGGCGATGGTATTTTCGTCATCCCATAACTCGGGTGGAGTCGGGGCATGGGGGTGCTTGATATGCACCGTTTGACCTTCGTCGTCCAGGCAGGGGTGGGTATGGGGGTCGAGCGAACGATCCTCTTCAAGGTTTTCGTCCTCGGGAATGCCCGGCGGCCAGCGAAAATCCTGCAAGGTTTTGTCAGGGTGAGCAATGGCGGCCGTGCCGAGCATGACCGATTCGACGAATATCTGAATTTGATGGAGTTGCCGGATGGCATCCGGCCACCGGGCGCTCTGGCCCTGAAGATAGCTGTTGAGCATTTCGCCGATGGCCATCGAGATGGCGGCGACAGACTCGAACATCACGAAGAACAATGACTCGTCTGCGCAATATTCGGCATTGAGATTGAAACGGATAATCGCCGCCTGACCGAGCTGTTCGACGGAGTGCCAAGGCATGGCGGTGTAATCCGGATTCTCGCCGGCGAAGATGTTCGCGATTTGAAGCTCGATATCCTGCACTTCATGGGGCGTGACTTTCGGTGCCGATTTGTCATGTAGGTGTAGCCACCAACCTACTTTTGCAGCAAACAGAGGGGTCAGTGCATTTCTAACCACCTCGGGGGAACCGAGGTAGTTGGGCTGCATCGCGAGTTCTAGCCCAGCCAGGAAGCCGTCTTGCCGATGATGGTAGTCATTGGTCACCAGATAGCCCTGGATGATGTCGGCAATCACCGCTTGGTCTGCCGCATCATCAGTCGCGTTGTATTGTTCGGGCTCGCGATTGGCAATGGCATGGGTGGCGCGCCAACCCTTGCCCTCCCGAGTAAAGAGTACCTGAAATATGTAATTCCCAGTCCAGCTACGGTGCATGTGCAGGCAGCCATCACCGAAATATAGAAACCATTTTTCTTCCATGGCATGAGGAATGAAGCCATGGCGGATACGCGCCATATCGGTCTCGGTATAAGCCAAGTTCAAGGAAAGTTTTGTCTGCCTGGCAGGCATGGGGTGGATTTCCCAATCGGTGGCGATGGCCTCGTGAGCACGATCTCCGCAATTTGACTTAGCCATGATGATCCTACGGCATGTCATACAGCGCCTGCCAGACCTTGCCGTAGCGCGAAGCCCGCGGCTTTCCTTGACGGACAGCGATCTCATTCTTGAAATTGCCGTAATCGATATTCATAACGATCTTACCCAAGGCCGCCGCGAATGCGGCGTGGCTGACCGTAGCTCGCCACGGGTAATCTGTGCCGCCCTTGCTGATAGTGGTCGATAGTTCGGGTAGATATTGATTCCTCAAGGCGTCAAGGTCGTGCTTGACCCGGGTACGCACGGTCAGAAAGTCTGTCCCGGGCTTCCGGACAATGCTGAAAAAGCCGATATTGGTGAACAACCACATGCTGTCTCTCCTGGATTAATGCTGATTGATTGTTATGAGCCTGCCGATGCTGGTCTCGAGGGCCTGGTAGTAGTCCGGGCATTGCTGGTGCCCAGTTACTGGAGTGCGCCATCACGAAATCCTGTGCCGCAGCGTCCAGGCAACCCTCGATGAAGTGACTGTCGTCACCTATCGCCCCCATCTGATTAATCCAGTTCGGGCGTCTCCAGAATGCCTTGTGATGGCTCGGATGCTTGCAGTTATGGTAGCTTGCCATGAGCCGGGCTCAATTAGTGAGCCCCATTTCTACTGCTTGCTGAGTTTTACGATGAACCGAACCGAGCGTTTTTACCGCGTAGATCAACTGCTCACCAAACACGGGGTGATGAGTCGACAGGCTCTTCTTGGCGCATTGGGTGTGTCCTGGGCGACATTGAAGCGCGATCTGCTTTATTTGCGAGACCGCTTCAACGCGCCAATCATTTTCGACCGGGAGGCTGAAGGCTATCGTTTCGCCGAGCCGAACATCGGTCCCAAATATGAACTCCCAGGGCTTTGGTTCAGCGGTGACGAGACGCACGCACTAATGACCATGCATCAACTCCTCTCCGACCTGGAGCCCGGCCTGCTGGCACCGCACATCGGGCCACTGCTATCACGCCTGGAAGCGATTGTCGGGCATGGCGGTCGGCCATTCGGAGAGATCGCCGAACGCATTCGGCTGGCGAAGATCGGCATGCGTCGCAAAAACTCGGCACATTTTGCCGTGGTGTCTCGCGCCACCCTGGGACGCCAACGCATCCAGGTGCTCCACTTCAACCGCACCTCGGATCAGCATACAGAACGCGAACTCTCACCCCAGCGGCTGACTTTTTATCGAAACAATTGGTATCTGGAAGCGTGGTGCCATGCACGCAAGGACCTGCGCCGTTTCTCGGTCGATGCGCTGCAGCAGATTGAGCTACTTACCAAGGCCGCCAAGCCGGTGGCCAAGGCGCGACTGGATGCCGCATTTGCTGGTAGCTACGGGATTTATGGTGGCCAGCCAACACAAAGGGCTGTGCTGCGATTCTCCGCCGCCGCCGCCAAATGGGTAGCGGATGAGGAATGGCATCCAGACCAAATAGGCCGGCTGGAAGCGGATGGCCGGTTCCTACTGGAAGTGCCCTATGCCGATCCGACCGAACTCAGCATGGATATCTTGCGACATGGACACCATGTCGAAGTGCTGGCGCCCAAAAATCTGCGCGATGCGATTCAAGAGGAAATCAGGAAAGTACTGAAGATGTATTGAATCCGAGTCGAAAGCGTAGGTTTTCTAGCCATTCCGATCTGGCTTTCCCGTTTGCTCAATCAGGCTTGTGTTCGCTTCAAAGCGCGGAGCAGTTCAACTGCAATCCGCTGATTTGTATTTGTTAGCCCGCGAAACTCTTGCCTCAGCCTAATGGCATCTTCAGACAGATCCAGGTCGAAGCCAGTGATTCGCTCGGTTGTCGAGCTATCTGGAAATGCAACTCCTTCAGCCACCGCAAAGATTATTGATGGCCTGGTCCCAAGAGCACTGGCGATGTTTTCGAACAGCGGAATAGACGGAAGCCTATTGCCGCGCTCAATGCGCGACAAATAGCCAGCATCTGTCCCGGCAGACAAGGCCACCTCTTCCTGAGTCAATTTGCGCTCCTTTCGGAGTGCGCAGATTACCTGTCCAATCTCCATAGGCAAATTCTCCGGCAGAGATTGCCTTGCAGACAAAGTCTGGCAGGCATTAACATGGAATGTTGTTGTCTATCAGACAGGATCCGGAGATGGCCGATATTAATTCGAGCGCGACTCAACTCACGATGTTTTTACCTGGTGGCGATCCCAGCGGCATTCGCATAGCTGAAATTGGAGGAGCATCGATCAAAGCCTACGCCTTCCACAAGAGTCTGTATGGGCAGGTACTGCAGAAATATGGTGACCAAATTTCCCGGCCCGGGGTCTATGTCCTCTATGGGGAAGATGGCCAGATGCAAAACATTGCGTACATTGGCGAGTCTGAAGATGTACGAACACGGTTGAACTTCCACATGAGCGACGACAAAGGTAAAGGCTCAAAGGAATATTGGCTGGACACAATTGTGCTGGTCAGCAGCGACGACTACCTTACCAAGGCTCACGTTCGCTTCGCCGAAGCCAAGTTGATGGTTGACGCCAGTAACAATCCGCTCTGGAAGTTGGCTAATACCAAGTTAACCAATGGTGCAAAGCAAACAAAAGTTCCCAAGTTACCTATCGCTGCCGAATCAACCATGCTGAGGTTCGTCCGCGATACCCATACCTTGACGCGAGCACTGGGGTGCTCCTTATTCAAGCCAACCATCGGGAAGCAAATCACTCAGTCTCCCAACCTTGACCAATCCTCCAAGGACAGCCCAGAGTTCCGATTTTCCGGGAAAGGGTTTGACGCAAAGGCCGTAGAATCGGGCCAAAGCGGCGAATGGATCGTCCGCAAGCATTCAGCAGCCAAGGTAACTGAGGCCGATTCACTCTCACCTGGCATCAAGAAGCTACGCGAGCAACTCAAGGACAATGGCGTGTTAGTCGAATCCAATGGGGTGTTGGTTTTCCAGGAGGATTGCGCGTTTCGCTCCCCCTCTGCCGCTGCGGGTGTTGTGTGTGGATCGCCAACCAGCGGGAGAACAGCGTGGAAGCTGGAAAATGGCACCCTATACTCGGATTGGGAGAGTGACAAACGTGCTGGCTTAATCGCTGGCTCCACGGGCACTCAAACCAACCTGCCTATCTAAACCCTTGGCGACTGGTGGTTGGATGATTGCGCCGCCCATATCCGCGCCTTGAACTCATCCATTGATTCACCTGGACGAGCACCAGGAATTTTTAACTCCTGTGCTCGGGCCTCCATAGTGGGAATCGATGCCCACCATGTCCCGCTCTGCTTCTCCTGGCCTATGACCCTATTGAGCTTAGCGCGGATGAAGCCAAGGTTGATCGGTTGCACGCTTCCCGCTTCCTCGCGAGCTTTCTTGGCCAACGAGATGGCGGTTAGCAGATCCGCATCCATGACGCCATTGACCAACCACTCCCGAACGACAGGATGGTTCGGCCCGGCCACCACGCCATGCTCATTCAGCAACACGGCAATAGCCAGTTGTCGCTCATCCTCAGCAGCGACAGGGGTGGCGCTTGCCATACAAGGCGCTGTAGATGCCGCTGCCGTGTGTGATGGTGGGTATCTCCGATCTCTGATGTGTGTCGGGTTTAGGCGTCTCATGACCCGCTGGTTGCGGGTCGAGATCGCGTATCCAGGTGCAGCACATCCCGTACTCGTCACGGCCTCGACTGGGTTATTCACTGCGTCGGATACCACGTTGAATTTGCCTGTCAGTTTCGCGTCAGGTTTGTTTTGGGCGAGCGGGAGTAGCTGAGCGAGGAGCAAACGAAAGATTAACCGGTCACCGGGGAGTCGACGGATCAAGCCGGCTCGTTCCAGGGATGCCAGCGCAGTACGAACATTGCGCTCGCTGGCCTGCACAATATGAACGCCTGCCCCCTTGGGAACATGGGTCTCACAATAGTCCCGGATCATTGCAAGCGATATTGGGCGCGACAGCCCAACAACCCCCGTTCGGATGTCGACCCAAGTTCGCAGCCACAAGTAGGCGAATGCAGAAAGTGGACCGGCACCGTGCAGTGCCTCAAATTCGGCTGAGACGAGAAAAATACCTTTCAACCTTACATCCCTTCCAATGCCGAAACGAAAATGAGGTTCGCTCTTGTCGGGAGTGTTTGCAAGTTGATTTGGTGGACTAATTAAGCATATTGCGAATTCCGCTGAAACCCGTCGATCTTTATGCTGACAAACACACAACGTTTGAGCCATCAAAACCCCCATCGGTGCTAGCGTTCACCGGATGAGCAGCAGACTAGTTGCTGACGCTGGGGATGCTGCAAGACACCGGCTTTCCGGCCAAACAATAACCACATCCGTCTGTTTCTCGGCCTTATGTGGAGCTCTACATAATCGGCCAAACCAGACCTTCGCTCCGCCGATCGTCAAGCCTACTCATATGCTGGCATTCGCAAGGACAACCGGGAATGTTATTCCCTCTTTGACAATGGCTTTAGGGGGCCGGCGAAAACCATGTTGCGAGACGACTGATACTTGACGATGTAAGCTTCTCTTAGGGGGCTTAAATTGGAAAAAATACAGACACAGGTGCTTACCCGGGCTAGGTGTATCCGGCTGGCTTTTTTCGTTGATCTTGATGAGGCATCGCATCCAATACTAGATGCGATATTCGGCTATTCCTTTTCGATCTGGGGCGGACGATTTTCTCTTATCGTTCCTTGTGCGAACGGCGAGCCGTTGCCTGCATATATGCCTTGGCTGGCGTCATTTGACCCCGATTTGATTTACTCCTACGTCGATCTGACTTCGGAGAAGCAGCAAGAGCTGCACGAAACCGTCTATCCATCTGCACTCCAGCACCATTGGAGTGGCCGGGACAACGAGCACGTGATTTATCGACCGAGCCCATCAATCCCTCCACTTGCCGTCGGAACTCTGCTGCCACTAGCAGGGGCACCGGGCGCAATTGATGGTACACGCGGGGTGCAACTCGTCGGATCAATGGGGCGCATGGAAAGCGATCGCTTTCTTGCTGATAGCTTTGGGTTCGCTTCGGCAGAGCTACGGAACTCGATGCGCACAGTTCTCGCGGATTTCGGATCCATGCTCCTGGTTGTTGCGGATGACGAATTGCAGCCGAGACAGCGGTATATCCACGATGCGGAAGCGACAGTGTCGGATATTAGTGCCCTGCTAACGAAAATGACGGCCAACCGGCGGATACTGGGAGTGGCCCAACTATCGGCGCAACTTACGCCGCGCCTCGATCTGCGATCCCACCGCTGGAGTAACAGTTTTAACATTGTCGTCGGTGATACCGTTGCTGATCGTATTCTCTACTGGAATGCGCGTGCCCTGATGCCACCATGGCGCGATGGTGGTGACGTCGATATTTGCATACCGCGCGCAAAGTTCGATGATCCAGTCTTCGTCGAGGCACTTCGCGGCTTCTTGAATCGACGGAACTATGTGAATGGAGGCGGTGGAAACGGGCCTTACAGTGCAACGCTCCGTTCGGTGAGCTTGAGTGCAGAAGAGCTTGCGCCACTTGCCGAGCAGATGCGACAGGGCCAAATCTGGATCATGTTTAGCTATGAGCACGTAGCTTCCGTCACTGAATGCGTGCCAGAGGCTCGGACGATTGAAGACGCACTCTTCACGGTGGGAACGCATGGTTTTCGATCGCCAAATCTTTGGTCAGAATTCTTCTCGGTTGGCAACGAGCTCCGTCCGACCTCACTACAGCCCGAGCACATGCGGCATGTTCCGTCCCCACTAATCAGCCCATCCTCCGGTGCTTGGGCTGTTGATCTAGACATTGAGCGGACGGTGGATCATTCGCCTTATTCAAACGTGCGCCATCGCTGGCGGCTGCCGCGCCGGCTGCGTGTTACCCAGGCGTTTCGCCCGCACTACCAGCTTACCGAGCCTCATGGCGAAGTCGTGGGGCCGCGTGTGTCGGCTGGCGGGCTCCTTACGCTCTTCACCGTGGCAAACGCCACTCTTCCGAAGATTACACTGCCGGCTGATTACGATGCGATTGTAGTCGCCCTTAAGCGGGGGCGGGACTGGCCACCCTTTGAACGCTTCGGTAACAGGCTGACTTTGCCCCAGCTCTGCCATGAGGCGCGCCGATCGAACGCGGGCCGCTATTTTTGGGGTGTCTATCAGCTTTTCGGGGACATCAACATGGCACGGTCCGTACTGCTACATGAGTTCTGGCGCAAACAGCTAGAGGACTACGGAGCGACCGATCAAAGGACCGATGTGCGCCAGGATCGCATGAAGGTGAAGCTCCTACGACGCATAGGGACCCGCCCTCTAGACCTCGCAAACGCAGATCAACTGGACACACTATCTGACATCGTTCTTCAGGAGTCGGACGCAGAGCGAATGACGGTTCGCTCGTTGGACTGGCGCAAATTTGAGACCGACTTCAAGGCGCTGGCTGGCCGCTTCGACGCTGCGCATCCACCTCCTCAAGGAGGAAAGCATGATCCAGCCGAGGAAGATCGCTGGCGGATAGGTTCTCTTCGGGAGTCTGTAAGTAATCTCTGTAACCTCGGTGTCCTGCATCAAGGCTATGAGCATAAATGCCGGAAATGCCTGCATCGGAGCTGGATTGCCATCGCGGATCTCAGACCGGACATCGTATGCGAGGTATGCCACGACGTTCAGCCCGCACCGGTCGACAGGGCTTGGCAATTCCGACTCAATGGTTTCCTCCGCGAGGCTTTGCAGCGCTATGGCATAGGGCCATTGTTCTGGGTACTAAGCCAGTTTCAGAGGCACAGTACTGACTCTTTCTGGTTTGAAGGGCCGCTCGACATATTTTTCGATCAAGATGCTGCCGAAGCGGGGCGACAGGAGACTGACATCGACTTGACAATGATTGATGACGGCATCGTCCGCATGTGCGAAGTAAAGCAGTCTGAACGCCAGTTCAAAGACCCAGCAAGACTTGCACAGACAATGGCGAAGCTACGACCCGATATAGCGATGATCGCGGTCATGGAAGCAGACAGCCCGGCATTGCGGCGCAAATTTGAGGAGTTCTCGGCTGCCCTGACAGGCACAGGGATCAAGCCGGAGTTATTCACGCTCGGTGCGACGAACGATATTTCGGCTGATCCTTATTTCTAGAAGCTAGCACTGATCTGAAGCGTGATTCTCCAATCGCCCCACGATTACTCCCGAAAGCGGTCATTGACCGTAACAATCATTCCGCCACGATGATCTGCTTCGGTCGAGATGCGATCTTCCGAAGCCTGATTGTCAGCGGCCGAAGACCGGACGTACCGAGTGCTCAGCCTGTCAGTCCAAAATGAGGCGTCATGTTGAGCCATGCATAGTGGCCATTAGCGATCATTCACCGCATGCTGCTTGATCGTCGACTCCGCAGCAAAAGCCATCACTGGCCACGTCCAGTTGATGCGGCCTCCCTCTGGAAGGTGAAAATGAACGCGGCATTGCCCAAAACGCCGGTGTCAAAGATACTCCGGGGTCAGGGGCAGCCACATGTCCACCCATTGCATCATTCGCCACTCGACACTTATTCCCACAAATGGCCAACCCCAACCTTTCCTCCTTCATCTGGTCCGTCGCCGATCTTCTGCGCGGCGACTACAAGCAATCGGAATACGGCAAGGTCATTCTCCCGTTCACCGTGCTGCGCCGCCTTGACTGCGTGCTGGAAGCCACCAAGCCTGCTGTGCTGGCCGAACTGGCTAAGCGCGAGAAGGCCGGGATCAATCCTGAGCCCTTCCTGCTGCGGGCGTCCAAGCAGCTCTTCTACAACACCTCGCCGCTCGACCTGAAGAAGCTCATGGGCGACCAGGATCACATTGGCGAAAACCTGCGTGCCTACATGCAGGCTTTCTCGCCCGCCGTGCGCGACATCTTCGAGAGCTTCGAATTTCACACCCAGATCGACAAGCTGGCCAAGTCCGGGCTGCTCTACCTCGTCACCGAGAAGTTCGCCAATATCGACCTTCACCCCGATGCCGTCAGCAATGAAGAGATGGGCACCGTGTTCGAGGAGCTGATCCGCAAGTTTGCCGAACTCTCGAATGAGACGGCCGGGGAGCACTTCACCCCGCGCGAGGTTATCCGGCTCATGGTGAATCTCCTGTTCATCGAGGACGACGCCGCGCTAACCAAGCCCGGCGTGGTGCGCTCGCTCTACGACCCCACCGCCGGCACCGGCGGCATGTTGAGCGTGGCCGGTGAGCACCTTGCCAGCCTCAACCCCGACGCCCGACTGGTCATGTATGGGCAGGAACTGAACCCCGAGTCCTACGCCATCTGCAAGGCCGACATGCTGATCAAGGGGCAGGACATTGCCAACATCATCTTTGGCAACACCCTCTCCGCTGACGGCCTGCTCGGCAAACTCTTCGACTACATGCTCTCCAATCCGCCCTTCGGCGTGGAATGGAAAAAGATCGAAGCCATCATCCGCAAGGAATTCGAGCAGATGGGCTTCAATGGCCGCTTTGGCCCCGGCCTGCCGCGCGTCAGCGATGGCTCGCTGCTCTTTCTGCTGCACCTCGTTTCCAAGATGCGGCCCGCCGCCGATGGCGGCAGCCGCTTCGGCATCGTGCTCAATGGCTCACCGCTGTTCACTGGTGGCGCCGGCTCCGGCGAGAGCGAGATTCGCCGCTACATGCTGGAGAACGATCTGGTCGAGGCCATCATCGGCCTGCCCACCGACATGTTCTACAACACCGGCATCAGCACCTATGTCTGGATCGTCAGCAACCGCAAGCCCGCTGCTCGCAAAGGTAAGGTGCAGTTGATCGACGCCAGTAGCTTCTGGCAAAAAATGCGCAAGAGCCTGGGCAGCAAACGCAAGGAACTCAGCCCGGAGCACATCGAGGACATCACCCGCCTGTTTGGCCAGTTCGAGGAATTCACCCGCGACGGCGTGCCCATCAGCCGAATTTTCAAGAACGAGGACTTCGGCTACCGCACCATCACCGACGAGCGCCCCGAGCGCGACGCGGATGGCAAAATCGTGCTGGCCACCAAGGGCAAAGGCAAGGGCAAGCCCGTGCCGGATTCCGCTCTGCGCGATACGGAAAATGTGCCTCTCAGTGAGGACGTGGACACCTACTTCAAACGCGAAGTCCTGCCCCATGCACCGGATGCGTGGATCGACCACGAGAAGACCAAGGTCGGCTATGAAATTCCGTTCAATCGGCACTTCTACGTCTTCAAGCCGCCGCGCCCGCTGAGCGTGATCGATGCTGAGCTGAAAGGCGTCACCGATCGCATTCTGACCATGATTGGCGGGCTGTCGGCATGAGCTTCCCGCGCTACCCGAATTACAAGGACAGCGGTGTGGAGTGGCTGGGGGCGGTGCCGGGGCACTGGGACTTGAAGCGAATCGGGTACTACTTTAGTGAGCGGCGCGAGAAGGCAAGCGACAAGGACTTTCCGGCCCTTTCCGTAACCAAGTACGGTATCGTTCCGCAACTTGATACCGCGGCCAAATCGGACGACAGCGACAATCGAAAGAAGGTTTTAAAGGGCGACTTCGTGATCAACAGTCGATCTGACAGGAAAGGCTCTGCCGGTGCGTCGGAACTTGATGGCTCGGTGTCGTTGATCTGCACGGTCTTGAAACCACAGGAACAGGTGCACACGCCGTTCGTTCATCACCTCCTTCGCTGCCAGCCGTTCCAGGAAGAGTTTTATCGGAATGGCAAAGGCATCGTCGCCGATCTTTGGAGCACGAACTACGCAGAGATGCGCAACATCTTGCTTGGGATGCCACCCCTCGCAGAGCAAACCCAAATCGCCGCCTTCCTCGACCGCGAGACGGCGAAGATTGATGAGCTGGTGGCAGAGCAGCGGCGGCTGATGGAGCTGCTGAAAGAAAAACGCCAGGCCGTCATCTCCCACGCCGTCACCCAAGGTCTGAACCCAGATGCCCCCATGAAGCCTTCCGGCATCGAATGGCTGGGAGATGATGTGCCGGAGCATTGGGAGGTCGGCCCGTTAAAGCGCTACTGGAGCGTAACCGACTGTAAACACGTTACTGCTGAATTCGTAGATGATGGAATTCCACTCGCCAGTATTCGTGAAGTTCAGAGCCGCTGGGTTGCACTGGAGAATGCCAAATGCACGACTGAGTATTTCTATGCGTCGCTAATTGAAGGCGGCCGGTGTCCGCTTCTCGGTGACCTGATTTTCTCTCGGAATGCCACCGTTGGTGAAGTTGCTCAGGTAAACGCCGATCATCCGCGATTTGCGATGGGACAAGACGTAGTCCTGCTCCGAAAGCTCTCCCCGAAATACTCATCTGACTACCTTCAGCACGTCATTCGCTCCCCCATCATCATCCTGCAGCTTGCCAATATGATGATTGGCTCGACATTCAAGCGTATCAACGTCGAGGAGATTCGCTCATTCGTGATCCCATCACCGCCACAAACAGAGCAGGCCGAAATCGCCGCATTCTTGGAAAGTGAAGTGGAGCGCTTCGACGCCCTCACCGCTGAAGCCCAGCGCGCCATCGATCTGCTGCAAGAACGTCGCACCGCGCTGATTTCCGCCGCCGTCACCGGCCAGATTGACGTTCGCGGCCTCAATGCCAGTGCAGAGGCATTGCCCGAAGTGACCTGTGTTTAAATACCCGTCATGACCCGGATCGCCGTTAGTCCTGACATGCTCCGCTGGGCACGCGACCGTGCCCAGATGGACGTGCTCGCGCTGACGGCGCGCTTCCCCAAACTAGAAGCCTGGGAGGCCGGCGAAGTGTTGCCGACGCTCAAGCAGTTAGAGAATTACGCCCGGGCCACCCATGCGCCCTTCGGTTACTTCTTCCTGCCTGCGCCGCCGGTCGAGCCTGTGCCGATCCCCGACTTCCGCACCATGGCGGATCGGGCTGTTGTGCATCCCAGCCCGGACCTGCTGGATACCGTCTACGCCTGCCAGGAACGCCAGGCATGGTATCGGGATTTCTCGCTGATCGATGGTCAGCCGCCGCTGCCTTTTGTCGGTGCGCTGACTATCAATATGGCGCTCGTACAGTCCGCAGAACAAATCCGGCAAACTCTGGGCTTCGACGTGGATGCCCGCCGCAACTGCCGAACCTGGACCGAGGCTCTACGACTATTCATTGAGCAGGCCGAAAGCATTGGCGTAATGGTGATGGTTAGCGGCGTAGTCCTCAACAACAACTACCGCCATCTCGACCCGCAGGAGTTTCGCGGCTTCGCACTTGCCGATGACCGGGCACCGCTGGTGTTCATCAATGGCGCCGACAGCAAGGCGGCACAGATGTTTACGCTCGCCCATGAGCTCGCCCACCTGTGGCTGGGCCAGTCCGCGCTGTCGGACGTGAGCGCGGGCGAGACCTCCGACAATGCCATCGAAACCTGGTGCAACCAGGTCGCTGCAGAGCTGCTGGTGCCGATGGACGTATTCCTTGGCGAGCTGATCGCCGACGAGCCGGTGCATGACGTTCTTTCCCGTCTCGCGCGCCGCTTCAAGGTCAGCTCGCTGGTGGTGCTGCGCCGCTTGGCGGATGCCGGGCGTCTGGACCGGAATGCCTTCTTCCGTGCCTATCGCGATGAACTGGAGCATCTACGCAATATTGCTGCTGCCGGTTCGGGCGGCGGCGACTTCTATCGCACGACGGCCTCCCGTGTCAGCAAACGTTTTGCGCGGGCACTGGTGGAAAGCACGCTGGAGGGCCGCACCCTTTACCGCGATGCTTTCCGCATGCTGGGCATTGCCAAGACGAGCACCTTCAACGAGTTCGGGCGTTCCCTGAACTTCCCGGTCTGATGGCCTACCTGCTCGACGCCAATATCTTCATCCAGGCCAGAAACCTGCAATACGGCTTCGATTTCTGCCCGGCTTTCTGGGATTGGCTTGTACAGAACAATGCGGCAGGTACGGTTTTCAGCATCCAGCAGGTGGGCGACGAGTTGCAGGCGGGCGGTGATGACTTGTCAGACTGGGCCGCGGCGCGTGGTGACGGTTTTTTTCTGCCGCCCGACGGCGCGGTGTTGCCGGCGCTTCCGCGCGTCAGCGTCTGGGCTACTGGCCAGAGCTATGAACCAGCGGCGGTGAATACCTTCTTGCAGGTGGCGGACTATTGGCTGGTGGCATTTGCACTGGCCCACGGTCACACGGTAGTGACCCACGAAGTTCCCGCCAACTCGACACGCAAGATCAAGATTCCCAATGCGTGTGTCGGTCTGAATGTACATTTCATGACGCCTTATCAAATGCTGCGCCATGAACGCGCAAGATTTGTTCTCGGTCCCGCTCCGGATTGAAGCTTGTTGATGAGCCTGCACAAAGAAATCAGCTTCGAGACTGAGATTTGCCAACACCTCGCCGACCACGGCTGGCTATATGCCGACGGCGACGCAGCGGGCTATGACCGGGCACGGGCACTGTTCCCCGCTGACGTGTTGGCCTGGGTGCAGGCCACGCAGCCCAAAGCCTGGGAAACCCTGACCAAGAACCACGGCGCGCAGGCGGGCGAAACGCTGCTGACCCGCCTGCGTGATCAGCTCGACCAGCGCGGCACGCTGGACGTGCTTCGCCACGGCATTGAGCTGCTGGGCCTCAAAGCACCGCTGAAGCTGGCCGAATTCAAACCGGCGCTGGCCATCAATCCCGACATCCTCGCCCGCCATGCTGCCAACCGGCTGCGGGTGGTGCGGCAGCTGCGCTACTCCCTGCACAACGAGAACAGCATCGACCTCGGCTTGTTCCTCAACGGCCTGCCGGTGGCGACGGCGGAACTGAAGACGGACTTCACCCAGAGCATCGGCGATGCGATCGACCAGTATCGCTTTGACCGCAACCCGAAGCCCAAGGGCCAGGCTGCCGAGCCACTGCTATCCTTCCCCAACGGTGCGCTGGTGCATTTCGCAGTGAGCAACAGCGAAGTCCACATGGTGACCAAGCTGGCCGGCCCAGCCACGGTGTTCCTGCCCTTCAACCTGGGCAACGAAGGCGCGGCGGGCAACCCGGTGAACCCGCAGGGCGGCCACCGCACAGCGTATCTGTGGGAGCAGGTGTGGGCTCGCGAAAGCTGGCTGGAAATCCTGGGCCGCTATCTCATCGCCCAGCGCGACCAAAAGAAGCAGATCACGCAGATCATCTTCCCCCGCTTTCATCAGCTTGATGTGACACGCAAGTTGCAGACGGCGGTGCTCCACGATGGGCCGGGCGGCAAATACCTCGTCCAGCACTCTGCCGGTTCGGGTAAAACGAATTCCATTGCATGGACGGCGCACTTTCTCGCTGAACTGCACAACGCGCAGCACAAGAAGGTCTTCGACACCGTGCTGGTGGTCTCCGACCGCAATGTCATCGACGCGCAGCTTCAGGAAGCGCTGTTCGACTTCCAGCGCACCAGCGGCGTAGTAGCCACGATCACAAACAAGGACGGCAGCAAGAGCGGCAAGCTCGCCGAGGCGCTGTCAGGTGACAAGAAAATCGTGGTCTGCACCATCCAGACTTTCCCCTTTGCCCTGGAGGCCGTGCGCAAGCTAGCCGCCACACAGGGCAAACACTTCGCAGTAATCGCAGACGAGGCACACAGCTCGCAAACTGGCGAGGCGGCGGCGAAGCTGAAGGAAGTGCTGAGCCCCGAGGAACTGGCGGAGCTGAACGATGGTGGCGAAATCAGCACCGAGGACATTCTCGCGGCGCAGATGGCGACGCGGGCTGACGACGGCGGCATCACCTTTGTCGCGTTTACGGCAACACCGAAGAACAAGACGATGGAGCTGTTTGGCACGCGCCCCGATCCATCGCGCAAACCGGCGCCGGACAATGTGCCCACTCCGTTCCACGTCTATTCCATGCGCCAAGCCATCGAGGAGAAATTCATCCTGGATGTGCTAAAGAACTACACGCCCTACAGCCTTGCCTTCAAGCTGGCGCACGAAGGCAAAGAGTTCGACGAAAAAGCGGTTGATCGCAGCGCGGCGCTGAAGGGGATCATGGGCTGGGTGCGGCTGCACCCCTACAACATCGCGCAGAAGGTGGAGGTTGTGGTTGAGCACTTCCGCAAGTTCGTGGCCCCGCTGCTCGATGGCAAGGCCAAGGCGATGGTGGTGGTCGGCAGTCGGCTGGAATCCGTGCGCTGGCAACTGGCCATCGACAAATACATCAAGGAACACGGCTACAGGATCGGCACGCTGGTCGCCTTCTCCGGCGAGGTGAACGACAAGGAGTCCGGGCCGGACGGTTTCACCGAGAACAGCCCGGCGCTGAACCCCAACCTGAAGGGCCGCGACATCCGCGAAGCCTTCAAGGGCGACGAGTATCAGATCCTGCTGGTGGCGAACAAGTTTCAGACCGGCTTCGATCAACCGCTGCTGTGCGGAATGTATGTGGACAAGCGGCTGGCGGGCATTCAGGCGGTGCAAACGCTCTCCCGCCTGAACCGTGCCTACCCCGGCAAGGACACGACCTACGTGCTCGATTTCGTGAACGACACCGAGGAGGTGCTGGCTGCCTTCAAGACGTATCACACCACGGCGGAACTCTCGGCGACGACGGACCCCAACCTCGTCTTCAATCTGCGCGCCAAGCTGGACGCCGCCGGGCACTACGACGATTTCGAGGTGGATCGGGTGGTCGCTGTTGAGATGAACCCGAATGCCAGGCAGAGCGAGCTGGTCGCCGCGCTGGAGCCGGTGCAGGACCGCGTGATGAAACGCTACAAGGCCGCCCAGGCAGCACTGAACGCTGCCAAGGAGAAGCAGGACGACAAAGCCGTCGAAGACGCGCAGAACGAACTGAATGCGCTGATCCTGTTCAAGGGTGACATGGGCGCCTACATCCGGCTGTACACCTTCCTTTCGCAGATCTTCGACTATGGAAACACCGCCATCGAGAAGCGCGCCATCTTCTACAAGCGCCTGCTGCCGTTACTGGAATTTGGCCGTGAGCGGGAGGGCATCGACCTCTCGAAAGTGGTGCTGACGCACCATCACCTGAAGAATCTAGGCAAAAAGCCGATGCCGCTGAGCGACGGCGAGACGATCAAGCTGTATCCCATCACCGAAGCGGGCAGCGGCAGTGTGCAGGAACCGCAAAAGGCTTATATGGCCGAGATCATCGAGAAGGTGAACGATCTCTTTGACGGCGATCTCACCGACCAGGACAAACTGGTCTATGTGAACAACGTCATCAAGGGCAAGCTGCTGGAGTCGGAAACGCTGCGGCAACAGGCGACGAACAACACGAAGGAACAGTTCGCCAATTCGCCCGACCTGAAAACCGAGCTGCTGAATGCCATCATGGGCGCCCTGGACGCACACACGTTGATGAGCACGCAGGCGTTGAATTCACCAACGGTTCAGGGCGGGCTGAAGGACATCCTGCTTAACAATGCGGGGCTGTACGAAACGCTCCGTGGCCAGGCTGCTCCCTAATGGATGGTCAGTCCGTTCTGGCCGACGACCTGCCTGCCATGGCTGGGTTATCGACCGTCGCATCCTCGGCCAAAGCTGCCGGTGATCTTCTGACTCACCAAGGGCTGCTAGGGGGTGTCACCGGACGTAGGCCAGGAAATTGTTACAAATGGCTGTTTTCTAAATCAGTGACTGTGTACTCACGATCCTTTACGGGTCTTTGCGACTGACTATGCGAACGGCCGGTGTTTAACCGTGAAGGACTCACAGAACGTTCATAATAACATTGGTGAAAAAAGGGGGGGGGATGCGGGAATTGATTAAGTATTTGCTAGTTGGTGGCAGTGGCGTAATTTGCATTGCGTTTATTTCTCTCGAGGCATGGAGTGACACAAGGACCGTGTGCACAAAAAATGGCCTGCAAATCTCATGCGAAACATACGAGGAAGACCTTCCACGACTTCGTTTTGGAGATAAAAAATGGTGCACAGTATATGAAGGTCACGCCAATTGTAAATTCGATACGAAAGCGGAGTGCAATCGTTCCTTTGATTCGAAAATGGCTGGTTTCTTAAACACTCGAAAAGTATGCAAAAAAAACCCGGGTTTTGAAGATGAAGATGAGTAAGGATCCGCTGCGTATCTCTTTATTAAAAAACGTCCGGACCCATGGGGCTCACTATTAACTGTTATGCCTTAACCACAGGGGTCATTCATTGCTGATAAAAAAGTCGTTTTCGTTGCCTTCGCAATTGAAGATGTACGCATTCGCGACATGATCAAGGGGCAGTCTTTGCATACCGACTCGCCCTTCGAGTACGTAGACATGTCGGTCAAAGACGCCTACGACGAGGAGTGGAAGAAGAAGGTGCGGACTCGCATTCTTCGGTCCGATGGTGTCCTCGTAATTGTCAGCAAGAACTCCCTCAACTCCAGTGGGCAGAAGTGGGAGATTCAATGTGCCAAGGAAGAGAAGAAGAAAATGCGCGGCATCTGGGCCTACAAGGAGGACCGCACCGACCTCGCCGGTGTGAATACGATGGTCTGGACTTGGGACAACATCGCAGCGTGGATTGATAGCCTCTGATGCGCAAAGCACTCGTAGTTGGTATCGACTACTACACCAACGTTTCACCGCTCTTTGGTTGCGTGAACGATTCGTTCGCGGTTAAGGCCATGCTTGATCGGCACGCCGATGGGTCAGTGAACTTTGGTGTGAAGCATCTAACCGCCACTGGCCCCAGTGATCCTGTTGGGCGAGACGAGCTTCGGCGGGCTATCGAAAGCCTATTCGCCGGTGATGGTGAAGTTTCGCTCTTCTACTTTGCAGGGCATGGTCACATCGAAGCAACTGGCGGCTACCTTTGCTCTTCCGACGTGAAGACCGGAAACGACGGCGTGCCACTGGCTGAGATCATGATCATGGCCAATCAGTCGAAGATTCAAAACCGCGTGATTATTCTCGATAGCTGTCACAGCGGCGTCGCGGGAGGAAGCGCGTTGCAGCAGAAGGTGACCGAGATAAGCGATGGGGTGACCATCCTCACAGCATCAACTGCGGAACAGTATGCAACCGAGGAGGACGGTGCCGGTGTCTTTACCAGCTTGTTAGTCGATGCGCTCGGCGGTGCTGCCGCAAACCTAGTCGGAGATGTGACGCCAGGCGGTGTCTATGCACACGTAGACCAGTCGCTCGGACCATGGGCGCAGCGGCCTGTCTTTAAGACTAACGTTAAGCGCTTCGTTTCCTTGCGGAAGGTGCAACCCCCCTTCGAGCTTGCTGAGCTTCGCCGGATTTCAGAGCTTTTCCCGACTCCCGGCTTCCAGTTCCAACTCGACCCCACATATGAGCCGGAGCGGCACGAATCCTGGGCCGCGAACCCGCAAGGCATTCCAGCCCCGGACCCTGATCACAATGCAATCTTCAAGATCCTACAAAAGTACAACCGCTTTGGGCTTCTCGTGCCTGACGGTGCTCCGCATATGTGGCATGCCGCTATGGAGAGCAAGACCATTCGCCTCACGGCTCTCGGCGAGCACTACCGGCGGCTAGCAGCAAAAGAGCTTATATGAGCAGCAGCTTATTTTTCAGCACTCTGAAGCGGGGATTTACATAACAAGACGTTCCAGCGGATCGTCAAAAAGCTGCGCTTTTCGCCAGCCGCTGAACTCCAACGTTAGGCTACACAGGTGATTCATGTACACGTCTACAGAGTTTTCAACCGCCATCACTAGCGCATCCGATCAGCTGGAAATGGCTCGGCAGATGCTGGGAACCATTGTTTGCCCGCAGATCCAAGCGTTGGAAATCAACCTTCGAGATCTGACACAAGATTCGATTGGTGAGCTCTTAGACCAAGTTCCTAGCGGCTACCGGAAGATCGACAGAGAGATCGACTATGTCTACGTCATTAGATTGCAGCCGGACAAACTGGCCCTAGTCCCCGTCTTATGGGCGCAGCTTGAAGCCGCTCGCACATTGGCGGATGACTACTGCCGCGTGAACAAAGAGAACGCGAATGCCAATGCCCTTTACGTAGGACGATCGAAGAAACTCAAGAGCAGACTGACACAGCACCTTGGAACTGAGCAACGAGGCATCTATTCGATGCACCTGCAGAGATGGGCCACGGGCAATGACGCCAAAATTTCGATTTCTTATATGAAGTTTGAGAAGCAAGAAGACCTTCTCGTACAGGCCATAGAAGATGGAATCTGGTCCTCCCTCAAACCTGCATTTGGTCGCAAGGGTGAACGCTAGTGCAGCCGAACCCCTCATGTCAAACGTTGAATGGTGCTTTGACCGGTAAGAGCCGAACACTGGTCATATGGAACGGTCAGCCGGACAGATCGCAAAGGCCGAACACTAGACGGTCGGACTCCCCAAGCTGAATTTCTATACGCCAGGTTAGTAGTCGGGAAACAGGTAGACGACTGACCGGAAACAGCGGCCCTTTCAATTGCCGCTGTCTCGTCCTCGTCGAATTTGTATTCCTCGCTGTTCAACTCACCCACAGGCCACCCCCGTCGCTTCATCTGATCAAGCAGGTGCATCGTCGCGGCCAGAGAAACCCGCATGCAACCAAACAGTTCGGCATCTAGCCGTGCAAAGGTGCGCCAGTGCATGCCCTTCGGCTTGCCGCCTGACAGGTTGGCGATTCCGGCGTCCCAGCCCAGCCGCCTCCTGATCCTGTCCGCTCGGCGCATCGCGCGATCACTAGGGGATGCCCGCTGGCTCTCATAGGCGAGCTTGTGGCAATGCCGACAGGCAAAGACCGCACCACCGAAGAGAATCGCAACGCGCCGCCCGCAACCCGGCGTAGGGCAGAGGAACCACGCCCGCCGTCCACCCAGGCGGCAGCCCGTCCACTCTAGATACACGGGATAGATTATCGGCCGCCATTCGCCATCGTTGCTGCGGTTTCGATAGTTGAGGATCACTCGGTCGCCTTCCGTCCGCATCTGAATGGAGACGTTTTGTTGCAACGTTATTAACCACGACTGCCCCGGTGTCAGTTGGCCACCACGATGAAGATGCCGAACGTCAAGCGCCAGCATGTCGCTTGTGGTGCGTTTTCCGCCCTGATAATGCCGACCACTTCCGAAACCGCCCATTGTTTAGTCCTCATTTTTGCCGAAATCAATTGGCAAGTTTGTGGTGTTGAATTCCCAAAATCCAGACGAACACCTTACCCAGACTGGCTTTGCGCCCGTTTTAAGGGGTTGCATTTTCATCAGCGCAAAGCCATTGAGTTTTAACGCATGGCAAGAGTCCGCTCGCAATTGCAATCAAGGTGTGTTTCGTCGCGGTTCAGCTTCCCCAATTCGGTTTCATGGGGCAGGGTTAGCCGCGCCCGGAGACTCGATCAATTCCGGCCAGCGTTCACGGCCAAGACGCCGGTCTTCGTCATTCGCCTCTGGCATGTAGCCCTCACAGCGCCGAGGAATATCTCGGATTGGCGTGTAATCGCGGTTCGCCACAATTTCGCCGCGCCATGCGGCAAGACAGCGCAGCCTTGCCAGATTCGCGCATTGGTTGCAGGTGCGCCGGTCATCATCAAGCGGCAGGATGATTATTCCATGCTCGACAGCAAGCGCCCCAGCCGTTGCCCGTTCGGTTTCGTCAGCCGTCCATTGCTCAGCCTTGCCATTGGGTTGCACCAGCGCTCGCAGTTCCGCCACCTCGGTTTCGGTTGGATTTGCTACTGTCACTGTTGCTATTCTTGCTACGGCCCCTGTCTCTTCCTTCAGTTGAGTAGCAGGAATAGCAGGAATAGCAGGGATAGCAGTAGCAGCATTCCGGGTATCGCGTTTTCGGATCAGCGCCGATAGCAGGGTCATGGCGTCACCCCCAGCAGCGCCGGGTTCAGTTGGAGGGTTAGTCGTTTCCCTTCCTTCAACAGTCGCAGTCGTTCAAGGTCGGTAAGCTCGCGGATCGCCGCATCAAGTCGTGCCCCGTCCCGCAATGGTCCATGCTGTCGAACGTGATTCTTTCCGACGCATAGTGTCCGTGCCCGATGGCAATGCTCGATCAGCCAGCTATCCAGTCGTGCCGCGTTCGCAAGTTCCGGAGGTAGGGCAAGCTCCCCAAAGAAGCGCCGGGCTTCGCCCAAATGCCATGCAGTTATCAGGCTTGCTGACTCGAAGCATTCCGGCCTAACAGCGCCGCTCATGCCATGCTCGAATATTTGGAACAGCGCTGCCAGCCGTGCCGCGTTGTCGGCGGATTTGCTCGCCACGTCCCGCACGTCGTAAAGCTCGCCGCCACTGGCTAGCTCACTCTCGACTGCATTGTGATATTCCACCCATGCTGCTTTTGCTTCTGGAGCCAGCATAATCAGCGCCGGGGATAGCGCCCCCTCATCATTTATCGGAATCGGGTTCGCCAGAATCGCGGCAATGCGCCGATGGAATTCGGCTAGGTGCGGCCAGTTCGCCGGAGGTTCGGTGAAGGGTCGGTAGCCTTGCGTCGATTCCGGCCACGCCACAAGGAATCGGGCAAGGAAGCCGGTTCCACGCGCCAGCGCCCCAGATCGGTTGAAAAACTCCCGTAAGGTCGGTTCCTGTACTTGCAAAGCCACGGTCAGCCGCGCCCCGCGAACGGTGAAAGACTCTGTAGATCGCCGATCGATAGTTAAGCTGGTGCCATCCCAAAGCTGATTCAGCAGGGCCATATTTCGCATGGCACTATCTTTTCCCATACCATGCGAACCGAAAACAATCCCGGCCTCGGCAGATACAACGCCCGCCGACGGCCATTGCTTCGCCAACCCAAAGGCTAGCGCCTCGGGTGTCGCATCGGCGTATATCAAACGTGCAGTTCTTGGTGGTTCTGGCTTGTTGTGTTCCAGATCGCGCAAAGCTGATTCCGCGCCATGCGTCGGCTTCCCCGCCTTGGAAAGCTGGCGGATGTTTTCCTTAATTCCGCCACGCTTGGCTTCCCATGCCTCGATTGCCGCATTGTGGTCTTTCAGGATCGGCTTTGCGGCTTCGGCTTGGGCTTCTTCATAATCTCGGATCGGTTTCGTGAAAAAACTGTCACAAGTCGATTTCCGTTCGCCACTGTCAGCAATAGTTAGCAGGAACAGTCCGACAGGCCCATGCAATTTTTCCGCCCGCTTGGCGTCGATATGCGCTTGCGCGGCCAACGACAGTGCCGCCAATGCCGACGCTGCCACCAGCGGCAAAGGTGCCTTGACGAATCCAGCCACCTCTTCCACTGCCGCCCGGATGGTATCGGGCAGGGCATCAATCGGATAGGGTTCCGGCTCCACCTTCGCCGTCAGCGGTTGCGGCACCGGCCAGCCGTTGCTACTGTTATTGCTGCTATTCGTGCTACTGATTCCGCCTGCCTGATGCGCTCCCTTGGCCGGTGTGCTTGCGTTCGCTATGGTTCGTTCTACGGCTTTCGCGCCGAATTTCTTAGCCATATCGTTGAAGTCGGTAGCGTCGTGCGGTTGGTCAGCGCCAAATTCGGGGATTGCCAGTTTGCCGTCCACCTCTTGCGCCGCCTCTTTTGCATGGGGATCAGGTTCACCGGTTGCCTTCACCAGATCGGCTAGGATTACCAGCGCCGTCGCCGGATATCGTTCGCGCATGGCTTTTGCCACAGCTGGCAGGTTGCTAGCCGACAGCGCCGCGATTGCCGGGCATCCGCAGGATTCCTTGGCTGACAGCACGGTCGCCACACCTTCACCTATCAGCAGGGTGTCCACTGCCTCGGGCAGCGATTCCGTCGCCCAATACCCGCCAGCCTTGGTGCCTCGCCCGGCAAGGGCTGCCTTGAGCCCGTTTTCGTCTATCAGTTCCAGGGTTGAAAGGGTGTTTCCTTGCTTGACTGGAATCACCAATAAGCGCCCGGTAAGCGCATCGCCGCCAGACTTCGGGACATAGCACAGGATCGCTGCCGCCGCGCCCGCGTCAATCTCCCGCAGGGTTGCAACCGGGGGAACCCGCTTGCGTAAAAGGTAGGGATGATTGGCTTTCGCCTCGGTTGCAGCCTTCCAGATCGCCGCCGCCTTCTTCGCAGTGTTGGCACGTTCGCGGGCCATTTCGGCAACCTCTTGAACCATACGTTCCGCCGCGATGTGATTTCTCTCCGCAAGCACTTCAGGGGTCGGTTTCTGGTGCGTTCCGTCATCGCGCCAGCCGTTCGCCTTGGCCACATGGAAAAGCGTCCCCGCCGTCACCTTGCCATCGGCTCGAATGCTCTTCCACACGTCTCGCGCATCTTTGGCGTCGTAGGAATCGGCTTGCTGGCTCCATGCAGCCCACAAGTCAAATCCTGTATCCCCAAGCTCGGATTTAACCGCCATCCCCATTTTCAACCATGTATCGCGATCACCGGGAGGGATGAAATGCAGAGACTCGCGGATGCGTTCGATGTCGCCTCTCATTGCAGGCCCCTTTGCCATCCGCGTTTTTTCTGGAGGATGATGAGGTTTGATTTTGCGAGTTTTAAATATTCAACCAGCAAGCCTCGCCTGATACGTTTTGGGCTATCAGTAGTCTTGGGGGTTGCAGGGGGCTGGCAGCCGCGACCATTCGTCTTGCGTAACATGACCGCTGGCCTTATGCGCGACGACGTGGGGGCAGTATTTGTGCGCCTTTTTCCATCAGCTGGCGCCAGTCAGACGCAGCCTCAACGCTGATAAGCGTGCGACTGCCGACCTTCATGATTCGGGGGCCGGTGCCCTCTTTCATCAACTTATAGAAAAAGACTTTGGTGATGTTGTGTGCCGCGCAGAAGTCGCGGACTGAATAGGCGGCGTGTGGCGCCGCCAGGGGCTTGGTGTTCATCTTTGGCCATCTCCGTTTATTGAAGTCAGCCTAGATACTGTTGCATAAAACCTTGATAAGCGAGGTAGCGAATTCCGAATTCGTTACTCGCGGCAGAATTGATTATTTTGTTTTTTTGCGACGGTAGGGTTCGGGGTCGATTGGATACATGTTGTCGGGCAGGGGAAGCTCGGAGTTAACCGTCATACCGCGACATACATCTTTAATCGTGTCAAAACTAAGCAGAAATTCTCCACCACTATCGATTGAAACCTCACCGCACACCTTCATCTTCTCTTTACTTCTCCCTTTTTCGCGCATGTGGGCTTGGACCGTCATGCGGATGTCCCAGTCACGAAAAGCAAGATTACCCTTCGGGGCACCTGCGCCTCCACCTGGTCGCGTCCAGCCAAAAGCGTTGTTGGGAGACTCTCCAGCGCCAATAGCATTCAGTGCTGTTAGCAGGAAATCGAGTGCGTCGTCATGGCCAATGCATGCGCGTCTTCGAATCTCAATTAGTCGCGTGGCAGCTAGGACGCTCATTCTGCGAACGCCCTCGTGATTGCCTGGCTCCAGCAACCCGCCATCAACAAATAGCTCACTATTCATTAAAGTACCTGCACTTTCGTAAGTTGCTCAACGATTCTTTCCTTGATGAGATGGCCGTAGTGCCTCGAAATCATCTCCACACTGGTGCCGGCGATCTTGGCGACCGACATTGGGTCGATACCTGAAACGAGCATTTCGGAGATGGCGACATGTCGAAGACTGTACATCACTACCGAGTCTGACAGGCAGGCAGCGGTGCGCGCCTCTTGTATGGCATCGCGCCATTCGAAGCGGGTCCAAGCCAGGCCGTACTGGGTGAGAATAGGCTCGTGTGCAGGGCGGTCGCCAGCACATATCTTTAAGAGATTGAGTGCCTCAGGCGATACCGGTATCGTGCGACGACCTGTCTTGCCAGTGACCGCGAGCAGGCCAACAGGATCAAGATCGCCAACTAAAGCGTTCGCCAGTTCGCCAGGCCGGCACCCGGTAAGCAACATCGCTCGAATGAACGGTTTCAGTTCATCAGATGCTGCGGTGATCAGCTTTCTCCTTTCGGTAACCGTAAGGGATACTTCCCTACGCTGCCCCACCCCCTTGAAGGCTTCCACGCGATCCCATTGGGCAGTACTCGATATCAGGCCCATGCGATAGGCGAGGTTGAGTGCGGCCTTCAGTGTGGCAAGACTTCTGTTTGTGGTGTCTTTGGCGCGGCGTGGTGTGTCAGGATCATCGTCGTCTTCCTCAATAACAACCTGAGCATTACGCCAGTCGGTGATATGGGCAGTACGCAAAGCAGCTAACTTGATACGACCGAATGATTTTTCATACACGAGACGACGAAATCGGCCTTCAGCATCCTTCGCCGTGGATTCCCCCTTCTCCTTCCGGCGATCTTCTACGTACCGCATGCAAGCCTCAGAAACGTCGATGATCTCGGTGGACCCACCCTGGCACTGAATGAACCAATCACGAGCAAGTTTCACAGCTGTATCATAATCAGGCTGACTGCCAAGTGCGTGGTACTTTTGCCCACCACTCTCAGAGCGCCATCGTGCGATCCATGTGCCGGTTCCATCTTCGAGCATGCGATAGCCAATGTAGCACCCGGCCTCAATGCGATCCCAGTATGGCTCGCGGCGAGAAACGAGTAGCTTTCGGTCTGAGGATTTCTTAATTGCAGTGGCCACAGCAAAAATGTCCGTACGGAAGTGATACGGAAAAGTACCATGAACTTCTGCGTGCTTTAATTAATTAAAAATATTAATTATCATGGCCTTAATACAACATGAAACCACCATTTACATGCCCGCCCGGCCCTCCGAAGGCAGGGGTCGCGCGTTCGAATCGCGCCGGACGCACCAGTTTTCAGGTCACAATCGGCTTCATCCCCTTGTCACGCAAGGGTTTAATCTCCGCACTGCGGGTTTAAAATTCGGGCTGGAGTTATACGAGCATTTCAATCATGGCCACCCCCACCCCTACCGACATCAAGCTCCATCAAGTTTCGCGCAAGCTGGAAATCGCGTTTTCCGACGGTGCACGTTTCGAGCTGCCGTTCGAATTGCTGCGCGTCTATTCGCCGTCCGCCGAAGTGCGCGGCCACGGCCCCGGCCAGGAAGTGCTGCAGGTCGGCAAGGGCGAAGTGCTGATCAACGCCGCCGAGCCGGTCGGCCTGTACGGCATCAACTTCACCTTCTCCGACGGCCACAATACCGGGATCTATTCCTGGGAATATCTGTACGAGCTCGGCGTCAATCAGGCCGCGCTGTGGGACGAGTATCTCAAGCGCATGGAAGCCGCTGGCGCCTCGCGCGACCCTGGCATCGCCAAAATGTTCGAGCATCGCCCCAAGGCCAAATAGGCGTCCTGCCATGACATCCCGCACAGCAAAACCATGCGCGCCCTCCGGGGCGCGTGTTGTTTTGGTGAGCCCATACGAGCTCGGGCGGCAGCCGTTCAATCTGGCGCAGCCGGCAGCGTGGTTTGCGCGCGCCGGCATTGCGGTGGCCTGCGTCGACCTGTCGCAGCAAAAGCTCGATCCGGCCATTCTTAAAGATGCCGAATACGTGGCGATTTACCTGGGCATGCACACCGCCACGCGGATTGCCGCAGCAGCCTTGCCGAAAATCCGTGCGCTCGCCCCGCATGCCCGTTTCGCCGCGTTTGGCCTGTATGCGCCGGTCAATGCGGCGTGGCTGAAAAGCCTGGGGATGAATGCGATCTTTGGCGGCGAATCCGAGCCCGATCTGCTGGCCTGGGTGCAATCAGGCAACGCGCCAGCCGACACCCTGGTGCGCCGCAGCAAGATCGAATTTCTGCTGCCCGCACGCCGCGGCCTGCCCGACCTGCAACGCTACGCCAAACTGATCCTGTCCGACGGCACGCAAAAAATCACCGGCTTCGCCGAGGCCAGCCGCGGCTGCAAACACCTGTGCCGCCACTGCCCGGTGGTGCCCGTATACGAAGGGAAATTCCGCATCGTTCCGGTGGAGGTGGTGATCGCCGACATCACCCAGCAAGTCGATGTCGGCGCGCAGCACATCAGCTTTGGCGACCCCGATTTTCTCAACGGGCCGACCCATGCGCTCAAGATTGCCGAGGCGCTGCACGCGCGTTTTCCCGATCTGAGCTGGGACGCAACGATCAAGGTCGAGCATCTGCTGAATCACGCCGAACTGCTGCCGCGCCTCAAGCAATGCGGCCTGCTGTTCATCGTCACCGCGGTCGAGTCGGTCGACGACGCGATTCTGGCGCATCTCGCCAAGGGCCACACCCACGCGGATTTCGAGACAGCGCTTGCGCATTGCCGCGCACTCGGCATTGCGCTGGTGCCCACCTTCGTGCCGTTCACGCCGTGGACCACGCTGGCCGGCTATCGCGAGCTGCTCGCCACGCTGCTCAAACTGCATCTGGTCGAAGCCGTGCCGCCGGTGCAACTGGCGATCCGCCTGCTGGTGCCGCAAGGCTCCTACCTGCTGCAGCTGCCGGATTTTGCCGCGCGTGTCGGCGCCTTCGACGAGGCCATGCTGGGCTATCCTTGGCAGGCCGACGACCCGCGCGTCGATGCCCTGCAAAGCGAGATCATGGCCTGGGTGATGGATGCCGAAAAAGCCGCGAAGCCGCGCGCCGAGGTGTTTGCCGGCATCTGGGCGCGCACCCACGCTGCGCTGGGCGAGACGCCTCCGCCGCTCGATCCCGCGCAATTCGGCGAGCCCATTCCGCACCATTCCGAGCCGTGGTATTGCTGCGCCGAGCCGACCGAAACCCAGCTCGCCAGCTTTTGACCGCACCATGCCACGCCTGCTGCTGCTGCTTCCCGCCGCGGGCTACGCCAAGCAGGACTTCATTGCTGCGGCCGCCCGGCTGAACATCGAACTCGTCGTCTGCGCCGATTACTGCCATAAACTTGCACCCAGTTGGGGCCTGCCGCCCCTGATGAGCGTGTCCTTCGACCAGCCCGAGGCCGCCGTGCCCCAGGTGCTGCGCGCGCTGACGCAACCGGTCGATGCGGTGCTGGCCGCGGATGATCACGGGGTGGCTCTGGCGGCGCGGCTGCGCGAGGCGCTCGGCTTGCCTGGCAATGCGCCCGCGGCGGTGGTGACGCTGACCGACAAGCTGCGCTTTCGCCAGCTGCAGCAGACGATCGGCCTGCCGCACCCCGCATTTGCCGCGACCAATGACGGCGATGTGAACGCCGCTGCGGCGCCGGGATTTCCGCTGGTGGTGAAGGCGCGCCGGCTGAATGCCAGCCGCGGCGTGATCCGGGCAGACGATATCGATCAACTCGCTCGCGCGCTCAAGCAGGTGCAGCGCATCCAGGCGCGCGCCCAGCGCGATGCCGATGCGCTCGGCCTGCTGGTCGAGGCCTTCATCCCCGGTGTCGAGGTTGCGCTCGACGGCGTGCTCGAGCTGGGCCTGCTGCGGGTGCTCGCCCTGTTCGACAAGCCGGATCCGCTCGACGGTCCGGTTTTTGAGGAAACGCTCTTCATCACGCCCTCGCGCCTGGCTGCCGCGACCCAAGGCGAATTTGCCGCCGCGGTGCAGCGTGCCTGCGTGGCCGCCGGAGTGCGGGAGGGGGTGGTGCACGCCGAGGCGCGCATCAACGCCGCCGGCGTGTGGCTGCTCGAAATCGCGCCGCGCGGCATTGGCGGCCTGTGCGGGCGGATGCTCGCCGCCACGCTCGGCATGGGCACGGCGGAAATCGTGCTGCGTCACGCCGTCGGTCTGCCGCTGCCGGAACCGAAAAATGACGTCGCTGCCGGCGTGATGATGATCCCGATTCCGGCCGCCGGGATTTTTCATGGCGTCAATGGTCTCGAAACGGCGCGCGCCGTGCCCCACATTACCGGCATCGAGATCACCGCCCAGCCCGGCCAGTTGGTGGCGCCGCCGCCCGACGGGGCGGGCTATCTGGGCTTTATCTTCAGTCGCGCCGCCACGCCAGGTGAGGCCGAAGCGGCCTTGCGTGCCGCCCATGCCGCGCTCGCACTCCGCATCCAGCCGCTGATCGAGCCATGAGTCTCTTCTACAGCGAACTCGCTGCCGCCATCAGCCAGGCCAGCGGCGCGCCATTCGCGGTATCCGACTCCCAGGCCGTCCACGGCGGCGACATCAGCCAGACGTTCAGGCTCAGCGATGGCACGCGCAGCTTTTTCGTCAAGACCCAGCCTGCGCCAGGACTGCCCGCAGGGCGAGCGTCTGGCAGCGTACTCCCTGCGAGTGCTGCCGCCCGATTGGCGATGTTCGAGGCCGAAGCGGTCGGGCTGGGCGAACTGGCGGCGGCGAACGCGGTGCGGGTGCCGCAAGTGATGTGTCATGGCATTGCCGCCGGGCAGGCGTATCTGGTGCTCGAATACCTGCCGCTCGTGCCGCACGGTGACACCGCGCAACTGGGGCGGCAACTCGCGCAACAGCACCGCGTCAGCGCTCCGCAATACGGCTGGACGCGCGACAACTGGATCGGTGCCACGCCGCAGCCGAATGCCGGGCGCGATGGTTGGGTCGACTTCTGGCGCGAGCAACGGCTCGGGTTTCAATTGCGGCTGGCAGCCAAAAACGGCTACGGCGGCGCCTTGCAGCGCGATGGCGAAATCCTGATGGCGCGGCTGGAGGATTTCTTCGCCGGTTACCGACCCGTATCCTCGCTGCTGCACGGCGACCTGTGGGGCGGCAACCATGGATTTCTGGCCGATGGGTCATACGATCTTTCATGCCCTTCAGGGCATAGAAAGTCGGAGTCCCCTTGTGGGACAGCGGTGATTTTCGACCCCGCGGTGTATTTCGGCGACCGTGAATGTGACCTCGCGATGAGCGAACTGTTTGGCGGGTTTGCGCCCGACTTTTACGCTGCCTACCGCGAAGCCTGGCCGCTCGATGCCGGCTATGCGGTGCGCAAAACGCTCTACAATCTTTACCACCTCCTCAACCACGCCAACCTGTTTGGTGGCGGCTACGCAGCGCAGGCGCAGCGCATGCTGACGCAGTTGCTGGCGCAGATCCGATAGGCTTTCCATGTTGCAGCGTCTACTGGTTCTTCTTATCGCATTCGGTCTTGCCGCCTGTTCCGGCCTGCCGCTGAATGCCGTCGCCCCCAGGGTGAGTGTGGCCGAAGTCGGGATCAAAAGCCTGGGCCTGTTCGAGCAGCGTTTCAACGTCGGGCTGCGGGTGAGCAATCCGAACGATTTCGACCTGACAATCGAGGCGCTGGATTTCGAGTTGGAAGTGAATGGGCGCCCGTTTGCCAAGGGCCTGTTACGCGCCACCACGCTGATCCCGGCGATTTCCAGCATGGTGTTGCGGGTGGACGCGATCATGCCGTCGAAAAACCTGATCCAGCAGATCAAGACCCTGCCGCCGGAAACGCTGAGGGACGGGGTGCCTTATCGCATCAAGGGCCGCATCAAAACCGACAAGTCATCCACCTGGCTGCCGTTCGATTACGCCGGCGTGGTTGGCGGTGACGAGCAAAAATCCAGAGGCCGCGCAGTCTAATCAATCAAGGTCAGGCGAGTTGGCCGAGGCCGATAACGACCACTTCGTTCATCACTGCGATTACCTTATTCAAGACCCTTGGAATGCAGGTATTCGTCGTAGGTGCCCATGTAGAACTCGACGCCCTCGGGGGTGATTTCGAGGATGCGGGTGGCCAGACTGCTGACGAACTGGCGGTCGTGCGAGACGAAAATCAGCGTGCCCTTGTAGAGATCGAGCGCGAGGTTGAGCGACTCGATCGATTCCATGTCCATGTGGTTGGTCGGTTCGTCCATCAGCAGCACGTTGTGGCGGCCGAGCATCAGTTTGCCGTAGAGCATGCGGCCCTTTTCGCCGCCTGACAGCACGCGCACCGATTTCTTGACGTCGTCGCCGGAGAACAGCAGCCGGCCCAGGATGCCGCGCAGTATCTGCTCATCGTCGCCCTGCTGCGTCCACTGGTGCATCCAGTCGGTGAGGTTCATGTTGCTGTCGAAGTCGGCGGCGTGATCCTGCGCGAAGTAGCCGACGTTGGCGTTCTCGCTCCAGCGCACCTCGCCGTACCCCGGCGACAACTCGCCTATCAAGAGCTTCATCAGCGTGGATTTGCCGACGCCGTTGCCGCCGATGACGGCCATTTTTTCACCGGCCTCCAGCGAGAAACCAAGGTTGGTAAACAGCGGAGCCCCGTCGTAGCCGAATTTGAGATTTTCGACTTCCAGCGCGCGGCGATGCAGCGCCTTCTCGGGCTCGAAGCGGATGTAGGGGTTCTGCCGCGACGACGGCTTGAAGTCCTCGATCTTGATCTTGTCGATCATCTTCATGCGGCTGGTGGCCTGGCGCGCCTTGGATTTGTTGGCGGAGAAACGGCGCACGAATTCCTGCAGTTCGGCCACCTTGTCCTTGGCCTTGGCGTTGGACGAGGCCTGGCGTTCCTTGACCTGCGCCGATGCCAGCATGTAGTCGTCGTAGTTGCCCGGATAGACCTTGATGGTGCCGAAATCGAGGTCGGCCATGTGGGTGCAGACCTGGTTCAAAAAGTGGCGGTCGTGCGAGATGACAATGATGGTGGCTTTGCTCTCGTTCAACACGTTTTCCAGCCAGCGGATGGTGTTGATGTCGAGGTTGTTGGTCGGTTCGTCCAGCAGCAGGATTTCGGGATTGGAGAACAGCGCCTGTGTCAGCAGCACGCGCAGCTTGAAGCCCGGCGCGATCTGGCTCATGGTGCCGTTGTGCTGCTCGGTGGGGATGCCGACGCCGAGCAGCAGTTGACCCGCGCGCGCCTCGGCGTCGTAGCCGCCCATTTCGCCGAACCTGGCTTCCAGTTCGGCGGCGTGCAGGTAGTCTTCCTCGGTCGCCTCCGGGTTCATGTAGATGGCGTCCTTTTCCTGCATCACCCGCCACATCTCGGCGTGACCCTCCAATACTACGTCGAGCACGCGCTGGTCTTCGTAGGCAAACTGGTCCTGGCGCAGCCAGGCCATGCGCTCCCCGGAGTCGAGCGAGACATTGCCGGCAGTCGGCTCCAGCTCGCCGGCGAGGATTTTCATGAAGGTGGATTTGCCGCAGCCGTTGGCGCCGATCAGGCCATAGCGGTTGCCGTCGCCGAACTTGACGCTGACGTTCTCGAACAGGGGTTTGGCGGCGAATTGCAGGGTGATACTGGAAGCGGTGAGCACGGCGGGTGTCCTGAAATACGGGAAAAACGCAACATTTTAACATTGCCCCCCATCAACCATGGGGGAGCCTCCGCCTGGCGGCTTGAGCCTCGAAACGTGCGTCTAGCTCTTGATCTGCAGCGCCGGATGGTCGGGAATCGGCCGGTCGAGGTGATAGCCCTGCACCAGGTCGACGCCGAACTTGCGCAGCAGGGCGAGCGTTTCGCCGTCCTCGACATACTCCGCGACCACCGATTTGCCGAGGCCGAGCCAACGCTGACCATGGCCTGCACAAACACCTGGTTGTCGGGGTCGTTGGACAGGTCGCGAATGAAAATGCCGTCGATCTTGATGGTGTCGACCTGCAGGTGCTTGAGGTAGGCAAAGGAGGAAAAGCCGACGCCGAAGTCGTCGAGGCAGACGCCGCAGCCCATCTGGCGCAGCGCTTCGATCATGCGCTGCGCATCTGCAGGTCGGACACCGCAGCGGTTTCGGTGATCTCGACGATCAGGCGGCCGGGCTCGGACAGCGAACGCCCCGACAGGTTGATCGCGATCGACGGAATGGCCGGATTCCCAGCCAGCCGCCGCAGCACTTCGCGGATCACCCAGCGGTCGATGTCGAGGATGCGGCCACTTTTTCGGCCAGATGGATGAAGTGCGCCGGCATGATGAACTGATCGGGGTTGCGTTCGTCGGTCATGCGGATAAGCGCTTCCAGATGCGACAGGGTGCCGTCTTCCGCCCGATACGCGCCCTGGAAATGTAGCTGGAACAACGCCTTGTCGAGCGCGTTGCTGATGCGCTCACCCCATGACAGACGGCTGCGCATCTCGCTGTCAGCCACAGTGTCCGCGCGATAGACGCGCCAGATATTCTTGTCGGCGTCCTTGGCCTGTTACATGGCGATATCGGCGCGCGCGACCAGATCGTCGGCGTCGGCGGCGTGCCCGGGGTAGTAGGCGATGCCGAGGCTCGTGGTGAGCCGCAGGTTTTGTCCTTCGAAGCGAAAGGGAATCTGCGCCACCGCGTGTACCACGCGCTCGGCCAGTGCCTCGGCTTCGTTGTCCTGCACCGCAGGCGGGGGGATGGCGAATTTGTCGCCGCCCAGCCGTGCCAGCACTTCGTTGCGCCGCACCAGCGCGCCGATTTCGCCGGCCACCCGGATCAGCAGCGCATCGCCCGTGCGGTGGCCGTAGCTGTCGTTGATGGTCTTGAACTCGTCGAGGTCAAAAAACATCACCGTGCACTGCAATTGATGGCAGTCGGTATCCAGCATGGTGCGCGCCAGTTCCTGCTGGAAGCGGTGGCGGTTGTACAGCCCGGTGAGCGGGTCGCGCTCGGCCAGGTACACCAGCTGGTCGGCGGTCTGGCGTTCGCGGGTGACGTCTTCATAAATCCACAAATGGCTGATGAAGCGGCCTTCACGGTCGCGCACCGGGTAATCGAGTTCGGTGATGACGCGGCCATCGGTCATCTGGATTCCATGGCTGTCGGACAATTCATGCGTTTCCAGCACCGACAGCAAATGCCTGGAAAAATGATCGGGGCGCGCCAGCGTCGAGGCGGATTTGGCCAGTACCTCGTTTACCGGCAGGCCGATGAGCCCCGTCCCCTCGTCGATCATCCATATGCGGCTGAAGGTGGGGTTGTGGTAGATCACACGGCCGTCGGCGGCGACGAACAGGATGCCCAGATTCATCGCCGACAGCAGCGAGACTAGACGGGCGCGTTCCTGCTCGGTTTCCTCCAGGTATTCGCTTTGCAGGCTTTCTGCCGTGCGCAGTTCGTTGTTGGCCTGGCGCAGGTTGGCCTCGGTTGCCTTGAGGTCGTCGATATTGTGGATACTGGCGCGAATGCCCTGATACACCCCGCTGTAATCATGAATCGGCTGCCAGTTCAACGCTGTCCAGAAATGGCCGCCATCCTTGCGGCAAACCCGCAACGCGTAACCCTGGCCGGAGGTGCCGCGCAGGGTGTTACGCAACTGGAACTCGGCTGCGGTGCGATCTTGTGGGTGGATGATGTCGGCGGGAAATTCATCTGCCCCATGCATTCGCCGACGCTGTAGCCCAGCATGCGCTCGACCGAGGGATTGACCCACAACAGCTTGCCTTCGGGTGACAGCCAGAATTCGAGGTCGTGGGTGTAGTCGGCGGTGGCATGGAAGCGTGCCTCATTTTCGCGTGCCCGCTCGACGTTGAAGCGGACCGCTTCGGCCATGCGGTTGAAGGTTCCGATCAGTTGGCCGATCTCATCTTCGCCTTCGCCTGTCAGCTTGACGTCGAGGTCGCCTTGCGCCATGCGTCTGCTGGCGCGGGTCAGCGCGACAAAGCGACGAACCACCGCGCCGGTCGACAGGGCCAGCAGGATGCCGGTCAGCAGCAGGGCGGCAGCGGCAATGGCCAAGCTTTGCTGTACATAGCGGGTGCGCGCCTGCTGAATGAAATCGCCCGACAAGACCAGGGCGACTTCGCCATAGCGCTGGCCAGCCAGCTCAATCGGCTGCACCCGGCGGAAATCGGTTGCGGCGCCGCCGTTTCCGGTCTGGTGCACGACACGGTTGCTGCTGTCGCGCACCTCGATCATTTCCCGCCCGTCGTCGTGCCGCAGCGTCTCGATGATGTCGCGTACGCTGGCGTCATCCTGTTGCGTCAGGGGCGCAAGCAGGGCCGCTTCCAGGGTTTTCGCGATTTCCTCCACGCGCTGCTCGGCCTGTTTTTGCAGGGCCTGGGTGGTGAGCTGCACCCCGTTGGCGATCAGAAAGCTCAGCATTACGGCTTCCACCGCCAGCGCGGCGAGGGTGAGCTTGTAGCGCAGTGAGAGTCGCCCCAGCCACGCCTTCATTGGGGCGCCCGCAACATTTCTTGCACCTGCAAGGCGTAGGGACGGAAGGCGCTCAGCTCGTTGCCGTCCACATCGGCGAGCCACCGAAACCGCCGCGCTGCATGAAGGCCTGCCCCTCGGGCGTGGCGGCAAAACTCAGCAGCGTCTTGCGCACAGCCTGCGCCTCGGCGTCACGCAGGCGCGGGTGGGTGAGGTACATCAGGCTGGATAAGGGCGGCGTCTCGGCGAGCACGCGCAATTGCTGGCGCAATTCGGGGGGGCATCAACCTTGTAGGTTGGCAGCCCCAGCATGGCAGCGTCCGCGCGCCCATTGATGACCTGCATCGCGGCGTTGAGGTGGGTACCGGAATCCGTTGTCTGGTAATCGATGTTGCGACTGAGTCCGTGCGCGGCCGGTTCGGCGTGAATGGCCAATACCACCACGGCGATGGAATCGGCGGTGGCGATGGTGCGGCCGCGCAACGCATCCGGCGCATAGAACGGCGAATTGGACTTGACCACCAGCAGGCCGCGCACCGGCTGGGCATATTTCAGCAGCGGCCGGTAGCCGGCATCCTGTCGCGCCAGCCAGGCCAGGTGTGGCGCCGTAGGATGTCGTATTCGCCCTGACGGGTGCGTTCGACAAAGGTTTTGAAGTCGCGCGCGGTGTAGATGGCGACGCGCCGCCGCAAATGCTTTTCCAGCACGTCGGCAAGCGGGCGGTAAGTCTGGATGATCTGTTTCGCCGTCAAATGGGGGGAAAACACCGAATGTCAGCGGTTTGTCCGCGCTGAAAAGCGGTTGGGATGCCCATGGCCAGCAGCAGCAAGACTCCGGGCAGGGCGACGAGCCTTAATTTCAGCGTGCGGCGTAACTGGATTGTGCGTGGCGAGTGCAGGCCGGCCAGCGGTTTATTGCCGGCGGCATAGGTGAGCGCAGAAGGATGCGGCGGGGAAGACCCGCCACCGGGCAAGTGAACGCAACGTCTTTATTCCATGTTCACAGTGATTTTTGCAGAACCTTTGATTTCCGCTTGTAGTTGTATAGCGCCTGTTTGCTTTTTGGCAGATGGTCGGGGCTGCTGTCGACGAAGCCACGTTCCTCGAACCAGTGCTCGGTGCGGGTGGTCAGAACAAATAGTTTCTTGAAGCCCGCCTTTTTGCCCTTTTTCTCGGCTTCTGCCAGCAGCAGGTCGCCAAAACCGCGCCCGCGAAACTCCCTGGAGACGGCAAGACAAGCGAGTTCGGCTGCCTGCTCTTCGGGAAAGGGATAGAGCGCGGCACAGCCGGCGATGACGCCGTCAGATTCGAGCACCAGAAAGCGCTCGACTTCCATTTCCAGCAGCTCGCGCGAGCGCCGCACCAGGATGCCCTCGCGCTCCAGCGGCTCGATCAGGCCGAGGATGCCGCCGACGTCGTCGATGGTGGCGGGGCGCAGGGTTTCCAACGGCGCCGGGGTGATGAGGGTGCCGACGCCCTCGCGGGTGAACAGTTCGGACAGCAGCGCGCCGTCGCGGTGGCGGCTGATGAGGTGGGCGCGCTTGACCCCCTGGGTGCAGGCGGTGATCGCGCACGGCAGGTAGTAGGTCACGTCCTCAGGCAGCTTGCGCGCTTTTTCCAGCATCTGCCGCGCCTCGTTGACGGTGAGGGCATTGAGGATGGTGCGGCCCTTGCCCGGCACCCCCTCGGTGTCCATCAGAAAAATCAGCTTGTCGGCCGCCAGTTCGACTGCGGCCTGAGTGGCCACGTCTTCCAGACTGAGGTTGAAAATCTCGCCGGTCGGCGAATAGCCGATGGGCGACAGCAGCACGATGTCGTGCTGGTCAAGGCGGCGCCGGATCGCGGCAGCGTCGATCTTGCGCACCTCGCCGGTGTGCAGCAAATCCACACCGCCGCGCACCCCCAGCGGCTGCGCAGTGACGAAATTGCCCGAGGCCACCCGGATGTCGGCGCCGGCCATCGGCGTGTTGGCCAGCCCCAGCGACAGCAGCGCCTCGATTTCCACCCGCACCGTGCCGGCGGCTTCCTTGACGCAGGCGAGCGCGGTGTCGTCGGTGACGCGCAGGCCGTTCACATAGCGTATTGCGGTGCCGCTTTCGGTCAGCCGCGCCTCCACCTGTGGCCGCACGCCGTGGATCAGCACCAGCCGCACCCCCAGGCTGTTCAGCAGGTTGACATCGTGCGCCAGCTGCACGAAACCGCCGTCCGCCACCAGTTCGCCGCCAAAGGCGATGACAAAGGTCTTGCCGCGGAAACCGTGGATGTACGGCGCGGCAGAGCGGAACCAGTAAACGAAATCGGCGGTGTCTTTCAACGGTATGGCCCGAGCAGGGTGGATTTACGCGAAGGATACAGAAAACGATTGCGAAACGCAGGGCGCTCAGTCCATCATGCAATGAATAAATGGAATAAATCGTGCGGGTTTTGCGTCATAAATTTATGAATCGGTATTTTCCGTTTCAATCAAACCTGAAGGAGACTTTGAAAAATGAAATCCATGAACAAGATGCTGGGTGCCCTGCTGGGCGGGGCCATGATGCTGGGTGCGCTGCCGGCGACGGGCCTGGCCGCCGACAAGGGCAAGCTGGTGGTCCAGGTCAGCGACAGCAACCCGGCTACCTGGAATCTGGCGCTGAACAACGTCAAGAATGTGCAAAAGGATCTTGGCAAGGACAATGTCGAAGTCGAGATCGTGACGTATGGACCTGGCATCGGCATGCTGAAAGCCGATTCCGAGGTGGCCAACCGCATCGGTGAAGCGGTCGATTCAGGGGTGAAAGTGGTGGCATGCGAAAACACCATGCGTGGCCAGAAACTCAGCAAGGACGATATGAATGCCAAGATCAGCTACGTTCAGGCGGGTGTGGTGGAAATCATGCAACTACAGCAAAAGGGCTACGCCTATCTGCGTCCGTAAACGGACAGCACAAGCATAAAAAACCGGGCGCGTGCCCGGTTTTTTTACGCCTGCCGCGCCTTAAAAATCGCCCCACAGGGTTTGCATCGCCGCCAGCGCGGCCAGCGCGGCAGTCTCGGTGCGCAGCACGCGCGCCCCGAGCCGCACCGGGATGGCCCCCGCTGCGTGCAGCGCAGCAATCTCGTCGGCCTCGAAGCCGCCTTCGGGTCCGGCCACCAGGCAATCCTGCATGACTGGCGGCGGCAGGTCGGCCAGCCGCGCCTCGGCCAGCGGCGACAGGAACAGCAGCCGTCCGTCTTTTTGTTGCCCTGAAGGACTCCGATTTTCTACGGGCTGAAGCCCGTGAAAGATCGTATGACCGAGCCAGTGCGCCAGCGGTAACGGCGGCGCCACCACGGGGACCTGGTTGCGTCCGCACTGCTCGCAGGCACTCGCCACCACGCCCTGCCAGTGCGCGACGCGACGGTCGGCACGCTCGCCCGCCAGTTTGACCACGCTGCGTTTGGCGGCAATCGGCTGAATCGCCGTCACCCCGAGTTCGACCGCCTTCTGCAGCGTGTAGTCCATGCGTTCGCCGCTCGAAATCCCCTGCGCCAGCATCACGCGCAAACGCGATTCGCGCTCGATGTCGGCAAAGCCAATGACGCTGACTGCCACCTCGTCCTTCTGAATACGCTCGATGCGTGCGGTGTATTCGCCGCCCTGCCCGTTGAACAGGATGACGGTATCGTCCACCGCCAGCCGCAGCGCGCGCGCGGCGTGGCGCGCCGGGCCGGGCGGCAGGCTGAAGCGGGCGCCCGAGGCGAGCGGCTGGTCGAGATAAAAACGTGGCGCGGTCATCATTGCTATTATGCCGGGATTGACTAGGAATTCTGCGGAGCGCGCCATGGTTTCCCTCACCACCCCCGTATGCGATTTTGGCTGGAAAGCCCCCGATTTCAGCCTGCCCGGCGTCGACGGCAAGCGGTGGACGCTGACTGACGCGATGGGGCCGAATGGCCTGCTGGTGATGTTCATCTGCAACCATTGTCCCTATGTGAAGGCCATCCGCCCGCGGCTGGTGCGCGATCTGGCCGAGCTCAGGGCGCACGGCATCCACGCCATCGCCATCATGTCGAACGACCCGACCGACTATGCCGAGGATTCCTTCGACAACATGAAAAAGGTGGCGGCGGAATCCGGCTTTCCCTTTCCCTACGTGATCGACGAAACGCAGGACGTGGCGAAAGCCTACGGCGCGGTGTGCACGCCGGACTTTTTCGGCTTCAACCGGAATTCCGAATTGCAATACCGCGGCCGCTTCGACGAATCGCGCAAGGACACCGCGCCCGAGGGCGTGCGCCGCGACCTCTTCGAGGCGATGAAGGAAATCGCCGCCACCCAGCGCGGCCCCGCCGGGCAGATCCCCAGCATGGGCTGCTCGATCAAGTGGAAGGAAGTGTGACATGGCCGATCGCCGGCAGCATTGGGAAACGGTATACGGCAACAAGGCAGCCGACCAGGTCAGCTGGTTTCAGCCGCATGCCGCGTCATCGCTGCGCCTGATCGAGGGCTGCGCGGACACGGATGCGCACATCATCGACGTCGGCGGTGGCGCGTCGGGGCTGGTGGACGATCTGCTTGACGCCGGCTACCGTCATCTGACCGTGCTCGATCTCGCCGAGTCGGCGCTGGCGACCAGTCGATCGCGGCTCGGCGCGCGGGCGCCGTCGGTGCAATGGATCGCCGCCGACATCAGCCGGGTTGAATTGCCGGCCGCGCGCTACGACGTGTGGCACGACCGCGCGGTGTTCCATTTTCTGACCGACCCAGCTGACCGCGCGCGTTATGTCGCGCAGGTGCTGAAAAGCGTGAAACCCGGCGGGCATGTCGTCATCGCCGCCTTCGGCCCCGGCGGGCCGCTGCAATGTTCGGGACTGGACGTGATGCACTACGCCCCCGACGCGCTGCACGCCGAGTTTGGCGCGCCCTTCCGCCTGCTGGGCCACCAAACCGAAATCCATCACACCCCGACGGGCCAGGAGCAGGAATTTGTTTATTGTTATTGCGTGCGCACCTGATCATGCTTGAAGACGTCAAGGCGCTGGTTCGTGAGGTCGCCCAGCGCGAGGTCACCCCGCGTTTTCTCAAGGTTGCGCACAGCCACAAGGTGGACGGTAGTCTGTTCACTGAAGCGGACTCCGAGACGCAGGCCGCGCTGGAGGCAGCGTTGCCGCAGATCAGGAATGTGCCGGTGCTGGGCGAGGAAATGACCGAGCAGCGTCAGCACGACGCCTGGGATGCCGGACGCGACGGGCTGTGGTGCGTCGACCCGATCGACGGCACCTCCAACTTTGTCGCGGGCGTGCCCTACTTCGCCGTGTCGGTGGCCTATCTCTACAAGGGCGAGCGCCAACTCGGCGTAGTGTACGACCCCATTGCCGACGAAATGTTTACTGCCGAACGCGGACACGGCGCGCATCTGAACGGCGATCCGCTGCCCCTGCGCGCGCCGGTCACCGAGCTGCGGCGCGCGCTTGCCGGGGTGGAAATGAAACGCATCGATCGCGAACTCGCCGGGCGACTGGCATCGTGGCCGCCGTATGCCTCGCAGCGCAATTTCGGCGCCTCCACGCTGGACTGGTGTTATACCGCTGCTGGACGCTTCGACATCTATGTTCACGGCGGGCAGAAACTATGGGATTACGCCGCCGGCGCGCTGATTCTGGAAGAGGCGGGCGGACGGCTGTCCAGCCTGTCGGGCAGCTTCGACATTGCCAACATATGGGAGCGGTCGGTGGTGGCCTCGGCCAGCCCCGAACTGTTCGTGCTGTGGCGCGACTGGCTGAAGGCGGCCGGTGCATAAGCCGCCCCATCGAGCGAATAAAAAGATTTTAGCGCGCGCTCCTGAGTCGGCGCTTGAGCTTGTCGGCTTAACCTCTTGCCATAACACTCCTTTTGCCCGCTTTGGGCCCGGCTTGCGAAAGCCCGCCCTGCTGACGGATAATCAAGGTTTTTGCATATTCTGCCCAAGTTGCCATTGCGTGGCTTTTTCCGGGCGGGTAATGCGACGGTTTTTTTACTTAGCTGAAGGGAACGCAATGCCAACCCGTAACGACCTGGCCAATGCCATCCGCGCGCTTGCAATGGATGCAGTCGAAAAAGCCAAATCTGGCCACCCCGGCGCCCCCATGGGTATGGCGGAAATCGCCGAAACGCTGTGGAATCACCACATGCGCCACAATCCGACCAACCCAAAATGGGCGGATCGCGATCGTTTCGTGCTGTCGAACGGCCACGGCTCGATGCTGCTCTATGCATTGCTGCACCTGACCGGCTATGACCTGTCGATGGATGACATCAAGCAGTTCCGTCAGTTGCACTCCAAGACCCCGGGCCACCCCGAATACGGCTACGCGCCCGGCATCGAGACCACCACCGGCCCGCTCGGCCAAGGCATCTCCAACGCCGTTGGCATGGCGATGGCGGAAAAGGTCCTCGCCGCTGAATTCAACAAGCCCGACCACGCCATCGTCGATCACCACACCTACGCGTTCTTGGGCGATGGTTGCATGATGGAAGGGATCTCGCACGAGGCCTGCGCGCTGGCCGGCACCTGGAAGCTTGGCAAACTGATCGCTTTCTGGGACGACAACGGTATTTCGATCGACGGCCACGTCGAGAACTGGTTTACTGACGACACCCCGAAGCGTTTTGAAGCTTACGGCTGGAATGTCGTTCCCAATGTGGATGGCCATGACGTCGTCGCGCTTGAGGAGGCGATCCAGAAAGCCAAGGCCAGCACCGACAAGCCGACCCTGATCTGCTGCAAGACCATCATCGGCAAGGGCTCGCCCAACAAGCAGGGCTCTCACGACGTGCACGGCGCCGCGCTGGGGCACGAAGAACTTGAAGCCGCCCGCAAGCACATGGGCTGGAACCATCCCCCGTTCGAAATTCCCGCCGACATCTACGCCGGCTGGGACGCCAAGACCAAGGGTCAGGGACTGGAAACGCTATGGAACAACAAGTTCGCCGAATACAGGAAGGCCTACCCGGCTGAAGCCGCCGAGTTCGAGCGCCGCATGAAGGGTGAACTGCCCGCCAACTGGAAGGCGCACGTCGCCGACAAACTGGCTGCAATCAACACCAAGGCTGAAACCGTCGCCACCCGCAAGGCTTCGCAGATCGCGATCAATGCGCTGGCGTCCGCGCTGCCCGAGTTCCTCGGCGGCTCAGCCGACCTGACCGGTTCCAACCTGACCAACTGGGAAGGCTGCCATCCGGTTCGCCACGGCAACCCCGGCAACTACATCAGCTACGGCGTGCGCGAATTCGGCATGGCCGCGATCATGAACGGCATGGCCCTGCACGGCGGCCTGCTGCCCTTCGGTGGCACCTTCCTGATGTTCTCCGAATACTCGCGCAACGCCATTCGCATGGCCGCGCTGATGAAGCAGCGCGTGATCCACGTGTTCACGCATGACTCCATCGGCCTCGGCGAAGACGGCCCGACCCACCAGCCGGTGGAGCAGACCGCCACCCTGCGCGTGATCCCCAACATCGACGTCTGGCGTCCGTGCGACACGGTGGAAACGCTGGTCGGCTGGGTGGCCTCAGTCGAGCGTGCCGACGGCCCCACCTGCCACATCCTCAGTCGCCAGAACCTGCCGTTCATGGCGCGTGACGCGGCCACCCTGGCCAATGTTGCCAAGGGCGGTTACGTGTTGAAAGACGCTGCCGGCGCCAAGGCAATCATCATCGCCACCGGCTCCGAAGTCGAACTGGCCATCAAGGCCCAGGAAGCGCTGGCTGCCGAAGGCATCGCGGTGCGCGTGGTCTCGATGCCCTCGACCAACACCTTCGACAGGCAGGGCGCCGCCTACAAGGCCAGCGTGCTGACCAAGGGCCTGCCGCGCGTCGCCGTGGAAGCCGGCGTCACCGACTTCTGGCGCAAGTACGTGGGTCTGGAAGGCGCCGTGGTCGGCATCGACAGCTTCGGCGAATCCGCCCCGGCTCCGGCGCTGTTCAAGCACTTCGGCTTCACGACGGAAAACGTGGTGAGCGCCGTCAAGAGCGTTTTGTAAACCTGTCTCCGCGAAGGGAAACTTCGCGTCGCTTCGCGTCCTTCGCGGATAAAAATCTTTGTTTAATTTTGGAGACTGACAAATGGCAATCAAAGTAGGCATCAACGGTTTTGGCCGCATCGGCCGCATGGCTTTCCGCGCGATCGCCAAGGACTTCCCCGAAATCGAAGTCGTCGCGATCAACGACCTGCTCGACCCCGACTACCTGGCATACATGCTGAAGTACGACTCGGTGCATGGTCGCTTCAACGGCGACGTATCGGTTTCCGGCAACAACCTGGTTGTCAATGGCAAAACGGTTCGTCTGACGGCTGAGCGTGACCCCGCTAACCTGAAGTGGAATGAGGCCGGCGCCGACATCGTTATCGAATGCACCGGCTTCTTTCTGGATGATGAGTCCTGCAAGAAGCATATCGCGGCAGGCGCGAAGAAAGTGGTGATGAGTGCGCCTTCCAAGGATGCGACGCCGATGTTCGTCTACGGCGTCAACCACAAAACTTACGCTGGCCAAGCCATTGTTTCTGCGGCCTCCTGCACCACCAACTGCCTGGCACCGGTGGCTAAAGTGCTGCACGACAACTGGGGTCTGAAGCGCGGCTTGATGACGACGGTTCATGCTGCCACGGCGACCCAGAAAACCGTCGACGGTCCGTCGATGAAAGACTGGCGCGGCGGTCGTGGCATCCTGGAAAACATCATCCCGTCTTCCACCGGCGCAGCCAAAGCGGTCGGCGTGGTACTGCCCGAACTGAAAGGCAAACTGACCGGCATGGCGTTCCGCGTTCCCACCTCCGATGTGTCGGTCGTTGATCTGACCGTTGAGTTGGATAAGCCCGCGACCTACGCAGAAATTTGCGCCGCGATGAAAACGGCTTCGGAAGGCTCGATGAAAGGCACGCTGGGTTACACCGACGAGAAAGTGGTTTCCACCGATTTTCGTGGCGTGGGCTTCTCCTCCATCTTCGATGCCGAAGCCGGTATCGCGCTGGACTCCACCTTCGTCAAGGTTGTGTCTTGGTACGACAACGAGTATGGCTACACCTGCAACATGCTGCGCTTCGTGCAGCACGTGGCGAAGTAAGGGGCCAGGGCTCAGGATTCAGGGGTCAGGGATTAAAGCGCGGGCAAAGCCCGCACCTTCCCTGATCCATGGACCCTGAATCCTGAGCCCTGAAATGTGAGTCTTAAGGTCTGGCGCGCATCCCGCGCCAACCCTTAAACCTTACTTTCAGGAGAAACCGCATGGCTTTTATTCGCGTCACCGATCTCGATCTGGCTGGCAAGCGCGTGTTCATCCGCGCTGACATGAACGTCCCGCTCAAGGACGGCAAGGTTACCTCCGACGCCCGCATCACCGCGTCGATGCGCACCCTCGAGCACTGCCTCAAGGCCGGCGCCAAGGTGATGGTCACCTCCCACCTCGGCCGTCCCACCGAGGGCGAGTTCAGGGAAGAGGATTCGCTGAAGCCGGTGGTCGACGTGATCGCCCAGCGCATGGGCAAGAACATCCGCCTGATCCGCGAATGGGTGGACGGCGGCTTCGATGTGGCCAACGGCGAACTGGTGGTGCTGGAAAACTGCCGCGTCAACAAGGGCGAGAAGAAGAACCTCGACGAGACCGCCAGGAAATACGCCGCGCTGTGCGACGTCTTCGTGATGGACGCCTTCGGCACCGCGCACCGCGCCGAGGCCTCGACCCACGGCATCGCCAAGTTCGCCCCGGTCGCCACGGCCGGCATCCTGCTGACCGAAGAGCTCGACGCGCTCGACAAGGCGCTGGCCAACCCGGCACGCCCGATGGTCGCCATCGTCGGCGGCTCCAAGGTGTCGACCAAGCTGACCGTTCTGGAAGCGCTGTCGGAGAAAGTCGACCAGCTGGTGGTCGGCGGCGGCATTGCCAACACCTTCCTCGCGGCGACCGGCAAGAACGTCGGCAAGTCGCTGTGCGAACACGATCTCATCCCCATCGCGCAAAGCCTGATGACCAAGATGACCGCGCGCGACGCGATGATTCCCATCGCGGTGGACGTGGTGTGCGGCAAGAAATTCGATGCCAATGAGCCCGCCGTGCTGAAGGATGCGGGCGACGTGGCCGACGACGACATGATTTTCGACATCGGCCCGAAATCTGCGCAAGAGCTCGCCGACATCATCATGCAGGCCGGCACCGTGCTGTGGAACGGCCCGGTCGGCGTGTTCGAATTCGACCAGTTCGGCGAAGGCACCAAGACCATTGCGATGGCGATTGCCAACACCCATGCGTTCACCCTGGCCGGCGGCGGCGACACCATCGCCGCGATCCAGAAGTACGATATCTACGACAAGGTGAGCTACATTTCCACCGCCGGCGGCGCCTTCCTCGAATATCTGGAAGGCAAGGTTCTGCCCGCCGTGGCGATTCTGGAGGAACGCGCGAAATAAAGCAGGATTCAGGGCTCAGGATTCAGGGATTAAAGCCCGGGCAACGCCCGCACCTTCCCTGATCCATGGATCCTGAATCCCGACCCCTTGTCGTTCCCCAATTCTGACCCCCGACCCCGCTCACATGATCCGCAGAACCAAAATCGTCGCCACCCTCGGCCCCGCCTGTTCCGATGCCAAAACCCTGGACCGGATGATGGAAGCCGGACTGGATGTGGTGCGTCTCAACTTTTCCCACGGCGTGGCGCAAGACCATATTGACCGCGCCGAACTGGTGCGCTCGCTGGCCCGCGCACGCGGCCGCGCGGTCGGTGTGCTGGTCGACCTGCAGGGCCCGAAAATCCGCATCGGCAAGTTCAAGGACGACAAGATCACCCTCGCCAAGGGCGATACCTTCGTTCTCGACGCTGCCTGCACGCTGGGCGACCAGACCCGGGTCGGCCTCGACTACAAGGAATTGCCGAATGATGTGAAGCGCGGCGTGACCCTGCTGCTCGACGACGGCCGCATCGAATTCTGGGTCGAAGAGGTCAAGGGCACGGAAATCATCTGCAAGGTGGTGCAGGGCGGGGTGCTGTCCAACAACAAGGGCATCAACCGCAAGGGCGGCGGGCTGTCGGCTGCCGCCCTGACCGAAAAGGACATCGAAGACATCAAGACCGCCGTGGCGCTGAATGCGGATTACCTGGCGGTGTCGTTCCCGCGCTGCGGCGCCGATATGCGCCAGGCGCGCGAACTGCTGCGCGCGGCCGGCGGCAAGTGCCAGCTGGTTGCCAAGATCGAGCGCACCGAAGCGATCGAGCACCTGGAAGAAATCCTCGAAGCCTCCGACGCCATCATGGTGGCGCGCGGCGACCTCGGCGTGGAAGTCGGCGACGCCGCCGTGCCCGCACTGCAGAAGCGCATGATCCGCATGGCGATCGAGCGCAACAAGGTCGTCATCACCGCCACGCAGATGATGGAGTCGATGATTTCCAGCCCGATCCCCACCCGCGCCGAAGTCTCCGACGTCGCCAACGCGGTGCTCGACGGCACCGATGCGGTGATGCTGTCGGCCGAAACGGCGGCCGGCCTGTTCCCGGTCGAGGCGGTGCAGGCGATGCACCGTGTCTGTCTGGAAGCGGAGAAGGAAGCCGAATCTGTTTTTTCCGGCACGCGCCTCGACCACAGCTTTTTGCGCCCGGATGAGGCGATTGCGATGTCGGCGGTGTTTACCTCGGTGCACCTCCACATCAAGGCGATTGCCGCGCTGACCGAATCCGGCAACACCTGTCTGTGGATGAGCCGCCTGTCCACTCGGGTGCCGATTTATGCCTTGACACCGCAGGTGCAAACCCGTAGAAAAGTCACACTTTTCCGTGGCGTTTACCCCATTAATCTCAAGAGCGCCAGCAAGGATCGCGATGTCTTGTTGATGGATGCCGAGGAAGAACTGCGGCGACGCGGGGCGGTGCGCGATGGCGACCTGATCTTGCTGACCATCGGCGAGCCGATCGGCCAGTCGGGCGGCACCAACACCATGAAGATCGTCCGTGTGGGCGATTCGAAGAAATCCTGATTTTTCAAGCAACAGCTTGCTGCATATTTTTAACCTAGGAGAGTGTAAATGGCCCTGATTTCCCTTCGTCAACTGCTCGATCATGCCGCCGAAAACGGCTATGGTTTGCCCGCGTTCAACGTCAACAACATGGAACAGGTCAAGGCCATCATGGAAGCTGCCGCTGCCGTGGATTCCCCGGTAATCCTGCAGGGCTCTGCGGGCGCCCGTTCCTATGCTGGCGAACCCTTCCTGCGCCACCTGATCCTCGCCGCCATCGAAATGTATCCGCAGATCCCCGTCTGCATGCACCAGGACCACGGCGCGTCCCCCAGCATCTGCTTCCGTTCCATCCAGTCCGGTTTTTCGTCCGTAATGATGGATGGCTCCCTGTTGGCAGACGCCAAGACGCCTTCCAGCTACGAGTACAACGTTGCAACCACGGCCAAGGTGGCTGAGCTGGCGCATGCCTGCGGCGTGTCTGTCGAGGGCGAACTGGGTTGTCTCGGTTCCCTGGAGTCCGGCATGGCCGGCGAAGAAGATGGCCACGGTGCCGAAGGCAAGCTATCCCACGACCAGTTGCTCACCGATCCCGACGAGGCCGCCGATTTCGTTTCCAAGACCCGCGTGGACGCGCTGGCGATTGCGATCGGCACCTCCCACGGCGCTTACAAGTTCACCCAGAAGCCCACTGGCAAGGTGCTGCGCATCGACCGCGTGAAGGAAATCCACGCCCGCATCCCCAACGTGCATCTGGTCATGCACGGCTCTTCTTCCGTGCCGGAAGAATGGCTCGAAATCATCAACAGCTACGGTGGCGACATGGGTCAGACCTATGGCGTGCCGGTCAGCGAAATCGTGGAAGGCATCAAGAACGGCGTGCGCAAGGTCAACATCGACACCGATTTGCGCATGGCCTCCACTGGCGCCATCCGCAAGCATCTGGCGGAAAACAAATCCAACTTCGATCCGCGTAAATTCCTTAAGGAAGCCACCAAGGGCATGAGCGACATTTGCAGGAATCGTTACGAAGCCTTCGGCGCAGCGGGTCAGGCGAGCAAGATCAAAAAGGTTTTCAACTTGGAAGACATGCAGAAGCGCTACGATAAGGGCGAGCTGGACCCCAAGGTCAACTGATCGGCCGGGTTGTCGTGATCATAGGGGACGCCACGGCGCCCCCTTTTTTCTTGTCCACTGCACATTCGCTCGTTTATGCCGGGTTGGACAGGACGACAGGAGGGAATATAATTAATTGCAGATATTGTTATCTGCAAAAAGGAGATTGACATGAAAAAAGTTGTTGCACTGATCGCTCTTGCCCTGCCTCTCTACGCGGTTCCTGCGCAGGCCAGCCCGGAGCTCGCCGCCAAGAGCAAGTGCATGACCTGTCATCAGGTGGATAAGAAAGTGCTCGGCCCATCCTTCAAAGATATCGCCACCAAATACAAGGGCGAAAAAACTGCCGAGGCCATGCTGGCCGACAGCACGCTGAAGGGCTCCAAGAACAAGTGGGGCAAGATCCCGATGCCGCCGCAAAAGATTGCACCCGCGGACGCGCAGCAGCTGGCGGCGTGGGTACTCTCGCTTTAAGGGCTTGAAACCGGCTGCGCACGGAATATACGCGCGCAGCCGGGTGTCGTAAAGTAGCTAACCGAGCATCTCTTTCAGGGCCGCCAGACGGTTGCTGCCGCTGGCCTTGGCTGCAGCGTCGGAGGGTTTCTCCGGCTGGCGCACGTCGTCGCCGAGCTCATCAATGAAGCGCGACGGTTCGCAGGCCATCGTCTCGCGGGCCCGCTTGCGGCGCGCGCAGTAGGACAGGGTGAGCGATTTTTTCGCGCGGGTGACGCCGACGTACATCAGGCGGCGTTCCTCTTCCAGGCGGCCTTCGTCGACCGCATCGCGGTGCGGCAGGATGTTTTCCTCGACGCCAACCAGAAACACGTGGCCAAATTCCAGCCCCTTGGCGGCGTGTAGCGTGGACAGGCGCACGGCGTCGGGTTCTTTGTCCTCGCGGCCTTCCAGCAGGGAGATCAGCGCGATGGTCTGCGTCAACTGCAGCAAATCCTTGTCATCCTCCTCGCCTTTCTTGGCGATCCAGGCGGCGAATTCCAGCACGTTGTTCCACTTATTCTGCGCGGTGCGGGCGTCGTCCTGGTCGAACACATAGACTTCGTAGTCGATCGATTTCAGCAGGTCGTTCAGCACTTCACCCGCCGGTTCGTGGGTGACCCGTGCCTCGAAGCGGTTGATGAAGTTGCAAAATTCAAGCAGGGGCGCCAGCTGGCGCTCGCCGATCTGCGCGGCGACGGCTGCCGAAAACACCGATTCGAAAAGACTGACATGCAGGGTGGCGGCGACTTGGCCAAGCTTTTCCAGCGTCGCCGCGCCGATGCCGCGCTTGGGCGTGGTGACCGCGCGGATGAAGGCGGGGTCGTCGTCGCTGTTGGCGATCAGGCGCAGGTAGGCGATCACGTCCTTGATCTCGGCGCGGTCGATAAACGACTGCCCGCCGGACAGCTGATAGGGCACCTTCTCGTTGCGCAGCGCCTGCTCGAACACGCGTGCCTGATAGTTGCCGCGATACAGGATGGCATAGTCGCGCCACTCTGTGCGGTGCTGGAATTTGTGCGACAACAGACGCATCACCACCGATTCGGCCTCGTGTTCATCGTCGCGCGTCGGCATCACCTGAATGGCGTCGCCGTAACCGAGATCGCTCCACAGGCGTTTTTCGAACAGCTTGGGGTTGTTGGAAATCAGGCTGTTGGCGGCTTTCAGGATGCGCACGGTCGAGCGGTAATTCTGTTCCAGCTTCACCAGGCGCAGATGCGGGTAATCTTCGCGCAGCTGGCGCAGGTTATCGGCCGACGCGCCGCGCCAGCCGTAAATCGCCTGATCGTCGTCGCCCACCGCGGTGAACGCCGCGCGCACGCCGGTAAGTTTTTGCAGCAGGCGATATTGCGCAATGTTGGTGTCCTGATATTCGTCCACCAGAATGTGGCGCAGCCGGTTCTGCCACTTCTCGCGCAGATCAACGTGGGTGTCCAGCAGCTCGGCGGGCAGGCGAATCAGGTCATCGAAATCCACCGCCTGATACGCGCGTAGCGTCGCATCGTAGCGGTCGTAGATCTTCGCGTAGGCGCGCGCGTTGTCATCCTCGGCGGATTGCAACGCGGCGGCGGGCGACTTCAGCTCGTTCTTCCACAGCGAGATGCGCGACACCGCGCGGCGGATTTCCTGCTTGTCGGTGGTTTTCAGGATTTCCGAAATAATGCCTGCCGCGTCGGCCGAATCGAGAATCGAAAACGCCGGTTTCAGTTCGGCAAGCTTCGCGTCCTCGCGCAGCATGCGCAAGCCCATGGAATGGAATGTGGTGACGATCAGTCCCTTGGTGTTCACCCCTTGCGTCAGCTTGGCGGCGCGCGCCTGCATCTCGCGCGCCGCCTTGTTGGTGAAGGTGATGGCGGCGATCGAGCCCGGCTTGTAGCCGCACTCGCCGATCAGGTAGGCAATTTTGTGGGTGATGACGCGCGTCTTGCCCGAGCCGGCGCCGGCCAGCACCAGCAAGGGGCCGTCGAGGTACTTCGCCGCTTCGCGCTGCGGCGGATTCAATGCTGCAACCAGGCTCATGCTGTAGGCGAGTCGCCGAATTCGCGGTTGAGATACGCGATGACGGTATTCGAATCGTACAGCCAGGTTGGCTGGCCCTGCGCGTCGGTGACCTGTAGACAGGGCACCTGCGGCTTGCCGCCGCCCGCGATCAATGCAGCGCGATGGGCCTGATCGTTTTTCGCATCGCGCAGTTCGATCTTGAGCGACAGCCGCCGAATCGTGCGCCGGGTTTTCAGGCAGAAAGGACAGGTGGGGAAGTGGTACAAGGCCAGGTTTTGCGCGCGCGCGTCGATGGCTCGCTGCTCGGCTTTGGGGCGCACGATGCCCTTGGGGCGGGTGAGCCAGTCGCCCAGCAGCAGAAACGGACCGAGGATGACGCGCAGGGTTTTGAAAAACAGACGGGCAACAGGTTTCATAGAAAGGGTTTCATGGAAGGGGTGTCACGTGGGGTTCAGGCGGGAGCGCTATGATGTGAGAAACACAGCACACAAACTAAACCGTATTTTATATGCCCACCTATGCCATTGGCGATCTTCAGGGGTGCCAGGCTTCCCTGCAGCGTTTGCTGGATGAAGTGAAATTCGATCCGGCGGCCGACCGGCTGTGGTTTGTCGGCGATCTGGTCAACCGTGGGCCGGATTCGCTTGAAGTGTTGCGGTTTGTCAAAAACTTGGGTGGTGCCGCCATCAGCGTGCTCGGCAATCACGATTTGCACTTGCTGGCGCTGGCCGAGGGCTTTGGCCGTGCGTACAAGGGCGACACGCTCGATGCGGTTCTGGCGGCGCCCGACCGCGACGAACTGCTGCACTGGCTGCGCCAGCAGAAACTGGCCTGGCGCGAAGGCGATTATCTGATGGTGCATGCGGGTGTGCTGCCGGGGTGGACGCCGGACGACACGATGCAGCTGGCGGCGGAAGCCGAGGCGGCGCTGCAGGGCGCGCATTACCGCGATTTTTTTGCGCAGATGTACGGCAACGCGCCGACCGCCTGGGATAAAGGCCTGCAAGGCATCGAGCGCCTGCGCGTGATCGTCAACGCGTTCACCCGGCTGCGCTACTGCACGGCATCGGGCGAGATGGAGTTCCACCACAAGGGTGCGCCCGGCACGCAGCCGGCCGGCTGGCTGCCGTGGTTCGAGGTGCCTGGGCGGAAGAGTGCGGCGACGACGATCATCATCGGCCACTGGTCGACGCTCGGGTTGATCAACCGGCCGGGCTTGATCGCGCTGGATACCGGCTGTCTGTGGGGCGGCAGGCTGACCGCAATCAGGCTGGAGGACCGGCAGGTGTTTGCGGTGCAGTGTCCGCAGGCGCTGCGCCATGACCGCCCGTAGGGCGAGCGTCTGGCAGCGTACCCCCTGCGGGTGTTGCGCCCGAAATCCTAGCAAGGCCCAAAAGCCTGGCCACCGACTGCTCCGCCTGCGTCGCCAGCTCGCGCCGGTGGCCAGTCGGCAGGATCGGTTCACCGAAGTGGAGTTCGGCGACGATGCCGGGTTCGCTGACGATTTGCTTGAAGCTCTGCCACAGGCTCATCTGGTCGATATAGGCGGGTGCGGCGCTGTAGTCGCCGGCCAAGGTGCGGTAGTGCAAGGCCGCCGGCACGATCGGGCAGTCCAGTTCGACCGCCGGTTGCAACAGCGAGGGCAGAAATCGCCGCAGCCCATGTCCGTCGCTGGTGGTGCCTTCGGGGAATACCGCCACCCAGGCGCCGCCCTGCATCAGTTCACGCATCTCGGCGTTGACGCGCGCGGTGTCGGCGCGGCGACCGCGTTCAAGAAACAGGGTGCCGGTCTTGTGCGCCAGCCAGCCCGCCACCGGCCACGCGCGCACCTCGGACTTGGAGACAAAGTGCACGCGCTGGGCGGCGTAGATCACATAGATGTCCAGCCACGACACGTGGTTGCACACCAGCAGCGCGCCACCCGGCAGACTGGGCGTAGGCACTAACTGCGCCCGCACGCCAAGCACCCGGAGCAGGCGCCGCGCCCAGGCCATGATGAAGCGGTCGCGTTGCGCAGGCTTGAACAGGGGAAACGCCAGCCCCGCCACCGTCACCCCCCACGCAAGGTGCAGCATCAGCAGGCTGATGCGGATGGCGCGGCGGAGGAAAACGGGCAGGCGGGCAAGCTTCACCCATCCATTGTAAGACGCTACCCGCAAGCACCCTAAAGGGCGGGCCGTGGCTGAACAACCACGCTCCACCCGCAAGGGGTAGGCCGTGGTTGTAAAGCCGACAAGTCGTCAACAACCACGCTCATGCGATGAGACGGCGGGCATAGCTGCGGTTGAGCTGCGCCATCGGCAGCAGCATCAGCAGGTCGGCAGTGTTGAAATCAGGGTCCCATGCCGGTTCGCCGCACACCATCGCACCCAGCCGGGTATAGCCCTTGATCAGTGGCGGCAGTGCAGCCGTCTGACCGTCGTCGAGCGATTCGACCGGCAGGCGGGTGCGCGGGATGACGTGCCATTCGATCGGCGCAAGATGGCGTTCGGTGATCTGGCGATGCACGCTGGCAGCGATATGGCCGCCGTCGGCCATGCCGATGCTGGCGCAGCCGACCATGTACTCGTAACCATAGCGCGTCATGTAATCGGCCAGCCCCATCCACAGCCGGGCGATGACGGCGCCGCTGCGATGCGCCGGGTGCACGCACGAACGTCCCAGCTCGGCCATGCGTGGGCGCAGGAAATTCAGCCGGGTGAGATCGAACTCCTGTTCGGCGTAATAGCTGCCGACGCGCCTGGCGGCCTCGGGAGGGAGGATGCGATAGGTGCCGACGACTTCGCCGCTGGCGAGATCACGCACCAGCAGGTGGTCGCAGAACGGATCGTAAAGATCGATATCGTGTCCCGGCAGGATGGATGACAGGCGCGCGCCCATTTCCTCGGCAAACACGGTGTAGCGCAGGCGCTGCGCTTCGCGGATTTCGCTGTCGTCCACCGCCAGCGAGGTGTGGTAACGGCTGGCGGGGGTGAGTTGAACAGTGCTGCAGACGTCGAGCATGGGGCACTCCTAATTCATGGAAGTGCCAGCTTAGTGACAGGGTGTTAACGCCCGGTGACGGCAGGATTGCGAAATGGTGACGCTGCTTTTCAGGGTGTTATTTCAGGCTCATTGCGTCACACGGGTGACGCCCCCGCCCGACAGCACGCGCACGCGGTCACCCACCCGGAATTCCTGGTCGGCCGTCTGGGTGATGGCGATCAGCCGCCCAGAATCGAGCTTGACGGTGATTTCCACGCCCTTTTGACGGGTTACGGCCTCTTCCGCCGCCGCGCCACCCACGCCGCCCAGCACCGCGCCGACGGCTGCGCCGACCACGCTGCCGCGGCCGCCCCCAACCGTGCTGCCGGCCACCCCGCCGACCACAGCGCCCGCGCCCGCGCCAATCGGCGTCTTAGTGCCTTCAATGTTCACTTCGCGCACCGACTCCACCACGCCCATCTGCACTTCCTGCACGGTGCGCGCCTGGCTGCGGCTGTAATCCTTGCCGCCCAGCCCTGCCGGACAGCCTGCCAGCAGCAGGGTGCTGGCGGCGAGGAAGGCGACGGCGAATGGTTTGTTCATGATGTGCTCCCGTGTTTACTCGAAATGATAGCCAAACTGGTCATGAAATTCGTTGGCAATTTCATCGTGGCCGGGGCGGTGGTTTTGCCCGCCACGCTGGGCGATCTTGATCGCTCCCATAAGACTGCCCAGCCGCCCGGAGGTTTCCCAGTCGAGCCCGTGGGTGATGCCGTACAGGATGCCGCTGCGATAGGCATCGCCGCAGCCGGTGGGATCGAGGATGGCGGCGGGGCGCGCAGCCGGAATGTCGATCTGTCGGCCTGCCGTGTGGATCACCGAGCCTTCGGGGCCACGCGTCACGATCAGCGCCTGGACGTGGCGCGCCAGCGTCGGCAGATTTTCTCCGGTGCGGCTCTGCAGCAGCTCGGCTTCGTAGTCGTTGAGGATGACGTAGCTGGACTTGTGGACGCATTCCAGCAGTTCCTCGCCGGAAAACAGCGGCATGCCCTGGCCGGGGTCGAACACGCACGGCACGCCGGCTTCGTGAAAGCCGCGAACGTGGCGCAGCATGCCGTCGCGGCCGTCCGGGGAGACGATGCCGAGTTTGACGTCCGGCACCTGGCGCACGTCGTTCTCGTGCGAATAGTTCATCGCGCCGGGGTGAAAGGCGGTGATCTGGTTGTCGGCGAGATCGGTGGTGATGAAGGCCTGCGCGGTGTAGGTGCCGGCAACATGGCGGATGTAGTCGCGCGAAATGGCATGGTCGTCGAGGCGTTCGGCGTAGGCGCCGAAGTCGTCGCCGACGGTCGCCATGATCAGCGGCTCGCCGCCCAGCAGTTTCAGGTTGTAGGCGATGTTGCCGGCGCAGCCGCCGAACTCGCGGCGCATCTCGGGCACCAGAAACGACACGTTCAGCATGTGGATCTTGTCGGGCAGGATGTGGTGCTTGAAGTGATCCTGGAACACCATGATCGAGTCGAAGGCGAGGGAACCGCAGATGAGGGTACGCATGGTCATTTTGGGTTCGAGTGGCGCTGTGGGATGGAAACGACAACGGGAATTATACGCAGGCCGGCAGGGCGAGGTTTCACCGAAGATTCACGCGCCTGACCGCGCTCGGTCATACAGCGCGGCCATGCTGCGCGCATGAACCCGCAACGCACTGCACTCCTGTGGTCTGTTCCTGTTGTCCTGTTTGCGGGGGATGCGCAGGCCTGGGGGTTGTATACCCATGTGTATTTCGCGCAGCTGCTGGTGTGGGCCGTCCCGCTGCTTGATCCTGCGCTGCGCCGTGCGGTGCGGCGGTTCCCGCAGCGCATGATGGCGGGCGCCTGCCTGCCGGATCTGGCGCTGGTCGGTTCCACCGCGCGCACTCACGCCTTCGAAGCCAGCCACCGCTGGGAAACCGCGCATGCGCTGCTGGATGCCGCGCACGACGACGAGGCGCGCGCCTGCGCGGTCGGCGCGATCAGCCATCTGTGGGTCGACATCATCGCGCACAATCACTTCGTTCCCGCGCACGAACATCTGTGGTGGAACGTGCCCATTCTGACGCACGCCGCGTCGGAATGGGCGATGGATCGCCACATCGCGCGGCATCTGTTTCGCCCGCCCACCATGCTGCTGCAGGCTGACGACTGGCTGGTCGATTATGTGGCGGACAATTTCGATTGCACGTCCGTGGCCAGCCGCCGTGCGATCCGGCAACTGGCCGGCGCCGAAGCCCTGCTGCGGCACAGCCGTTTGCCCGGCATGTTGCACGGCGTTGGCAGGCTGTTCGACCGCAAACTGACCGAACGCTTTGACTACTACATCAAGGAAGTCACCACCCGGCTGCCGCAGATCAACCGCGTGTTCGCCGGCGAAGCGCCGGCCTGGCTGGCCGATTGCCCGCCGGTGGCGGCGCGCGAACGCATCGCCGCGCATGCGCCGGAGCTGGTGGCGTGCCGGATGCCGTTGCCGGGGGACCTGTTTGAAATGGAAACGCCCGCTGCTTTGCAGAAGGCAGCGTAAGAATTCTTGTGCCCTCCGGGTACATGTGCCATTTGGGTATTCGCTCAGAGAATCAGCGTGATGCCTGCGACGGCTGCACCCAGCAGCGCGCCCACCAGCACATCGCTCACATAGTGCAGCCCCAGCACCAGGCGTGACAGCGCGACCAATGCGGTGAACGGCCATACCAGCCAGCCCAGCATCGGGTAATAGGCGGTGGAGACGAGGCTGAACACCACGGCGTGCAGGGTGTGGCCGGACGGGAAACTGAAGCGGTCGAGCGGCGCCGTCAGGCAGCAGATCGTCGGGCAGGCCTGATAGGGCCGCGGCCGTTCAGTGGCGCCTTTCAGCCATTTGTAAACCAGCGTGCCGGCTAGGCCGGCAACGATCATGTGCAGTACGGCCGGCAGCGCTTCCCAGCCATGCCAGGCGATCAGCGCCAGCATCAGCCCATACCAGAACACGCCGTCGCCGAGGCGGCTGGCCAGCCGCAGCAGGCCGACTTCCCAGCCGGGAAGGCGCACGCCGTTGAGGCGTTCCAGCCAGGTATGCTCGCAGGCGGCCAGTCGATCGAGGCCATGATGGGCAACCAGACTCAGGCGGCGCTGCATGGGTGGCTCCTTGACTAGCTGGAGCGGGCGGCGGGCGCCCAATCCTGCTGGGTGTCGGTTGCTGGCAGGGGCTGTGCGAGCCGCAGCAGCACCCGCTCGAAGCTGTCGATGATGGTGTCCCACGACAATTGGGCGGCGCGTGCGGCCGCGGCGCTGCCGAGGCGGCGTTGCAGCGCCGCGGCAGGGGCCAGCGACACGGCCTGGACGATAAACGCGGCCTCGTCTTCGGGCGGCGCCTTGAGGCCGTTTTCGCTGTGGCGGATGACTTCCTCGGCGGCGGCGCAGTCGTAGGCCACCACCGCCAGCCCGGACGCCATCGCCTCGATCGTCACGTTGCCCCAGGTTTCGGTCAGGCTGGGAAACAGGAATATATCGCCGCAGGCGTAATGCGCGGCCAGCGCTTCGCCGATCTGCGTGCCGCAGAAAATGGCATCGGGACGTTTGGCCTGCCAGCTGGTGCGCTCCGGGCCGTCGCCCACCAGCACAAGGCGGGTGGCGGGATGCGCTTCGCGCATGGCGTCGAAGGCGCGGAACACCAGCGCCAGGTTTTTTTCGGCCGCCAGACGCCCCACATACAGCGCCACCGTCTCGTTGTCGTTCACGCCCCAGCGCGCGCGTAGGGACGGTTCGCGGCGACCGGAGTGAAACAGCTGGGTGTCCACCCCGCGGCCGATGATTTCGATGTTCTCGTAACCGTACGCCAGCAGTTCGCGGCGGATGCCTTCGGTCGGCACCAGGGTGACGGCAGCCTTGTTATGGAACTTGCGCAGATAGGCGACGATGGCGCGGCGCAGCAGGCCAAAGCCGTAGTGGCTGCTGTAGCTGTGGAAATTGGTGTGGAAGTCGCTCGCCACCGGCAGGCGCAACTTGTTGGCCGCCGCCAGTGCCGACCAGCCGAGCGGGCCTTCGGTGGCGATCTGCACCACGTCGGGACGCTGTCGGGTCCACAGATGGGTCAGCGCCGCTTTCGCCGGCAGGCCCATTTTCAAACCTTCGTAACGCGGCAATGCGATGCCGCGCTGCAGGTGTTCGCTGAAGGTGGAAGTGGGCTGCGGCAGGTCGTCGGCGTGCTGGCGCGGACGAATCAGCTGCACCTGGTGGTTGCGCACCTGCAGGCCGTTGACCAGGCGCCCCAGCGTCATTGCCACGCCATTGACTTCGGGCGGATAGGTTTCGGTCACCACCGCAATGCGCAGCTGCGGACGCATCGACGGCAGGGTCTGGCAGGTGAATTCGGCAGCATCCATGGCGCGCAGCATGCGCCCGCTGTGCGACAAAAAGATGAAGCCGGGGTGACGGTTTGGTGAATCTGGGCTGCCCGCTCAGGCGGCGAGTGGCAGCGTGTCCTGCGCGATCGCCCGCAACAGCAGAATGTCGCGGAAGGCACCCGGATCGAAGCCTAGCCGGGTGCCGCCGCGATGATCGTAAATCAGGTCGGCGAAAAATGCGTTGATATCCGGCGTGTTCCACGCTTTCACCAGCTGTTCCAGCAGATGCGGGTAGGCCTCCAGCCCCTGGCCGGTTTCGCTGTCCTGGGAAATCGGATGCCCCGTGAGGTTGACATTGAAATAACGGCGGCACTCGGTGCTGGCGGCGGCATAGGCTGCCGTGTCGCCTTCGCGGTGCAGCAGGTCGAGCAGCAGCAGCCACGGTACCGGAGATTCGGTCGGCGCCTCGCGCAGGTGTTCCTGCAGCAGGTGAATTGCGAGATCGCCATGGCCGTGCGCCATAAACACTTCGGCCTGGTCGAGGATGTCTTCCTTGATCTCGGTGCCTTCATGGTCATTGCGCGGCGGCGGGGCGATCTCGGGCATCCGCTGGGGCGGGGGCGGCGATTCGGCTTGTGGCCCGGATGTCATGTCGGACAGTGTCATCATCGTCGCATCGGGCTGCGTCCCTGGCGTGTCATCCAGATGCGCGGGCTGGCGACTGCGGCGCAGCAGCCAGGCGACCAGCGCGATGCCAGCGGCGAGCAAGCCGATTGCCAGCAGATACAGCGGCCATTGCGCAGGCTGTTCGGGCGGGGGAGGGGTGATCGTCGCGGGCGCGGCGGAGCGCCGGGAATCGAGTTCCGCATTGCGCTGCTGCAGCGCAGCCAGCTGTGCCTCCAGGTGCGCAAGCTTGCGGGAAAGTGCGGTGTTTTCGTCCGACAGTTCGGTGGCGGTCAGGCTTCCGGGGTGAGGGTGCGCCAGATCCGGCAGATGGGTATCGAGCCGCAAGGCAAGTGGCGTGTCGGCGGTGGGGGGGACGTTGTGCTTGCCGGACAGCACCAGTCGCGGCGCGGTGTCAGTCGGGGCGCGTGGTGCAGCGGGCTGGTGGGCGCTGGCAACCGACGGGCGTGAGGCGATAGCTGGCGCACGGTTGATCTTGCGTTGGGGCCGGGTGGCGCGTGGCGCAGGTGCTGCGATGGGGGCTGCGGCCATTTGTGTGGCGGCAGCGGGCGCATCCTGGCTGACGGCGGGCGAAACCTGCGCAGGCGGGTCGAGCAACACCACGTAGTCACGCTGCGAGCGCGCCTCGCAGTCGGAAACCAGCACAAACTGTGCAACGGGGTCATTGACCGGCTGCAGGGTGCGGATATGCAGCAGCGTCTGGCCGCCAGACTGCTCGAGGCTCAACTGCGCGCGCGGCGGCGGCGCGATGCCATCCGCGCTTGCATCGAGACTGAAGCAAGCCGCCGTTGTTTCCGCCGAGGTGCCCAGGAGGGTGACGGTGGCGTGCAGCGGTTGACCCAGGTGTGATCGCCCGCTGATCTCGCCCAGCCCAAGGGCTGTGGCGGAAGCGGCATGGCACAGACCTAGCAGGAGGCAGACGGATTTGAGGTTCACGCGGTCACTTAAAAGGGGATACCCCATGTATTCCGGCCAAGAACGCTGCAACTTTAGGAAGCGGCGCAAAATTGGCACGATTTTTGGTTTTCGGGTCAGCCCAGCAGTACCAGCGCCCACACGACCACGACGTTGACGAGCGCGATCATCACCGCCGCGCTGCCCATGTCCTTGGCGCGCTTGATGAGCAGGTGGTGTTCCAGCGAGATGCGGTCGACCGCGGCCTCGACCGCCGAATTCAGCAACTCGACAATCAGCACCAGCAGAACAGCGGCGATCATCAGCGCGCGTTCGATTCCCGTTTCCCCCAGAACCAGCGCCAGCGGAATCAGCAGCAGCGCCAGAAAAACTTCCTGCCGAAACGCGTCCTCGTGCTTGAAGGCAGCGGTGAGGCCGGCCCACGAGTAGCCCGCCGCGCTCAGCACGCGCTGCAGGCCGGTCTTGCCCTTGAACGGGCTGACGGGTTCGTTCATGCCGCAGGCTTGTAAGCGAGATCGAGTTCGCGCGCGGCCTTCACGTCGTCGAGCCGCCGCACTGGCAGGCTGTAGGGCGCGCCCTTGACCAATTCGGGGTTGGTTTCGGCCTCGTGCTTGATCGTGATCATCGCGTCGACAAAGCCGTCGAGCGTCTCGCGACTTTCGGTCTCGGTCGGTTCGATCAACAGGCATTCGGGCACCAGCATCGGGAAGTAGGTGGTCGGCGCATGGTAGCCATAGTCGAGCAGGCGCTTGGCGAAATCCATCGCGGTGACGCCGGTGGCGTCCTTGAGCTTCTTCAGCGAGACGATGAACTCGTGGCTGGCACGGCGCTCGGGGAAGGCCAGGTCGAACCCGGCCTCGCGCAGCCGGGCCATCAGGTAGTTGGCGTTGAGCGTGGCGTATTCGGCGACGCGGTGCATGCCCTCGCGTCCCAGCAGGCGCGCATAGATATAAGCACGCATCAGCACGCCGGCGTTGCCCATGTTGGCCGCCAGGCGGCCGATCGACTGCGGCAGGTCGGCCTCGGTCGCCAGCCGGTAAAAACCGTTTTCGTTCAGCACCAGCGGAATCGGCATGAAGGACAAGAGCCGCTCCGCCACGCCCACCGGGCCCGCGCCGGGCCCGCCGCCGCCGTGCGGGGTGGAGAAGGTCTTGTGCAGGTTCATGTGGATGACGTCGAAGCCCATGTCGCCGGGGCGCACCTTGCCGAGAATCGCGTTGAGGTTGGCGCCGTCGTAATACAGGAGGCCGCCGGCTTCGTGGACGATTTTCTGGATGTCGGCGATGGTCTTCTCGAACACGCCGAGGGTCGATGGGTTGGTCAGCATCAGGCCAGCGGTGTGCGGGCCAACGGCGGCTTTCAGCGCGGCCAGATCGACGCTGCCGGTCGCGTCGGTGGGGATTTCCTTCACCGTGTAGCCGCACATGGTCGCGGATGCCGGGTTGGTGCCGTGCGCCGCATCCGGCACGATGATCTCGCGCCGCGCGGTATCATCGCGCGCGTCGTGGTAGGCGCGGATCATCGCCACCCCGGCGAATTCGCCGTGCGCCCCCGCCATCGGCGCCATCGACACGCCGGCCATGCCGGTGACGTCCTTCAGCATTTCCTGCAGTTCGAACATGCTGGCGAGGAAGCCTTGGCCGGTTTCGTCCGGGCTCGCCGGATGGCGCGCCAGAAACTGCGGCAGCATCGCCAGCGAATTGCACGCGCGCGGGTTGTACTTCATGGTGCACGAACCAAGCGGGTAGAACTGCGTGTCGATCGAGAAGTTCTTTTGCGAAAGCCGCGTGTAGTGGCGCACCACGTCGAGCTCGGAGACTTCGGGCAGAGCCGGCGCGTCCTTGCGTCTGAGCGCGGCTGGCAGGTCATCGAGACTGCCACCGGCGGCAGGCAATTGGGCAGCGGCGGTGCGGCCGCGACGGGAATGGTCGAATATCAGCATGGTTGTCAGGGATCAGGGATCAGGGATCAGGGATCAGGGATCAGGGATCAGGGATCAGGGATCAGGGATCAGGGATCAGGGATCAGGGATCAGGGATCAGGGATCAGGGATCAGGGATCAGGGATCAG
>JAUXVT010000063.1 GCA_030680405.1 Thiobacillus sp. | reverse complement strand
AATATCAGAGCGAGTAGGGCTTATTAGCCGAAGGCGTAATGCGCCGCATGCGAAGCCTGAATAGTAATCACAAACGCTCCGTCACCACCGTCCTGGTTTTGGCCTTCCGCCCCTCTCAGCCCCGCCGGAAATCGAGTCTGTCGGGTGGATCAGCGGCAAAGGTGTTTGAGCACCGCTCACAAAAAATAAAATTAAAAACAGTAAAAGCGGGGCGAGTTCTTTGCCGCCCACCCGCCAGGCTCGATTTTCGGGAATTCGGGGATGTCGGGGTCGCCTTTTCTTTGGTTACTTTCTTTTGGCGAGACAAAAGAAAGTGACTAGCCGCCGGGCTACCCCCGGCCAACGGTCAGTAGTCCTTCGAAGCCAATAACTACTCAGTTGTGCTTCGCGCCTTAACCTGAACTGGATTGCTTCGCTTCGCTCGTAATGACGGGTGAAGCCCCCTCCGCCGCAAAAAACCGCTCCACCACCTCCATCTTCCGCGTCCGCGTCATCGCCGGCAACGCATTCAACAACAAGCGCCCATACGGCTTATCCGCCAGCCTGGTATCGCAAATCATCAGCACCCCCCGATCCGTCTCGGTGCGAATCAGCCGCCCCGCCCCCTGCTTCAAACTGATCGCCGCATGCGGCAGCTGATAATCCATGAACGGCTTGCCGCCATTCTTCTCGGCCTGGGCAATGCGCGCGGCGACCACCGGATCATCCGGCGGTTGAAACGGCAGCTTGTCGATGATAACGACCGACAGCACGTCACCGGGCATATCGACACCCTCCCAAAAACTCTGGCTGCCCAGCAGCACGGCGTTGCCGGCTTTCTGGAAACGCGCGAGGAGTTCGTTCTTCGGGGCGTCGCCCTGTACCAGCAAGGGGTAGTCCCAGCCACGCGACTTGAAGGCGTCGATTAGCAGACCGCGGGCTTTCTCCAGCGCGCGCAGGCTGGTAAACAGGATAAACGCGCGCCCGCCGCTGACTTCCAGCACGGGCAAGGCGGCATTCACGACGCCTTCGGTGAACTCGGGGGTGTTGGGTGCGGGCAAGCCCTGCGGCACGTAGAGCACGCCCTGGCGCGGGTAATCGAAGGGGCTGTCGACGCACAGGGTTTCGGCCTGCTCGATCCCGAGGCGGGTTTTGAGGTGGGTGAAGTCGCCGCCGACGGATAGCGTGGCGGAGGTGAGAATCCACGCCTGCGCGCGCTCGGTGAGTTTGGCGCCAAACATCGCACCGACCGACAAGGGGGTGGCGTGCAGCAGCAGCGAACTCAGGGTGGTTTCCAGCCAGCGCACGCGGGGATTGTCGGGATCGTCGGCGCGTTGCCAGCTGGCCAGGGTGGCCTGCACCGCCTGTGCGCGCTCGAAGCAGTTTTTCAGGTCGGCGTCCCGCTCGGCCTGGGTTTCCAGCAGCTTCGTCGTTTCATCCAGCGCCGCCGATAGTGATTTCAGCGCATCCGGCCATTTTTCATAGCGCGTCAGTTCAGCGAACGTTGATTTAACCGGATTCTGCGGGAAGGCGAGGCGCAGGTCGCGCACGGTCTTGGCGAGATCCTCTGCCGCGCGGCGCAGGGCCGGGAAGTCGCCTGCCTTCACCGCAGCGAGGCGCTTGGTGTCGCCGGCCAGGTCGAGCAGTTGCGCGGTGGACAGCGTCTCGCCGAAAAACTGTGCGGCGGTTTCGGCCAGCTGGTGGGCTTCGTCGAGGATCACGGTGTTGCAGGCGGGCAGCAGTTCGGCGACGCCTTCGTCCTTCAGCCACAGGTCGGCAAAGAACAGGTGGTGGTTGACCACGACCACTTCGGCATCGAGCGCGGCCTTGCGCGCGGCCATCACAAAGCAGTCCTTGAAGTGGCTGCACTCACCGCCGAGGCAGGTGTCACGGCTGGAGACGGCGTAATGCCAAGCGGTGGCGTCCTCGGGAATGCCTTCAGCTTCGGCACGGTCACCGCTGCTGCTGGTTTCGGCAAAACGGGCGATTTTGGCCAGCCATACCGCATCGTCGCGATGGGCAAAGCGGCCATCGCTCAAATTGCGTTGCAGGTGATGATGGCAGACGTAATTGGCGCGGCCTTTCAGCAAGGCCACCTTGACCGGCGACTTCAGCGCACGGCGCGCGGCCGGCAGATCGCGATGAAAAAGCTGATCCTGCAGCGCCTTGGTGCCGGTGGAGATCACCACCTTGCCGCCCGACAGCAGGGCGGGGATGAGATAGGCCAGCGTCTTGCCGGTGCCGGTGCCGGCTTCGGCCAGCAGCACGCTGTTGTCGGCGACCGCGCGTTCGACCGCCTCGGCCATGGCCAGTTGCTGCGGGCGCGAACGCCAGCCTGGCAGCACCGCGGCACACGCGCCATCGGGTGAAAATAAATGTTTAAGATCAGACATATTGGGAGTGATTTCGAGGCGGAGTGTAACATCCGGCCGGTGCCGAACCGCTTGCATCCAGCTTCAGTTCCGTTGACTTTCTGCCGTTAAGGTCAAAGATTCATCACGCCCCCTGCCATGCGCGCACTCCTGTTCTGCTTACTGTTATCGGCGCTCCCGACTTCGGTTCATGCTGCGATTGTCCAACTGGAAATGCGCCCCGGCATCCCCGCCAGCGCCGAATACCTTGCCGGCCAGCGCGACAAACCCGCGGTGCTGCTGCTGCACGGCTTTTTACAGACGCGCGATTTCCCCACCGTGGCCACGCTGGCGCGTGGCCTGCAGGATGCGGGCTATACGGTATTGTCACCCACGCTCAGCCTGGGCATTCCCAACCGGATGCAAAGCCTGGCGTGCGAAGCGGTGCACCGCCACAGCCTGGATGACGATATCGCCGAAATTGCACACTGGGTGGACTGGCTGAAATCGCACGGTCACCGCTCCATCGTGCTGCTCGGCCACAGTTTTGGCAGCTTGCAGTTGCTGGCCTATCTGGCAGCCGGACCGGATGCGACCGTGAAAGGCTATATCGGCGTCTCGCTGATCGAAGCCGAGGTCGGCACGACACCACGCGCAGCGCTCATCGCATGGCTGGAAAGCCAGGTTCAGCTCAAGCAACGCACGCTGGTCACCCAGCATTTGTCTTACTGCAGAAAATACCTGTCGACGTCGGAAGCTTTGCTTTCGTATGTGCGCTGGGACCAATCCCACACGCTGTCGGTATTGAAACAATCACCGGTCAACGTAACACTCATCATGGGTGACGCCGACGACATGCTCGAACGTGGCTGGCTGAAAGCGCTGAAGCATGTACAGACGCCCATGGTGATCGTAAAGGACGCCAACCATTTCATGGATGGCGAACATGAATTTGACCTGCTGGATCACACCCTCAAGTCCATGGACCTACTCAACAGACCCTGACCCTATGAAATGGCCTGAATCCTTCTCCGTCAAACAGATCGCGTTCGCTTTCATCACCGGTCTGCTGATCCTGTTGTGTTTGATCGGCGGCTTTGCCGCCTATCAAACGCATGCTGTCACGCGCAGCCTGGAGCAACACAGCCAGGACGCGGCGCGGTCCGAACTCGCTGCCGCCGTCGAACGGCTGTTGGGTCAGACGGAAGAGCAGGCCGTCAATCTGGCGCGCTGGGATGAAACCCGGCAACAGCTGGTACTGCCCGAGTACTACACCTACTGGCGGGACCAGCGGGTATACGAAAGCGGCATGCTGAACAACCGCTTTGCCCGAACGGCTTTGTATAACCCGTCAGGCGCGCTGCTTGCCCCCAGCCCGGAAAAAAACAGGTTGCCCGCGAAGCTGCCGGCCAGAGTGTCACCGCACCAGCCATCCAGCTGGCTGGCCATCGAAGCAGGCACGATTGCGCTCTATCACGCATTTCCGGTTTATAGCGATGAGAACCTGCAAGCCTTGCTTGGCCACGGTCTGATCCGGCTTGATTTCATGCCTGCGCTGCAGCGCCAGCAAGGGTTTTATTCCACGGATATGGCCAGTGTCAAACTGGCACTCAAGCCAGGCGAAGTACTGGCCGCGTCGAAACTGTTTTCGCGGTTGAGTTTCATTGCCCGCCCCGACCCCGACCAGCTTCGCTTCCAGGGGATTCTGTCGCGCACCCTGCTCGCGCTGTTTGTGCTGCTGGTGGTCTCAACACTGTTGGGCTTCATGGCATACGACCTTCTGCTGATGCGCCCGCTGCGGCGGCTCTCGGACGACATAGACGCAATGCAGCACGACCGTTTCAGCGACAGTCAGGCACGCTCGAAGCCCATGCACATCGTCGAGCTGGAAAACATCCGCCGTTCGCTGTATGACTACCAGCGGCAATTGCGCAAGCTGCACGGATCGCTGGAACACCAGAATCGCGAATTCCACTCGCAGGCGCGCCAGGATGCGCTCACCGGCTGCCACAACCGGCGCGCCTACGAAGAAGAATGGGAACACTTCCGCCAGAAACTGAAAACCGCGCCGCAGGGCGTGGCCTTCCTGCTGTTCGATTGCGACCGTTTCAAGACCATCAACGACACCTACGGCCATGCCAAGGGCGACCGCGTGCTGACCATCATCGCCGAGGCGCTGGGGATGGCACTACGCGCCAATGATCGCCTGTATCGCCTGGGCGGCGACGAATTCGCCGCCTTCCTGTCGCGCACCACGCCCACCCAGGCCAAGCAGGTCGCCCAGCGCTGCCAGAGCCTGATCGATGAGTCCGCGTTAGCCGATCTGGGGATCAACGAGCCGGTCGGCATCAGCATCGGCATCGCCTTCTGCGCGGCCGACCAGCTTGAGCATATCGACGAACTGCCCAAACAGGCCGATATCGCCATGTATACCGCCAAGCAGCCGGGACACAACCGCATCGCGCTGTATGGGGAGGACACCGAGCGGGCCGCGCAGGCACTGGTGGCCAGCCGCGAGACCAATGCGCTGTTCCAGGCGCTGGCCACGCCCGGCATGGTCGAGCTGCACTACCAGCCCATCCATGGCCTGCCCGGGCACAAGGTGGCTTATTACGAGGCGCTGGCGCGTATCCGCTACAACAACGAGCTCATCATGCCGGATGCGTTCCTGCCGGTCATCAGCAGCCGCCGCCTGGAAACCGAATTCGATCTGGCGGTGCTGCATCAAGTTGACGCTGATTTGTCGTTGCAGCAGTTACCGCCGGGTAGCGGCGTCTCGATCAACCTGTCGGCACAGAGCATTTCACGCCCGGAAATCGTGTCATATCTAGTGGAGCTGTCACGTCACAATGTGCGCCATCCCTTAATGCTGGAGATCACGGAAATCTCGCTCATCACGCAAATGACCGAAGTGCGCACCTATCTCGACTTGCTGCGCACCGTGCATTACCGCATCGCCATGGACGACTTCGGCACCGGGCATTCGCCGCTGCTCTATTTGGTGGACCTGCCGGTCGATGTGGTCAAGTTCGACATTTCGCTGGTGAACAAGCTGGGGCAGGACGATCGCGCCGGCCAGGTGGTGGCCGATTTCGCCCGCATGATGAACGATGCCGGCTACGCGCTGGTGGCCGAAGGGGTAGAGACCGAGACAGTGCTGCACAAGGTCGAAAACCTGGGCTTTTCCCACGTGCAGGGATATTTGCTGGGGCGGCCCGTTCCGCTGGCGCAACTGGCCGCCAGCCTCGCCGCCCAGGACACCGGCGCCACGTGCATTGCTTGATGCGTGGGGGTCAGTGCTTGCCAGAACGCCAGATGGAAAAGATGATCCACAGGCTGTTGAAAAACGCGATCAGGAATCCCAGCAGTCCGAAAAAAGGCAGGCCGAATAGCTGAGGGCCGCCCTCCACCGTCATAATGATGCTGGAGCCCACCACCAGCGAGGCGGTCAGGATGCCCATGGTCAGCCGGTTGCTGGCGCGGTCCAACTGATGGCCAAACTGGTCCAGCCGTTTCAGGTCGAGATCGATCTTCACCCGCCCCCGCCGCATATCCCGCAGCAGGTGCCGCAGGTCGCGCGGCAAGTCGGCCAGCACCTCCAGCGCCTCGCGCACGCTCTTGCGCCCGCGCGCCATCAGCGCCTTCGGGCTGTAGCGCTGCTGAATGATGCGTTCCACGAACGGCGTTACGTGGTCGATCATGTGGAACTCGGGGTCGAGCTGCTGCCCCAGACCTTCCAGCGTGATCAGCGTCTTGAACAACAAGGTCAGGTCGGCGGGCAGCACCAGGTTGTTGTCGCGCATCAGGGCCGTGATGTCATTCAGCAATGCGCCGATCTTCACGTCCTTGAGTTGCAGGTCGTCGTAGCTTTGCAGAAGTTCCGTGACGTCGTAGGCCAGGCGGTCTTCATCCAGCACCGACTCGCCGCTCCAGTCGAGCAGCACCTGTAGCAGGGCCTGTTCGTCCTTACGCGTCAGGGCATGCAGCATGTCGACAATCTGGTTGCGGCGGGGATGGGTCAGCATCCCCACCATGCCAAAATCGATCATGCCGATGCGGTTATCGGGCAGGAAGAGGACATTGCCGGGGTGGGGATCGGCATGAAAATAGCCGTGTTCCAGCACCATGCGCAGCACCACGTCGGCACCGCGCGCCGCCAGCAGCTTGGGATCTAGCCCGCTGGCGCGCAGCTTGTCCGGGGCCACGCCCGCCATGCCGACAATTTCATCCTGCACATTGACGCGGTCGTTGGTGAATTCCCAATATACCTTGGGAATTTTCATCAGCGGGTCGTCGGCAAAGTGGCGCGCGAACTGGTCGATGTTGCGCGCCTCCTTGGCCAAGTCGAGTTCACGACTCAGCGAACGGCGAAACTGCGAAACGATATGCACCGGGTCGTAGCGCCGGAAATCAGGCACTTCGCTTTCCAGCAATTTTGCGGCGTGTTCCAGAATACGCAGATCGGCCCGGATCACGCCCTCGATGCCGGGGCGGCGGATTTTGACGACGACCGGCGTGCCGTCCTTGAGCGTGGCGCGGTGCACCTGCGCGATGGACGCTGCCGCCAGCGGCACCGGGTTGAATTCGGCAAACACCTCGGCGGGTTCGCCCTTGATGGCGGCCACCAGGTCGGGGTGCAGAATTTCGTAGGGCACCGCGGGCACCTGGCTATGCAGCTTTTCGAATTCGGCAATCCAGTGCGGCGGAAACATGTCCACCCGCGTCGCCAGCAGTTGTCCCAGCTTGACGAAAGTCGGCCCCAGTTCTTCCAGTGCGCGCCGGATGCGCACCGGCGCCTCGAGCTGGCTGATGTCGCTGGTGCTGTGCCAGTGCAGAATCCGCCCGGCGCGTTCCAGCACGCCGCTGATGCCCAGCAGGCGCACCAGATCGCCCCAGCCATAACGAATCATCACCGTGGCGATTTCGTGCAATCGCGGCAGGTCGCGCACAACCGAAATGGTTTCCCAGAGCATCGTTGTTGTTTTTTTGGAATCGGCAATGCCGAGAGTGTAGCCGCAAGCGGTGCGCCCGGCAGCGTTTCCGCTGCCGGGCGCGTGGTCAGGAACGCAGGCGTTCGCTCTGCCGTTTGAGCGATTCCGACAGCGCCGCCAGGATGCCGCTTGCCACCTGGGACAAGCGCTCGGTGGCCGTACTGGCCGACTCGCTCAGCCCGGCGCGCCCCGCCTCAGTGCCCGCTTTCACGCCCCTCGCCAGTTGTTGCAGCGCCTCGCGCACCTGCTCGCCGGTGCGGGTGCCGCTGTGCTTCAGGTGATCGCTCAGATAGCCGAGCTCTTCCTTCAGTTTGCCGCCGGACTGACTGGCGGTCTGCTTCAGGCTGTCGACGAACTGAGTTTCCAGGTCGCGCAGTTGTTCCAGGCTGGCTTTCAGTTCGTTGTCCTTGAATGCTTTCCCCTGTTCGGCGGCCTCGCGCAAAGCATAGGACGCTGCCTGCGCGGCACTGCTGACGGCGTCGTCGAGGCCGGATACGGCCTGCTTGAGCCCGTCCTTCATCTCGCCGCCGCGCGCGGTCAGTCCGCTCCCTACGCCGGAAGTGATCACACTGACGATCTCGCGCAGGTCATTTAAGGCCATGCGGCGTTCGCGCAGCGCGCGCGCGGTCAGTTCGCGCACCCGCTCGCGCAGGTCAGGTTCGGACGCCGCAGCCGCGGCCTCGTCATGCCATTGCACGAGTTGCGCACTATCAGTGATACTGGCTTCGCTTGAAGCGGGTGTTTGCGCGTCATTCATGGTGCAGTCCTCAGGGTCAAGATTCGCCACATGTAACCGTATTTACTACCTAACTATAGAGCAAATTATTATTCGATGAAGCCTGTCCTGCTGCTGTTGGCCTTGCTGTTGGTGAAGCCCGCACACGCCAACACGCCACCCGAGGATATCCCCATCTACGCGGTCAGCCTGGTGGGCAGCCCCTATCGACTGGGAGGCACCTCGCCCGAAACCGGACTCGATTGCAGCGGCTTCGTCAGCCACGTATTCAAGCAGACCACCGGGATCCTGCTGCCGCGCGACAGCCGCGCGATCAGCAAGGCCGCCCAACCGCTGGCGCAAGCGGAACTCCAGCCAGGCGACCTGGTCTTTTTCAACACCCTCAACCGCGCGTTTTCTCATGTCGGCATTTACCTGGGCGATGACCGCTTTGTGCATGCCGCGAGCAGCCGCACGGGTGCGGTCATGGTCTCCAATCTCAGCGACCGTTACTGGCGCGAACGTTTTGACGGTGGAAGACGCGTCATTTCACCCGGGCAAGCCCAGCCGGCGGATGCTGCCTCCGAATAGAATCCTTACTTTTTTATTCTGGCACAGCCTGCTGCTGCCAGCTGCATTGAGTGTCAGCCTGGCACACGCCGCAGCCGACCTCAGTTTTGAAAGCGCAGACGCAGTCAACGAGGGGCAACTGCACTTCCTCGAAACGCCGCCCGCCAAACCCATTCACCATCACCAGAATCGCATCCGTATCGAGACCGACAGCTTGGCCTCCGGCTGGGTCGGGCTATCGCAATGCCACGACCATCTCGACGCTGTGCCGCGCGCGCAGATCACCTTTCGCGAAGGTTTTGTGCGCGACCTCAAGGTGGACGCCTCCACCCGCATCGAACAGGCCTGGATCGAGGGCACCAGCGTGCAGCTGCGCAATGTCGAACCCGGTGCGCGGCTGTGCCTATCGGCGCAAACCCGCGCATTGCGCAACACCGGCAATGGTTATTTCAACCTGACCAACGGCCCCTACATGCGCAAGTTTCTCGATGGCTATTACCCGATGCGGGTGACATTGGAGATCAACTATCCGCTACAGGCACTCAGGCTGATCGACGTCAGTCCGCAGCCGCAACCCGGGCTGTCGCTCATCGAGCAACCTGGGCGCATCCAGCTGGATGCCGTGTTCGAGGGCGAACTGCAGACGCTGATCCAGTTCGAGAAACCATGAATCATCATGGGTTCACAATTTAATTTTTGTTATTGATAACCGTTCTCATTTTTAGTACGATTACGAACATCAACCCTACAGAGGAAGTCCCGACATGAAGCCAACACTGACCCGACTGCTCGCCGCCCTGGCGTTCACCGCCGCCGCCCTGCCCGCTCTGGCCGAAGAGGTGGTGGTGTATTCCGCGCGCAACGAACAGCTCATCAAGCCGCTGTTCGACGCCTATACCCGCGATACCGGGGTGCAGATCAAGTTCATCACCGACAAGGAAGGCCCGCTGATGGCGCGCCTGAAAGCCGAAGGCAGCAACACCCCGGCGGATGTGCTGCTGACAGTGGATGCAGGCAACCTGTGGCAGGCGTCGCAAGAAGGCCTGTTGCGCCCGATCCAGTCGAAAACCCTGCAGGCCAACGTGCCGGCCCACTTGCGTGACCCCGACAACGCGTGGTTCGGCCTGTCGGTGCGCGCCCGCACCCTGGTTTACAACAGCAGCAAGGTCAAACCCGCCGATCTGTCGACCTACGAGGATCTGGCCAACCCGAAATGGAAAGGCCGCCTCTGCCTGCGCACCTCGAAGAAGGTCTACAACCAAAGCCTGGTGGCGATGATGATCAAGGAATACGGCGAAGGCAAAACCGAAGCCATGGTGCGCGGCTGGGTCGGCAACCTGGCGACCTCGCCCTTCCCCGACGACACCAAGGCTATGGAGGCGGTGGCCGCCGGCCAATGCGACGTCACCCTGGTCAACACCTATTATTTCGGTCGCCTGATGGAGAAAAACCCGAACCTGCCGCTGGCAATTTTCTGGCCCAACCAGAACCTGAAAAACAAGGAGTCCGGGGTGCACGTCAACATCTCCGGCGCGGGCGTCACACGCCACGCCAAAAACCCGGCCGGCGCGCAGAAGCTGATCGAGTGGCTCTCCTCCGACAAGGCGCAGAACCTGTTCGCCGACGTCAATCTGGAATACCCGGTCAACCCCAAGGTTGCGCCGGATAAGACCGTGGCGGCCTGGGGCAGCTTCAGGCAGAACCTCATCAACGTGAAAGAGGCTGGCAGCCTGCAGGTCAAGGCCGTAAAATTAATGGATCGTGCCGGCTATAAGTAAGCTTCTAGAAGTGATCTATCTTGTCTGACAACCTTGTCACATCTTCAAAAACGCCCACAGCGGGCGTTTTTGTTTTATCTGACATCAAATCCCGCTTCAGCGGCTGGATGCTGTTCGCCCTCGCGGTCGCCGCGCTGGTGCTGGTGCCGGTCGCGGTCACCTTCTCGTCGTTCGCCCGGGTCGAGGGCGACATCCTCGCCCACCTGACCGAATTCGTCCTCCCCGAACTGGTGGGCAACACGCTGTGGCTGGTGCTCGGCGTGGGAATTGGCGTCAGCGTGCTGGGCGTCTCGCTGGCCTGGCTGGTGGCGATGTGCGAATTTCCAGGCCGCCGCGTGTTCGACTGGGCGCTGCTGCTGCCGCTGGCCCTGCCCGCCTATGTCACTGCCTTCGTCGCAATCGGCCTGCTGGATTTCACCGGGCCGCTGCAAACCTGGCTGCGCGAGGCCTGGGGCATCACCGGACTGCCGGAAATCCGCTCGCGCGGCGGCGTCATCCTGGTGATGTCGCTGGCGCTCTATCCCTATGTCTACCTGATCGCCAAAAACGCCTTCGCGACACAAGGCGCGATTGCGCTGGAAGCGGCGCAGTCGCTCGGCCTGTCGCGCACGCAAGGCTTTTTCCGGGTGGCGCTGCCGATGGCGCGGCCGTGGATCGCCGCCGGGCTGATGCTGGCGCTGATGGAAACCCTGGCCGACTTCGGCACCATGGCGATCTTCAACTACGACACCTTCACTACCGCCATCTACAAGGCGTGGTACAGCCTGTTTTCCCTAGCCGCGGCGGCGCAGCTCGCCTCGATCCTGATCCTGTTCGTCCTGGTCGCCGTGGTGTTTGAACAACGTTCTCGCACGCAAATGCGTTACGGCGCGGTGGGCCGCAGTGCCGCGTCGCGTCGCATCAGGTTGTCACCCGCGCTGGCCGGGCTGACCCTGCTGTATGCCGGGACGGTGCTGGCGGTGGCCTTCATCATCCCGGTTACCCAACTGACACTGTGGACGCGCGACGTCATTGCCGACGATCTCGACACCCGCTACTGGGCATTTGCCTGGCATTCGGTGCTGCTGGCCGGCATCGGCGCGCTGATGGTGGTGACGGTGGCCCTGTTGCTCGCCTACGCCGGGCGCCAGCGCCCTGGGTCGGCGATGGTGTGGACGCAGCGCCTCGCCACCCTCGGCTATGCCTTCCCCGGCGCGGTGCTGGCGGTGGGGTTGTTCATCCCGGTGGCGTGGCTGGACAACTGGCTGATCGACGCCGGGCGCGCCTGGTTTGGCTTCGACGGCACCGAAATCCTCAAGGGCACGCTGCTGGTGATGCTGCTGGCCTATCTGGTGCGTTTTCTCGCGGTGGGCTTCGGCCCCATCGACAGCGGGCTGCACCGCATCACCCGCAACGTCGACGAAGCCGCGCGCAACCTCGGCACCGGCGCCGCCGGCCTGCTGACACGGGTACACCTGCCGCTGCTGCGCACCAGCCTGCTGACCGCGGCGACGCTCGCCTTCGTCGACATCATGAAGGAAATGCCGATCACCCTGATGACTCGCCCGTTCGGCTGGGACACGCTGGCGGTACGAGTGTTCGAGATGACCTCGGAAGGCGAATGGGAGCGCGCCGCGCTGCCTTCGCTCGCCATCGTCATTGCCGGTATCATTCCCATCATTTTCCTGACTTGGCGCGGAGCGCATTCACATGGCTGAGCTGGTGCTCGATTCCGTCTCGCAGTCGTACGCCGAACGACAAATCATTGCCGACCTTTCCTTCACCCTGCCCGAAGGCGCGATCGGCTGCCTACTGGGCCCCTCGGGCTGCGGCAAGACCACGGCGCTGCGCTGCATTTCCGGTTTCGAGCCGATCCAGACCGGCGAAATCCGCATCGGCGGCGAAGTCGTCAGCCGACCCGGCTGGATGCTGGCCGCCGAAAAACGCCGCGTCGGCATGGTGTTCCAGGATTACGCCCTGTTTCCCCACCTGACGGTGGCGGACAATGTGAGCTTCGGACTGCGCGGCGAATCCAGGGCAGCCCGCCAGGCGCGCATCGACGAACTGCTGGAACTGGTGGGTCTCGCCGGCCACACCGACCAGTTCCCGCACCAGCTCTCCGGCGGCCAGCAGCAGCGTGTGGCGCTCGCCCGCGCGCTGGCGCCGCGCCCGCGCTTGATCCTGATGGACGAGCCTTTCTCCAACCTGGACGTGGAACTGCGCGAGCGCCTGTCGATCGAGGTGCGTGACATTTTGAAGCGCGAAGCCACCACCGCGCTCATCGTCACCCACGACCAGCACGAAGCCTTTGCGCTGGCCGACTGGGTCGGCGTCATGCACGAGGGCCGCATCCAGCAGTGGGACACGCCCTACAACCTGTACCACGAACCGGCCAACCGCTTTGTCGCCGACTTCGTTGGCCAGGGCGCGCTGGTCACCGGCGAGGTCATCAACGACCATCAGGTTGAAATCGAACTCGGCGTGCTGAACGGGCACATCCCGGTCGAGTGTGACGCCAGCGGCTGCAAGGAATGTGTGCGCAACTGCCATGTCGATGTGCTGTTGCGGCCCGACGACATCATCCACGACGACGACAGCCTGCTGCTGGCCGAAGTCGAGAACAAGGCTTTCCGCGGCGCCGAATTCCTCTACACGCTGAAGCTGCCGAGCGGCCAGCGCGCGCTGTCGCTGGTGCCCTCGCACCACAACCACGCCATCGGCGAAAAGATCGGCATCAAGCTGGCGGTCGATCACGTCGTGGCGTTTCGGCGCGAATAAGCCCCCTTGTCGTCGCCCATGGTGCCCTCTGATGGAACGACTAAGCATTCGACTAAGCCCGCAAGCGGGCAAGTCGCTGCTTATCCGCTGCGCGGCCAGCTGTTCAATGTGGGACTCGGCTTCACCGCCGCCCTGTTGCTGATGCTGGCAGTGATCGGGCTGGGTGTCACCCAGATGGCGCTCATCAACATCGAGTTGGCGAATGTGGTGTCGGTCAACAACGTCAAGACCCGTCTGGCCTCGCAGATGCGCGACACCCTGCGCGACCGCGCGATGCTGATGCATAACATCGTGGTCTCGATCGACCCCTGGGAAAAGGACGCGCTCTTCATGCAGTTCCTGGAATACGGCGAACGCTACGCCAAGGATCGCATCCATCTGGTGGCCATGCTCAGTACGCCGGACGAAAAGCAGCTGATGGATGAACTCGACACCGTCATTTTCAGCAACCAGCCGGTCATGTTCAGCGTGGTCGAAGCGGCGCTCGACGAGAACAATTACGGCGCGCTGACGCTACTGCAGCAAGAAGCCATCCCCCTGCAGAACCGCCTGGTCGCGGCGCTCGACAACATGACCCGTCTGCAACGCGAGGCCAACGAAACGGCACTCGGCAAGACCTTCGCCGCCTATCAGGCCACCCGTAACCTGATGCTGGTGCTGGGCATCATCGCCACCCTGCTGGCCGCGCTGGTTGCAGTGCTGGTGAGCCGCCGCATGCTGACACAGACACGCCAACTGGAAACAGAAAAGCAGAAATACCAGACCCTGTTCGAAACCAATTCCGACGCCGTCGTCGTCCTCGACGACAAAGGCTTTACCGATTGCAACCCGGCTACGCTGTCGCTGTTCGGCATGGACTCGGTCGCCACCTTCCTCCAAGTCCCCATTTCGCAACTCGGCACGGCGGTTCAAGCGAATGGCGTGACTGCCTATGACCACGCCAAGCGCGCCATAGACCAAGCCAAAAGCCAGGGGCATGCGGTGATGGACTGGCAGGGGCGGCGCCAGGATGGCTCGATTTTCTCGGCTGAAATCGCCCTGCACGCGATGCAACTGGAAGGCAAGCCGGTGATTCAGGCGATCATGCGCGATGTGTCCGAACGCCGTGCCGCCGAAGCCGCCAAGGAGGCTGCACGCTTAGCCGCCCTGCAAATGGCGCACGCCAAATCGCAGTTCATCGCCAACATCAGCCATGAAATCCGCACCCCCATGCACGGCATTCTGGGCATGAGCGGGCTGCTGCTGAAAACACCGCTCGACGGCCGCCAGCGCGAATATGTCTGCACCCTGAAAAGCTCGGCGGAAAGCCTGCTCACCATCATCAACGACATCCTCGACTTCTCCAAAATCGAGGCGGGCAAACTGGCCATCGAGCAGGCCGCCTTCTCGCCGGTCGCGCTGCTACAGGGCGTGGTCGCACTGTTCCAGGCGCGCGCTCTGGAAAAAAATCTGCAGCTGACGTTGTCGCTGCCCGACAACCCGCCCGCTACCCTGCTGGGCGATCCCACCCGCATCCGCCAGATTCTGCTCAATCTGGTCGACAACGCCATCAAGTTCACCCATCAGGGCGAAGTCGAACTGCGCGCGAGCTTTGAAACATTAAAAGACGGAATTGGCTGTCAATTCAGCGTTCGGGACAATGGCATCGGCATGAGCACCGAAACGCAGGCACGCCTGTTCCAGGCGTTTTCGCAGGCGGATTCGTCGACCACGCGCCGCTATGGCGGCACCGGCCTGGGGCTTGCGGTCAGCAGCCAGCTGGCCGAATTGATGGACGGTCGGCTCACGGTCGAGAGCGCGCCGGGCAAGGGGAGCTGCTTCACCCTGTTGCTCCTGCTATCCCCCACCACCCTGCCACTGGCCGAGCTGCCGACACAGCCCGTTATTCAGCTACAGGGGCGCATCCTGGTGGTGGAAGACCACCCGGTGAACCAGAAAGTGCTGGCACACCAGTTGCGCGAAATGGGCCTGCAGCACGCGGTGGCAGCCAGCGGAACACAGGCACTGGACATGCTGGCAACGGAGGTATTCGATCTGGTGCTGATGGACTGGCAAATGCCGGAAATGGACGGTCTGGAAGCCACCCGGCAGATCCGCCAGTTGCCGACGGATATCCGCCACATTCCCATCATCGCACTGACCGCCAATGCCAACGCCGGCTTCCGTGAAGCCTGTCTCGCGGCCGGGGCAAACGATTACATGAGCAAACCCTACACCGAGGATGCGCTGGCAGCCTTGCTGATGCAATGGCTGCCGCCGGCCGGGACTGCCGCCGCCCGCGCCCCCCTGCTCGACCTGTCCGCCCTGCACGTGCGTTATCCCGGCAATCCGGGGCTGGTGCGGGATCTGGAAGCCCTATTCCTCACCACCACCGAAGCCAGTCTGGACGCACTGAAACACGGGATCGAACAAGGCCAGGCAGAGTCATGCCGCAAGGAGGCCCACGCCCTGAAAGGCGCCGCAGCCAGCGTGATGGCCACCGCCATCCAGGAAGGTGCCGCACGCATCGAGGCCAGCGTGCAAAGCGGCGATTTTGCCACCGCGGCAGCCGAGCTGGCAGCGCTGGAAGACCTCTTTCGCGCATATGCCTGACGCCGCATTGACGCACGCAACGCGACGCGTAGGATAAAGTTATCATCGTCCAGGAGACACGCCATGATGCGCATCCTTTCGTTCGCTCTCGCCTGGTTTTGCAGCCTGCCGGCATTCGCCGCCGAATCCCCCACCCCGCCACCCGCGCAAACCCTGCCCCAAAGCTGGATCGGGGTCACGCCCACGCCCTATGGTCCGGTGCTGATCCAGCAGGGGCTGCCGCCGCCCTACCGCGACTACCAGATGAACCGCGTTCTGCAACCTGAAGAAAAGAAACGCTGGCTGCAAATGGCGATGCCGATGATGGCCAGCATGATGCAGATGGACGCGCGCGAGGCGATGAACTATTTCGCCGTCAAGCTCAAGGCCAAGCCTGGCGTGTCGTTCGACGAAGTGGTCGAATCAATGATGCTGCGCGCCAATCAGGTCAACATGAAATTCGTCGGCAGCAACCTGATGTGGAAGGATTTCCAGGCGGTGCTCGGCGACACCGGCACCCCGCGCGTCGAGGTGTTCAGCTTCTGCGACATCGCGATCGGCCGCGAGCTGCTGAAAATCATTCCGGAAATGGTGGTGTTCCTGCCGTGCCGCATCGCGGTGATGGAAGACGCAGACAAGAACATCTGGGTGCTGATGCTGGACTGGGACGTCACCTGGCTCGACCTGGCCGGCGAGCAGATTGGCATGACGCCGGAACTGCGCAAGGGCGTGGTTGAAATCCGTGAAAAAATGGAGAGCATGATGCGTGCCGGCGCCAACGGCGAGCTTTAGAGCGTGCTAACGCCCTAAAGCTCGAACACCTGCCCCTGCTGCAAGGCCGCCAATCCCCAGCCGGGAGCGGCGGCACGCAATTCATCCATGATCGCCGCCTCGTTGCCCGGCTTCAGGTGGGTAATCCAGACTTCCGGGCGCACGTTGAGCGTTTCTAGTTCAGCCGCCAGCGAATCCGGCCAGTGATGCTTGGACGCCTGCGCAATGTCGATGAGCGCATTCTCGAACGAGGTCTCGATGATGAGATGACGCAGGTCGGGAATGGCGTTGAGCGCAGCGACAAAAGCCGGGCTGCGCGTGGTGTCGCCGCTGAACGCCAGGCTCCCACCCGCCGAGGCCAGATGGATGCCGCACGCCGGCACCACATGATTCACCGGCAGCGGCGTGAACGTGCGCTCCTTCAGCGCGAACGCCGCCCCGAACGGCAAAGGCGCAAACCGCACCCACGGCGCCTCCGCATTCGGGATCTCGCGAAAATCCGGCCATAGATGCCAGTTGAACAGGTGGGTGGACAACACCTCCAGCACCTCGGGCAGCGCGTGCACCGTCACCGGGGTGGCGCGCAGGTCGCCCACGCTGTCGAGCAGCAGCGGCAACCCCAACACGTGATCGAGATGGGCATGGGTGATGAACACGTGATCGATTGCCAGCAGTTGTTCGAAGTCGAGCGTGGTGATGCCGCTGCCGGCGTCGATCAGCACGTCGTCGTCGACCTTGAGACAGGTCGTGTGGCGCCCACTGCCAATACCGCCGCTGCAGCCGAGAATGGTGAGTTTCATCGCTGTTTTTTTAGTGGCTATTTGGTGGTGTAGACGAATACGCCGTCCCAGTCAGCCGGGGGCGGCTCTGCGCGGAAATGCGCGATGCGCTCGAGGTAGATATCGTACAGCGTGCGCGGCGCGCGGGCGTTGAGGGCGCGCAGGCCAGCTTCGGCAGCGTCCCAGTCCTGCGCCTGATAGCGCGCGAACGCGGCTTCGAACTCGGCCGCATCCTGGCGCAGCGATTCGGCCAGACCGGTCTTGGGCCCCAGCGGTTCATAAATCGCTACCGGCGTTTCCTTGCCCTTGACGCGCACTTCGTCGACTTTCATGAAGGCGTGCAGCGGATCGGCCTCGACCGTGGGTTGCGTGACCAGGATGCCGACGCCGTACTGTTTGGTGATGCCTTCGAGACGCGAGCCGAGGTTCACCGCGTCGCCCATCACCGTGTAGGACATGCGGAATTCCGAACCCATGTTGCCGACGCTCATGCGCCCGGTGTTGACGCCGACGCCGATCTTCACTTCGGGCCAGCCGCGCGCGGCGAATTCCTGGTTCAATTGCACCAGGGCTGCCTGCATGTCGAGCGCGGTCTGCACCGCGCGGGCGGCGTGGTCGCTCAAGTCCACCGGCGCGTTCCAGAACGCCATGATGGCGTCGCCGATGTACTTGTCGATGGTGCCGCGATGCTGCTGCACGATTCGTGTCATGGTCGAAAGATACGCGTTCAGCACTTCGGCGAGTTCGGTTGGCGGCAGCTTCTCGGAAAAATTGGTGAAGCCGCGGATGTCGGAAAACAGCACCGTCATGTCGCGCGACTGCCCTTCCATCGTGTAGTGCGCCGGATCCTTGCTCATCTCGGCGGCCAGCTCGGGCGGCACATACTGGCCGAACAGCTTGGTGATCTGGCGCTTGCTGCGCGTTGCGGCAAAAAAGCCGTAGGCAGTGTTGAGCGCATACAGACCGAACAGCGTCAGCATCGGCGCCGCCATCGGCACCACCCAAAAGCGCGACCATGCCGCGCCGTAGGCTGCCAGCAGCAACGCCAGCAGGACGGCGGTGGTCGCCAGGCCGATGGTCGGCCCGAAACGCAGCAGCACCGCCGTTAGCAACGCGCCCAGCAACAGTACGGCAATCAGCCGCGCGTCGTTCGCCCACGGCGGCGTGGCGCGGGTGGTGCCGTCGAGCATGCCGGCGATCAGGTGGGCATGAATTTCGACCCCCGATAAGGCGTTGGAAAACGGCGTCACGCGCAGATCGGCCAGTCCCGGCGCGGTCGATCCCAGCAGCACGATGCGGTTTTCCAGCTGTTCCAGCGGCGCCTTGCCGATCAGCACCTGCGCCGCTGAAATGTAGGGAAACGGCGAACCGGCACGGTACGGTACATGTACGGTGCCGTCCGCGCTGAGCGGGACGCGAATGCCACCCACTTCCACCCACGGTGAAACATACTGCCGCCCTAGCAAGGCCTGTTGATCGACGCCGGCAATGGCCGGATCGCCCCCGAACGCCACCCGCAGCGTGGAAGCCGACAGCGCCAAATAGTAGCCTGCGCCATACGGGCTGACCAGATTCATCTGGCGCGCCGTGCCATCCTCGTCGGCCCGCATGTTGAAAAATCCTGCGCCCTGCGCCGCCTGCTGGAAGGCGGCCAGATTCGCGCCATAGCCCGTGGGCGGCGGCATACCGGGCTGCAGCGTACCAAACGCAGCGGCAGGCAGGGACGGCGACGGCAACATGCCGGTTTTGGCGTCGCCGTAGCCTTCTGGAATGAAGTAGTAGCCCAACGACAGCGGACGTTCGGCGAGCACCCGCGCAAAGCGGGCGTCGTAATCGAGGCGCGGCGCAAGCTGTTCGAGTGCCGCCCTGAAATCACGGCTGCCCGCCAGATCGCGTTGTTCCAGCTGTTTGAGGGTATCGAGGCCCGAACTCGTGTCCGGTTCGGCAAACACCACATCGAAGCCGACCGCCGCCACGCCATAGCGGTCGAACAACTGCTCGACCAGCGTAGTCATGGTGTCGCGGCTCCACGGCCAGCGGCCGACGCTTTTCAAGCTGGCCTCGTCGATGTCGAGGATGGCCACGCGGTCATCCATCCCGGCCGGCGCAGTGCGCTTCAGCCAGGCGTCATACAGCCAGGCCTCGGCGCGCTGCATGGGGGCGATATGGATCAGTCCCGAAACATGCGCCGCGATCAGCAGGACAAACAGCGCAGACAGCCCCGCCTGCGCCAGCCTAGAAAAGGCGCGACTCACCGAATGCGGTAGAAACGGTCGGCCAGTTCCTTGCCGCGAACGGCATCGAGACGCCCGCCCACGGCCTCGCCCAGTGCCGCCAGCCGATCAGCCGGGTGCGGGTGGGTTTTGTAGAGCAGGCCGGTGCGGCTGTCTTTGGCAGGCAACCCGGCCAGGTCCTGCAACACATCAGGCAAACCCCACGGGGTGTAACCGGAACGTGCGGCAAACACGACGCCGACGCGATCGGCCTCGAATTCGGCGTTCTTGTCGAGCCCGCGCGCCATGATTTCGGCGCCGTTGCCGATCAGGTTCTGCACCACCTGGTCGCTATCCTTCGCTTTGCTGCTGGCGGCCTGCCCCAGCGCGCCAATCAGGCTGGATTGCTTGAGTACCTTGAGATGATGCTTCTTGGTGACGTGGGCGATTTCGTGCGCCAGCACGCCGGCCAGTTCGGCCTCATTGTTGAGTCGCCGATACAGGCCCTTGGTCACGAAGATGTAGCCCCCCGGCGCGGCAAAGGCGTTGATGTCCTCGGTGTCGAGCACGCCGAAACGCCAGGTGACATCCTTGCGTCCGCTCTGCAGCGCCAGCCAGTTGCCGACCAGGTTGACATAGCGTTGCAGCTTGTCGTCGCGCACCAGCGGCACCGCGCCCAGCAGGTTGCCGGAAATCTGCCTGCCGATGCGCGTCTCCTCTTCAAGCGAGTAATCGCCGAACAGCGCAAAGCCGAGTTGCCGGGCATCAATTTTCTGTTTGGCCGAAGGCGGGGGGGCAGCGGCGCTTTGTGCCGCTGCAGGCGCCTGGCCGGGGGTCTGCGCGGGCTGCTGCGCGGGCGCCGGCTGCGTCGGTTTATCCTTGTTCAGTTCCTTGTTGATGCGCTCTTCGAGCAACTTTCCGAAGTCGAATCCGGCTGCAACGCCGCTGGAAGCAACCAGCGAAATCGCCAATACAATTAGTTTGATTTTCATCAGTTGTTCTCCCATGGCGATGAAGCCTGAGCAGGCTTGGGCTCGGGCAAGCCCGGCACATTGACCGCGGCCAGACCCGACTGGCCGGCATAATTTCTGGCCTGCGTTGCTGTCACACTCAAGGCTTCCAGCCGTTCCAGTTCGTCAGCATTGAATTTGGCCTGCTTTAGGTCTTCGTCATTAAGCCCACGCAGGCCGGCCACCGTGACGACGCGACTGGGATCGGACTTGGTGGTGGCAGCGCCCACCACATCGCCCACCACATCGCCCAGCCCCGCCCCGCCCAGTCCGCCCGCACCCGCACGCACCGACAGCAGCCGGATCCAGCCAGTGGTTTTGTCTGAGGTCACGCGCAGCCAGCCACCCTGCTTGGCGAGAATGTTGACGCTGGCACCTTTGGCCACACTTCCCGTCACGCGGGAGCTTGCACTGGGCTGGCTGTAGAGCTTGTCATTACGCAAAACCGTGCCGGGCGCAGCCCAGGCAGACGCTGCGGTAACGCACAGCATCAGCGCGGCTGCCGGAATCAAGAATGTTTTCATCGTATGTCTTCTCCATCTGACTGCAAAACTGTATGGCCTGTCACCCGACGGTGCAAGCGCCATCGATGGTACAAGCGCCTTTGATGGCGTTAAGATGCCACGATGAATTTTCTTGCAACTTCCATCGAATCGCTCGGCGCCAAGGTCGTCGGCTGGTTCACCGTCGGTTACGGCATGTTTACCTTTCTGGCCAAGGCCGGCTTGCTGCTGCTGGATCGCACCACCTGGAACCGCGCCACCTTTGACGTGGTAGTCAAGCAGGTTTACTTTACCGCCGTGCAGATTCTGCATGTTTTCCTTGGCTACACACTGGTTATTTCGTGGCTCATCATCACCATCATTCTGTCCACCGCACGCGACTTCGGCCTCACCGAATTCGCCAGCGAAATGACCATTCGCGTGCTGGTGCTCGAACTGCTGCCTTTCCTGACTGCGCTCTTCATCGCGCTGCGTTCCGGCAGCGCGATCAACACCGAAGTCGCCCTGATGCAGGTCAACAACGAATTGGATGCGCTGGCGCACTGCAAGGTTCCGCCGATGCAGTTCGAGTTTCTGCCGCGGCTGATTGGCGGAGTGGTCTCGGTCGTCACCCTGGCCGGCCTGGCGGGGCTGCTCGCCCTGTTGATGGGCTACCTCACCATCTACGGCATGAGCACGGCGGGCTTCGGGCCGTATACCCAAACCATCGCAAAAATTTTCGATTTCAAGATCATGGTCGGGCTCATCGTCAAATGCGCCCTGTTCGGGCTGGCAGTCACCCTGATCCCGGTCACCGCCGGGCTCGAAACACCGAAAAAGCTCTTCATGGTCCCGGTTTCGGTGCTGCGCGGCATGATGCGGGTGTTCTTTGCCATTGTGGCGATCGAGGTGGTGTCATTAGCGCTCAAATACATCTGACCCCTTTCGACGACCGCGCTGCGCTGATGGCTGCGGTCGCTGACCTGCCCGACGACGTGGCACGCGTTGCGCTCGATCTGCCGCTGCGGGCAAACCTGTCGGCACTCGACAACATTGCGCTGATACCGCTGTATCAGCGCCATTACGGCGCCGTCGAATCGACCCAACAGGCGCAGGCGATGCTGGATCAACTCGGGCATGCCGACATCGCCCTGCTGCGCGACCCCGACATGACGCCGGCGCAGCGTTTCGTGACCAAGCTGGCACGCGCGATCATCCTCAAGCGCCCCCGCCTGGTGATCGACCGCCCCGGCGCCATGCTTTACGATGTGCCCTATCCTGCCTTCATCCGGCAACTGGCGGCACAGGCAGAAATGACTGGCACCTGGGAAATTTTCGACTTCAGCTGGAACCAGGCACTTTATCAAGAATGAACAAACTGCATTTCAAGGTCGGACTGTTTACTGCCGCCTCACTGCTGCTGGCTGGCGTCTTCCTGGTCTATCTGCTGCATGCGCGCGGTTTTTTCGAGGATACCTTCCACCTGCAGCTCGCCGCAGCAAGCGCCGACGGCGTCGCGCCTGGCGTGCCGGTGGTGTTTTCCGGCATCGAAATCGGCCGCGTCACCACGCTGGGCATGAATGAAGAGGGCGGCATCATCATCCACACCGAGTTTCTCGGCCGCAATGCCAAATGGCTGAAGGAAAACAGCACCTTCACCCTCGACAAGCCCATCGTCGGCGGCGCCAGGATCCGCGTCGACTCCCCCGACCTCTATGCCCCCGCGCTGCCAGACAATTCCACCATGCTGCTGCTCACCTCCGACATCAGCAAGGAAATTCCGCTGCTGGTCGAACGGGTCAAGGCGATTCTCGACAACGTCGAGCACCTCACCCGCAAGGACGGCGAAATCAACGCCACGCTCGCCAACGTACAGACCGTGACCGGACGCATGACCGGCGAATACGGGATGCTGGAAAGCCTACTCGGCAGCCCGGAAAAAGCCCGCGCGGTGACCGACTCGCTCGACAAGACCCGCGCGCTCATCACCAATCTTGACGGTCTGGCGCTGAAGATGGACGGCATGGCTGCCAAGACCGATCAATGGCTGTTTGCGCAGGACGGTGTGGCCGAGCAGACCCGGGAGTCGCTGGCCCAGGTGCGGCTGATGCTGAACGATGCGCAGTCCAGCCTGAAAAAAGCCGATGCCCTGATGACCAACGCGGTGGAGATTTCCGCCGACGTCAAGGAAGGAACGCAGGACATCGCCAAGCTGCGCGCCGAAATCGACGATGCGGTACGCAAGGCCAGCGCGCTGGTGAACGAGATCAACAAGAAATGGCCGTTCGCGCGCGACCCCGAGGTGAAGCTGCCATGAAATCCCTGCTCGCGCTCGCCAGCCTGGTCATGCTCACCGCCTGCGGCAGCGGTGGCCCGCCGCCGCCCGACTGGAAGACCGATGCGGCTGACCTGATCGAGCGTTATCAGAAACATGCCTTGCTGGGCGAAAACACGCTGGCCGAGCGCTATTTCCAGCAGGCCGTTGCCGCCACCGGCGGCGCTGGCCGCGTCGCCGAGACCGCGCGCCTGTGGCTGGTGCGCTGCGCCACCCGTCGCGCTATGCTGATCGACGACGCCTGCGCCGAGTACGCCGAGCTGGCCAGTATCGAACCGGATGCTGCGGATCAGGCCTACTACCAGTTCGTCACCCTGCGCTGGGATGGCCTTAATGTCGCCCAACTACCCACTCAGCACCACGATCTGGTGCGCGCGCCGGCCGGCGCGCGGCATGAAGCGCTGAGCCGGATCGCTGACCCGCTGGCGCGCCTGCTCGACGCCAGTCTGCTGGTGATGCGTCAGGAAGCTGATGCCGCCGCGCTGGCATTGGCCACGGAAACTGCCTCGTCGCAAGGCTGGCGGCAGCCCCTGCTGACCTACCTGAAACTGCAGCAAAAACAGGCAGCCGCCCAGGGCAATGCCGCTGAACAGGCTCGGCTCGCCCGACGCATTCAACTGGTTGAACAGAGCCTCTCCCCGGCCCATCAATAAACAGGCAGCCTTGCCAATGCGCGCCATAACGACGCAAGGCGTAAAACGTTAATACTAAACTCGGCGGCCTTGTTTTTGGCCTCGGCCGGGGCGTCATCGCCTTGCGTCACGGCCCAACTTTCTCGCTTGGTCGGCATGGGTTCGATCGGCGCGTCGTCCGCCTGGGTGGATGCCCTGCATGGCGCCTGTCTGTATGGTTTCGTAAAAAAACGGCTGCCGCATTGACAAGCCTGTGCGGCATGATTACCGTGCAGCCACGGAGAATGTATTCTTCGTTTACAGCCAAGCTGTAACCCAATATTCAATAAGGAGGAGGTGTCCATGAAATACACGTCAATCGCGCTGGCTGCCCTGGCAGTTCTCGCAACCACCGCACACGCCGCTCCCGCCATGATGTCCACCGAGTGGACTGCGCAGGCTTGCGACGCTTGGAACAAGGACGCCACTCTGACCGACGGCCTGGGTGAAAAGTGGATCAAGAACGACAAGGATCGCGGCTACAAGATCATTCACCTGTATCGCACCGACTGCGGCGAAGAAACCCAGACCGAGCTGAAGATCATGGCCAAGGATAGCAAGGCCATGTGCGTCTACGGCGGCGCCGTGCAGAACACCAGGATGGATCACGCGGTCGACTACACCATGCACGCCACCACCGAGCGCTGGAACGAAATGGGTGCGGGCGAGTACGGCCCGATGAAGGCCATGATGTTCGGCCGTCTCAAGTTCACCGGCCCGAAAATGGAAGCCATGAGCGTGATGGGTCCGTTCGGGGCCTTCCTGCGTCTGCCGGGCAAGATCCCTGGCGACAAGGCCTGCCCTGCCAAGTAAGCAGGTTACGCCACAAAAGAAAAAGGCCGGGAGCGCTCCCGGCCTTTTTACGTCAGTGGACCGTTCCGGTTTTGACTTCGAGCGGCCGCCCGTTGCGGATTTCCTCCGGCGTGGCATCGCGAATGTCCATCACATTCACCAGGCAGGTCACGCTCTGCCCGGCCAGCGAGGGGTTGCCGTCCAGCGTGAGCTTGCTGTCCTCGATCGAGGTGACGTAAAAAACCTTGGTTTCGCCCGCCTCGTTCTCGAACGTGATTTCAGCCCCAACGCGCCGGAATTGCGGCGGCACGTTCTCGATGTCGTCCACAAACACCAGACTCTCGTCGCGCAGCCCGTAGCCTTCTTCGGGCGCCAGCGTGATCTCAACCCGGTCGCCCACCTTGCGACCCGCCACCGCCGACTCGATCGCCGGCAAAATGCCGCTGTTTGCGCCCTGCACATAACCCACCGGAATATCGTACTGCTCGACGACCATGCCGCGCGAGTCAAGAATGGAATAGGTAATGTATACGAGTTTGTTCTGTGTCACGGTGACCATGCTGTCTCATCCTGAACCGTCGAAGAAAACGTTGTGCCTGCGCCCGATTGGCACCTGCACAGCATGCTTATGATACCTTCGAAGTCTGACTCCTACGTCGGCTGTTCATAAACCCGCTTAAACATCTGCCCGCCTGAAAGACCCTGGAACAGCGCTTCAAGGCCATGCGCAACTTCGACATGCGCGCAGCATTCAAGGTGCTCGTGCAGGGCCATGATCTGGTAGATCAACAGCTTCGACCACAGGGGGATCGAACCGGCAAGCAACTGGCGTCGCCGATCCGAGCCGCGCTGAGTTTGGTGCGCGTGATCGGCGAGCACGACGGCCCACCCTCGACCTGATTTCCGACATCCGCCGGCGGCGCGGGCTCAGTACCTGACGCGCACACGGTAGCTGAGCGTTACCTTGCCCTCGGCGGGCACCAACACCCGCCATTCGGCGGTGCCGGACGCCGCCTTGGTGTGGGGCTGGGATTCGTTCACCATCGTCCAGTCGCCCGGCATCGGCTCGCGCACCTTGACGGTCACCGCCTCCGGTTTGGCGTTTTTCAGCACGATCTCATACGCCGACTCGAACACGTAGTTGTAGCGGCTGGTGCCTTCCAGTTTCTGGAAGGCGGTCTGCTTCTTGTCGGCCGTCAGGTCGAACGCGTCGCCCAGCTTCAGGCGCACGGTTTCGTTCTTCGGCGTGTGGTCGATGCGATCCTCGCCGACAAACTGCGCATTGCCCTGGCTGTCCTTCTTGTACAGGCGGATCACGCCGCGGGGCAAGGGAATGCCGAGGCCTTCGCCCTCGTTGGTGAATTCGACGAACACGCCGACTTTCATTTTCTGCCCCAGTTCGCCGTACTGCCCGGAGTAGTAGTAATTCGCCCCTTCGAGCAGGAATTCCTTCTTGACCGGCACCCGCGTCGCCGACATCAGCGCCACCTGCTTGGTCTGGTTTTCGGCCAGTGTGGTGGGGCGTTGCAGCGTGTAGAGGTGATACTCGAACAGCGACTCTTGCTGCATTTCGGCGGCGTCGGCCACCTTGGCTGCCATCGCCATGGTCGCGCGCGGCTCCGGCTGGGCGTCGCGCACCCGGTTGAGATCGCCCGCCACCAATTGCAGCCTGGCATTCGGATAGGCCGCGCCGCTCTGGTTGGTCAGCGTCACCCAGCCGTTCAGATCCAGCTGGTCGTCACGAGCATTCAGTTCGGCCACATAATCGGCACGCCACGACAGCCCGCCGGTCAGATAGGACAGTTCCAGATCCTGTGTACCCGCCACCGGATTGGCCAGCGAGATGACCAGCGTGGGCCTGTCGCGCAGCGTGTCGGGCACGCCCGGAAACGCCAGCCGCCCCGGCACCCCGGTTTCGGTGCGATCGGCAAATTGGAGCACCACGCCGCCATGGGTCGCCAGGACGGTGGCGGCTTCGCGGGTTTCCGCGCCGGTGGTGGGATGGGTGCGAATGACGCTGACCTCGCGCCCGACATATTTCTCGAGCAGCTTTTGCGGCGTCAGCAGATCGAAATCGAAGTTCTGCTCCTGCAGGCGAAACCCGACGGGGTTCGACACATTGCGCAACTGCGCGGTTTCCGGTCGCATCTGCGCCGACACCTCGCGCCATGCCAGTTGGTTGAAGTCGCGCGCAAGCCTGACCCGCCGCGCCTCCTTCACCAAGGCAAGATTGTCGTTGTAAATGGTGACCGCCATACCATGCTGATCGGATGCGGTGCTGACGGTTTCATCGCGCGGCGCGGCCAAGCTGGCGTGGGATGCGGCCATCAGCCCGGCGATCATCATATTCAGCAGTTTTTTCTTCGTCATGCTGGGTCTCCTGCGCATCTTGCGGCAAACCTGCATGATGACCGAACCGCACGAAAAATGGTTCGCAGCGCTAGAATAGTCGAACAAACCCCGCAGTGAATGACATGACCCCAGACGATCCCCATCCATCACGCATAGTCGGCGGTGGCATCAACACCCGCGAATCCGAACAGCCCGTGGTGGTGACGCAAATGCTGGGCATCGACAACAGCGACCCAATCCGCGAGGAAGCCCTGCGCGCGCGCTTCTTGTCGTTTGATCCGTTGTTCGACGCCGCCTCCAATCTGGTTGCGCATCAGCTGGTACTGCGCGGCCGCACCACTCCCGCCGATGCACCGCCCGAACTTCGGCAAATGGAAGAAGACATGTTGCTGACCGGCCTCTATTCATTGACGCAGGGCGGCCTGACCAACGAACTGCCTTTGCTGGTGCGGATCAGTACGGGGGTGCTGTTCAGCGACATCCCCCAGCAACTCAATCATCGCCAGATGATCTGGTGCGTGGCCATCGACAATGAACAGCATCTGGTACGCGCCCTGGCCCTGCAGGATACCGGACTGACTTACTGCCCCACGCTCAACCACAACAACGCAATCGTGCAGGACAGCGCTTCCGCCTGGCGCTATTTGGCCTGCCACGCCGACGACACGCCGCCCGCAGTCGCTGCGTGCCTGGTCGTGGAAGGCGTGCGACACGCCCACACCCAGGCGCGCTGGCCTGAGAACGCCTGGTTCAAGGGAAGCTTCTTTTCCGGCGACACCCAGCCCACAGAAAACACCCACGAACACGCGATACAACTGGATTTGCTGGCCATCGCCCTGCGCCAGTCGGTTGAAACCCTGGTGCAGTTCTTCCGGCTGAATCCGGAGATGACGCCGCGTCTGCTCGCCATCGCCAACTCCCAGGTCGGCGGCTTGAGCCGGCCCGCCGAATCGGCTGCCCATGCGCTGGTCATGCTGGGACCACAACGTGCCCGCCGGGTGGCGGCACTGCTGGCGCTGGCTGGCAAGCAGCCTACCGAGGCGACGCGCCACTACGCCGTAACCGCCCTCACGCGGGCGCTGTTCATGGGCAAAATCACCCGTCTGGGTGCACCCGCCGAGAGCGCGGCTGCCGCATTCGAAATCGGCCTGCTGTCGATTGCCCCGCATGCGCTGTCGCTACCGGTTGAAACGCTCATCCGCAAGCTGGGATTGTCGGCGACCAGCGCACGCGCACTGAGCGCGTACCCCTCGCCCGAAGGGGCGATGCTGCAACTGACGTATGCCTGTGAAAACAACGATGTCGAAACCTTGGCCGCGTACGCGCAGCAACTGGAGATTCCACTGCACCAGATTTCCGTGGCCTATCTGGATGCCCTGATTGCAGCCTCGGCGCTCGACGCAGCCCTGCACTGACAGCGTAAAATGGCGGTTTTTCTCGCACACCCGCCCCATGCATCCCACCCTGGTTTTCGATATTGAAACGATTCCCGACCTCACCGGATTCGCCGCAGTCAACGGCATAGACGCGGCGGCGCTGCCGCAGGCCGAACTCGCAGAAATGGCGCTGATCGCCCGACGCCAGAAAACCGGCAGCGATTTCATGCCGCATCACCTGCACCGCATCGTCGCCATTTCCTGCGTGCTCCGAAGCGGCGACCAGCTCAAGGTGTGGTCGCTGGGCGAGCCAGACAGCAGCGAAGCCGAGCTGATTCAGCGTTTCTATGACGGCATCGAGCGCTATACCCCGCAACTCGTCTCGTGGAACGGCGGCGGCTTCGACCTGCCGGTGCTGCATTACCGCGCGCTGATTCACGGTGTGGCGGCGGCGCGCTACTGGGACTGGGGCGACGACGACAAGGATTTCAAGTGGAATAACTATCTGGGTCGCTACCACACCCGGCACCTGGATCTGATGGACGTGCTGGCGATGTACCAGCCGCGCGCCAACGCACCGCTCGACCAGATGGCCAAGCTGTGCGGCTTTCCAGGCAAGCTGGGGATGGACGGCTCGAAAGTACTGGACGCCTTTCAGCAGGGCGAAATCGACGCCATCCGCAACTATTGCGAGACCGACGTGATGAACACCTGGCTGCTGTATCTGCGCTTCCAGAAAATGCGCGGCACACTCTCTGAATCTGTTTACGCCGCCGAAATCGAACTTGCGCGCAGCACCGTGCAAGTCCACGCCGCCCCGCACTGGCAGAAATTCCTGGCGGCCTGGGGGTAACCTTTTTTCACCACAAAGGCACAAAGATAACGGCCTTATAAAATAGGCGATTTGGCAAGTGAAGTGCCCAATCACCTGTGTTTACTCTGTGTCTCTGTGCCTCTGCGGTCAACGCTTTAAAACCATGAATCCCATCGTCGACATTCTTTCCCTCGACCACGAGGGCCACGGCGTCGCGCGCATCGACGGCAAAGTCACCTTCGTCGACGGCGCGCTGGCGGGCGAGCGCGCAGAAATCGCCGTTTACCGCGAACACGCCAAATACAACTCGGCCAACGCCATCGCCATTCTCAAAGCCAGCGCGCAGCGTACCGAACCACGCTGTAAATACTTCGGCCGCTGCGGCGGCTGCTCGATGCAGCATCTGGAAGCCAGCGCCCAGGTTGCCGCCAAGCAGCGCGTGCTGGAAGACAACCTCGCCCGAATCGGCAAGGTCAAACCCGATGTAATGCTGCCCGCCCTGCACGGCCCGAGCTGGGGTTACCGCACTCGCGCACGGCTGTCCGCGCGGTGGGTCGACAAGAAAGGCGGCGGGCTGGTGGGCTTCCGCGAAAAACGTTCCAGCTTCATCACCGACATGGCGAGCTGCGAAATCCTCACCCCCGATGTCTCGGCACTGATCCAGCCGTTACGCGACCTGATTAACGAACTGTCAAACGCCGACCGCATCCCGCAGATCGAGGTTGCCGTCGGCGAGCACGTCACCGTGCTGGTGTTCCGCCTGCTCGAACCGTGGGCCGACGGCGATGCCGCCACGGTGCGGGCGTTTGCCGATCGTCATCATGTACAAATCTGGGAACAATCCAAAGGCCCCGACACCGTCCGCCCTTTCTGGCCCGACATTGCCCCCGAACTCAGCTACAGCCTGCCCGAATTCGGCCTGGTGATGCCGTTCAAGCCCACCGACTTCACCCAGGTCAACACCGCCATGAACCGCGCGCTGGTCAGCCGCGCGTTGCGCCTGCTGAACCCGCAACCTGGCGAACACATCGCCGATCTGTTCTGCGGCCTGGGCAACTTCACCCTCCCCATCGCCAGAAGCGGCGCCGAGGTGCTGGGCATCGAGGGCAGCACCGAACTGGTCGCCCGCGCACGCGAAAACGCGCTGCACAATGATCTGGCCAACGCCCGCTTCGCGGTCGACGACCTGTTCGAGATGACGCCGGAGAAATTCGCCGCCCTCGGCCGGTTCGACAAGCTGCTGATCGACCCCCCGCGCAGCGGCGCCATCGAGCTTGTGAAATCCCTGCCAGAGTCCGATGCGCCGCAGCGCATCGTCTATGTCTCGTGCGACCCCGCCACGTTGGCGCGCGACGCCGAGATACTGGTACACATCAAGGGCTACCGGCTCGAAGCGGCCGGGGTCGCCAACATGTTCCCGCACACCGCCCATGTGGAGTCGATTGCGCTGTTCACGCGCTAATCCATTAAAATTCCGCGCTTAACTCATTTATTACATCTCATGGCCCTCATCGTACAAAAATACGGCGGCACCTCGGTCGCCAACGTGGAACGCATCCGCGCGGTGGCGGAACGCGTCGCCAAGTTCAAAATGCTCGGGCATCAGGTGGTGGTCGTGCTCTCCGCCATGTCCGGCGAGACCAACCGGCTGATCTCGCTGGCCAAACAGATTCAGGCCAGCCCCGACCCGCGCGAGCTGGACATGATGGTGTCGACCGGCGAGCAGGTCACCATTGCGCTGCTGGCGATGGCGTTGAAAGACCTGGGCCTGAAGGCGAAAAGCTACACCGGCGCGCAGGTACGCATCCTCACCGACAACGCCTTCACCAAGGCGCGCATTCTGTCGATCGACGAAGCCAGGATGCGCGCCGATCTGGATTCCGGCCATGTGCTGGTGGTCGCCGGTTTCCAGGGCGTCGACGAGCAGGGCAACATCACCACCTTGGGACGCGGCGGTTCCGACACCACCGGCGTGGCGCTGGCGGCCGCATTGAAAGCGGACGAGTGCCAGATCTACACCGACGTCGACGGCGTCTACACCACCGACCCGCGCATCGTTCCCGAGGCGCGCCGGTTGAAGACCATCACCTTCGAGGAAATGCTCGAAATGGCGAGTCTGGGTTCCAAGGTGCTGCAAATCCGCTCGGTCGAATTCGCCGGTAAATACAAAGTAAAACTCCGCGTGCTGTCCAGCTTCCAGGACGAAGGCGACGGCACGCTTATCACCTTCGAGGAAAACAACTCCATGGAACAGGCCATCATTTCCGGCATCGCGTTCAACCGTGACGAAGCCAAAATCACCGTGGTCGGTGCGCCCGATCATCCCGGCATCGCCTACCAGATCCTCGGCCCGGTCGCCGACGCCAATATCGACGTCGACATGATCGTGCAGAACGTCAGTCACGCGAACACCACCGACTTCACCTTCACCGTGCACCGCAACGACTTCGCCAAGGCGATGGACATTGTCAAGCCCATCGCCACCGACATCGGCGCACGCGCGGTCACCGGCGACGACAAGATCGCCAAGGTGTCGATCGTCGGCGTCGGCATGCGCTCGCACGTCGGCATCGCGCGCAAGATGTTCGAAACCCTGTCTAAGGAAAACATCAACCTGCAGATGATCTCCACTTCGGAAATCAAGATCTCGGTGGTGGTCGAAGACAAATACATGGAACTCGCAGTGCGCGCCCTGCATCAGGCCTTCGAACTCGACAAGGCCACCGCGTAAGGTGGCTTTCCGCCGCGCATTCCGCTACAATTCGCGGCGGTTCGGAGACGTGGCCGAGAGGTTGAAGGTACTCCCCTGCTAAGGGAGCATGCGGGCTTAAACCTGCATCTAGGGTTCGAATCCCTCCGTCTCCGCCAAACAAGTTATGAGTCATTGCATCTGCCATTGATGCAGAAATTGCGTATAATGCGCAACCTTCAAAGCGCCGGTAGCTCAGCTGGATAGAGTACTTGGCTACGAACCAAGGGGTCAGGAGTTCGAATCTCTTCCGGCGCACCATAAAATCAAGGGGTTAGCGAAAGCTAGCCCCTTTTCATTTTCGGCATTGCTACGGAATTGCTACCCGCCCAAGTTTGAAAATTGCTCGTGGTCTACTGGCATTGCCGGGAATAATCCCGAAAAAGTCCGACATTTTAAGCCACCCCTGATTTTCGAGGGTTCCACGGGTTCCACGTGTTCCAAACTCTGAAACCCGCATGGATAAAGGCTTTCTGGGGTTTTTATTTGGAACCATGGCCGGTTCCAATTGGTTCCGCGTGTTCCAAAATTGGCGATTCGGTAAAGCCCGGCGCGCGACAATTGAAAACCCCGCCACAAGGGCGGGGTAGTGACGCTCAGCAATGCCGAAAGGATGGCACGTCGGGTCGCGTCAGGATGAAGGCCAAGCTGCCGCGCCGACTTCATCGCCCGTGCGCCGCATGGGTGTGGTACCGGGAATCACCCCGGCCGGTGCGTGACTATGCAGGCGCTCCATCTCGCCACGCTCCGGTGAATCAGCCGAAGCCGTGCAGCTTGCGCACGCTCCGCTTGATCGGGTCGATTTTTTCAGCCAGCAGGGCAGCCAGGTTATCGGGCCGCCTGGCTTCCTGCAGGGCCTCAAGCTCGCCAACAGCGCGGTGGATTTCCGCCACCAGATCAGCAACTTCGATTGCATTGCTCTCAGTGGTGCGCTCGTAACCGCCCGACAGTTTTTTTACGCGCCTCGAACCGGAGCGAAATGCGGCGCGCGCCTTGGCGGCATAGTCATGTAGCTGGTTGATGGCCTGCCCGATGCGGGGGTCGGCCAGCTTGCGCAGCTTGCCCTTCGTCTTTTCGATGGTGAAACTGGTATGGGTATCGAGCGCGGCCAGTTCGCGGACGACGGCCGCCAGTTCAGCTTTCAGCGCGGCGTGCCTTTTCAGCAGGTCAGGCTTCACTTTTTCGACCGCGGCGACGCGCTCCGCTTCAGCGGATTCGACCCGCGCCAACAACGTCAACAGTTCCGCGCGCTGGGCTTCCCGCTCGGCCTGCGCATCTTCCTTGAGGCGGTCGATTACCCCGCCCTCAGAAAGAAGCTGTACCGCTTCCTGTAGATTGCTCATGGTCACGCCCTCACGGCAACGGTGATGATGTGCGACTTGTTGGCGGTCGCGTTCGGCGGTGTGACAGGCGCGCCCAGCATCGGCATACCGTCCATGCGGAACGACAGCCTGAAGGCGGTCACGTCCTGGTCGAACCAGATATGCATCGAGCCGTTTAGCTGCGGGGTTTTCGACGCGACGATGTAAAAATCCAGGTCGGCCAGGATCAGGTCGCCAGGCGTGCCAGGCGCGGGGCATGAATCAGTGGTGACGATGGGCAAGCCGGCGAGTCGCTGGGTCGCGCTGTCAAAAGACGCAAGGCCGACAATCTTCGAATAAATCGAGGGGTTGCAAACCCAGCGGGATGAATCCGGCGTGAGGCTGCGGTCAAGCATGGCGGCGATGTTTGCATCGACGATGGTGCCCGCGCCCTGGGAGCCGTCCTTCGCGACGGTAATCAGCGAGCCGGAATTCAGGATACCCAGCGGACGGCCAGCGCCCAGGCCGGCAATAATCCCGTCGTTAACCTTGCGGGTGACGGCGGTTTGCATGGCAATCGGCAAGAAAGCGGCCAGCGCGTCGGAATCGTCGAGGAGCTCGTCGGTCACGGGGACCATGGCGATGAGTTTTTTTAGGATGAAATTACTCAGATTGAGGTTCGGTTTTTGCTGCGTGAGCAGGGCCCCTTCAACTTCCCAAGCGGCCACGATGCCGTCGCTGCCGTAAGCGGTAGCGACGTCAAGCGGCAGCGCAATGGATCCGCCCTGCGTTACCGGCAGCTCGCGGCAATACGGCAGCAGCGCGCCCACGCTGGGCATCAAGACTGAGCGGGCAAAGTCTACCGGCACAGCGTATCCGCCATCAGGGCCTGATACGGTTGCGCCGTAGCTGGTGGCGAGCGCCATCGGCGCCCGCATTCTGACTTCGCGAGCGACGGCGGCGATTCGGTTTTGTTGGGCTGAATTCATTTCGGTACTCCGGTTGTGGTGGAGATTTCATAATCGGCGGGGTGGTGTGACATTCCCATAGCCGCATGTCACAAAATGATTCTGCGAATCTGGCGCAATCCGGGCATGTCAGCGCCCGCATCATCGCAAGCCTGGCACGCAAAAAAATAAGCGCGGCGCAATGGGGCAGCGTCATCAGGTGGCGTCACCAGGTGGCGCAATTGCGGCCATGCGCGCGCATAGAATTCATGCAGCGCGGCAGTCAGGAGGCGGGGGTTTCCAACAAGTCGGTGTGCGTCACGGATTGCAGCGTCGCGCCTTGCCAAAGCAGCAGCGCGGTCCAGGCGCAACGGCAGCGCGTCGAGCGCACGTCGCTGTGCGGCTGCATCGACGCCGGCCAGGGTCAGGGCGACGCGGGCGACGCGCTGGGTGTCGGTATCAGCCCGCATTTACCTCAAACTCTTTCGCCCGCCGTTCCAGTGCGGCCGACAGTTCCAGCAAAACGTCATTGCCAGCCTCGGCAAGGATCGCGTGAACTTCGTCAAACGTCTGACGCTGGAAAACTTGGGGCGCCACGCGGTCGGGGAAACTCTCCATCAAGCCGCGAAGAATCGCGCCCAGGTCGTCTAACGCGTAATCAACGGCGGACCGTTCGAGCAGGGCTCCTTCCGTTTGCGCCAGCCTCAATTCGGCCATGCGCGCCAAAGCGGTTTCCTTGCGGGCGCGTGCGTCGGAATATCCGCCGGGTGTGGCCTTGCGTTTTCCGCGTACGCTGGGCCGCGTGTTCGAAACCCATTGCAACTCTGCTTCGATGGGGTCGAACAGCCCATCCTCATCAGGCGTGATGCGGCCGGATTTGACGGCCTTGGAAACGCTGGGCCGCGATACTTTCAGGCGGCGGGCGAGTTCGGCTTGAGAAATGCGGCCGGTCGGGTCTTTCGGTTCGGTGGTGTTCATTGGATTACCTTTCAAGCGTTACGTGTTAACCAAGTTTTCGAGTTGCACTCTACGAATAGAACGCGGTCGGGATTACCCGCATGGGTCCCCGTATGTAGGACCCACGTTTCAGGGTGGCGGGGGTTTTCTGTTTCTTTCCTGTTGCCTTGAAACGGTTAACGCTTTTCGTTCGTGGCGCGAAAGGAATTCCCCCGCTCCCCATCCGGCGCGCGGTCATCGTTCACCACTCCAAATTAACGGGGTGACGTGATACACGCGCCGCTTGCCCTCGCCCGGCAAACTGAGCGAGCGGGACATACGCGAACCGTCAGAGGTCGTGAGGGCGCCCAGCTTGGCGAGCAGGTAGGCGACGGCGCTTGCGTCGTGGCCTTTGCATATTTCGTTCTTCCACACTTCGGGGAAAACGAAATACTCGGTTTCAAGTCGCGAGGAATAATCGGGATGATCGCGGCCGCCTTCGATTGCTTGCTCTTCCGACTCTTTGGTGATGCGACGGAAGCCAGCACGGTTTATGACGCGGGGCGCGTGCTTGTCACTATCGGCGGCCGGCCGATCCCAATCAGTAAAGCGGGCCTCGCCGTGGCGGCTCAGGAAGTCTCGAACCTGGGCGAGCATGGCGCGCTCTTCCTGATCCCCTGCCCCGCCGCGCGCATCAACCCATGCGGTAAACAGTTTGCCGGCGGCCTCGCTCGCGGCGCCTTTCTGCCATGGCAAATCAAGCCACAGGATCGCCAATTCACCAGCGGCCGCCACCAGGCCAAAGCGGGTCGCGACGCGGTGGGCCTGCCCGCCCGCTTTCCCGCCCGCTTGATCGTCTTTCAGGTAGTCGCGCTCGAACAGTCGAACATCCTCGCGCAGCTTGAGCCAAAGCGATTCGCCCCGCTCGCGCATCAGGCGCGACAGGAAAGCGGCAAACGGGGTGCCGTAGTAATTGGCGGCGGCACGGGTTAGGGCCTGGGCGAATTCGTGCCCGCCGGCGTAGTCGTGAAGATCCTCGAAAATGCCAAAGCCGCCCCCAGCGTCGGAAGGAATGTCGGCCAGCCGCGCCTGTTGGCCGGCCTTCGGTGATCGCCCGGCCTCGCCCATGTGCGCGGCCAAGCTAACTTCGCTCGACAGCAAAAAAACCGTTCGCCAGGCTTCACACGCGCGGGCGCCGCCGTTGCGATTGGCGCGCGCCTTCTGGCTGCCGTTTGCCGCCATGTAAACCGCCTCGCCCGCGATTTGCGGCCCAAGCTGCCCCAGCTCGTCGAGGTATGCGGGAGCGTCGGACTTGGCGAGAAAAATGGATTCCAGGCCGTTATCCGTGGCGCGCAATCGGTCCGCGTAATCCGGCGCGCCGCATACGCTCGCCCCGACTTTTAACGCGGTCGTTTTGCCGCCGGATGATTTCCCAACATAGGAAAACCCGCCGCTTTCCATGCCGAGCGGAAACAGCAGCGGCGCGGCGAATGCCATTGATACGGCGAAGGTGAGGCGCGAATTGTCCACGCACAAAGCGGCGACGTTTTGCCGCCATTCGTCCAAGGTGCCGCGCGTCTTGAACGGATCGAGGCGCGGGCCGTCGGATTGCAACAGCCACAGTTCGCCGCGCTGGGCGCCGTAGGTTTGCGCGGCGGTCACATAAACCGCCGTCGCCGGATCCCTACCTTGCCAGCCGTTGCGGTTAACCCATTTGGCGCGCTTGTCCGTTTCGACTTCGCGCAGGTATTCGACCAGGAAGGAGTCGCAACCCTTGCGCGGGACAAAGCCCCGATCCATCAGCAATTCGAGCGCGGCGGCGCCGTCGCCGCGCAGGGTGCGATAGGGCACGGTCACATAATGCGGGCGGCCGTCGGGATCGTGCAGACTGAGCAGCAATCCCCAGGCGGCGGAATCCGGGTCGCTGCCCTTGGCGGTGACTTCGAACGGCGGGCACACAAAAAACGGCCCCTTTTCGGAATTCCTGAAAAGCCCCTTAGGCCGCATTTCGAATTTCGAAGCGCGCTCGGGTTCGCCCGCGTCGGTCCGGGCCTTGGAACTTGGTTCAGGTTTGGAAACTGTTTCCGGCGCGGAAGGAATTTCCAGCAGTTCGCCCGACTCGACCAGCAAACGGATATGCGCCGCCAACCAACCACGCGCCGCAAGGTCGGCCGCATCGTCGCCGGCCGCGAGCGCGGGGCCGGGTTCGAGGATCGCGGCCCCGCTTGCATCGGTTCCGGGTCGCTTGGCGAGCGCTGCCAGGTCGAAACGCTTCACCACGGCGCCAGATTCAGCCAGGCGCGCGCCGAGTTTGTCCATAGCCTGCCGGCCGGGGGCGTCGTTATCCGGCCATAACCAGCACTCGCGGCCGGCGAGCGGGGTTATATCGGCCTTGCCGACGGCATTTGCGCCGCCCGCGAAGGTGCAAACGGCATGATCCGGGAACAGCAGCGCGGCGGCGTCGGCGGCCTTCTCGCCTTCGGTGATGATTACCGCGGCCTCGGGTACCTCGGCGAGGCGCGGCAGGCCGTACAGGGGCACAGGCGCGCCCGCTGGCGGCCATTTCCACGCCCACGCCAGGCGGCCCGATGCGTCGCGCCACAAGGTGAGCGGCGCAAACTGCTTGCGCTGGTCGCGCGGGTCGAATCGGCAATGGTGAAATATCACGCGGCCGTCGGCGTCGCGATAGGTCCAAACCTGCGAGGGTTTGCCGTGGCGCATATTGCCGGCCGGCGGCTTGGGCGCATCGCAGGGGATAGGCGCCACCCATTCAGCGCCATCGGTGGGGGCCTGGGCGCGCGGTGCACATTGTGTCGGTGCGATACTTTCATGCAGGTTCAGCACTTCGGCCAGCCATAGGGCGGCGTCGCTGTTCGATCCGCCCCGGATGTAGGCGGCGAGGCTTATCAGGTCGCCCCCTTTCACATCGGCCGCCCAATCGCCCCACGCGCCGGTTTTGCTGTTGATCGCAAACGAGCCGGGTTTCTTATCAGCGCGGCGCGGGTTCAGCGGCAGGAACTCGGGGCCTGACATTTTGCCGCTCAGGCCGAGCAGGATCATGATTTGATCGAAACAGCCAAGCGCGGCGGCGGCGATTTTTGGGAAGTCGGGGGGCGGGGTTTTCAATGGAGCGCCCCTTCATCGTTTTCGCTTTGCTTGGTCGCGCCTTTGGCGAATTCGTAGCGTAGGCTGATCGCCTCTTGAACAAGCGCCGCCGACTCTTCGCTTTTCTCCGCAATATCGAGGCACTTCACGCATACGGGCAAACGCTCGCCGATGATGCGGCCATCAAACGTCAGGCCGATTGCAATAGCCGCGCTGCCGGCCATCTCGCCGAGTTTCATTCCCGCGCCACAGGCGGCGCATTCCTTTACATTTGCGGTCATGGCCGGCCCCTTATTCCGGGGTGCCGACGGTGCGCGACGCGATGAATTTTTCGAGGTCGGCGACGCGGTATTTCACGGCGCGGCCCAGCTTGACGACAGGGAGCGGGTATCGCTTGGTACACGCCCAGGTCGCGAGAGTTTTCGAGGAAACGCCCAGGTATTGCGCCGCCTCATCGCGGCTCATTAAATCCGATTGACGGCGGGGGGTGACGGTGGTGTTCATTGCTAGTCCTCTCAGTTACCGCAACGGCGCGGGGTTGTTTGGGAGACTAGAGGGGGAGTGAGACCTTATTCGGCCGGATTCGTCACTTTCTACAAACCCGCAGCCCCTCTAGCGCCAACCCGCAACGGTGCGGGCTTGAACGGACTCTAGGCGGGGCATGTAAAGTAATCCGGCCGGATTGTTTACTTTTTGAAAAGCCGAGCAAACCCGGCAGCGCTCGGTTTGGTTTTGCTCACGATTGATGCGCCATCAATTGCCACGGCAGGCGCGGGGGCGGCAAGGGAATTACTTCGCGCGGTTTATGCCCGACAAACGCCAGCAAACACGCGGGGCGAGCCCTGGAACACATGGAACACGGCACGGAACCAAGCCCGGTTCCATGCCGGATGGCTGGAAAGCAAGTAAATACAAGGGGTTTATGTATTTGGAACACATGGAACCAATGGAACCATGCAAATTCCGAAGTTGGGTGAGCATGTCCCCGAAACGCGCCGTCAATCTCGGGGGTACACGGTCAATCTTTGCGCGCCCGCTTCGCCTTCGTGACGGGCTTGACCCCGGCCGCTGTCATCATGGCGCCCGTCGCCTTTTGCATGGATTCGCGCACGGGATCCACATCGAGCCGCGCATAAATCTGTGTCGCTGCCGCGCTTTTGTGCCCAAGGCTTTTTCCGATAACAATCAGGCTTGCGCCGGTCTTGGCCTGCCAGCTTCCCATTGAGCGCCGCAGGTCATGCAATCGCAAATCGGCCAGGCCGGCGCGCTTGAGCAAAGCTGCCCAGCGCTTTTTCGGTGGCGCCATCGGCCCCGATCCACGCGCGGCCGGCAGCACAAACGGCGAAGGGTTTTCCGCATCGGCTGCCGGCTGGCGCGCCTTGAGAATCGCCACGGCCTCGCGGGTAAGGGGTACGGTGTGCGGCTCGTTGTTTTTCGTGTCCGGGATGCGCCACAGGCCGGCGGCCAGGTCGACGTCAGCCCAGGCCATCGTCAGCACGTTTTCACGGCGCGCGCCGGTCAACAGCGCCAGCGTCACGAAATCGCGGAAGTTTTCCGAATCATCTTCGGCCATGGCGGCGAAGAATTTCGGCAATTCGCCCGCCTGCAAAAACCGATCGCGCTTCACTTCGCGGAAAGGCTCGATCCCGTCGGCCGGGTTCGTGCCGTCATACAACCCCCAGGACTTCGCGCGATTGAACACGCTCGAAACGATTTCAATCACGCGGTTTGCCTGGGTGCGGTGCCCGGCGGCGCCAATGTCGGAATGCAGCCGCGACAGTTCCGTTTTTTTGATCGTGGACAGCCGGCGCCCGCTCCAGTCGACGGCGCAATCTGGCTTGCTGGGCGCCCGGCCCCGCGGCTTGCGCGCGGTGGGGTCAATCTTCCCCAGGTAGCGGTCGAATTGCGCCTTGATTTCGGCCCAGCCCTTGACCCCGTGAGGCTTGCAATAGCGGTCGACGTATTCGGCGAAGCCTTCGCCCAGGGTCAGTTCCGCCCGGCGCTCGCGCTTGCTTTGGGCCGGGTTGCTGCCCTTGGCAATTTCCCTGTTGAGTTCGTCGGCCCGGTCGCGGGCTTTTTCGATGCCTAAATCCGGGTAAGGGCCGATTTTGATTCGCTCAGGTCGACCCTCAATTTTGCGGTAGAGGTAAAACGTTTTGCTGCCGGTTGATCCGACTCCGAGCGCCAGACCCTTGACCGATTTTCTGCCGCCGTGGTCCTGGTGGTATTGCCAGCCACGCTCAGGGATCGGCAGGTTATCTAGCGCATCCTCGGTAAATTCCAGTTTCATGATTCGACCCCTTGGCTTTCGTGTGTGATACATGGTTTTCCATGTTGCTACCATTTTGCTACTTTTGCCGTTAAAAATGGGCAAAATTGAGCAATCTCAGGGGGTAGCAATTGAACACACATTAGGCCGTGTTCCTTGTTTGGTCAAGCCTGAGCAAACAACAGCAACCAAGGGAAACAAAGGCTTTTCCGGCTACGAACCAAGGGGTCAGGAGTTCGAATCTCTTCCGGCGCACCATATATGGTTAAAAATGGGCACTTGAGCAATCAAGTTGCCCATTTTTTCTTTCTGCATTACCAACATCGTTTCTGCCAATGCCGCATAGCTGCCCCTGATGGTGGCGGCTTTGTCTTGCACCACGATCTCATCCACCAAAATATTCAAATAGCTTTTTGCCAAAGGTGAGCCGGAGGTGAGCAGCTTTTGCCGCAGCACTTTACCGAACGCATCCACCTGGCTTGCCTTGAGGTATTCCACCGATGGCAAGGAGGAATCACGGCGGACGCCAGCCTGTTCTATGAACAATGCCTCGCGTGATGCCTTGAGCTGCTGAGCGCGGCGCTGTGTGGTTTCATCCAGATCAATAATGCCCGTTTCGATGGCTTCCAAGAGCCGCTGCTGGCGTTCTTCGATCTTCTTGATCTGTCGGCCAACCTCGTTGACTCGATCCTGCCTGTCGTCCTTGGATGACTTGATGCGCTTGCGTAGCTCTGCCATAAGTAATTGCAGGCGTTCGGGCGCAAAGACCTTCCCCGCCAGTTGTTCAAGCACCAAGCTATCCAGCTTCTCCATCGACAGGTTGCGGCTGGTGCAAGCGTGATTTCCTTCGCTCTGGCGGCGGACGCATTTGTAATATTTGTAACGACCGCTCTTGCCCGTGGCCAGTGTCATGCCCGCACCACAGCCGCACTTGAGCAGACCAGTAAGCAACGTGGGGGAATTGACCACACGCGGCGGTGTTTTGTCGGGTGCCCGTGATTCCCGCTTGATTCTCACGTGCTCGAAAGTAGCCGCATCCATGATGGCTGGGACGCTGGTCTTGATCCATTCTTCGGGTGGGCGGTTGGTGTTGGCCTTGGAGTCGCGGATATTGGTGAAATATTCCCCCATGTAGAGGGTGTCGGATAACAGGTGTTGCACCTTCTGCATCCGCCAAGGCTTGCCGCGCATGAGCAGCCCCTTTTCGGTCAGATGCTGGGCTATCTGCTTGCAGCCGAGTTGCTGGCCTTCCAGTCCGTTCAGATACAGGTCATAAGTCCTACGCACAATGCCCGCCTCTGCTTCATTGATGGCGAGCTTCTTTTTATGGCGACCACGACTCCCCGCAACATCAGTCACGATGGCCTGATAGCCGAAGGGAGGACATGCGCCGTTGAAGTACCCTTGCCGTGCATTTTCCTTCATGCAGCGGGAGACGTGCTTGCTGATCTCTTTGGATTGATGCTCGTCGAACAGATTGATGATGCGCCGCATCATTTCGCCACCAGCGTCATCGCTCGTCGGTTGAGTGATGGAAATGACTTTGACCTTGTTCTTGGCGAGCTTGCGTTCATAGACGCCGAACTCGATGCCGTCACGAAAGAAGCGCGACAGACTGTGAATGATGATGGCCTCGAATGCGGGCGGCTTCATCATGGCGTCAGCAATCATCCGCTGGAACACTGGCCGCTTGTCATCGGTGGCCGATGCACCTGGCTCGACGTATTCCTGCACCACCAGATGGCCGTTGGCTTTCGCCCACTCATTCAACTGGCGCAATTGGTCAGGAATGGACAGATCGTTTTCGGCTTGTCGCGTGGTGGAAACTCTCGCATAGAGCGCAACGTGCATGTTTATCTCCGGTGGTTCGCCGCATTCCGCACGGCTGGATTCTGGTTACGTGCCACAACGTGTCAAGGCCGAGCCTAGCGGTGCGAAGTGCCGCAGCCTTGACACGCTGCGGCACTCCACATTTTGGCCTCCATGCGAATGTGGCTGGTGTGGTGCGCGTCATTCAGCTTCGCGCTCCGCTTCAGCCAGCAACATTTCGCGGATGATCTCAGGCAGGATGGATTCAAGCAGGGCAATTTCAGCGGGAGATATGACCGCAGGCTTGAATTGAATCTCGATGGTTAGGGAGTCGTCCAATCATTTCAGCACCTCCTTTCCTGCATGTGTATGCCTGCCCTCTCCACTCCATTCCATGTACTGCTTCAGGACTTCTTCAAAGTCCTTCTCAAACCCTTTGCGCCCCAGCTCATCGAGCAGGATTGTTCGGAAAGCGGTGAATTGATTTGCTGGCAAGCCGACTTGTGCAATCAGCAACAAGTTGTTCTTGCGCTCGTTTAGCCGGTCGAGAACCAACTGGAAAAACGCAGCGGCTACCATTCGCCCAGCCTCATTTCCGTGATGCGTCGCTCGACGTCGGTTTCCCAAGTGAGCTGGTCGTGAATCTGGTTGAGCATGAGGCCGAGGTGACTCAGTGCGAGCCTGTGCGACATCTTGGGCAAATCACCCAGCAAACACTGGATGGCTGCGGTGCGCTTTAGATAGCCATAGACGCTGATGGCGATGCGCATTTGTCGCTCGCCCAGCAATCCGGGCATGTCCAGTTCACGAACAACACCCAAACCCGCCATCTGTTCGACCCGTACCTGCAAGTCTTGCCACAGGGGATGCAACGGCCAACGAGAGCGGTTGCTGTCCTCGTTCTTGATACGCAACGTGGTGTGATCGTTGACCAGCAGGCGCAGCAAATCACCCTGGCGTTCTTTCAAGTCCTCGAAGGTTCTGATCCCGACCCGACGCAGCCATTCTTTGCGCGATTGCCACTCGATGCGCCACACCTCGTTCTCCCTGCCCCACAGGTCATAGAACCAAGTCTTGGCGCTGCTTTCCTGTATCTCGTCGCTCTTGTTATAGATGCGCAGAGCGAGATCACCTTCACCGAAACGGAAGGTTTGCACCTTGCCGTGCTTGCGGTGCTGGTTGTCCTTAGCAAAGTTTGAAACGAAGCTGTCCTCATCAAAATCGATGGTGGGCAGGTGATAGTCAAAGGAGAAATCAACCCGGGAAAGCTTCTCCGGCAAAGAAGCGAACATGCCAACCGATTTCGCCCACGCCAGAAACCGCTCATGGAGACCTTCGGCGCTTTGATGCCATAAGGCCATGCTGCGGAAGGTCACAAAGAAATTAGGCTGGTTGAATTCGCCGAATTGAATGCTGAAGTCGGCATTCTCTATCAGGAATGGGTAGCCGCTTTGGGTGCCGTGTCCGGCCAGCATGAACTCTTCGGACCCTAGCTTGATTACCTTGGGCTTGCGTGACTTGGACTGGCGCAGCGCCTCCTTCTCAGCGGCCAGATGCTCGTAATTGAGCAGACAGCCCAATTCGGGCGCGAGGTAATACGCGCACTCGATGGTGTCGTGACCAGAGAGAAGGAGACGGAAGGTCATGGCTTACTTGGCTCGCTCGCGCTTGGGTTTGCTCGTCGCCCTTCCCGATTTGACCTCGACCTTATCCATTACCGTAGGCCGCTCGACTTGCTCGTTGGTCGCGCGCGCCACCTCCAGCGCCACATCCTCCGGCAATTCTTGCTTGACTGCCTCAAGACCGCATTCGATTAACTCATTGATGATTAGGGATACAGGCACGCCCCCCATCCGCGCCATGTTCTCAATCTGGACGAACAGATGCAGAGGAAAACGATGGCTGCGCTGCACAGTCGCCATGGATTGGGACATTGCTGCGCTACCGGTCACCAAGCCCGCGAGAAACTCGGCTTTTGAGGGGATGTACTGATCTTCGGGCACTGGTGTCACCATTCGGGTTACAAGATGGGTTACATCGTATCCCATGGAAAAACCCGGTGTCAACACATACCGCCGATGTCTTCATGGCGACGGCCAAATGCATTACGGCCTAGCCCGGTCCGCCTGCGCCTACGCGCATGTGAACCAGAACTAGGCCGCAACATCACCTTGCCGTGACAATGCTACTCGCGTAGCCTGCTCTCAAATTTCATGTATCTATAACCCCCCGTGTTACTTGGACGGGGGGCTCATGAAACAATAATTTAGCAAATTCACGACCATTAGCTGGTCTCTATTGTCCACCCGCATCAGAAGAGAACAAGGGGTTAGCAGAATGTCTAGATGGGTCGATGAGTTTGAAGCGCATCCTTTTCAAGCCACATGGAGTGGCTTGAAAATAGTACTTGATGACGCAACAGTTGATGATAAAACCGTCATTACATCAGTAACTGAATTGGCGCGTCTAAAGAAGGTAATTTCTTACCTTGATGAGATGATTCATAGTATTGACCCAGAGCTTGTCCCAATGACCACTTGGGACTCGTTTAACTCCCAAGCGGCACCCTGTAGCCAAAACATTCAGTCATACAACACCGATAGAAATATTGCGTATATACGTCAGGCCAATACTCATGCCGACAACTTGTTAACCTATATACGTCCATACATGATTGCGACAGGGAAAGTTGGCAAGGTTTTGCAGGACGCAATCAAGAGCTACGCAAAAACCATAGAAGAATATGGAGAAGCATTTCGAAACAAATCGGATGGCATCATAGAAGAAATAAATTCTAATTCCATAGAAAGCACTGAACTTCTTGCTGAAATCGAAAATACTGAGAAAAAAATAAATCAGTATCATCAATCATTATTTGGTGACGAAAGTTCCACTGAATGGATTCAAAAGAAAATTAATGAACTAGTTGAAGATTTTGAGAAGAAAAATAATGAAATTAACACTTTCTACAATGAGACTTTTGTAGGAGATGTGAACACCCCTTCAACGAAAAAAGAAATTGAAGAAGCCAAGACGGAAGCATTAGAGAACAAAGAGGAAATCAATAAGCTTCTAGATGCAATTGACCCAGAAGTAAGTGAATTAAGCAAATTTTATATCAGGATCTTTGGAGAGAAAATCAATGATGATGAGCAACAAGGCGGATTGGCTGGCGAGCTTAACGTAAGAGTCAAAGCGTTAAATGATTTCGAAGAAAAACAAAAAATAAAATATGCAGCTTTAAATAAGCAAATAGAGGGGTTATTACCCGGCGCAACAAGTGCCGGCTTGGCGAGTGCTTATTTTGAAATGAAAAACTCGTTCAATACACCAATAAAAAACATGAGCACAGTATTCTATGTGGCCATCGGATTGCTCGTTGCCGCTTCATTATTGCTGACCATAGATAGCATGGGTCTTTACTACATAAACCTTGTTAAGATTGGCGAATGGGATGCAGTGCTTAAAAGCGTGGTTAATAAAGTCCCTTTTTATGCGCCGATATTGTGGTTAGCCTTTTATGCTTCAAAAAGACGCAGCGAATATCAGCGTCTACAACAAGAATATGCACACAAAGAGGCACTAGCAAAATCATACGATAACTATAAAAAACAGATCGAGCAGTTAGATGCCAAAGATATAGAAATGCAGAAAGCTTTTATTGTGAAAGCGATAGACGCCATTGCCTATAATGCTTCAGTTACCCTTGATGGAAAGCACGGCGATAAAATGCCTGCTCTGGAAATGGTTGAAAAAACTGTAGAGGAAATATCTAAAATGAGTAAACTTTTTAAGAAGGTGCGTAGCGTAGCGCCTATTACCAGCGCTTAGATTTTTCACTTCGGGCGCACCACATTCCAGAAAGGCCGGTTCCATCAAGGAATTGGCCTTTCTGCATTCAACCATAGGCGATGAATCTTGGCATCAAACAGCTCGTGCCAATGACGTAAACTGACCCGGAGCGGAAGTACAGGCGGGTTGCGGCGAATGTCTCATGCTCGGCCATTGCGGCCGGTCAACAGAGTCAGTTCCAACAATGCAAAGGTCCGCTTGCAGAACCATGGCCCATCTTCAGCACCCGGCCAGGTTCAGCTTGTTAGCTGATCAACACGACCGTCCGGTTATTGGTGCGCAGGTGTAGTTACCTGATCCAGCGCAGCAGCTCGTAAGCCGTCGAATCACATTCCAATCATGTATCGAGCACGAGGCGGTAACCTACTCCGGATTCAGTACGAATGTGGCGCGGTTGGGCTGGATTCCCCTCCAGCTTGCGGCGCAGCCCCGTCATGTAGACGCGCAGGTAATGGGTGTCCTCGGCGTGACTGGGGCCCCAGACTTCCCGCAGCAGTTGCCGGTGGGTGAGCACCCGGCCGGCGTTGGTGATGAGCAGGGTGAGCAGCCGGTATTCGATGGGAGTGAGGTGGACCTCTGAGCCGCAGCGGGTTGCCAGGCGGCGAGCCAGATCCACCGTGACCTCCCCGAATGCGACCAGCGGCCCTTCGCCGCCGGCCATACGCGTGCGGCGCAGCAGCGCGCGCACGCGTGCCAGCAGTTCCGACACGCCAAAGGGCTTGGTCAGGTAGTCGTCCGCCCCGGCGTCCAGGGCGGCCACCTTGTCGGTTTCGTCGACCCGGGCCGACAAAATAAGAATGGGGACGGCAGACCAGCTGCGCAGGTCCCGCACCACGTCGACGCCGTCCCGATCCGGCAGGCCCAGGTCGAGGATGACCAGGTCAGGCTTGCGCGTGCCGGCTTCCACCAGGCCACGTTCTCCCGTGCCGGCCTCCACCACATGGCAACCCTCGGCTTCCAGCGCGGTGCGAACGAAGCGGCGGATCTGGGGCTCGTCCTCGATGACGACCACGGTGGGCGAAGCGGCGCGCAGGGTTTCCATCAGATCTCCGGAAGGACAATGGGCGGCTCGCCGGCAGGCAGGGTGATGA
>JAUXVT010000053.1 GCA_030680405.1 Thiobacillus sp. | reverse complement strand
TTGCATATTCGCAGCGATCATTGCTGCCAGTTTAATTTGTGCTCTTACAATCTGTGCATTTAGTCGAATAAACGTCTTCTGGTTATAATCATTATTTTCTGTCATTTTATATCATCTTCCTCCAATATCGTACCGCTTCCTGTCCTTCAGCTCTTGCTCCTTTTTAAAGTGGAACATGAACCCCGTTTTCATCAGGTCTGTATCTAGATGTACATTCCTTACTGCAGAAATATATAGAAGCATCTTCATCTTTTATCTCCTTTCCACATACAAAACATTTAGTCATCTTTTCACCTCCCTCCGATATCGTACCGCTTCCTACCTTATAGGTTCTAACCCGCTCTCCTTATCATGTCTATGGATTATGATTGAGCCTATGATCCTTTCTTTTGCTTTGTCCAGTCTTTCCTTCAACTCTATTCTTTCTTCATTTGTCAATATTGACTCCTCATTCATTATTATCGCCTCGCTTTCGTCTTTTTCTATATTGCATGATGTTCACGACAATGTGAACAAAACCCTTCATCGTTAAGTTCACCATGTCGAACGTTTTGACCGCAGCATTCACACTTTTCTTTTCTTTCTTTCATTGTGTTCTTCCTCCGATATCATATCTCTTTCTGTCTCTGAGCTCCTGCTTCTTAGCTTCATTCCAGCCGTTCACAGCCTGCACGTACCCGGTGACGCGTGAAAGCTGGGTTACATTGTGTCTGTCGCATACTGGGCACATAGCCTTCCCGCAAACGTCACAATACTTAATGCCCGGTACTGTCGCCATGCAGGATGGTCTCTCCATGGCTTTCTTATTTACCGGGCATTCTTTATCTTCGGGCTTGGGTGTAGTTTCATCCGGCATACCCGATCACTCCACGCATGGCTTGTTTCAGTTCCAGTACTGTCTGAATGAGCCTGCGTTCATATTCAGGATCGTTCACTGGCTCATATCTCGTCCTTTCTTTATACATAGTTACCTCCTGCATCTCAATAATTGATGCTCTTCTTCGATATGTTCTTTTTGTTTTTGTTTAGTTTGC
>JAUXVT010000035.1 GCA_030680405.1 Thiobacillus sp. | reverse complement strand
TGCGGGTGTTGCCGGCCGGATTGGCGACCGGTTCGTGCCTGCCGTGGCCGAGATGATCGGCCAGTTCGGCGTCGAGCGCCTTCTCGACCAAGAGCTTGGTCAGCTGCTTCAGGAGACCATTCTCGCCTATCAGGTCTTCGGGTTTCTTGTAGTCGGCCAGCAGGCTGGCCAGCAATGCGTCAGGTACTTCGTGCTTCTTGGTGCTCATCGTGCCTCCGGACAATTCGGCAGCTTCCTGCCAGTAGTCCGTTTACACAAAATTCAGTACAGGCCCCCGGTTAAGGTGGCCTTAGTGCTTGATTATATTGGTGCGCTTGTCTGACTCGAATAATCGCCTGGAAGCCTTATGCATGCTTGATGTATATTTTTTATATTCCAAACATACCGCCATAACTACCGCCAAATGTTTTCAGTGATGCCATTATGCTGGCCACGGAATCACGGGTAATCTGCTCTACAACGTTCAACAAAAAAAGCTGGATATGAAACTAAAAGCGCCTGAACTGTGGTTCTCATTCCTAACAGCCATCTGCCTTTCCAGCAACTCCCTAGCTGCAAGCATGGCCGATATTACGGGCACTTACAGTGTAAGGTTTGAGCCGGTTTCATCTGCGGGCAAGCTTGAAGGCTGCTCCCTGATCTACACCGCTGTAATGCTTGACTATGTCTACCAAAACGGCGCTCCAGTTATGGTCGGCGGGAATATAACCTACCACCAAAATGGCAACCAGCCAGGGCTTGCCCTAAAGCTTGGCTTGTCCAACGCTCTAAGCAGCGATCAAAGGGTGGAGCCGCCTCACTACGCGTTCATAAGAACGAAAAATGGCACCACCGCCGGAGCCCAGTTTGTGACCTATGATTCTGACATACGTGGGTATCGAGTTTTCGTGTATCAGCTCACTGAAAAAAGCACCAACGTGATTGGGGATTTGCTAGGTGGGTTAAACCCCACAATTGGATTTAACCGAACCCCAACTGGTGTCGATGCAACCTTTCCGCTCGATCTCTCGGTTGAAGATGTTGCAGCATCTAAAAACGGACAGCCTCAACGAAAGCACTCAAACGCGGCGACTGAAGGCTTCGCAAACTGCTTTGCTGAGTTAGCGTCTTCGTTACAAACCAAAAAACGGCAGTAAACCATGCTTCATTGCTGCGATTCACACAGTTGCGGCATTAGAGGCGAATGGCCACGGGAGGAAAAATGAAAAATGTGGTGATAGCCGTTTTGCTGCTACTCGTCGTGTGGCTCTCAGCCACAGTTGTACGCTTAGAGAATTTTCGGTACGCGACTGCCGTCGGCTTTTGTTCAGAACCGAAAGTATCTGTTGTGGAGAGATATGAGTGCCTAAAAAGCAAAGAGACACGTACAAATGATTTTTGGCACCTCTTCTATGCGCTCACAGGTGGCTTCTAGCCCTGTTGGTCTCGCCTCTAACCCTAGGCCCCAAGTGATGTCAGGTCTAACTAAATGAAAGGAATCTTGGGGGGAGTCACTCTAGTAATTGTCTTGTGGCTGGCGCTTCTAGTCTCGGGCCAGCGGCTACTCATCTCTGAAGTAAAAGTTGAGCCGGGGCAGAATTATGTCGTACCCGAGCACGGCAACCTTGGGGCTGCCAATCAGGCCAGTCTTGTATGCAAGTATTTCACTGGCCGCAAAGTGGTTACTTCTGTGTACTGGTTTTCCCCAAATAATATTCTGGGTAGAGATGAATGCCCTTTTCTTACAGCACAGCAGTAGCCCTAACTTCAACGTTGAACGCGCCAACTTCCGCCCGGGTTGATATGAGGCTGGTCTTCTATATCAAAACACCTAATCGCCGTAGCAACGAAGCGGCCTGAACCTCGAATACCTCATCCCTCCGCATTTCCAGTTCCCATATCTGACCACGCATCCGATCAAAGGTCTGCTGGTGCATCCCCTTGGGCTTTTGCCAACCGTTCCACTCGCCAGCGCCCCCGGCCAGCTTGCGCTCAACCTTGCGCTGCCTGCGCCATAACCGCCCCATTTCATCGTCGCATTGGCTGAGATAGGCAACACGAACACAGCGACGGCACGCATAACGCCCGCCTGGCGCACCGTAATAGACCACAGCACAGCGTCGCCCACATGACGGGCACAGAAACCACGGACGGGAGCCGCCGTAATTGCATGGGGTGCGCTCGATCCATAGCGAGCATTCAACATGGCGTGTCTCGCTGTTATAGGGTGTCCACTGGTAAGAGAGGGTCATTCGCTTGGCATCCTCAGCAACATACACGGCTACGCTGCCGACTTTCTCCCCGTAATTGTTTGACCAATGCCACGAAAACGCCCCCGGCCTTAGTAGCCCCTTTCTGGCAACCTGCCTCACGTCAAAAGCCATCGACTGTTCGGCCTTGCGTTTCCACCCCGGACGGCCAGCCCCGAATCTCATGCCACCTGTGCCCATTATTCACCCATCACAGAATACGAAATCATTAGGAAAAAATGCTTCTTTCCTGCGCCAAACTAGCTCACAAGCCTTGCCGCTGCTGGATTACAGGCCTTTCATGAATTAACTGCCATCTGCCGTACCATTCCCAGCATCAGCACCAGCAATCCAACCAAAGGAATTGCGCGTAGTGAGTGGTAATAGATTCATTGTTACCGGCTGGCGGTACAGCGAACGCACCCAATAACCCCGTTTTCGTACCTGCTCACGGTACTGCAAGGGCTTCACCTGTACCGGCTGGCGGGAGTGGACTGTACTGGCTGGCGGTATTGCCTTTACCGTTAGGCGGGCTGGTGGTCGCGTTTTTATTGGCGATGGGCAAGATGTCCATAAACCCCCATGCGCCGGGGTGATAGTCCTTCCCCTGAATTTCCAGCGCAACGTAGTTCGAGATATGTAGCCAGGTCAGCGCATACTGCGAAGCACCAATATTCAGCCCGCCCTGCCGTGTCTGAATCAACAAGCCACGCCGTATAAGTTCATCCCTTGCCCGCTGGATCACGTCACGCGATTTCCAGCCCCGTCCTTCCAACCATGAAAACGACAGCTGTAAGTGCCCGTTATTTTTCCCGCTGTGCTGTCGCAACAGATCGAACAGCAGGGCTTTGGCCGGATAGCTCGCGCCCTTGAACGCAGTGCTATCCAGAACCGCGTGAGGGATCGCCCCATATAGGCCGCTGATCGATTCAACGGGACGCTTCTGTTTTTTCTCGGCCATGGCTTAACCATCCACCAGCCGGGACAGATAACAATACAAGCCCCACAGTTCGATTAAAGACAAGGCGGCAAGGTCAGCACCTATGCCAAGGTGAGAAAAGCGCTCACAGAGCGTTTGCAGGTATTCCAGCCAATCGCCATTCATGGCGCGGCCTTTCTCAGTACATAGCGTGCGATGCGATGTTTGCGCCCGCACTCGGTTACGCCCTGTGTCCAGATCGTCGCAATGTCATACCCCATCGCGCGCAACTCGAACACACGGGCAGCGGGCATCAAAATATCCAGATCCCGCCGGGCTTCAATAGTGGTTAGTGAATGCTGTTTCTCGAACGCCGCCAGTAGATGCAAACGTTGAGTGTGAGTGGAATTATCGTTATGATCGCCGTGTGTGTTTTGGGCTGCCTGCGGGTGGCCTTTTTCTTTTTCCATGATCGCCTCCGCTTAGGCTGCCAGTTTTGAAAGCGCTGCGCGGACTTCGCCGACGTTGAACCGGGTCGTGTTGCCACCCAGCTTTCGGGGCCGTGGCAGCTTGCCTATTTTCGACCAGCGCCAGATTGTGACTTCGGACACGTACAACAAGCTCGCCAGCGTGCGTGCCGGTACTTGGGCGGACGCGGGCAGGTCGTCGAAGTGTTGGGGGATGGGTTTCATCGCCATGTTGCTTTCCTTTTGAAGGTGAAAGCCCGCGCTTCGGAGTGATGCGCGGTGCATGGCGACAAGTTAGGGGCTACACGTAATGCAAAATAGATTCAACGGGTTTAACCCAAGCCGGTAAGTGGGGTTCAACCCTAGCGAAAAGCCGCTCCAATACTAGCGATAAGGGTTCAACCCCTTCGCTTTCTAGGATCATGGTCAAGCGGCTTGATGATGGTGAAAATCGCCTGAGCGATGTTCTCTGAATCGGCCATGCCGGATGCTGTCATCTTGGATTTTATCCACTCCACAACCTCTTCTTTCTTCGCGTCCTTGTCTCTACGCGGTTCGAAAAACTCGGCTATGGCGTCTTTCAGAACAACAAGGTGCGGGGTTGAGTATCCGGGCTTCCCTTCGCTTCGCCTGGTGCTTGTGCCTTCGGCTATGCGTGATAGATCTATCGTCAGTTCTTGGGTTGGGTAAAAGAACTTCCACAGTCGCCGCGCTATCTCAATACCATCGTCCTTCAAAACAAGAAGATTCTCCGCATCGATATGCCCGTGGGGGTAAGTCAGCATGGTGGCGCCGGGATTATCCCAAAAGTGGCTCTTATACAACTCGCGGACAGTCTCCGCTCGCCAGCTGAAGCCTGTCGCCTTGTCAGGCCGGTATTGGCTGTTTAGTGGCTCGGCAAGGCCAGAACCACCACCCGGATAAAGCATCATCCTGAGAGCGTCATACGCGCCGGAACCCAGTGCGTCTGCAAGCTCCGCCACTGTTAGTTCTCCGTCGGATAGTTCAGCAACTTCCCGCAAAATGGATACGATAGAAACAAGCCTGCTCTTGGGTTGCGGTTTTGTACGGTCAACCGCTGCACCGTTAATTTCCTGTTCCATTATTAAGCCCCCTTCACGCTCGCCCTTGATTGGTTGCCGCGCCAGCCGGGCAAGGGAACCCGGTTTTCGCCCCGTCGGGCTAGGCGCAGCTAGCTCATTATGCGCCCCGGTGTAGGGGTATCACTTCCGCCCCTGTTTCCAGCGCGTCGCAGGTGTCCGCCCATGCTTGCATCATCTTGCGCCGCTCGGGCAGGTGTTGACTTCGGGCGTAGGCTGCCACGGTACCGCTGGCTTCCTTGTGGTCTAGCTGGCGTTCCATCGCTTCCACGCTCCAACCCTGTTCGCTCAGGATCGAACGCGCCGACGCACGAAAGCCATGCACGCACTGGCGGCCTTGGTAGCCCAGATTGTTCAGCAGCTTGCCGACAGTGTTTTCGGATATGACTTCGCCTTCGCCGTAGCCCTTGGACTTGGGAAACAGGAATGGCGTGTGTCCAGTCAGTACGCGCAGTTCGTCCAGCAACTCAAGCGCCTGTCGTGACAATGGAACGGTGTGCGCTGGTAGCGTCTTGCCGACCTTCATGCGGTGCGCTGGCACCTTCCATTCCCGTGCGTCAACGTCGATTTCCTCCCAGCGTGCAAAGCGGAACTCCTGCGCCCGCACCATCGTCAGCATGGCGAAATAGGCCGCATACCGTGTGACAGGCTCAAAGCCGGTGGCCTCCCGCAGATCACGCAGGAAAGCGCCAAATGCGCGCCGTTCGGTAATGGCTGGCCGGTGGGCGGTGGCGGGCTTTTGCATCGCGCCCAGTAGGTGTGCAGCCGGGTTATCTTCCGCCCTGCCAGTCGCCACGGCATAGCGGAATACCTGCCCGCACATTTCCCGCAAGCGGCTGGCGGTATAGGCGATGCCCTTGGACTCAATCTTGCGCAGCATCGCCAGCAGGTGTGCCGCCTTCACGCTGGCGACGGGCAGGTGCCCTATCTCGGGGAACACATAGGCTTGCAGGTGGGTGATGGCCTTGTCGGCTGTCACCTTCGCCCACTTCTTCGACTTGCCAGCGTGCCATTCGCGGGCGACGGCCTCAAAGCTGTTGGCGCTGGCGGCCATATCCGCCAGCTTGCGATGCTTGCGCGCCTCACTTGGGTCTATGCCATCCGCCAGCAGGGTGCGGGCTTCGTCGCGTTTCTCACGGGCGCGGGCAAGGCTCACGTCTGGATATACCCCCAACGCCAAAGTCTTGCGCTTGCCGTCGTGGCGGTAATCCATCCGCCAATACTTTCCGGCGGCGTTCACCAGCGCATACAACCCCTTTTCGTCGGACAGCTTGTAGGGTTTGTCGGCGGGCTTGGCTTTTTTGACGGCCTGGTCGGATAGCGGCATGGCTGTTACCTTTCACTGTTTTGACGGTAGGTGAATTTGCGGCATGTCACATACCGCGCATACGTACCGCCAATCCGACGGTATTTCCATGTTATGCCATGCCACGGTGTGAGGCAACAAAAAACCCGCAATCCGTTGCCAGATGCGGGTTTAGGTTACTGCATGATACGTGTTGCTATTGGTGATTGGTGCCGCTTGTCGGATTTGAACTGACGACCTACCGCTTACAAGGCGGTTGCTCTACCAACTGAGCTAAAGCGGCGACGGGCGACATTATAGCGATGCCGCGCCCTTGGTTGACGGATTACTTGACGACTTTGAGCGAGGGTTTGCGCTTGGGCGGGGCAGGCGCCTCGCCTAGCAGGGTGGGCGGGGCCTGATCGGGCGGCTCGGGCGTATCGAGGGGTTCGAAATGCAGGCCCTGGCCATTCTCGCGCGCGAAAATGGCCAGGACCCGATCCACCGGAATGGAAATCTCGTGCGAGACGCCGCCGAAGCGTGAGGAGAACTGGATCCACTCGTTGTCCAGGGTGAGATTTCGCGTCGCGCCGGCGCTGATGTTCAGCACAATCTGACCGTCCTTGACGAAGCCGGGCGGCACGCGGGTGCGGCCATCCACCGCAACCAGGAGCTGCGGGGTATAGCCCGAATCCGCACACCATTCATACAGTGCGCGGATCAGATAGGGCTTGGTTGAAATCTCGGCCACCTGCCCACCCTCTTACTTGCGCAGCGCCTTTTCGGTGGGCGTCAGCGCGCTGATGAAGGCGGGACGGCTGAACAGGCGCTCGCGGTACTTGAGCACCGGCGCGGCCACTTTCGGCAGCTCAATGCCGTAATGCTCGAGGCGCCACAGCAGCGGGGCGATCGCCACATCCAGCATGGAGAACTCGTCGTTCATCAGATACTTCTGCTTGGTGAGGATGGGCGTGAGTTGCGACAGGCTGTCGCGGATTTCCAGGCGCGCCTTGTCCGACGATTTGCCAAGGCTGTGCTCCAGCGTGTTGACGTGGGTGAACAGGTCGTGCTCGAAGTTGAACAGCACCAGCCGCGCACGCGCGCGCATGACGGGGTCCGGCGGCATCAGCTGCGGATGCGGAAAACGCTCGTCGATGTATTCGTTGATGATGTTGGACTCGGTTAGAATCAGGTCGCGTTCGACCAGCACCGGCATCTTGCCGCTGGGGCTGATGCTGGCAATTTCTTCCGGCTTGTTGTGCATGTCGACATCGATGATTTCGAAGTCCATGTCCTTTTCAAACAGGACAATGCGGCAGCGGTGGCTGTACGGATCGGTACTACCGGAATACAAGGTCATCATGGCGGGGGCTCCCTAAGGTGTTGCGTGTACTTGATACTTTAAATGCCAACAGCCGGACACTGTCCGGCTGTTGGCGAACGGCGTGACCGGGTTCAGTGAATGTCTTTCCAGTACTCTTTCTTCAAATAATAGGCCACCACGAAAAAGACCGCCAGGAAAGCCAGCACAATGAGGCCAAGCTGCTTGCGCTGGAGTTGGGCGGGCTCACCCATCCACACCAGGTAGTTGACCAGGTCGCCGACCATGGCGTCGTACTCGGCCAGCGTGACGCTGCCGGGCTTGACCAGTTCGAGGCGCTCGATCACTTCATGCTCGCCTTCCTTCTTGTAGCGCGGCGCCATTTCGCCCTGCAAACTCCACATCACGTGCGGCATGCCCACCTTGTCGAACACGGTGTTGTTCCAGCCGGTGGCGCGGGTGTCGTCACGGTAGAAACCGCGCAGGTAGGTATACAGCCAGTCGGCACCGCGCGAACGCGAGATCACGCTGAGGTCGGGCGGGGTGGCGCCGAACCAGGCCTTTCCATCTGTCTTGGCCATGCCGACCTTCATGGGTTCACCCGGCTTCTCGGCAGCGAACAGCAGGTTGTCCTTGATCTGGTCTTCGGTCAGCCCCAGGTCCTGCAGGCGCGAGTAGCGCATGGAGCCGGCGCTGTGGCAGTTGAGGCAGTAGTTCACGAACATGCGGGCGCCGCGCTGCAGGGAATCCTGATCGGCCAGATTGACCGGCGCCTTGTCCAGATGAAGGCTGGCTTCGGACGCGAAGGCGAGGACGGGGACTGCCGCCAGCAGGAAAAGAAAATTCTTCAAGCGTTTCATTTAGCCAGTCACCCTTTCCGGTTCCGGTTTGGTTTTGTCAATCGAGGTATACCAGGGCATCAACAGGAAAAACAGGAAGTAAATCACCGAGAGGACCTGGGCAAAAATCGTCGCCACCGGGGTGGACGGCAGCAGGCCAAGGTAGCCCAGCCCGATGAAAGACACGATGAACAGGGCTAGCATGATCTTGTAGATCGGGCCGCGATAGCGGATCGACTTGACCTTGCTGCGATCGAGCCAGGGCAGGAAAAACATCACGACGATCGACAGGCCCATCGCCACCACGCCGGGGAACTGCGAACCGAACATCGGCGGCACCGCACGCAGGATCGCGTAGAACGGGGTGAAGTACCACAGCGGTGCGATATGCTGCGGCGTCTTCAGCGGGTCGGCCGGGACGAAGTTGTTGGCTTCCAGGAAATAGCCGCCCATTTCCGGCGCAAAGAACAGGATCGCCGAGAACACCATCAGGAAGACGATGACGCCGACTATGTCCTTCACCGTGTAATACGGGTGGAAGGGAATGCCGTCGAGCGGAATGTGCGTGACCGGGTCTTTGTGCTTCTTGATTTCGATGCCGTCCGGGTTGTTGGAGCCGACTTCGTGCAGCGCCACCAGGTGCACTGCCACCAGCGCGATCAGCACCAGCGGCAGAGCGATGACGTGGAAGGCGAAGAAGCGGTTCAGGGTGGCGTCCGAAATCACGTAGTCGCCGCGAATCCAGATCGACAGATCTTCACCGATGAAGGGCACGGCGGCAAACAGGTTGACGATCACCTGCGCGCCCCAGAACGACATCTGGCCCCACGGCAGCAGATAGCCGAGGAAAGCTTCGGCCATCAGCGCCAGATAGATCAGCACGCCGAAAATCCAGATCAGTTCGCGCGGCTTGCGGTAGGAACCGTACATCAGGCCGCGGAACATGTGCAGATAGACGACGACGAAGAACATCGACGCGCCGGTGGAGTGCATGTAGCGAATCAGCCAGCCCCACTCGACGTCGCGCATGATGTACTCGACGGATGCGAAGGCGAGCTCCGAATCCGGCTTGTAGTTCATGGTGAGGAAAATGCCGGTGACGATTTGCAGCACCAGCACCAGCAGCGCCAGCGAACCGAAGAAATACCAGAAGTTGAAGTTCCTGGGCGCGTAGTACTCGGACAGATGCGCCTTGTAGGTGGCGGTGAGCGGGAAACGGTCATCGACCCAACCCATCATTTTTTGCAGGGCAGACATTCTTTTAGGATCCTTGCAGGTGGTCAGTTGATGGGTCGACACCGATCAGCAACCTGGTGTCGCTGAGGTATTGATGAGGCGGGATCACCAGATTGGTCGGGGCCGGCACGTTCTTGTATACACGCGCAGCAAGATCGAAACGCGAACCGTGGCAGGGGCAGAAGAAGCCGCCCGGCCAGTCGCCACCCATGTCGGCCGCGCCGACTTCCTTGCGGTAAGTGGGCGAACAACCGAGGTGAGTGCAGATGCCGACCGCTACCAGATATTCCGGCTTGATCGAGCGGGTGGCATTCTTGCAGTAGTTGGGTTGCTGTGGCTGCTCGCTCTTGGCGTCGGCCAGTTGATCGTCATGCTTGGCCATCAGGTCGAGCATTTCCGGAGTGCGGTTGACGATCCACACCGGCTTGCCGCGCCATTCGACCGTTAGCAGCATGCCTGGCTCGACCTTGCTGATATCCACTTCCACCGGTGCGCCCGCCGCCTTGGCGCGCTCGCTCGGCATCATGCTCATCACCAGCGGAACGGCCACACCCGCCACTGCGACCCCACCGACAGCGCTGGTCGCGGCGATCAGGAATCTTCGTTTACGTGCGTCCACTTTTTGCCCATCGACTTCCTGGCTCATGTTTGCCTAACCTGAACGTGTTGCGATAAAGCCGGCATTCTAACCAATTTGCCGCACTTACCGGAAGCCCGTCATCGCGATAACGTGGTGCGCCGCCTCCCTTGGGCTATAATCGCGGCATGGTGGAATCACGCCAAGTCCATGAATTTAATCAACATGCGCAAACTCTGGTTGCTTTTCGCCCAATCCACCACGGTGGCGCTGGGCGTACTGTTCATCATCGTCCTGTTCAAGCCCGATCTCTTGCACTGGCAACCGCAGCAGCAGAGCCTCACCATCCAGCAGGCGCTGCATCCGTCGGGGAACGCGGTCACCGCGAGCGAATCCTTCGCCCCGGCAGCGCAAAAGGTGATCCCGACGGTGGTCAACGTTTTTACCCAGCAAAAAGTGCGCAGCCCAGTTCATCCTGCACTACAGGATCCGATCTTCCGCTATTTCTTTGGCGACCGGCTGGATGAACGCCCGCGCGAGGTATCCAACCTCGGGTCGGGCGTGATTGTCAGCCCGAATGGATACATCCTCACCAATCAACATGTGGTTGAGGCCGCCGACGAAATCCAGGTGGCGCTGGCGGACGGCAAGAGGCTGCCCGCGCGGGTGGTGGGCGCCGACCCCGAAACCGATCTGGCGGTACTGAAAATCGATGCCGACGATCTGCCTGCGATCACCCTTGCCCAAGCCGACAGCCTCAAGGTGGGCGACTGGGTGCTGGCGGTGGGCAACCCGTTCGGCGTCGGCCAGACCGTCACCGCAGGAATCGTCAGCGCCCTCGGCCGCACCCATCTCGGCATCAACACCTTCGAGAACTTCATCCAGACCGACGCCGCCATCAACCCGGGCAACTCGGGCGGCGCGCTGGTCGATGCGGCAGGCCATCTGGTCGGGGTGAACAGCGCGATCTATTCGCGCACCGGCGGCTCGCAAGGCATCGGCTTTGCCATTCCGGTCAGCATCGCACGCCAGGTGATGGAGCAGATCATCAAGTCCGGCAGCGTGACGCGCGGCTGGGTCGGCATCGAGGTGCAGGATCTGACCCCCGAACTGGCGGAATCCTTCAGCCTGAAAAATGCCGAAGGCGCGCTGATTGCGGGCGTGCTGAAAGGCGGCCCGGCCGACGCCGGCGGCATTCGTCCGGGCGACATCCTGCTGGCGGTCAACGGCAACAAAGTGTCCGATTCGGCCTCGCTGCTCAACCTGATTGCCGCGCTGAAGCCGGGCGACGTCGCCCGGCTCACGGTGGCACGCAAGCAGCAATCGGTGGACCTAAAAATCCAGGTCGGACTGCGCCCCATGCAGCGCACGCTGGAGCCGGCGCAGGAACCCGAGCTGAACTAAAATCCATTGGGCTGCGCTTGCGCGGCCTGTCTGTTAGCGACTGATACCACGCTGAATAGCGGATCAAATCCCACTGCTGTCCAGAATAAACGCCATCCCGGATTGCTCATCGGAGTCCCTCTCATGGAGCGATGCCTCACTCCGTATAACGCTCTCTCGAACCTGTATGGCTCTTTCGACCCAGGGCGCCCTCCCACAACAGCACCGCCCCTTGTAGGGTGCGCTGTGCGCACCATTTATTTAAAGGCTGGTGCGCGTGGCGCACCCTACAACTGCGGGATCGCCGCCCTGTAAGAGGGGCACCCCCTGAACGCATCACGCGTCCGGCGGCATCTGCGTCAACACCCGGACGCGGGTAGGATACGCATACGCATCCCGCTCCATTGCAGGCAGGCGCCAGCCAGCGGCGCTTCGTGCCAGCCGCTGCAACGCGGGTTCCTGCAGGCACAGGCTGGCCAGGATCAGTACATCAGACGGCGAATACAGCGCGCCGTCGGCCAGTGCCGGCTCGGCCTGCAGCGTGGCCAGCAAGGGCTGCGCTTCGTGTTTCCAGCCCTTTTCACTCCAGAATAATTTCCAGGCGGTGTGCGCGAGTTGCCGTGCGCGGGCACGCGATTGCCCGTTGCCGGTGGCTTCGGCATGGTCGAGCAGACCCTGCACGACATAGGCGTAGTCCTCCAGTTCGGCCTGCGGCAGCATCTGCCCGCGCGCCATCGCCTTCAACAAGCGGCCGTCCCTGACCAGCCGCGTCAGCAGGAAACGCTGCAGACGGTCGGCGCGCGGACGGTAGGCCGGATCGAGTTGAATCGCCTGGCTGAACGCCGACAGCGCCAGACCATTCAGGCCGGCGTTCAGCTTGTCGTCCTTGGGCAGGCTGCGAGCCTGGCGCAGCGGACGCAGGGTGCGCGCGGCATCGGCCAGCAACCGGCGCTCATCCGCCGTCGGCGTGCGATATTCCGCGGGCAGATAGCCGTCGTCGAAGCTGCGCGGCGTATCGAGCCGCCACACCCGTCGCGCGGCCGCATAGGCCTCGGGCGACAAACGCCATTTCAGTTCATCAGGTTCCCACAGATAGGTCGCACCTTCCCGACCCGCGGCGTCCACCGCCGAAGTGCTGCTGTACAAACCACCGCTCGCATCCAGCAATTCGGCCTGCATGAAATCGAGCGTGCTGCGCGCAATCTCGCGGTAACGCGGCTGGCGCAGCACGCTCGCGGCACGCAGGTAGAGCACGGCCAGATGCGCGTTGTCGTAGAGCATTTTCTCGAAATGCGGCGTGTCCCACTCGGGGTCCGTGGTATAGCGGAAAAATCCGCCGCCGACATGATCGCGCAGCCCGCGCGCCGCCATCTGGTCTAAAGTCAAACGCAAAAACGCGGCGAGCCTGGCGTCCGGCTGCTGCGTCTGGCGCGCCAGCAAGGCATGCAACTGCGGCGCCATCGGAAATTTGCTGACCTGGCCCAGACCACCGTGCAGGGTGTCGGCCTCCTGCCACACGCCGGCCATGAACCGCTGCCAGGCGCGTGCGATACGGGCGGACGTCAGCGGCGCGCTGGTGGGGCGCAGGGCGGGCGGGGGCGCCGCCTGCCGGGCTAGGCGGCGAATGCCGGCGGGATCCGCCGTCCAGCGCCCCGAGAGATGGGTCAACAGTTTGCGAAAATCGTCCGGCGGCGCATACAGCATGACAAACGCCGGGTAGCCTTCGGGGGTGACAAAGGCATTCAGGGGCCAGCCCGCGACGCCGTTGAGCCGTGCCGAGAATGTTTGCAGGGCATCGTCCAGCCCGCTGTTGAGTTCGCGGTCGACCTTGATCGGGATGAAATCGCGGTTGAGCAGCGCGGCAATCTGCGGGTTCTTGTAGCTTTCACGCTGCATAACGTGACACCAGTGGCAGGCGAAGTAGCCCACCGAAACGAACAGCAGCTTATTTTCGCGTTTAGCGCGGGCGAGGGTGTCGTCGTTCCATTCCTGCCAGGCCACCGGGTCGCTGCCATGCAGGGCCAGGTAGGGCGAGGGATGGTTGGCAAGCTGATTGGCCGGGTCGGCTGCCCCTGCCGCAGCGGTCAGAAGCAGAATCAGCAGCAGGGTGGCAACAGTCGTTCTGCGTTCAAACCCGAACATAGGTCCAGCCTTGCTGGAGCCGGGTGACGATTTCACCGATCGCGGTCGGGGCAACCCGCGCGGTCGGCAACAACTCCACCTGCTGGCCTTCGCCCGTGAATCGGGCAATGGTCTGGCTGCACGCCACCCAGTGCAGGTTGGCGTGACGCTGCGTCATGCGCGCCATGCGTGCCGCATAGGGACTGACCCCGGCGCGCAGCAGATTGATTCCGTGGCTGTTGGCGACAATTTCAAGCTGCATCGCCCGCCCCTGCCGCTCCGCCTCGTCCAGCAGCTGCTCGGCCTGATCCAGCGCCGCCTGCATCCGCTCGGGCGCGGCACTGTCGAGATGCAGCATGACCCGGTTCGGGTCGGCCTCGCGCGTCAGGCTGACTGTTTGATAACCGCCGGGGAGGGTGACAGGCACGGCAGCCACCGCTTGCGATTCCATACTACGCAAGGCCCAGCCGCCACTCAGGCCCGCGACCAGGATCAGACAACCGAAAGCGCAACGCTGCATCAACTGCCGCCGGGGCGCAGCACTCGGCACCCGGCCACCGGCCACAGGAGGCGGCTCGGCATAAGCCAGCCGCACCATGTTCTGCAGGCTGCGCAGCGTGCAGACGCGCTGAGTCAGTTCCACATCCTCACGCATCCGGACGATGAGCTTTTCGCTGTCATCCACGTCGAGTTCGCCATCGACAAAGGCATGCAGGATTTCATCCGAAATAACAGGGCTCATTTCACTCTCCTCAGCAGAGGCCGAGCCGCGGGCTGCTGCATCGCAGGTTCCAACAAACTTTTCAAACTTGCGCGCGCGCGCGACAGACGGCTCATCGCAGTTCCGACCGGGATATTCAATATCCCGGCCACTTCGGCATAGCCAAAGTCTTCCAGATCGACCAGCGTCAGTACCTGGCGCTGTCCCAGCGGCAGACGCGCCACTGCCGCACGCACGCAGGCGACCACCTGCTCGCGGTTGCAGCACGCCTCGGGGGACTCGGCGCCGGATTCGAGTTCGTCCTGCCAGTCCTCGACATCGTCGAAGTCGCGCCGGCCGCGCAGGTGATCGAGCCAGCAGTGATTCATGATCGCCACCATCCAAGCCTTCAGCGCGGCCTCGTCGCGCAGCTGGGAACGCCGCGCCCAGGCCTTGGACAGGGTTTCCTGCACCAGATCGTCGGCCAGCGCGGCGTCGTGGCACCAAGCATAGGCGATACGGTAGAGCACTGGGCGCTGCGACTCAATGCCGGGACGAAACGGGCCAAACAAAAAGCGGCTGATCATGTTCATATAGGTGTGACGTAGGAAGTAGTTCATTTATTCCATAAAAATCCACCTGCCGGAATGGAATAAGCGTCCTATGTAACGCGTCTTATCAATAGGCTTATTATTCATTAGGCCAGTTTATCCAATATTGATCAGGAGACTCATCATGACACGCACCCTCACCCCGCTGCTTGCCGCCCTGCTGCTGGCGACCGCCCCCATGGCCCACGCCGCCCCCATGGCCCACGCCGCCCCACTGGCCGAGTCCGAGGCCGCGGCTCCCGCTGCTGCCGCGGAAGAAAAAGTGGTCTATCACATCAATGACGCCTCGCTTGCCCGTGTCGCCCTGCGCAACGTCCAGAACCACATCACTGCCAGCCCCGATGCCAAGATCGTGGTGGTCACCCACGGCAAGGGCATTGATTTCCTGCTCAACGACGCCAAGGATGACAAAGGCGAAGCCTATCTGGCTCAGGTGGCCGGCCTCAAGGAAAAAGGGGTCGATTTCCGCGTCTGCCAAAATACCCTGAAAAGCCGCAAGCTTGAGGACAGCGCTGTGATTGTGGACGCCACCATCGTGCCGTCCGGCGTGGCCGAAATCGGCAGGCTGCAGGCCAAGGAGGGCTACGTCTATCTGAAGCCCTAAAGGACTCCGATCCACTACGTGCTAAAGCACGTGTGGAATCGTATGCCCTGAATCGAAATTCTTGTAGTGCATCATGCCGACCCTGATAGTAGGTCGGCATTTTTTTACCCCTGGGAGGAGAACACATGAAACAAAAAATGCTTGTGGCGCTGCTGATTGCCGCCTTGCCCGTGAGCGCGCATGCCGCCAACTGGCTTCAATGACAGGGCAACGAACCCCCTGACAGCGGTTACTTCAAGCTGTTCGGCTTTCTGCAGCCGACTTATACCAATATCGATGCCAGCCCGATTCAGGGACTGGCTGCTGCTGCTGCGCCTTTCAATGGCCAGCTCACCCTGCCCAACCGCGTGGGTCCCGAGCTTAAAGACAACGACGAACTCCATTTCAACCGCGCCCGCCTAGGTGCGCGCGGCAATATCCTGCCCGGGAAAATCAATTATTTCCTGCTTGTCGAGGCAGGCAAGAACGCCGTTACTTCACAACGCGACGTGATGGTGACCGATGCCTCAGTCACCTTCAATTACATTCCCGGTGCGCGTATTCGCACGGGCCTGTTCAAGGTCCCCACCAGTGAAGAAGCACTGGTGACGGTGCACACCTCTTTCCCCTACGTATATTTCAGCAACGCCGCCACCAATCTGCTGGTCGAAAATCAGGTCAAATCGACGGGCGCAGTGAGCTTGGCGGGGGCGTCGAACGGCGCTCCCGTCAGCGCCGGCTCCGGTTTCCGCGACTGGGGCGTGCAGGTCTACGACTGGTTCAATAAGAATCCGTGGGAGTTTTCCTATACGCTGATGGTCTCCAACGGCAACGAAACCGAAGAACTTTCCAACAACGACAGCAACAAGGATGTCACCGGCCGTCTGCAGGCGTCCTACGTGTTTGGCAAAAGCAAAGGCTCCAACCGCGAGGATGCCTCGGTGTGGGTCTGGCATCAGAACGGCGAGCGCGGATTTGGCGGTCAGAACTTTGACCGCATCCGTGAGGGCATCGGCGCGCGTTATCAGAAAGGCCCGTGGCGTGCCACTGCGGAATTCCTGCGTGGTGACGGCATGATCGTCGCCGGCCCCAATCCGCCCTTTCCCGGGCAGCCCACACAAATCGGCGTCAACGAAAAGGCCGACGGCTGGTATCTCGAGGGCGGCTGGCGCTTTCACAAGGACTGGGAAGTCGACCTGCGCCACGATGTGTTCAACCGCATGACCGAAACCGCTGCGCTGGAGCGCCAGCTCACCAGCACCACGCTGGGCGCGAACTGGTATTTCTACAAGAACACGCGGCTGACGCTGAACTACGAATGGCGCGACCTCGAAGTGCCAAACCCCCTGGCCATTCCCGCCGGCGCGCAGCGCAACAACGCGCAGCTGATTGCCGACAACCTGGGCGACCGCGCCAGCCTGCAGCTGACTTGGTTCTTCTGACCCACCTAGAAGGACACTTCCTGAAGCGGCCATCCGGCCGCTTTTTTTATGCGCTGCGGATGAAGTGCTCGCGGTAATACTTCATTTCGCCGATGGATTCGTAGATATCGGCCAGCGCCTCGTGTTTGTTCGACTTCTTGAACGCTTCTGAAAGTCCTGGACGCCAGCGCTTGGCGAGCTCCTTCAGGGTGCTGACGTCGAGGTTGCGGTAGTGAAAGAACGCCTCCAGCTGCGGCATGCAACGCGCCATGAAGCGACGGTCCTGACAGATCGAGTTGCCGCACATCGGCGAGGTCCTGGCCGGCACATGCTGTTTCACGAATTCCAGCATCTGCGCCTCGGCCTCGGCCTCGTTCAGCTGCGAGGCCTTGACGCGATCGATCAGCCCCGACTTGCCATGCGTGCCCTTGTTCCAGTTGTCCATCGCATTCATCACTTCGTCGGGTTGATGCACTACCAGCACTGGGCCTTCGGCCACGGTGTTGAGGTCGGCATCGGTGACGACGATGGCGAGTTCGATGATGCGGTCGGTGTCGGGCGACAAACCGGTCATTTCCATGTCCAGCCAGAGCAGATGCGTGGGGTTCAGGGCCATATCAGCGTTCCTTCGAAAAACAGGCCGTCATTCTCGCACACGACGCGTCCAGCGCTGGCGCAATTGCGGCCCTGTGACGATAATGCGCGTATAGCCCCGAGTGGAGTCCCATCATGAAAATCCTGACCGTTTTATTCTGCGGCGCACTGCTGGCCAGCGGCGCCCACGCTGCGCCGTTCGCCAAGGGCGACCCCAAGACCGGCAAGGCCCTGCACGACAAGACCTGCATCAGCTGCCATGCCAGCATGTTCGGTGGCGACGGCAGCAAGATCTACACGCGAGCCGACCGCAAGACCAAAACCGCGCAGCAACTGGTTGCCCGCATCTCCGGCTGCAACGCCAACACCGGCGCCGGCTGGTTCCCGGAAGACGAGGCGCATGTCGCCGCCTACCTCAATCAGCAGTACTACAAGTTCAAGTAAGGCTCATTCAAACAAGGACATGCCATGACTACCCTCGTTGAAGAACTCGTCCGCAAGAAGTGCGCGCCCTGCGAAGGCGGCGTCGCGCCACTGACCGATGCGCAGATTGGGCCGTTGCTGAAGGGGCTGTCCGGCTGGCAGCGCGACGGCGAAAAGATCGCCAAGGAATTCAAGTTCAAGGATCACTACCAGACCCAGGCCTTCACCAACGCCGTGATGTGGGTATCGCACCGCGAAGATCACCATCCCTACCTGCTGGTGGGCTACAACACCTGCCGCGTGGAATACTGGACCCACGCGATTGGCGGGCTTTCCGAGAACGATTTTATCTGCGCGGCCAAGGTCGACATGCTGTTTGACATCTGATCCCGTGACCGTCCTGACCGGCCAGGTCGTCGCCGCATTCAGCCGCCGTTTCATCGTCGCGACAGCCGACGGCAAGCTGCCGTGTCAGGTCAAGGGACGCCACCTGCGCGTGGTATGCGGCGACCGGGTCGAAGTCCGACGCGACGGCGACGCGGGGGTAATCGAGGCGGTGCTGCCGCGCGCCAGCCTGCTGTATCGCTCCGACGCCTTCAAATCCAAGGCCATCGCCGCCAACGTCACCCAGCTTGCCGTGGTGGTGGCCGCGCGGCCAAGTTTTTCGATGGAACTGGTGCAGCGCTGCATTCTCGCCGCCGAAGACCAGGGCATCGCCAGCCTGCTTATCCTCAACAAGGCCGACCTGCCGGAAACGCCCGCCGCACGCGAACGCCTGAATCTGCTCACCCGCATCGGCTATCCGCTCATCATGCTGTCGGCGCTGACCGATGTGGCACCGTTGCGCCCGGCCCTGCACGGCCATACCACGCTGCTGATCGGGCAGTCAGGCATGGGCAAATCCACGCTCATCAACGCGATGTTTCCGGGCGCCGACGTGGTAACCGCCGAGTATTCCGAGGCGCTCGACAGCGGGCGCCACACCACCACCCACACCCGCCTGCACCGGCTGGATGCCGACTCGGCGGTGATCGATTCGCCCGGCCTGCAGGAATTCGCCTTGCAGCACCTGGACACCGGTGCCCTGGCGCACGCCTTCGTCGAATTCCGTCCGTTTCTGGGGCAATGCCGCTTCCGTGACTGCAAGCACGAGACCGAGCCGGGCTGCCGGCTCCAGGAGGCGGCGGCCGCAGGCGAGATCGATCCGACGCGGCTCAAGCTGTTTCAGATACTGCGCCGCCTGCAGCAAAACGCCGCCCAGCGCCTATAAAACAAACTCGTTCACGCCACAAGGAGACCGACCATGAAATCGTTTCTGGTTGCGTTGATAGGGCTATGGCTGGGATTTGCCGTGCCGGTACAGGCCGCGGGAAAATGGGTGGCGACGCCCTACGCGCCGGCCAGGGTCGTGTTCGAGTTCTATCTGGACGACCCGCAGAAAATCGGCAGTGCGCTCTACTGGGTGCGCTCGCTGATGAATCCCCTGCAAGCTGCGCCCTACAATTATTCGCCTGAGGATCTGAAAATCGTCGTCGTGATCCACGGTACCGAAATCGTAACGGTAGCGAAAAAGAACGAGGCGAAATACCAGGAAGCAGTCGACCGCATGCGTTACTACGCCGATCTTGGAGTGGCGTTCAAGGTATGCGGGCAGGCAGCCGAGGATTACGGCTACGTGGTGCGGGATTTCCAGGATTTCATTGAGGTGGTGCCAAACGCAATCACCGAACTGGTGCACTGGCAGCAGCTGGGCTATGCGCTGATCGTGCCGCAGATCCTCGACAAGAAGATCAACATCGAGTCGATCCGCTAGTCAGCTGACGTAGGGTTCAATAACCGAAGGGTATTGCACCGGCGGCACGGTGCCCGAATACGGCGCAATGCGCTTCGCTTATTGAAGCCCGTCAACTTGTTCACCACAGAGGCCCGGAGAAAACCGTTAAATCCAGTATCGCAAGGGCCGGCTTCGTCTGATGAGTGTGCGCAGCGTGCCGCAATATCCTGTTTTCCTCTGTGTCTCTGTGGTTCAAATGCTTTTCAATGCTTATTCCGGCCAGTGCTTGATGTATCGCTTGAGCAGGCTGTTCTCGAAGTTGGCTTCCTTCAGGCAGGCGCGCGCCACGTCGTGGAAGGAAATGATGCCGAGCAGCTTGTCGCCGTCGAGAATCGGCAGGTGGCCGATGTGCGACTTGGTCATCACGTCGCGCGCATAGTCCACCGAGTCGTCGGCATCGGCCACCACCGGCTCGGCCACCATGATGGTGCTGACCTGCGCATCCTTCAGGTCGCAGCCCTGCTTGACCATGCCCTGCACCACGTCGCGCTCGGTCAGCAATCCCACCATCTCGCCGTTCTTCAGCACCACCAGCGAACCCACGCCCAGGCTCACCAGCTTGGCGACGGCGCTTTCCACCGAGTCGGTCGGTGCAATGCTGTAGATGGTGTCGCTTTTGAGGGTGAGAATTTCGCGAATCTGCATGGTGATCTCCGGGGTCAACTTTGGGGGTGCGTAGTAATGTAATGTAATGATAGAGCGATGACGCACGGCGGGCTATGGTCTGACCAGCGCAGCTTCGACCTGCTGGCGATTTTCGGCGCCGGTCAGCGTCTCGACCAGCGCCAGCGCAAAGTCCATCGCGGTGCCGGGGCCGCGCGAGGTCAGCACCTTGCCGTCCAGCACCACGGCCGCGGCGCTGACGGTCACGCCGGACAGGCCATCGAGAAAACCGGGGTAGCTGGTTGCCCGCTTGCCGTTGAGCACACCAGCCTCGGCCAGCACCATCGGCGCGGCGCAGATGGCGGCGGTGTACTTGCCGGCCGCAGCCATTTTCTTCAGCAGTTCGATGATGCGCGCATCGTCCTTCAGGTGCGATGCCCCCGGCATGCCGCCCGGCAGCACCACCATGTCATAGTCGTCCTGCAACGCCACATCGAGCGTGACGTCGGGCACCAGCTGCACGCCGCGGCTGGCCCGGACGATGCCGGGCTTGAGTCCCGCAGTCACCACCTCGATGCCGCCACGGCGCAGCAGATCGATGATCGTGACGGCTTCGAGTTCTTCGCAGCCGTCTGCCAGGGGAACCAGAACCTTGGCCATGCTCGTCTCCTATCGTTCAGTCGCGAAAGTTCTGATATTGCAGGGGAAAATCGGTAATTGTCTTGCGTACCAGCGCAATGGTGTCCTGCAGCACATCGCGCTTGGCGCCCGACACGCGCACGCTGTCGCCCTGGATGCTGGCCTGCACCTTCAACTTGCTGTCCTTGATGCACTTGACGATCTTCTTCGCCAGCTCGGTTTCCACGCCGGTTTTCACTGTCACGCTACGCTTGACCTTGTTGCCCGAGACTTTTTCGACGCTGCCGATGTCCAGGCATTTCACGTCGACGCCACGCTTGGCGAGCTTTTGCGCCAGAATATCCTGCACCTGATCGAGCTGAAATTCGGTGTCGGCGTGAACCGTCAGAACGTAGTCGGCCTGCTCGACGCGCGCGTCGGAACCTTTGAAATCAAAACGGGTGGAGGCTTCCTTGTTAACCTGATCGACCGCGTTGCGGACTTCCTGCTTGTCGACTTCGGACACGATATCAAAACTTGGCATTTCTATTATTCCTCACCATCCATCACAAACGACTGCACCGGCAGCCCCGATTCGTCGTGAAATTCGGCCGCTGCCATCACCCCCAGCCGCGCCACTGCCTCGGCGTCGAGTGAGGGCGCGCGATAGGCCGCATACATCGCCCCCAGCGCATACGAGCTGCCGCTGCCGTAGGCGTAAAAACGCGAAAACTCCTGCACCGTGCGATGCGCCGCCACGCCGAAAATCCCGCGGGGGTTGGCGATCAGCACGTCCATGCGACTGGATTCCAGGTCTTCTTCCTTGTCCTCGCCGGTCTGCAAATAATAGTGCTCCTTGAGGACGCCGTGCAGGGTGTTCCATACGCGGAAGATGTCCGCCGCCGAATCAAACTGTGGCGGCGCATCCAGCGAGGAAAAATAGTCCGCCAGGATCAGCTTGAAGGTGGCCGATCCGGTGATCGCGATATAGCTGTCGCCGATGCGGATGATCTTCTCATGGTTCGCCACGTAGTCAGCCGACTCCTTGCCGCCACCCCACTTCGTCAGTGTGTCCGCCGCAATCGCGATGCGACCATCCTTCCTGACGACGGTAACGGTGGTCATGGCTCAGGCAAAATGGCAGACGTAGTGATACGGCTCGCCGGCGACTTCAATTTCGAAGCTCGAATTGCCCGGCACACAGAACGACTGCCCGGCGCCGTAGGTTTTCCACTCGCTCTCGCCCGCCAGCTTGACCCGGCATAATCCAGCGACCGTTTCCATGGTTTCCGGCGCGCCGGTGTTGAAGGTGAGCGTGGACGGCAGAATCACCCCCACCGATTTCTTGCTGCCGTCGGCAAGCGTGATGCTGTGCGAAACGCATTTGCCGTCGTAATAGACGTTGGCCCTGGACACGACCGATACATTGTTGAACTGGCTCATGCTAATCCTGAATCCCTTAAAAAGTGGCGCTTACCCTTGACGAGACCGTTGCTTCGCCGCAATCCGCAGGCGCAGCGCGTTGAGTTTGATGAAGCCGCCCGCGTCCTTCTGATCGTATGCACCGGCGTCGTCTTCGAACGTGGCAATGGTGGCGTCGAACAGGGAATCGCTTTTCGAGTCGCGGCCGACGACGCTGACATTGCCCTTGTAGAGCTTGAGCCGCACGCTGCCGTTGACGTGCGCCTGGGTGTGGTTGATCAGCGTCTGCAGCGCCACCCGCTCAGGCGCCCACCAGTAGCCGTTGTAGATCAGGCTGGCGTAGCGCGGCATCAGGTCGTCCTTCAGGTGGGCGACTTCGCGGTCCAGGGTGATGGATTCGATGGCGCGGTGGCCCTTCAGGAGAATGGTGCCGCCGGGCGTTTCGTAGCAGCCGCGCGACTTCATGCCGACGTAGCGGTTTTCCACCAGGTCGAGCCGGCCAATGCCGTGCTTGCCGCCGAGTTCGTTCAATTTCGCCAGAACTTCGTGCGCCTTCATGGCCTCGCCGTTGACCGCCACCACGTCGCCGCGCAGATAATCCAGCGTGACATACTCGGGTGCATCGGGCGCCTTTTCCGGCGACACAGTCCAGCGCCACATATCTTCCTCCGCCTCGGCATTGGGGTCTTCCAGATGGCGGCCTTCGTAGGAGATGTGCAGCAGGTTGGCGTCCATCGAATACGGCGAACCGCCCTGGCGATGTTTCATGTCGATGGGGATGCCGTGGGTTTCGGCGTAGGCAAGCAACTTCTCGCGCGAGAGCAGATCCCATTCGCGCCAGGGAGCAATCACCTTGATGTCGGGCTTCAAGGCATACGCGCCGAGTTCGAAGCGCACCTGGTCGTTGCCCTTGCCGGTGGCGCCGTGGCAGATGGCGTCGGCACCCGTTTCATTGACGATGTCGATCAGACGCTTGGCGATCAGCGGTCGCGCGATCGAGGTGCCGAGCAGGTATTCGCCTTCGTACACGGTATTGGCACGGAACATCGGGAAGACGAAGTCGCGCACGAATTCCTCGCGCAGATCGTCGATGTAAATCTGTTCCGGCTTGATGCCAAACTGCAGCGCCTTGGCCCGTGCGGGTTCGAGTTCCTCGCCCTGCCCCAGGTCGGCAGTGAAGGTCACCACTTCACACTGGTAGGTGTCCTGCAGCCACTTGAGGATGACCGAGGTATCGAGGCCGCCGGAATAGGCCAGCACAACTTTCTTGATGTCGCTCATGATGGTGTGTGTGTGTCAGTGAGTGGAACCGGATGTGTTCTTGTCGATAATTTCGACCTGGCCGGGGAAGCCGCCGATTTTCAGGATATCGAGGTTGGTGGCCTGGCTGGCCTTTTCGATTTCGATGCCGACCACGCGGCCGTCTTCCGACAGGTTGAGCACGATGCCCTTGTGCGCTTCCCACGCCTGCGCGGGGCTTTCAGGACTGATTTCGACATAGAGCGAATCCATGTCCTTGAAGTAGGCGATGTTCATGTTCAGCTTTCTATTTTTCCGAGTAATAAATATTCCATCAGCGCCTTCTGCACATGCAAGCGATTCTCGGCCTCGTCCCATACCACCGACTGCGGGCCGTCGATGACTTCCGCCGTGACTTCCTCTCCACGGTGCGCCGGCAGGCAGTGCATGAAGACGGCATCGGATTTCGCCATCTGCATCATCTCGGCATCGACCTGCCAGTCGGCGAAGTTTTTCATCCGCTCGTCGTTTTCCGCTTCCCAGCCCATGCTGGTCCACACATCGGTGGTCACCAGATCAGCGCCGCGGCAGGCGTCCATCGGGTCGGCAAAGCTCTCGAAATTGTCGGTGCCGTAGAGTCCTGCGCGTTCCGGTTCGACTTCATAACCCGGCGGGGTTGACACGTGCACGTTGAAATCGAGCACTTCGGCCGCCTGCAGCCAGGTGTTGCACATGTTGTTGGAGTCGCCGACCCACGCCACGGTCTTGCCCTTGATCGAGCCGCGATGCTCGATGAAGGTAAAGATGTCGGCGAGGATCTGGCACGGGTGGTACTCGTTGGTCAGGCCGTTGATCACCGGCACGCGCGAGTGCGCGGCAAAGCGCTCGATGATCTCCTGCTCGTAGGTGCGGATCATCACGATGTCGACCATGCGCGAGATGACCTCGCCTGCGTCTTCCACCGGCTCTCCGCGCCCCAGTTGGGTGTCGCGCGTGTTGAGATAGATCGCGGTGCCGCCAAGCTGGTGCATCCCCGCCTCGAAGCTCAGCCGGGTGCGGGTCGAGCTTTTTTCGAAAATCATCGCCAGCGTGCGGTCGACCAGCGGGTGATACGGCTGATAGCGCTTGAAGCGGCTCTTGATCAAACGTGCGCGCTCGAACAGATACAGCAGTTCGTCGCGCGACAGATCCTTGAATTGCAGAAAATGCTTCAGCATCACGCCGCCTGTTGCAGATAGTTTCTGACAATGCCGGACACCGCCGCGACCAGTGCATCGACCTCGGCTGCGCCATAAATCAGCGGCGGCACCAGGCGGATGACCGTGTCGGCGGTGACGTTGATCAACACGCCGGCGTCGCGCGCCACGGCCACCAGTTCGGCACACGGGCGGTCGAGTTCGATGCCGATCATCATGCCTTCGCCGCGGATGTCGACCACGCCGTGCACGCCGTCCAGCGCCTGCCGCAACCCGCTGCGGATCGCCTCGCCGCGCACCCGCGCATTGTCGAGCAGCTTCTCTTCCTCGATCGCGTCCAGTGTCGCCAGCGCCGCCGCGCACGCCAGCGGGTTGCCGCCGAAGGTCGAGCCGTGGTTGCCGGGAGTGAACACCTCGGCCGCAGCGCCACGCGCGAGGCAGGCGCCGATCGGCATCCCCGAGCCCAGGCCCTTGGCCAGCGCCATCACATCGGGCATCACGCCCGAATGCTGGAAGCCGAACCAGGTGCCGGTGCGACCGATGCCGGTTTGCACTTCATCCAGCATTAGCAGCCAGCCATGGGCATCGCAAATCGTGCGCAATTCAGCCAGGTAGTCGGGCGCCAGCAGGTTGATGCCGCCTTCACCCTGCACCACTTCGAGCAGAACCGCGACCACACTCTTGTTGTGATCGGCGACGTGGCGAATTGCCTCCAGATCGTTGAACGGCACCCGCGCGAAGCCCGACAGCAGCGGCTCGAATCCCGCCTGGATCTTGCGGCTTCCGGTCGCGGTCAGCGTGGCCATGGTGCGGCCGTGAAAAGCCTTTTCCATCACGATGATGGTCGGCACCTCGACGCCCTTGCCGTGGCCATACAGGCGCGCCAGCTTGATTGCCGCCTCGTTGGCCTCGCAGCCCGAGTTGCAGAAGAACGCGCGGTCCATGCCCGACAGCGCGCACAACCGGTCGGCCAGTTCTTCCTGGCGCGGCACGCGATACAGGTTGGACGAATGAATCAAGGTTGCGGCCTGGTCGGCAATCGCCTTAACCAGTTTCGGATGGGCATGACCCAGCCCGTTCACCGCCACGCCGGCGACCGCGTCGAGATAGCGCTTGCCGGCTTCGTCCCACAGGTAGGCGCCTTCGCCGCGCACGAATGCAACCGGCTGCCGCGTATAGGTGTTCATCAAATGTGTTGTCATGGCAGTCCCCAACCAGGCTGTCCCGAATAGCTGTACTTGAAATAGAAAACGGCGGCCAAAGCCGCCGTACTTGTCATGCAGCGTCTTGATTATAGGCCGAAAAGCGCCCGGTGAGACCACCCCGTTGCCATGAAGAACAGCATCGGGATCGACAGCATCACATTGGTACGCGAGGCCAGGAAAGCCACCCGGCGCGCCGTATTTTTCTCGGCGTCGGATGCAGGGACCATGCCCAGCACTTTCTTCTGGTTCGGCCAGATCAGCATCCACACGTTGAACAGCATGATCGTGCCCAGCCACGCGCCTATTCCCATCGGCCCCATCCCGTTACGCAGCAGAAACGCATCGACAAACAGCGGACCCAGCAGCGCGGCGCCCGCAAGCCAGGTGACCAGCGCAGACCAGCGGAAAAACAGCAGTGCGCGCGGCGCAACGTGTTTGGTGATGCCCGCTGCCGTGCCGTCGGCGCCGGCGTTTTTCAGCGCCGCCACCTGCACAAAGTTGAAGTAATACAGCAGGCCTATCCACATCACGCCTGCCATGAAATGAATCCAGCGGGACAGCGC
>JAUXVT010000034.1 GCA_030680405.1 Thiobacillus sp. | reverse complement strand
GGGAAATGTCCTCAGTGTCCCCAGTACAAAAAGTCACCTGATAAACTGAAATGCAATCCGGTTATTTCCGAGGAAATGATGAAACATACAGAACGCAGAAAGAAGCTTCTGAATGAATTACGAGAAGTGAAGAAGGCTTTGAAGGATATGGGGGAGTCATGACAACTATAGTGCCCCCAATCATAGTACAGATAGATAAGAAGATACTGCCGAACCCATACGAGATCCAGCAGACTGATGTAGGAAGATTATTAGACCTTCACGATTTCGGGAAGGTTCTCCAGACAGATATCGGCAAACGGGTATACTTGAGAAAGGGGATAATCCAGATGGAGAATGCGGAACAGTGGCTTAAGAGAACGACAAAGGAGGAGTTGAAGTGAATCTATGGAAGAGTCTAAATCCAGAAGAAGAGAAGAAGTTCAGGGAAGCAGCCAGGGAGAAGTACGAACCGTTCACTGATCTATGTCCCCTCTGGCATCCGGTGTACATAGACGAATGCGTGAAGATCAATGTAGAACGCGGCGTGGATGTACCTGAAGGCGTGGTATTGGTGAAGAAGGAGGTGCAGCAATGAAGATAGAAGAAGCATCTGACATAGCAGAGGAGATCGTTAACGTACTGGTAACAGACTTCGAAGCAACAGGTTGTAAAGAGTTCATACTTGAAAGACTCGATATAACAGACGAGACCTTATCTGAAGCGCTGACGGCATTAATGGATGATCAGACCATCAAGGAGAAACCATGACCATAACACGGCACTGGGGAGTCACAGTAAACTCAGCAGTCCCGGTAACGGGAGTCCTGAACTCGAACGATGCTGAGTTCCTGTATGAAGAAGCATTCAGAAGCGGAATTGATATCAACTTCGAGGAGCACTGTAAAGAGTGCAAGAACGAGTATCATGACAACTGCTGGATGGATGATGAACCTACGTACCTTATCGGCTTCAAGAAAGACGAGAAGGGAGAGTACGTGCTTGACGAGACGGCTGAATATTCAGCTATCGTAGGACAGCAGGAGACACAGGTGCTCAGCTCGGGGTACGTGTCGAGAGTGAGACTATGTTCACCATGCTTTCCCGGTCAGGGCGATTTAGATACACCAGGCGAGTTCCTAGCGTATAACCTGCCCCCTGAGACGTGGGGAGAGAGAGAGCATCTGCCAATAGAGGAATAGAAAAAGGAGGTAGAAACAGATGGCAAATAAACGCGGCTGGTGGAAACTATCCATCACAAACGTCGACGATGATGAACACATGGGGCTTTCAGATTGTGATAGAGAGCACATTGGAAGGTGCATAATAAAAGGATACACAGAAGGAGAAATAGTAAAGGACGAATCAGAAGACGAGGAGGTGAAATAAGATGTCAGAACAACTGAAGTTCCTATCGGGTGACGTGAATTATCTATCATTCGGTGGGAAATGGATATCGAAGAAACATAACAATGGTGATTTCAATTACTGGTACGTAATCGAGCTCACCAACATACACGAAGCTATGGGTGAAGAAGACCAGCCAAGATATTACTTATCAATAGCTGTGGTAGCACCATCAGAAGTACCGGAAGAAGAAAGGATATCAGCACACCAATCATGCGGATCAGATGAATATGGTAGACTGGACGAATACCCAATAGAACAGCAGGTAGAAGTACTGCACTCATACGGAATATCAGCATGTCTATGGCATGAGTCAGGAAATAACTTCAAACATCTCTGGAAAGAGGCACGTCATGAATTGGGTCTTATAGAAATGCTTTTCGGGTTCTATATGGACAGAGCAGTGAACAGACTCGGCACTACCGGATGGGATATCATAAAAGGAGATATTGGAATAAACAA
>JAUXVT010000031.1 GCA_030680405.1 Thiobacillus sp. | reverse complement strand
CGTCGTGTTCGGCTGCACCTGGAACTGGCGAACTTCGCCGCCGATCGGGATCACCTGCGCCACACCCGGGACCGACAGCAGCCGCGGGCGCAGCACCCAGTCGGCGTACTCACGAACCGCCATCGCGCTGATCTTCGTGGTGTCCACGGGGATCGCGATCTGCATGATCTCGCCCATGATCGAGCTGATCGGGCCCATGCGCGGCAGCACGCCTTCGGCAATGCCTTCCTCCATCGCCGCTAGTCGCTCGCTGACGAGCTGGCGGGCGCGGAAGATGTCGGTGCTCCAGTCGAAGGTGACGTAGATGAAGGACAGGCCGGCCGACGAGGTGGAGCGGATCGTCTCCACGCCCGGCAGGCCGTTCATCGTGGTTTCCAGCGGGAATGTGATGAGCTGTTCCACCTCTTCGGCGGCCATGCCGCCGGCCTCGGTGATGATGGTCACCGTGGGCTTGTTGAGGTCGGGGAACACGTCCACCGGCGTACGCGTCAGCGTGAACGCGCCGTAGGCCATCAGCACGACGCTGGCGATGATCACCAGCAGCCGGTTCGTCAGGCTGTGTTCGAGTAGCCACTTGAACATGTCAGCGCACCTGGTTGATCAAGGTGGCGCCTTGAGTGGCGACCTTGTCGCCAGCCTTCAGGCCGGCGGTGACCGACACGCTGATGCCGTCCAGCGATTCGGTCGTCACCGTGCGGGGCTCGAACCGTTCCGGCGCGGTCTTGACCCAGACGATGGTCTGATTGGCCGGGTTCTTCATCAGCGAAGCTACGGGTACCGCCAGCCCCTTGACCTTCTCCTTGGTCTGCACGAAGACACGCACCGGCTGGCCGACGGCCAGGCTGTTGAGGGCAGCACCCTGGGCGCGGAAGCCCAGCGGCAGCGCCTGCTCGCGCAGGCTGCGCGCGGCACCGATGAACTCCAACGGCACACGCTGGTTGCCGACAGACAGCGTGGCGCTGCCCACATTGGCCGCCAAGGCTGGATCGAAGGCCAGGGCCTCGATGCGCAGGCGGCTCGGGTCGACGATCTCGAACAGCAGCTCGCGTGCATCCACCACCTGGCCCGCCACGACGTGGGCCGACGCGATCACGCCGGACACGGGCGCCACCAGGGCTTCACGCGTGGCCAGGCCGCCACCGATCGCGGCAATGCGTTCGGCCAGACTGGCGGATTCGCTTTCTGCGGCTTCGATGTCCTTGCGCGGCACCGTGTCCGCCAGTTCCTTCAAGCGGGCTACGCGCTTGTCGGCCAGTGACTTGGCCGCGCGCAGCTCGGCCAGCTGGGACGACTGGTTGGAGCGTTCAATGGGTGCAGCCGAGGGCACCACGTAGGCCAGCACCTCGCCCTTGCGCACCGCTTGGCCCGGGTTGGGCAGCCCGCGCGGGCCGGGCTCGATGCGGCCGGCATTCAGCGGCTGCACCTTGCCCCCGGCGTTCGGGTCCATCAGCACTTTGCCGGTGAGTTCCACCGAGCGCGGCAGCTCGGCGTCAACCGTGGCCATGGTGCGCACCCCCAGCTGACGCTGTGCCGGCTTGGGCAGGAACACACTGCCGTCGGGCAGGCGCTGCGGGCCATTGGCACTGGGTGCTGCACCGCCGTCGCCATGGTCATGGCCTTCGCCGGCCTGTGCCTGAGGCACCGCGGACAGCACCATCACGATGCTGGCGATGATGGCCAGCCGCGCGTTGGAAAGGATCAGGGCGCGCTTCATGCGACACCTCCGACACGGGTCTGGCGCGACGACAGCACGCGGCGGCCGACGGTCAGCAGGATCGCCAGCACGGCGACTCCTCCCGCCGCCCAGCCTGCATATTCCT
>JAUXVT010000029.1 GCA_030680405.1 Thiobacillus sp. | reverse complement strand
CCAGCTGCAATCGTATATAATCCGGCGTCGTTCATTTTGGATTTTTCTTTCATGCTGGAAGTCAGCAATCTTGCGTGCAGCCGCGGTGATCATCGTTTGTTTTCCGGCCTGAGTTTCACCCTGCATCCCGGGCAAATCATGCAGGTGCAGGGCGCGAACGGCAGCGGCAAGACCAGTTTGTTGCGTACCTTGTGCGGCTTTTTGATGCCGGATGAGGGAACGATTACCTGGCGTGGTGAAAATACCCGCGATCTGGATGAAGATTATCATGCCGAGATGCTGTACCTCGGGCATTTGAATGCCATCAAGGACGAGTTGAGCGCGCTGGAGAATTTGCGTATTTCGGCGGGACTTTCCGGGATTGAACTCGATGAGAAAGAGGCCATGACTGCCCTGCGGCGCATGGGTCTGCGCGGCCGCGAGAGGCTGCCGACCAAGGTGCTTTCGCAAGGCCAGCGCCGGCGCGTGGCGCTTGCGCGCTTGCTGGTCAGCGATGCCCGGCTGTGGATACTGGATGAACCCCTGACCGCACTGGATGTCGGAGCCGTGGCGCAAATTCAGGAATTGATCGCGGAGCATCTGGCACAGCAGGGGATGGTGATTTTCACCACGCACCAGCCGCTGCAAGTGGCGGAAATGGAAATGCGCAGTTTGTTCCTGTCATGAAAAAATCCTCGCTGACAGGTCTGGTCATGCTGGTGATACGGCGCGATCTGCTGCTGGCGATGCGTCGCCGCGCCGACGTGCTCACCACGCTGATTTTTTTCGTGATGGTGGTCAGCCTGTTTCCGTTGGGTGTCGGGCCGGAAATGGATATACTGCGCAAGATGGCGGCGGGGGTGTTGTGGGTGGCGGCATTGTTGTCCTCGATGCTATCGCTGGGGCGGTTGTTTTCGGCCGACTATCTGGACGGCACGCTGGAACAAATGATGCTGGCGCCGCAATCCCTGTCCATGCTGGTACTGGGCAAGATCGCCGCACACTGGATAGTATCCGGTGTGCCGCTGGTGCTGATGGCGCCGGTGCTGGGAGTGCAATTCGACATGCCGGCGCAGGCGCTGGGTGTGCTGATCATCGGGCTGTTGCTGGGGACGCCGATATTGAGCATGATCGGTGCGATCGGTGCGGCGTTGACGTTGGGCTTGCGCGGCGGTGGCGTGCTGTTGTCGCTGCTGGTGCTGCCGTTGTGCATTCCGGTGCTGATTTTTGGCACGGGCGCAGTCGGGGCGGTTTCCACCGGGTTGAGCGCGGTATCCCATTTATCCTTGCTGGGCGCGCTGTTGATGTTGGCCCTGGTGTCCACCCCATGGGTGACGGCACAGGCGTTGCGTATTTCGATGGAGTAAAAAAATTGGCAATAAACTGGTTCAAATATTCCGCACCCACCACCTTCTACGGCTTGGCCGGCAAAATGATCCCGTGGTTCGCGGTTTCTGCCGCGATATTGCTTGCGATCGGTCTGTACATCGGCTTTGCGGTCGCGCCGGCCGATTATCAGCAGGGCGAGTTTTACCGCATCATATTCATTCATGTGCCGGCCTCCATCCTGTCCATGTTCCTTTATCTGATCCTGGCCGGTTATGCCGCGCTCGGGCTGATTTTCAATACCCGGCTGTCGGCGATGATGGCCAGCGCCATCGCGCCTACCGGCGCCTTGTTCGCCTTTATCTCGCTATGGACCGGCGCGTTGTGGGGCAAGCCGATGTGGGGCGCGTGGTGGGTGTGGGATGCGCGCCTGACGTCCGAACTTATTTTACTGTTCCTGTATCTGGGCTTCATCGCGCTGCATGCCTCGATCGACGACCCGCGCCGTGCCGACCGTGCCAGCGCATTGCTGGCCATCGTGGGCTCGGTGAACGTGCCGATCATCTATTTCTCGGTACAGTGGTGGAACACCCTGCATCAGGGCTCGACCATCAAATTCAGCGGCACCTCCATGCATGTCGCGATGCAGCAGGCCATGTTCATCACGCTGGCGGCCTGCTGGCTGTATGCGATTGCGGTGGTGCTGGCGCGGGTGCGCAGTATCATTCTGGAACGCGAGCGAAATACCACCTGGATTGCCGAATTACCGGAGGTGAAGGGATGAACCTGTATTTTTTACACCCTGTGGCTTCAACGGGCCATGCCGCTTCTGTAGGTGCGAATTCATTCGCACGTAACGCGTTGGGCGTGCGAATGAATTCGCACCTACAAACCCATCAACCGAGGAATTCAGCATGAGCAGTCTGGATATCTGGATGCGGGAAAACCCGCTCGCTTATGTCTGGCTGGGTTCATACGCCGTCGCCTTTCTCGTTTTTGCGATTGAGATCGCCATGGTCAGGCACAAGCGCAAAATCACCCTGCAACAGGTGCGCCTGATACGCGAAGCTGAAGGAGAAGAGGAATAAATGAAACTGCGCCAGAAAAGATTCATGTTCATCGTTGCTGCCGTTGTCGGCCTGGCGGCGGCTGTCGGTCTGGTATTGAATGCGCTGGAAAACAACGTCAGCCTGTATTTCACCCCGACCCAGGTGGCCAACGACGAAGCGCCGCACGGGCGCAGTTTTCGCATCGGCGGGGTAGTCGAGGAAGGCAGCGTGAAGCGCGAAGCGGACGGCCTGACGGTCAATTTCGTGATCACCGACATGCACAAGAGCATTCCCGTCGTTTACAAGGGCATCCTGCCGGACCTGTTTACCGAAGGCAAGGGCGTGGTCGCGCAGGGCAGGGTAGAGGCCGATGGCGTGATGCGTGCCGACGAAGTGCTCGCCAAGCATGACGAAAACTACATGGCACCGGAAGCCGCCGACGCGCTGAAAAAAGCCGAGGCCGCGAAGGCTGCTGCGGCAACGCCGGCGAGCGCGCCCGCGGCGTCTTCTACCACTGAATAATTTATTGAAGGTTCCAGCATGATTCCAGAGATCGGTCATTTCGCGTTAATCATCGCGCTGTTTCTGGCGCTTTGCCTGGGGGTGCTGCCGATTATCGGCGCCGCACGGGATAACGCCGTATTGTCGGACACCGCCCGCCCGCTGGCGTATGGCCAGTTTGTGCTGCTTGCCATTGCGTTCCTGTGCCTGACTTACGCATTTGTGGCCGACGATTTTTCCGTGCTGTATGTGGCGCATCATTCCAATTCCCAGCTTCCGGTCATCTACAAGATATCGGCCGTGTGGGGCGGGCACGAGGGCTCGCTGCTGTTGTGGGCATTCCTGCTGGGGGGATGGATACTGGCCGTCGCCGTGTACAGCAAACACCTGCCGGGAGAAATGGTGGCGCGCGTGCTGGGGGTGATGGGTCTGGTCTCGGTCGGCTTCCTGCTGTTCATGCTGCTGACCTCAAACCCGTTCGATCGCCTGCTGCCTGCCGCCGCTGACGGGCGCGACCTGAACCCGCTGCTGCAGGACCCCGGACTGGTGATCCACCCGCCGATGCTGTACATGGGCTATGTCGGCTTTTCGGTGGCCTTCGCCTTCGCCATTGCCGCGCTGCTGGGTGGCAGGCTGGACGCCACCTGGGCGCGCTGGTCGCGTCCGTGGACGACCGTGGCATGGGTGTTCATGACCGCCGGCATCTCCATCGGCAGCTGGTGGGCTTATTACGAACTGGGCTGGGGCGGCTGGTGGTTCTGGGATCCGGTGGAAAACGCCTCGTTCATGCCGTGGCTGATCGGCACCGCGCTGATCCATTCGCTGGCGGTCACGGAAAAGCGCGGCGCATTCAAAAGCTGGACCGTGTTGCTGGCGATCGCCGCATTCTCGCTGAGCCTGCTCGGCACATTCCTGGTGCGTTCCGGCGTATTGACCTCGGTGCATTCGTTCGCGGCCGACCCCAAGCGCGGGATATTCATCCTCTCCTTTCTGGTCGTCGTGATCGGCGCATCCCTGCTGCTGTTCGCCTGGCGCGCCCCTAAAATCGGCCTGGGCGGCAAATTCGATTTGCTGTCGCGCGAAGCGCTGTTGCTGTCGAACAATGTGCTGCTATCGGTCGCCACCGCATCGGTGTTTATCGGCACGCTCTATCCGTTGTTCATGGATGCGCTCGGTTACGGCAAGCTGTCGGTCGGCCCGCCTTATTTCGAGGCGGTGTTCGTGCCCTTGATCGTGCCGATGGTGCTGATGATGGGGCTGGGACCGCTGGCGCGCTGGAAAAAATTTGCCTTGCCCGAATTGGCGAAACGGGTGCGCTGGGCGTTTGCCAGCGCGCTGCTGATCGCGTTGCTGCTGCCGCTGACCATGGGGGAATGGAGCGCCATGATCGCGCTGGGGCTGCTGCTGGCGTTCTGGATTATCGCGACCATGATATTGAGCCTGCACGAACGGCTGGGCGGGCACGGCAATTTCATGCAGCGCGCGCGCGGCCAGTCGTTGAGCTACTACGGTACGCAAGTGGCGCATCTGGGCGTGGCGATATTCATCATCGGTGTGACGCTGGTGAGCGGTTATGAAACCGAGCGCGACGTGCGCATGGATGTTGGCGACACCTTGCAGGCGGGCGGCTACGAATTCCGTTTTAACGGCGTCACGGATGTGCAAGGCCCCAATTATACGGCGGCCAAGGGGCGCGTATCGGTCAGCAAAAACGGCAAGCCGGTCACCGAACTGTTCCCGGAAAAGCGCCAATACCACACATCCGGCATGCCGATGACCGAAGCGGCGATCAGCACCGGTTTTCTGGGTGACTTGTACGTATCGCTGGGCGAACCGATACCGGGCAGCACCGGCGCATGGGCGGTACGTGTTTACATCAAGCCGTTTGTCGACTGGATCTGGGCCGGAACCCTGTTGATGGGGCTGGGTGGCGTGCTGGCGGTCAGCGACCGCCGTTACCGCATGCGCCGCAGGACAACAACGAACATATTGGCGGCAGGGAGCAAATAATCATGGCGCGCTTCATACTCCCGTTTGTCATCTTCATGATCGTGGCAACCTTCCTGTACGTCGGGCTGGGCCTGAACCCGCGCGAAGTACCCTCGCCGCTGGTCGGCAAGCCGGCTCCAGAGTTCTCGCTACCGCAACTGTATGAGCCGGACAAGCAACTCTCGTTGCAGGACATGAAAGGCCAGGTGTGGCTGTTCAATGTGTGGGCGTCGTGGTGCACGGCTTGCGAGTACGAGCACCCGCTGTTCATGGAACTGTCGCGCCGGAATACCGTGCCGATTTACGGAATGAACTACAAGGACAAGCCGGAAGACGCCAAGGCGTGGCTGCGCCGGCATGGCAACCCCTACACCCTGGTCGTGTCCGATGCGGAGGGGCGTGTGGGCATTGATTACGGCGTGTACGGCGTACCGGAAACCTACCTGATCGACAAGCAGGGCGTCATCCGGTACAAGCGGATCGGTGGCGTGACCGAAAAGGATCTGAGTGAAACGATTCTTCCCCTGGTAAAGGAGTTACAGGCGAAATGAGATACTTGCTGATAGCGTTGTTGTGCCTGCTGCCGGTCTTTGCCCATGCCGGCGAAGCAACCGACATGGCTGCCGATCCGGTGCTGGAAAAGCGCATGATCGGACTGGCCGAAAATTTGCGCTGTCTGGTCTGCCAGAACGAATCGCTGGCCAGCTCGCATTCCGGCCTTGCCGAAGACCTGCGCCGCGAGGTGCGCGAGCAGATGCAGAAAGGCCTGAGCGACCAGGAAATCATCGACTATCTGGTTTCCCGTTATGGCGACTTTGTGTTGTATGACCCCCCCGTGAAAAAAACCACATGGGTGCTCTGGTATGGACCATTCGTCCTGTTGCTGGCGGGTGCCGGCACATTGGTCTACCAGTTGCGCAAGCGCAAGAGCCAGATTCCGGAAGCGGAATTATCCGCAGAAGAAACGCAGCGCGCCGCTGAATTATTGAACGAGACGGCAGAGTCGCCCAATCAACCGAAGGATCCGCAAGCATGACCTTATTCTGGATAATTTGCGCGGTGCTACTGCTGCTGGCGCTGCCGTTCGTGGTGCTGCCCCTGTGGCGCGGTGCCGGCAAGGACAATGCCGGCAGCAACGATGACGAAGTTTTGCGCGATGCGGCCAACCTGGAAATCCTGCGCGACCAGTCGGCGGAACTTGAAGCGGACTTGCGCAACGGCCTGTTGACCCAGGATGCCTACGAACAAGGCACGCGCGAACTGCAGGCGCGCCGCGCGTTGCCGCAGGTGGAAATCGTGGGCGTGGACCTGGTCGTTGACGGCGTGTCGGCCCGGGTGGTGCGGGAGCGCACGGGATTTTCCATTGCCGTCGAGGTGTTTGCCAATCGCATGACCGACATCGCCGATGTCAGCATCAAGATCATGCGCTCGGACGGTGTCTACGTGTACTGGCAGTCGAGCGGGATGGTGGGCGCCAATCTGCGCGATTTCTCGGGCCGGCGCGTGCTTCATTTCGATTTCAGCTCGAACGAACTGGGCGCTGGAAGCTATCAGGTGAGCGCCTATACGGCAAACGGGTGGGATTACCCAGGCAACTACCCCTATTCCGA
>JAUXVT010000026.1 GCA_030680405.1 Thiobacillus sp. | reverse complement strand
AAAGGCTGGCGTGTCGCCAGCCCGGGGACAACTTCAAATCGACGCGCGCCGACGAGAGCAGTGGTGCGCGGCAAACAATGCGCGTGCGCGGTAACAGCAGGATCACGCAGCCGCGTGAAGCGAGTACCCGAGCTTGCGTCGGCCGACGCGGAGGATGCGCACTGCCTGCGGGACCGCTGGTGACGCAAAGGGCGTCAGGTGCGGTCAGGCGCTCAGGCGAGGCGGTTTGAACGCGCCATCGAGCAGCGGATGTGGCCCGGGTTCTTCGTCAACTGGCCTGGGTGGGGCCGACATGGCTCGATGAACCGGGGACGAGACCCCAGGCAACAGGCCGTCCGACGCCGTGACGTGATCCGAGACAGAGTGCTGCACGGATTCGGTGGAGTCATCGATGTGGCTGCTACCGCCCTCGTGGTGGTGGTGTCCCTCGTCTTGCCAGTGCAGCTCGAAATGAGGAAGGTCCGCGACAGCACCAGACATCGATCCCGTGCGGGCCAATGCCAACGATTGCCAAAGCATGGCAATCAGCAGGACAACCATGAATCCAGTACGGCTCATGGCTCAAGTCTAATCGGCGAGCGATGTCCCGTTCCTCGCCGTACGGGCCAATTCCGTCCCGTCATCAGGACGGACTGCGGGGCACCGATGCGTCGCGCTATCGGCGGGTCGACGGGTCTCGTCCAACATACACCGCGAAGGGTTTGGCTGGAAACCCGGCAGGGGCAATCTTGACCACATCGACCGCTCGACCGCCGAGCCCGTTGAAGGTCCACGAGAACTGCTGGCCTGCACTGCGGAAGGTCACGGTTTCACCGTAGGCGATGTTGATCGGGCCGGGCGAAGCGATATCGACGACGCGGGCTGCGGAAGCTTGCGAAGTCGGCTGACCGTAGTAGGACTGCCCGTTCATGAAGGTGTCGGTTCCGTTGGCCGCATAGCTGCCCAGGGACAAGCTTCCCAGGCCAAGCACGGCCGCGGCTTTTAGCGATTGGATCGCGCGCATTGAATTCTCCTTCTCGGAAGTTCGCCCGTACCGCCGGTGCGGCACAGGCGATGCCGTGTCTGGCATCGAGAAGGACTGTAGGAAGTTGCTTCCAACAGTCTTTGAACGAGAACATGACAAATCTGTCATGTCGCGCAGGCCCTTTCGAGGTCGCGCTCAAGAGCCTCGGAAGGGCTGCCGTGCAGCGCCGCCCGGCAGGTCAGTGCGCGCCGCGGATGTGCCGGTGGGGTGAAGCCGAACTGCCATGACTGGCAGAGCCGTCCAACTCATTCAAGATGCCGCACGCTTCGATGGCTTGCGGCAGGCTGCAGCGCGCGCGCAGGGCTTTCAGGTCTTTTTCAAGCGCGCGCAACTCGCGGATGCGCTGGCCCACATGGCCGATATGTTCGTCGAGCAAGGCATTGACCTCGCCACAGTCCTGTGACGGTGCGTCACGCAGGCGCAGCAGCGAGCGGATCTCGTCCAGCGCCATGTCCAGGTTGCGGCAATGGCGGATGAAAGCCAGCCGATCAGCATGCGCGGCGGTGTACATGCGGTAGTTGTTTTCAGACCGCTGCGCAGCCGGCAGTAAGCCCTCGCGCTCGTAGAAGCGGATCGTTTCGACTGGGGTGCCGGTGGCTTCAGCCAGATTGCCAATGCGCATGCTGAATCCCTCTTGACGTCCAGGACTTGACTCTACACCGGCTACAGGGTTTTCAATGGCGGCCACAAGCAGAAGGAACACACCCGTGAGCACCACCGAATCAAGCGCCGAGACGACGCCAGAAACCAAGCCCAAGGCCGCACCGGTGGACAGTTGCAGAGCCTGCCATTCCGATGCGCCTGCGCAGGCGCCAATGCCTGAACGCTCGGCTGCGCCTTCAACTAAAAAGGGCTGGTCCCGCTTCCGCGTGCCGAGCATGGACTGCGCCAGCGAGGAGTCGGAGATCCGTCGCGCGGTCGATGGC
>JAUXVT010000022.1 GCA_030680405.1 Thiobacillus sp. | reverse complement strand
GCCATCCCGGTGGGTGTGCCGGTCGTGCTGCGCCTGACCAGCGACAGCGTGATGCAGTCGTTCATGGTCGGAGCCCTCGCCGGGCAGATCTACGTCATGCCGGGCATGGAGACACGGCAGGTGCTGATGGCCGACCGGCCCGGTGTCTTCAAGGGGCGGAACACGCAATACAACGGCAGCGGATTCGCCGCGCAGAGCTTTGTCGTGAAGGCGCTGCCTCGGGCGGAGTTCGACGCCTGGGTCGCCCGTGTTCGCGGTGAGGGGCGAGCTCTGGACGCGTCGAGCTACGCCGTGCTTGCCGCGCCATCGTCGGCCGCGCAGGCGGCGCGCGTGATGGGGCTTGGGGACGGTGCGGCGATCCGGTTTGCATCGGTGGCGCCGGACCTCTTTGCCACCATCCTGCACCGCTACATGGGGCCGCGCGCGGTGGCGCCCGCCGAACAACCCGGCGCGCCGGGCTTTGCCGCCTTGCCGGCGCCCGGTGCGCCGCACACCGGGCATGCCAGACCCGCCGGAGCAAAACCATGAACGACATCTTCGGCCGCCTGAGCTGGGAGGCGCTCCCATTTGCGGCAGCGTTCTCGGACCCCACGGCCAGCCACGTCATCGGCGCGAGTGCGGCGCTGCTCACCGTGCTGGGCGGCATGGCGGTGGCCTCGATGTTGACCGTCACCAAAACATGGGGCGGGCTCTGGCGCGGCTGGCTCACCAGCCTCGACCACAAGCGCATCGGCATCATGTACATCGCGCTGGCCCTGGTGATGCTGGCGCGCGCGGTGATCGAGGGTGCGCTGATGCGACTGCACCACGCCTTCGCCTTGAACGGTGGCGGTTTCCTGGGCGCCGACCACTACGCCGAGCTGTTCTCGACGCACGGCACGATCATGATTTTCTTCATGGCCATGCCATTCCTGACGGGGCTGATCAACATCGTCGTGCCGCTCCAGATCGGCGCCCGCGATGTCAGCTTTCCGCTGCTGAATGCGATCAGCCTGGGGCTGACGGCGGCGGGCGCCGCGCTGGTCATGCTGTCGCTGGTCGTCGGCCAGTTCTCGACCGGCGGCTGGAGCGGCTACCCACCCTATACCGGCATCGCGTTCAGCCCGGGTGTGGGCCCCGACTACTGGATCTGGTCGATCACGCTCGCCTCTGTGGGCACGACGCTGTCGGGGATCAATTTCGCCGTGACGATCTACAAGGAACGTGCGCCGGGCATGAGCTTTATGCGGATGCCGATGTTCTGCTGGACCGCGCTGTGTGTATCGATCCTGATGATCTTCGCCCTGCCGCCGATCACCGTGGCGAGCCTGATGTTGGCGCTGGACCGCACCCTCGACTTCCACTTCTTCACCAACGACCTTGGCGGCAACATGATGAACTTCGCCAACCTCTTCTGGCTGTTCGGACACCCCGAGGTCTACATCCTGGTGCTGCCCGCGTTCGGTGTGTTCTCCGAGGTCTTCTCGACTTTTTCCGGCAAGCGGCTGTACGGCTACACCTCGCTTGTCGCCGCAACGATGGCCATCGCGGTGCTCTCGTTCACCGTGTGGGTGCATCACTTCTTCACGATGGGGGGAAGCGCCTACCTCAATGCGGTGTTCGGCGCGGCGACGATGCTGATCGCGGTGCCGACTGGGGTCAAGGTCTACGACTGGATGGCCACCATGTACCGCGGGCGGATCCGGCTCGGTGTGCCGATGGTCTATGCCCTCGGGTTCGTCATGCTGTTCGTGATCGGGGGCCTCACGGGTATCCAGCTGGCAAATCCGACGATCAGCTACCAGGTGCACAACACGCTGTTCCTCGTCGCCCATTTCCACAACATGCTGGTGCCGGGCTTGTTGTTCGGCATGCTCGCGGGCTACACATTCTGGTTTTCCAAGGTCTTCGGCTTCAGGCTGGATGACCGTTGTGGTTATGCGGCGGCCTTCTGCTGGGTGGTGGGTTTTGTCCTCGTGTTCTTCCCGCTCTATGCCGTGGGGTTGATGGGCATGACACGGCGGACCTTCGACTATTCCGCGGCCGCCTTCCAGCCCTGGATGGTCGTGTCCGCCGTCGGGGGCGGCGTCGTCCTTGCCGGCGTCCTGCTTCTGGTCGCGCAACTCGTGGTGTCGATTCGGCAGCGCGAGCGGCTCGCGGTGCCCGCCGGGGACCCGTGGGACGGCCGCAGCCTTGAATGGTCGCTGCCGTCACCGCCACCCGAATGGAACTTCGCCGTGCTGCCGCAGGTGGCGGAACGTGACGAATTCGCCCGCCGCAAGGCCACCGGTGCGGTGGACGCAGAAGTGGTCGTCTATGAGGACATCGAGCTTCCGAAGAACACACTCCAGGGCCCCGCGTACGCGGTGTTCGGCACGATCTTCGGCTTTGCGATGGTCTGGCATATCTGGTGGCTGGCTGCGTTGGGCGCGCTTGCCATGGTCGGCCTGGTGATCGGGCGATCCTTCCAGAGCGACTTGACGCGAACCGTGCCGGCGGCGGAGGTCGCGGCGGCCGACCGGGCGTTCCGCAGCCGCTGGCGCGAGACCCCGGCCGTCGGACGCGATGACGAAGACACGTCGGCCAATCGCGGCCGCGCTTTGCTGGAGGCTGCCACGTGAGCCGGGAAACGCTCAAGCACCCTGGTCTCAACCTCGGCCCGCACCACCCCGAGGCCCACGAGGCCAGCGAAAAGTTGATGTTCGGCTTCTGGGTGTTCCTGATGAGCGACCTGGTCCTCTTTGGCCTGGTCTTCGCCACCTACGCATCGATGGCGAACCCGGTCGGACGCGCAGGCGGGCCGGGGCCGCAGGATGTCTTCAACCTGATGTCGGTGGCGTTGCAGACGGCGGTTCTGCTGGTGTCGAGCTACACCTTCGGGCTGGCCAGCCTGGCGTTGAAGTATCGGCCGGCGCACCTGGTGCGCTGGTTGGTGGTGACGCTGCTGCTCGGGCTGTTCTTCCTCG
>JAUXVT010000019.1 GCA_030680405.1 Thiobacillus sp. | reverse complement strand
GCGGAGTCCACTCAAGAAGGGTCATATCCTGCAGCCCTGAAGTAGTTGGCACATTCTCGAGGGGAGTAGGTGTCGACGATCGAGCCGATGCGGTTCCAGAGTGCTTCGGTTGACCGCTCGGCGGCACGTCGCAAGCCGGCCTTGAGCTTTGCGAAGGCATTCTCGATCGGGTTCAGATCGGGCGAGTACTTGGGCAGGTATGCCGCCACATCGAGAGCCAGAGATGGTCTGTTTCACAGTGTTTCAACTCGCCTGCTGCAAAGGAAAACGGAGGCCGCAGGGAGGGCCTCCGTTTCTGCGCTAGTGTCCTGGTTCAGCAGTTCACCTGCTTATTGGTAGGGGGAGTGTTTCTCAGGCAGAAGCGCTCGATTGAAGCCAGGATGTGGTCTGCGGACTTGGTCCACTTGAAGGGTTTGGGATCGGCGTTGTGTTGCTCGAGGAAGGACCTGATGTCGGCGCGCAGGGCGGCGACACCGCGATAGATTCCGCGCCTGATCTTGCGCTCGGTGATGAGGGCGAAGAAGCGCTCGACCTGGTTGAGCCAGGAGGCGCTGGTCGGCGTGAGGTGGACGTGCCAGCGCGGCCGTTTGGCGAGCCAGTTGCGGATCAGCAGCGTCTTGTGAGTGGCGTAGTTGTCCATGACCAGATGGACGTTGAGCCCCTGGGGCACGTTGGCTTCGATTTCGTCGAGGAACTTGCGGAACTCGGTGGCGCGGTGGCGGGCGAAGCACTTGCCGATCACCTGCCCGGTTGCGATGACGAGGGCGGCGAACAGCGAGGTCGTGCCGTGGCGCTTGTAGTCCATCGCGCCGATGCCGGCCGAATGGTTGTGCAAAAAGGTCTTCCAGGTCTGCGACCGCCCTCGCCCGCCCCTCGCCATGTACTTGCAACGGTCGACTGTGCGACTTCGATCCCGAGCTTGAGCAGCTCACCATGGATCCGCGGCGCGCCCCACAGCCGATTGGCCAAGCTCATTTCCCGAATCAGGCGCCGAATCTCTAATGGTATCCCCGGCCGACCGCCTCGCGAGCACGATTTCCAGCGCAGTACAGGCGGAAGCCCGCCCGATGCTACCGGATGATCGTCTCAGGCTGCGCAATGGTGATCGCGTTCAACACCGATGGGAACAGGCGAAATAGCCAAACGAAGAACAGCCGGTCGGCTACCGCCAACTCCGGCTTCGACGGAACGCCCCGGCGCAGCACGTTCAGCTGATGCCGAAGCATGATGATCTCGGCTTCCAGCCGCGCCTGCGTCTTGAACGGAGAGACCAGGACATGGAGAACCAAGCTCATGAAAGAGATCATCCCCCATCAGCCTACCCGATCCCACCCCTCACGCCAGCGCGGATGGAGTATTCGGTAAGGACAGAGCGGAGCTCAAGCGGCAGCTGGGATGATCGTGGCGCTAGCGCAGGCTCAAGATGTAGGTGATCAGCGCGTTGCGCTCTTGGGAGCCGAGCGAGAAGTCGGGCATGAGCGTGTGCCCTGTGGAGAGGTAGCGGTCGAGCGAGTCCGCCGTCGTGCTCGGCCGGGCAGCGATTGCCGGAAAGCTCGGTGCGCTATCGGTGGCGGTGGGCGGGTTGGGTTCGACGACGTGGCACGCCATGCACCAGCGTACGGCGAGTGCACCTCCGACCCCGGGATCCTGCGCGGCCGCCGGCAGCGCCGGCAGCGCCAGCGCCAATATCATCACCATTGTTCTTCGCATCTGTTTCACCTTCCGTAGCCGGCGCTCGAAAGCGCGGCCTGTTCTCTAGAGCGCAGCGGTATTGCTCGGGCTGAACAACAGAATAAGGACGATGATCCAGACGATGCCCCAGAACATCCAGGTGGCGGTCGGGTTCGCCGCTTGCCAGCTGAGAATCTTTTTGTGCATCGCTATGCCATCGTGGATACCCTCATTGGACGCCGCGCGATCTCATCAAGCGTAGAGTGGCTCCGTACCGGCCCTTTGACCCAGATCAACGACGATCGGGATGATCGCCGGTGCTTCGGGCGTGCCGCGCCGTCCATTCATGAGTTCAGCTAGGCTGCTGGACGGTTAGGCCGGATTGGCGTTCGAGATTGAAGTGGCAGGCTCGTCGGAAATGGTCACGACACGATCAAGGTAGATGGACAATTCGCCGACCGACTTGCGTGATGCGCCGGCGTCGGCGCTCTCGGCCGCCTCCTGAAGGGCGGCACCGATGTCGGTGATGGCCTGGAAGCCAAAGGCGCCCCCGGAGCCCTTCATCTGGTGCCCCAGAAACGTCACGGTCTCGAAGTCAACCCGATCCAAGGCGTCCGCCATCGCGATGACATTCTGCCTGCAGTTCTGCAGATACGCAGGGATCAGATCTGCGAATTTAGGCTTCGTGCGCACAAGGATCGTGTCCATCCGGCGGCTTTCCTCTTTTGATGACGAAGGCGCGACTGTGGAGTGCTCCTTGATCGCCTGCAGCAGCACCTCTTGTTTGATTGGTTTCGACAAATACGCCGTACAGCCCGCCGCCAGACACATTTCTCGATCCCCCTTCAAGGCGGAGGCCGTCAGGGCGATGATCGGTGTGGCCGGCCGGCTATTCGCCTGTTCCCACGCTCGAATCGTTCGCGTCGCGGTCAAGCCATCCATGACCGGCATTTGGCGGTCCATCAGGACAAGATCGTAGTATCCGGCAACAAACTTTTCACAGGCGATGGCCCCGGTTTCGGCGATTTCGACCCGATACGGCGTATCCTCCAGGTAGGCCAAGGTGATCGTGCAGTTGTCGGGGGAGTCCTCCGCCAGAAGAATGCGCAGCGCCGGCAGTGGCAGCTCGGGGCCCGTGCCGACCGGCACCACCGCCTGCCGTCTGGCGCCGGCCCAGATCTCGAACGGTACGGCGAAGGAAAACACGCTACCCTTGCCGACTTCGCTTTCCGCCCAGATGCGGCCGCCCATCAGCTCCATCAGGCGCTTGCAAATCGTGAGCCCCAGCCCCGAGCCCCCAAACCTGCGGGTGGTGGATGAGTCGGCTTGCGTGAATCGCTCAAACACCCGGCCCAGTTTCTCGCCCGGAATGCCGATGCCGGTGTCCGAGACCTCGAAACGCAATGCGGTCGGAACGGAGGAGTCCGCATCCGGTGTGACTCGCAGGGCCACTTTGCCGGATTCCGTGAACTTGATCGCGTTGCCAAGCAAATTGAGCAACACCTGCCGCAGCCGCGTCGGATCGCCGACCAGGTCGGTGGGCACGTTCGGCGCGATCTCGCACACCAGGGTCAGCCCTTTTCCATGAGCCCGGAGTGCCACCATCTCCGTTACTTTCTCCAGGAGTTCGCTCAACGAGAACCCGGTGTGTTCCAGCTCGAGCTGCGAGGCTTCGACCTTGGAGAGATCGAGGATGTCGTTGATGAGATTCAGCAGGTTGTCGCCGGCGCGGCGAAAGATCTGCACATACTTGTCTTGCTCCGGGGAGAGAGCAGTCTTCGCGAGTAGGTCCGCGATACCCATGATCGCATTCATCGGCGTTCGGATCTCATGACTCATGCTCGCCAGAAACTCTGACTTGGTCCGGCTCGCGCTCTCGGCCACGGCCTTGGCCTGCTTCAATTCCATCTCGACCCGCTTGCCCTCCGTGACGTCGCGCGCCGCGGCGAAGACGCCCTGCAGCGTGCGGTCGCGGTCGTAAAAGGTGGTCGCGTTGTAGGACACCACCGTTTTCGTCCCGTCGCGGGCGCGCGCCGTCAGCTCGTAGTCGGTGACCTTCTTTTCGCTCAGAACGAGCTTGATCGCCGCTTCGGCCCGCTCGGGATCGGTGAAGTAGCCCTTGAACGGCGCACCGATCAGCTCGTCGCGCGTGCAGCCGGTGAGCCCCTCCATCTGCTTGTTGACGTCCGTAATGATGCCGGAGGGGTCGGTGGTCATCAGCGCGTCGATATTGGATTCGATCAACGAACGGGTGTAAAATTGCTGGTCGCGCAGGCGCTGATCGAGCTTTTTTTGCTCGGCTTCGACCTGTTTGCGCGCCGTGTTGTCGGTGCCGATCAACAGATAGCCGATGATGGTTTCTTGGGCATCGCGCAGCGCGGTTACCGACACCACCGCCGGGAAGCGGCTGCCATCCTTGCGGATGTAGGTCAGTTCGTAGATGTCCTCGATGCCGCGCGAGGCCTTGAAGACCAGGGCTTCGAAGCCCGGCGTGATCGGGGTTCCGAGCTCGATGCTGAGTGCCTTGGCGCGGCCGATCACTTCCTGCGGGTCGGAAATGTCGGCCGGCGTGATCTTGTTCATCACCTCGGCGGCCGTGTAGCCCAGCATGCGCTCGGCGCCGACGTTGAAGATCTGGATGACGCCCTTGGCATCGGTGGCAATGCTTGAGAAGTTGGCGCTGTTGAAGATCGCCCGCTGCAGCGCCCCCGCCTTGAGCAGTGCCTCCTCGGCCTGCTTGCGAGCGGTGTTGCCTGTGCTGGCGGAGGTCCCGGATCGCGTCCTCGGTTTGTCTTTTCTATTGGTCATTACGCTGCGATCAGGTCTTCAACAGACTTCTGGAGCTGCTGATCCACGTACGGCTTTTGAAGGAAGTGTGCGCCTTCGACAAATAGAGCTTTCGCCTTATCGGTTAGGGAATTGCCTGTCGTGTAGAGCACATGCAATTTCGGCCGAAGCTTGATTGCCTCGTAGGCAAGTTCAATGCCGCCAAACGGCGCCGTTTTTAAGCGGATATCGGTAAAAAGTGCATCGATATGTTGGGGAGAACGCAGGTGTGAGAGCGCCTCGTCTACATCGCCGGCTGAAAGTGTTTGGTGTCCCCAGCCTTGGATCATCCTCTCCGCTATCACGCGGATAAATGCTTCGTCTTCGACGACCAGGATCACGGCCATTACAACTCTCCTAGCTTCTATCCAGGCACGGGACATGGCTCGTACCATCCTGCTGGTCTTACGAACCGCGCCTGCGGCGGCGCCGGGCGGGATCGTATGTGAAAGCTACGGCTTGCCGATCTGACGGTCCGTCATCGCCTGTCCGCTGCCGTCGATCCTCAAGACAGGGCAGAGCATGGGGTCATGCTGCAACTCCCGTGGCAACGGCTGATGCACCCTTGGTCTTGTCGAACGCCTATAAATTTGTACTGAGGGAACTTTCCAAGTTCCGAGGCGTTCCTTCGCCGGTCGGCATTCCTGTGTGCCCGCGCCGACGTGGTGATCGAATGAGCAACTGGATTGTTTGCTCGGGCGGTTGCGGTCTTCCCGTCGAGACTGGGGCGGTGTCATAAGCCGATCCCCATCACCCCCCAATATACCGCCTTCCCCACATACAGGGCGGCGTGTCGTTGCCATTAGCTACTCAAATTCCCGACTCCGGCTGTAGTCGTGGGTGGCACATGATCGCGCGGCCGTATCGGCACCACGTCGTAGCAGGTCACAGGGTGGAACTCCCCCGCTCGTTCTCATCGGCGGGCAGCCGTTTGGCGGACGAGCGAAGTCGGGAGCTTTCAGCGAAAAGCCCGCAACC
>JAUXVT010000015.1 GCA_030680405.1 Thiobacillus sp. | reverse complement strand
AATACACCTGCCCGCCGCGTTTGAGATCGCGCTGCACCGCCTCGCGGATCACCCCCTGGCTGTGCTGGCTGACGACCGTCTTGATCGACAGGCGGCGCTGCGGCGCGGTGGCGATCACCGAAAAATCGCGCAGGCCTTCCAGCGACATCGCCAGCGTGCGCGGGATCGGTGTCGCGGTCAGCGTCAGTACATCCACTTCGGCGCGCAGCGCTTTCAGTCTTTCTTTCTGCTGCACGCCGAAGCGGTGCTCCTCGTCGATGATGACCAGGCCGAGGTTGTGAAACTTCACATCTTTCTGGATCAGCTTGTGCGTGCCGATGATAATGTCGAGCTTGCCTTCCGCCATGTCCTTCAGCGCCTGGCTGCTTTCCTTCGCAGACCTGAAACGAGAAAGTTCGGCGATCTTCACCGGAAAGTCGGCGAAACGGGTGGAGAAGTTCTGAAAGTGCTGCTCGGTAAGTAGGGTGGTCGGCACCAGCACCGCGACCTGCTTGCCGTCCATGACCGCAACAAAGGCGGCGCGCAGCGCGACCTCAGTCTTGCCGAAACCGACATCGCCGCAGATGAGCCGGTCCATCGGCTTGCCGGATTGCAGGTCGAGGATGACGGCCTCGATGGCGCCGGCCTGATCGGGCGTCTCCTCAAAATCGAAACCTGCCGCGAATGCCTCGTAATCGTGGTAGTTCAATTTGAACGCATGCCCCTTGCGCGTGGCGCGCTGCGCGTACAGGTTGAGCAGCTCGGCGGCGGTGTCGCGCACCTGCTGCATGGCGCGGCGCTTGGCCTTGTCCCATGCGCCGCTACCCAGCTTGTGCAACGGCGCCGTCTCCGGCGCGCCGCCGCTGTAGCGGCTGATGACATGCAGTTGCGAGACGGGTACATAAAGTTTGTCCTTGCCCGCGTATTCCAGCAGCAGGAATTCGTTTTCACCCTCGCCGAGATCGAGGTTCATCAGGCCCCGATAGCGCGCGATGCCATGCTGCTCGTGCACTACCGGGTCGCCCGGCTTGAGCTCTGACAGATCGCGCAACATGCTTTCCACGTTGCTCTTCTTGGCGGCGCGCGAGGCACGGCTGCGTGGTTGTTGGGCGTAGAGTTCGCTCTCGGTGACTACAGCGAGATTCTCCTTCGTCAGGATGAAACCGTTGCCAACGGTCGCGACGCAGAGCATGAATTTTTCTTTGGCAGCGAGAAACCCGGCGTAGTCTTCGCAGGGCGCGGGGGTGAGCCCGTAGCCCTGCAGGTACTCCGCCATGATCTCGCGTCGCCCGAGGCTGTCGGCGAGCAGCAGCACGCGGCCGGGATAGTCCTGCAGGAAATTCTGGAAGGCCTGCGTGGGGATATCGGCGCGGCGGTTCACGGCGATGTCGGGCAGCGGCGCGGTGGGGCAGGGGGTGAGATTCTTTGAGTTGCCCTCACTTGCAGTGCGCGTTCCGGCTGGCAGGCCGGAACCGCTCGACGGGCGCAGAGCATACTCTGCGAATTCCCCTTCTCGCCCCCCGGCCCCTCTGATGGAACTACTAGCCATTCGACTAGGCGGCGAAGCCGCCAAGTCGCTGGTTATCCCGCCTGCGGGAGAGGGGAGTATGTCGAGCCGCGCAAAATCCTTCACGCGAATAAAAAACTGTTCCGTACTCATGAACAGCTCATGCAACTCCAGCAGCGGGCGTTGCGGATCGCCGCGCAACAGGTTGTAGCGCGACGCGGCGTCCTGGGTGAACTGCCGGATCGCAGTATCGACATCGTGATGCAGGCACAGCGTGGCATTTGCGGGCAGGTAGTCGAACAGCGTCGCGGTCTGTTCAAAGAATAGCGGCAGGTAATATTCGATTCCGTTCGGGGCGATGCCTTTGCTCACGTCCTTGTAGATGCGCGATTTGGACGGGTCGCCCTCGAAGCGTTCGCGGAAGCGCTGGCGGAAATTTGCCTGGCCTTTTTCGTCCAGCGGGAATTCGCGCGCGGGCAGCAAACGAATATCCGGCACCGGATACAGCGTGCGCTGCGTATCCACGTCAAAGGTGGCGATGGTCTCGATCTCGTCATCGAACAGATCGATGCGATAGGGCAGAATGCTGCCCATCGGAAACAGGTCGATCAACCCGCCGCGCACACAGTATTCGCCCGGTGTGAGCACCTGCTGCACATGCGTGTAGCCCGCCAGCGTCATCTGTTCGCGCAGTCCGTGCAGGTCGAGCTTGTCGCCACGCTTCAGAAAAAAGGTATAGGCAGCGAGGTAGCTCACCGGCGGTAGCGGATACAGCGCGGTGGTGATTGGCACCACGACCACATCGCAGGCCGAGGTTAGAAATTTGTCTTTATCGTTCGCTCCCTCTCCCGCTGGGATTAAAGATTGCTTCTCTCGTTCGCCTCCTCTCCCGCTTGCGGGAGAGGATTGAGGAGAGGGGCTCGGGGGAGGGTTGGGGTGGGGGCGGGCGGATTTTTGCCCGAGGCTGCGGATGTGGTGCAAGGTGGCCAGGCGCTCGGAGATCAAATCCTGATGCGGCGAAAAATGGTCATAGGGTAGCGTTTCCCAGTCGGGCAGCAGGTGTACGCGCAGGCTCGGGTTGAAGAACGGAATTTCTTCCAGCAGCCGCTGGGCTTCCAGCGCGTTGGCGGCGATCACTACCAGCGGAGTATGCGATATGGTGAATTGCGCCAGCGCCAGGGCATCGGATGAACCGTGCAGTTGGGTGTAGCGGGGGCGGGGGTGTTTTGACGAGAGAAGCACGATGGACTGCCTGAAACAGAGGCTTGCATTATAAGCCAAGCGCGCAGTCAGCCTTTTAATTTACAATTCCGCCATGTCTGATTTCTTCGCCCTCGTTCCTGCCGCCGGTTCCGGTTCCCGCATGGGCAATGATTTGCCAAAACAATACCTGCCGCTGGCCGGGCAGCCGCTTATTTTTCACGCGCTGAATACGCTGTGCACCTGTCCGGACATCGCCACGGTGTTTGTGGTGCTGGCCCCCGACGACACGCTGTTCCATACCTATGACTGGTCGCGCTTCGGCGACAAGTTGCAGCCTCTGTATTGCGGCGGGGCGACACGCGCCGAGAGCGTGGCGAACGGCTTGCTGGCCTCCGAGCTGGAACCGGATGACTGGGTGCTGGTGCATGACGCGGCGCGCCCCTGCCTGACGCAGGCGCATCTGGCTAAATTGATTTCGGAGCTGCACGATGACGCGGTGGGCGGCATTCTCGCCGTGCCGGTGGCGGATACGCTGAAGCGTGCCGATGATCAGCAGCGCATCGCACGCACCGAAGAACGTGAAGGTTTGTGGCAGGCGCAGACGCCGCAAATGTTCCGCGCCGGGTTGCTGGCGCAGGCGTTGGGTAACGCGAAGAAATTCACCGACGAGGCTGCGGCGGTCGAGGCGCTGGGCTTGAAACCCAAACTGGTATTGAGCGAATCGGGCAATTTCAAGGTGACTTATCCGCAGGATTTGCTGTTGGCGGAATTATTGCTTCAACAAGGAAAAGAAATATGAGAATCGGACAAGGTTTCGATGTTCACCAGTTGGTGGAAGGGCGCAAGCTCATCATCGGCGGGGTGGAAATTCCCCACGACAAGGGGCTGCTTGGCCATTCCGATGCGGACGTGCTGCTGCATGCGATCTGCGATGCGCTGCTCGGCGCGGCGGCGCTGGGCGACATCGGCAGGCATTTCGCCGATAGCGACACGAAGTTTAAGAATATCGACAGCCGCATCCTGTTGCGCGAGGTGCTGCATCTGGTGCGTGAACAGGGTTTTCGCGTCGGCAACGTGGACGCAACCATCATCGCACAGGCACCGAAAATGGCACCGCATATCCCGCAGATGGTGGCGCATATCGCCGCCGACCTGCGCGTGGAAAAAAGCGCCGTCAATGTGAAGGCGACCACAACCGAGCAACTCGGATTCAGCGGGCGCGGCGAGGGGATTGCAGCGCAGGCGGTGGCGTTGTTGCTGGCGGATAATTGATGCGCGTACTGGCGCTGGAAACCTCCACCGAATACTGTTCGGTGGCGCTGTGGCAGGACAGCGCGGTTGTGGAGCGTTGCGAACTGGTGGGGCAGAAACATTCCGAGGTGTTGATGGAAATGCTGGATGCGCTGCTCAAGGATGCGGGATTCGGGATCAAGGATATGGATGGCATCGCCTTCGGCAAAGGTCCCGGGTCGTTCACTGGGGTGCGCATTGCCTGTGGTGTGGCGCAAGGTCTGGCGCTTGGCGCGAATCTGCCGGTGGCCGGCGTGTGCACGCTGCAGGCGCTGGCAGAGGCTTCCAGCCAAACGTGCGTGATCGCGGCGCTGGATGCGCGCATGGGCGAGATTTATCATGCGGCCTACGAGAAACAGGGCGACGACTGGACCGCGCTGAGCGAACCGCGTTTGTGCAAACCGCAAGATGCTCCCTTGGTGCCGGGCGATGACTGGTTCGGCGCGGGCAGCGGCTTCGCTGCGCATGGTGCAGCGTTGCAGGCTCGCTATGCCGGGCAGTTGCAGGGCATGGATGGCGTAGCCGTACCGCAGGCCGCCGCGATAGCCGCGCTTGGCGCGGCGCAATTCGTGCTGGGTCTAGGCAAGGATGCGGCGGAGGCTTTGCCGCTATACCTGCGCGATAAAGTGGCGCTGAAGACCTCTGAACGTGAAGGGCGTTGATGCGCGCGATGACGCAGGCCGATGTGGATGCGGTGCTCGCCATCGAACAGGCGGTGCAGCGCTTTCCGTGGACGCGCGGCAATTTTATCGATGTGCTCGAGAGCGGCTATGTATGCCGCGTGAATGAAACGGACAGCGGCGAGATTCGCGGCTATGCAATATTGATGATGGCGGCGGATGAAGCGGAACTGCTCAGTATCGGTGTAGCGCAGGCCGAGCAGCGCAAGGGATTGGGGCGCGCGATGCTGGGCGAAATACTGGGTGCAGCGCGTGAAAGAAACCTGCAGCGCGTGTTTCTCGAAGTGCATTCGTCCAATGTTGCTGCGATTGCCTTGTATCGCAGCGCGGGTTTCAGCGAAATCGGCGCGCGGCGCGATTATTACCGGAATGCGGATGGTTGCGAGGATGCGCTGGTGATGGCGTGTGGGCTGAAGGATGAATCCAATGGATAGAAATGAAGCAGTATTGCGCGAGCTGAATCTGTATCCGCTGTGGAAGCGGCGCGGCGCGCCTGCGCCTGATGTGGTGCACGAGGCTGAATCCGTCGTCGAAACGGCTGCTTACCCGATAAACCCGGACAGTTCATTAGAGCCAGCCGCCCAGTCCCTTCCCCCTGAGAGGGGGAAGGCTAGGATGGGGGTGGAGCAGCGTGAAAACCAAGTTTCTACCCCCTCCCTAACCCTGATGGAACCACTAGCCATTCGACTAAGCCCGCAAGCGGGCAAGTCGCTGGTTATCCCCCTGCAAGGGAGAGGGAATCTTGCGCTTAATGAATTATCGGGAAAAAATTTAAGAGGGGAACTTGGCAACCTCGACTGGACCGAACTAAAACAGCAGGTGCGCGACTGCACCGCCTGCAAGCTGCGCGCCGGTTGCACGCAGACGGTGTTCGGCGTTGGCGACGAACAGGCCGAGTGGCTGTTTGTCGGTGAAGGACCGGGGGCAGATGAAGATGCGCAGGGGGAGCCGTTCGTCGGGCAGGCGGGCAAGCTGCTCGACAACATGCTGCTGGCGATCAAACTCAGGCGCGGGAAAAATGTGTATATCGCCAACATCGTCAAATGCCGTCCGCCCAACAACCGCGCGCCGGAGCGGGATGAGATCGCAACCTGCCTGCCCTATCTGCAACGCCAGATCGCCTTGATAAAACCCAAACTCATCGTCGCACTCGGCAAGACCGCCGCCACCGCGCTGTTGGGGCGCGACGTAGCGCTGGGCTCGTTGCGCGGCATATTGCATGACTTTAACGGCGTCCCCTTGATCGTCACTTACCATCCCGCTTACCTGTTGCGCAGCCCGATGGAAAAAGCCAAGGCGTGGCAGGATTTGTGCCTTACAATGAAGGCGATGCAAAAAGAGGGCAAGGAAGTGAATTGCTAATCGTCTGGAATATCCCGCTGGTGCTGTTGTCCGTGCTGGTCGCGATGATCGGCTCGTTCACGGCGCTCACCCATGCGCAACGCATGCGCGAGAGCAGCGGTCGTTCGGCGCGGATATGGATGATTGTCGGCGGCCTTACGCTGGGCTTGGCGATCTGGTCCATGCATTTCATCGGCATGCTGGCCTTTCATTTGACCATTCCTCTTGGCTACGATCTGGCTTTGACACTGCTCTCCGCTTTGCCCGCGATTGCCGCAGCCCTGCTCGGGTTTTACGTGCTGCGCGAGCCGGACATCAGCACCGTGCGCATTGTCGTGAGCGGCCTGTTGATGGGCGTGGGCATCAGCATCATGCACTACACCGGCATGGCGGCGCTCAGGATGTCCCCGCCGATCAGCTATGACCCGCTGACTTTTATCCTGTCCGTGGCCATTGCCGTCATCGCTTCATGTGGCGCGTTGCTGATGATGTGTCGGGGCGGGCGTGTCAAGCTGCCGCCGATGCTTCGTTATGTGTTGGGCGGCGTCATCATGGGCCTGGCGATTTCCGGTATGCACTACACCGCCATGCTGGGAGCAAATATCGCGCCCGGCAGCATGTGCATGGCTGGCGCAATGCCTGTCGCCCCGGATACGCTCGCCTTGCTGGTATCGCTGACATCATTGGTCTGGTTTGGCGGCGGGATTTTTGCCGTGTTGTTCGATCAGCGCATGGCGCGACGGAACGCGCAAGCCCTGGCGCAACTCGAACAAACGCATGGGCAGGCATTGAGGGAACTGGAGTGTCAAAAATATGCGCTGGATCAGCACTCAATTGTGGCAATTACCGATGTGTGCGGCACGATTACCTACGTCAACGATAAATTCTGCGCCCTCAGCCAGTATTCACGCGATGAACTGCTTGGGCAGAATCACCGCATGATCAATTCCGGCACGCACCCGAGAGAATTTTTTCTCGACATGTATCGCACTATTGTTGCGGGCAAGGTATGGCACGGGGATTGTTGCAATCGCGCCAAGGATGGCAGCCTGTATTGGGTGGCAACCACCATCGTGCCGTTTCTGGACTCCAACGGCAAACCCTTTCAATATATTGCGATACGCACCGACATCACCGAGCGCAAGAAGGCCGAGGAGGTATTGCGTGTGGCGGCGGCAACCTTCGAGACGCACGAAGCCATCCTGATTACCGATGCAAATTCAAGCATTATCCGCGTCAATCGGGCATTTACCGACATCACCGGTTACCAGCCCGAAGAGGTGCTGGGCAAAAATCCGCATATTTTCAGTTCGGGCCGGCAGGACAAAGCCTTTTACGCGGAAATGTGGCAGCAGTTGCTGAAAACCGGCGCGTGGTCCGGCGAGATTTGGGACCGGCGCAAGGGCGGGCATATCTATCCGAAGTGGTTGACCATCACCGCCGTAAAAAATGAACAGGGGCAAACGACCGAGTATGTCGGCATCTTCAGCGACATCACCGCGCGCAAGCAGGCCGAGGAGGAAATCCACAATCTGGCGTTTTATGATGCGCTGACAAAATTGCCCAACCGGCGCCTGCTGCTCGACCGTTTCCATCTGGCACTGTCGGTATCGGCGCGCAGCAATCATTATGGTGCGGTGCTGTTTCTCGATATGGACAGGTTCAAGACGCTCAACGATACCCTGGGACATAATTATGGCGATCTGATGCTGATCGAGGTGGCCGAGCGCACTCAGTCCTGTGTGCGTGAAGTGGATGCCGTGGCGCGTCTGGGCGGCGATGAGTTCGTGGTGTTGATCGAAGATGTCAGTGCGAATGCGGAAGAGGCTTTGCAGAAAGTCGCGCTGATTGCCGAGAAGATACGCGCATCTCTGGCTGAACCTTATCAGCTCAAGAGCCATGAGTATCACGGCTCGCCGAGCATCGGTGTGTGCCTGTACCGTGGCAATGAAGAATCGGTGGATACCTTGCTCAAACACGCCGACCTGGCGATGTATCAGGCCAAGGATTCGGGGCGGAATGCGGTGCGCTTCTTCGACCCCGCCATGCAGCACGCGGTGGAAACGCATGCCGCGCTGGAGGCTGATTTACGCCGTGCCATACCCAACCAGGAGCTGCGTATGTATTACCAGATTCAGGTGGACGGCGAGTACCGTCCGTTGGGTGCCGAGGCACTGGTGCGCTGGATACATCCGAAACGCGGCATGGTTTCCCCCGGGCAATTCATTCCCGTCGCCGAGGATAGTTCGCTGATCCTGGATATTGGTCATTGGGTGCTGGATACCGCCTGCCGGCAACTGGCAGCATGGGATAAGCATGAGCAAATGCGCGGTCTGGAGCTGGCGGTTAACGTCAGCGCGCAGCAATTCAGGAAGCGTGACTTTGTCGAGACCGTTGCCGCCGCGCTTCGTATTCATCAGGTCAATCCGGCGCGCTTGAAACTGGAATTTACCGAGAGCGTGGTGTTGACGGATGTTGCCGATATTGTGGCAAAAATGCACACGCTGAAGGCACTGGGCGTCAAATTGTCGCTGGACGATTTCGGCACCGGTTATTCATCGCTGTCCTATCTGAAGCAACTGCCGCTCGATCAACTCAAGATCGACCAGAGCTTTGTGCGCGATATCGCAACCGACCCGAATGATGCCGTGATGGTGCAAACCATTATCGGCTTGGGGCAAAATTTTCGCCTGAACGTGATTGCCGAAGGCGTGGAAACCGAAGCGCAACGGGATTTCCTGAAACAAAACGGCTGCATGGCGTATCAGGGCTATCTATTCAGCAAACCGGTGCCGATCGAGGAGTTTGAAAAATTGGTAAACAACACGTAGGGGCAACCCCCCGTGGTTGCCCTAACCCCCCGTGGTTGCCCATTACCCCCCGTGGTTGCCCCAACGATGCGGAGGCGCCGATGAACAATTCTCGTATTCACCATCGCCGCAGCATTCGCCTGCAAGACTACGATTATTCACAGGCGGGTGCGTATTTCGTCACGATATGTGTGCAGGGCAAGGAATGTTTGTTTGGTGCTATTGAGAACGGCGCGATGATGTCGAACGAGGCGGGGCGGATGATGGAGAAAATCTGGAACGAGCTGGCCGTGTTTTATCCCGGCGTAGCAGCCGGGACGTTCGTGGTAATGCCCAACCATATTCACGGCATCATCCACCTCGTAGGGGCAGGCCCCCGTGCCTGCCCTGTTTTGCACGCAGGGCAACCACGGGTGGGGGCAAACGGGCAACCACAGGGGGTTGCCCCTACGGCGTTATCGTTAGGCGATGTTGTGCACCGATTCAAGAGTATGACCACGAGGCGGTATGCGGACGGTGTGAATCAACACGGTTGGCAGCCATTCTGCGGAAGATTGTGGCAGCGCAATTATTATGAGCACATCATCCGCAACGAAGACGATTGCCGGAGCATTGCCGAATACATCGGCGACAATCCGCGCCGCTGGGAAGAGGATACGTTACACCCGGATGCAATGCCGTCACCATAGGGGCAACCACGGGGGTTAGGGCAACCACGGAGGTTGGGGCAACCACGGGGGGTTGCCCCTACAGATATCGGTCGTGTCCGTGTTTTTTGTACAGCGCAGCCATGATGCCGGACAGCAGCAGCCCGAACACCAGAATGATGAAGTAGATGTGCAGCTCCAGCCCTTCCATCAAGGCATACAGCCCGAGCATGGCGAAGATGCTCAGGTTTTCGTTGAAATTCTGCACCGCGATGGAACGTCCCGCGCCCATCAGCAGGTGGCCGCGATGCTGCAGCAGCGCATTCATCGGCACCACGAAGAAGCCGCCCATCGCGCCGATGACGATCAGCAGGAAGATCGCCGGTACGCTGTTCGTGACCGGGATCATCAGCAGCACGACGACGCCCATCGCGATGCCGACCGGCAGCACCTTCACAGCGCGTTCAAGCTGGATATATTTCGCCGCCAGCACCGAGCCGAGGGCGATGCCGATGGCCACCCACGCGGTGAGCTTGGCGGCTGCGCTGATGTCGTAATGCAAGGCGACTGCCGCCCACGCCAATACCACCAGGCGCAGCGTGGCGCCCGCACCCCAGAACAGCGTGGTAACGGCCAGCGAAACCTGGCCGAGCGGGTCTTTCCACAGCAGCCTGAAGCAGTGCCAGAAATCCCTGGTCAGAAATACCGGGTTGCGGCTGAGCGGTTTATGGTCAATGGCTACATACGGGATATAGAGGTTGAAAATTGCGGCGGCGATGTAGATCAGCACGATGACGGCGATGGCCAGTTCAGCGACACTGTCGATCAGTGGAATATCCAGCGTTTGCACCAGCGGGGCGGCGAGGGTGGGATTGATCAGGATGCCGCCGACTATCGCACCGAGCACGATGGCCGCGACCGTCAATCCTTCCATCCAGCCGTTCGCCTTGACCAGCTGGTCGGGCGGCAGGTATTCGGCGAGGATGCCGTATTTGGCGGGGGAATAGGCGGCAGCCCCCAGCCCGACCAGGCCGTAAGCAAGCAGGGGGTGGATGCCGATCAGCATGGCAACGCAACCAATCAGCTTGATGATGTTGCTGATGAACATTACGCGCCCCTTGGGCAGCGAGTCGGCAAATGCGCCGACGAAGGGCGCCAGCACGATGTAGGAAATAATGAAGCTCTGCTGCAATACCGGCGTGTGCCAGGCCGGCGAGCTTAAATCCATGAGCAGGGCAATCGCGGCAAACAGCAAGGCATTGTCGGCGAGCGCCGACAGGAATTGCGCCGCGAGGATGATGTAAAAACCGAGATTCATTAAACGGGGGATTATTTTTAGCAGGCCGTTTTATATCACGAAAGCATTGCCCCTGCTATTATTCGCACATCACGGCAAGTGGGGAGTGGAGCGCTGCGCTCAGCAGGCAGTGGAACCCCGAACACGAAACTCAAAACCCTGAACCAGAAACTCGAAACCATGCCTCGCCCGATACAAGCCCATATCAACCTGAGCGCGCTGGAAAACAACCTCCGGGTGGCGCGCCGTGCTGCGCCGTCGGCGCGCATCATGGCGGTCATCAAGGCGGAAGGCTACGGCCACGGTTTGCCAAGGGTGGCCGAAGCATTGTCTGCGGCGGACGGTTTCGCGCTGCTGGACATCCAGGATGCGGTGCAATTGCGCGAGAATGGTTATCGGCAGACAATTTTGTTGCTGGAAGGGGCTTTCAGCACCGAGGATATGTCTCTCATTGCCCAATATGACCTGGCTTGCGTGATTCATGCTGCGTGGCAGATTGCCATGCTTGATGGTTATCCGGGGCGCGAGAAGTTGGACGTCTGGCTCAAGGTCAACACTGGCATGAACCGCCTGGGTTTCACGCCGCAGCAGGCGGCGCAGGCGATGGAACAACTGCGCGGCCATCGCGCCGTGCGCGACATCACGCTGATGACGCATTTCGCCAACGCCGACGAGGCGCGCGGCATCGCCGGGCCGCTCGCACTGTTCAACGGCTTTGCCGCACCGTATCGCGTGCCGCGCTCGCTGGCAAATTCCGCCGCGCTGTTGCGCTATCCGGAAACTTGCGGCGACTGGGTGCGCCCCGGCCTCATGCTGTACGGCGCGTCGCCCTTTGCAGATGTCAGCGCGCAACAACTCGGTTTGCAGCCGGCGATGACCTTGCGCAGCCGCATCATCGCCGTGCAGGAATTGCGTGCCGGCGACGAGATTGGCTACGGCGCGCTGTTCCGCGCCGAACATGCGATGCGCGTCGGCATCGTCGCCTGCGGCTATGCCGACGGCTATCCGCGCCATGCACCGGGCGGTACACCGCTGTTGGTGGACGGACAAATGACGCAGACGCTGGGGCGCGTCTCGATGGACATGTTGTATGCGGATTTGAGCAAGTTGCCGCAGGCCGACGTCGGCAGTGCCGTCACGTTGTGGGGCGAAGGTCTGCCGATCGAGGAAGTGGCGCGTGCGGCGGGAGCCGTCAGTTATGAGTTGATGTGCGCATTGACCGCGCGTGTACCGGTTGTAACTTGAAACAACGGAGGGAAAATTATGTTGGGCATCATCGGTGGCAGCGGCGTTTACAACATTGATGGATTGGAAAACACCCGCTGGGTGAAGGCGGAGTCGGCATTCGGCGAGCCGTCGGACGAGGTGCTGATTGGCGAATTGGCGGGGCAATCCATCGCCTTCCTGCCGCGCCACGGGCGCGGGCACCGCATTCCGCCCTCCGGGATCAATTTCCGCGCCAACATTGACGCGCTCAAGCGCCTCGGCGTGACGGACATCATTTCGGTGAGCGCGGTGGGGTCGCTGCGCGAGCATCTCATGCCGGGCATGTTTGTCATCGTCGATCAATTCATCGACCGCACCTTTGCGCGGGAAAAGAGTTTCTTCGGCAGCGGGCTGGTTGCGCATGTCTCGATGGCGCATCCGGTATGCCATCGTCTGGGCGATCATCTTTATGCTGCGGCGCAGCAGGTCGATATTCCGGTAGCGCGCGGTGGCACTTATCTGGTGATGGAAGGGCCGCAATTCTCCAGCCTGGCGGAATCGGAGCTGTACCGCTCGTGGAACTGTGACGTGATCGGCATGACCAATATGCCAGAGGCCAAGCTCGCGCGCGAAGCCGAGATCTGCTACGCCACCGTGGCGATGGTGACCGACTACGACTGTTGGCACCCCAACCATGACGACGTGACTGTCGATGCCATCGTCAAGGTGTTGCTGGAGAATGCCGACAAGGCGCGCGCGCTGGTCAAGAATGTTGCGCCGCGCGTGAATGGCGATGCTGCGGCTTGCCAATGCGGCTGCCGCAACGTGTTGCAGTACGCCATCATCACCGCACCGGAAGCACGCGATCCGGTGATGGTCGAAAAATTGTCCGCCGTTGCCGGGCGAGTGCTGAAAAACTAGATAGTGGGGAGTGGAGAGTGGAGAGTGGGAAAACCACCGCCCCCCCCACTTCCCACTCCCTACTTACCACTTACCAGGAGTTCGTATGCCTATCAAATCCAGAATTCGCACCGTCCCGCATTACCCCCACCAGGGGATCATGTTCCGCGACATCACCACCTTGTTGAAAGACCCGGTCGGCCTGCGCGCCACGATCCAGGAAATCGTCAACCGCTACAAGGATATGAAAATCGACAAGGTGGCTGGCATCGAATCACGCGGCTTCATCGTCGGCACGCCGGTCGCCTATGAGCTTGGTCTGGGCTTCGTGCCGATACGCAAGAAAGGCAAACTGCCCGCCGAAACGGTAGGGCGCGATTATGAGCTGGAATACGGCACGGATCGTATCGAGATTCACACCGATGCAATCCAGAAGGGCGACCGCGTCTTGCTGGTGGACGACCTGATTGCCACCGGCGGCACGGCGGAAGCCGCTGCCGGGCTGATTCAGGACATGGGCGGGATCGTGGTGGAATGCTGCTTCGTGATCGACTTGCCGGATATCGGCGGGCGCGCGCGTCTGGAAAAACAGGGGCACAAGGTGTTTGCGTTGTGCGAGTTTGAGGGGGATTAGGTAGGGTGGGCACATCGTGCCCACACGGCAATTAACCAATCGGTGGGCAACGAGTTGCCCACCCTACAACATCATGAAAATTAACGGCAAACCCTATCGCACCATCTGGCCGACCGCCGACAACGCGGCGGTGGAGATCATCGACCAGACTCGGCTGCCGCACGAATTCATTACCTTGCGGCTGAATACGATGCGTGACGCCGAGCGCGCGATACGCGACATGCAGGTGCGCGGTGCGCCGCTGATCGGCGTGACGGCGGCTTACGGTGTGGCGCTGTCGATGCGGGATCATGCCTCGGATGCCGCATTGGCAGCCACGTGCAGCGTGCTGCTTGCGGCGCGCCCAACGGCGGTGAACCTGCGCTGGGGCGTGGAGCGCATGCGAGCTTTTCTTGCGCCGCTCGCGGCGAGTGAACGGGCGGACGCGGCATGGCAGGAAGCGGCGCGCATCGCCGACGAGGACGTGGCGATCAATGCGGCCATCGGTCAGCATGGCAGCGAGATCATTCGCGCTATCCATCAGAAAAAAGGCGACACAGTGAACGTGCTCACCCATTGCAACGCCGGCTGGCTGGCGACGGTGGACTGGGGTACGGCGCTGGCGCCGGTCTATACTGCATTCGACGCGGGCGTTCCGCTGCATGTGTGGGTGGACGAGACACGCCCGCGCAACCAGGGCGCCAGCCTCACCGCATGGGAGCTCGGCCAGCACGGCGTGCCGCATACCGTGATCGTGGACAATGCGGGCGGACACCTGATGCAGCACGGCAGGGTGGACATGGCGATCGTCGGCTGCGATCGCGTCACCGCGCGCGGCGACGTGTGCAACAAGATCGGCACCTATCTCAAGGCGCTCGCGGCGCACGACAACGGCGTGCCGTTCTACGTGGCGCTGCCCACCCCGACCATCGACTGGACGCTGCAGGATGGCGTCAAGGAAATCCCCATCGAGGAGCGTGCGGCGGAAGAGGTGACGCATATCGCCGGGCTGTGCGACGACGGGCAGGTGCGTACTGTGCAGCTTACCCCGCAGGGTTCGCATGCAGCCAATTACGGCTTCGACGTGACTCCGGCACGGCTGGTGACCGGGCTCATTACCGAGCGCGGCGTGGTGGCGGCAAACGCAGAAGCGATGTGTGCGCTGGCTAATGGGTAGAGGTTTGTAGGTGCGAATTTATTCGCACTAACGGCGGACTATGTGCGAATGAATTCGCACCTCCCACACAGATTATTTTTGGATTATCAGGCAGAAAAATGGAAAACCTCTGGAACGATACAGAAGCAAGCAAGCATAAGGGCATCTTGGCGGAGCGCGTTTATTCGTCGCGTCTGCTCGGTGCGAATCCGAATCTGGTGTTGCACGGCGGTGGCAACACCTCGGTGAAGGGCGTCAGCAGGAACATCTTCGGTGAGGAAGTGGAAACGCTGTACGTCAAAGGCAGCGGCTCCGATCTCGCCACGATAGAGGCGAAAGACTTCGTCGCGGTACGCCTCGAGGCGATGCTGAAATTATCCCGTCTGGAAAAACTGTCCGACATCGACATGGCGCGCGAACTCAAGCTGGCTTCGCTCGATCCGAACGCGCCCGCGCCGTCGGTCGAGGCCATCCTGCACGCGCTGATCCCGCACCGTTTCGTCGACCATACCCATGCCGATGCGATTGTGACGCTCACCAACACTCCCGATGGCGAAGCGCGCATCCGCGAGCTGTTCGGCGATGAGGTCATTGTGCTGCCTTATGTGATGCCCGGCTTCGATCTCGCCAAACTGTGCGCCGAAGTGTTTCCCGCGCAGGCCACGCCGCGCACCATCGGCATGGTGCTGATGAACCACGGTATCTTCAGCTTCGGCGATTCCGCGAAGCAGTCCTACGTTCGCATGATCGAACTGGTCGGTCGCGCCGAGGATTACCTGAACAGAAACGCGGCATTGTCATCAGCAACCGAGATGGCGCCAACCGCAGATTGGTCAGCCGTGCCGGAACTGAGAAAGAAAGTTTCCGCTGCCGCAGGATTCCCGCTGCTGTTGCGCAGCGAAACCAGTAGTGCTGCGCTGGCCTTCGCGCGCCATCCGAACATTGCGGCTATCTCGCAACGCGGCCCGGCCACGCCGGATCACATCATCCGTACCAAGCGCTTGCCGCTGCTCGGGCGGGATATCGGGGCTTATGCGCAGGCATACAAGGATTATTTTGAAAAAAACTCCCAGTCGGCCAGCACGCCCTTGACGATGCTCGATCCCGCGCCGCGCGTCATCATCGACCCGGAGTTCGGGCTGGTCAGCGCCGGACGGTCGGCACGCGACACACAGATCATCGAGGATATTTATTTGCATACGCAGGACATCATCCTGCGCGGTGAAAAGCTCGGCGGCTATCAGGCGTTGGGCGAGGCAGATCTGTTCAGCATGGAATACTGGGACCTGGAGCAGGCCAAGCTGAAAAAAGCCGGCGCGCCGAAGGCGTTCGCCGGCGAAGTCGCGCTGGTGACCGGCGCGGCCTCCGGCATCGGCAAGGCTTGCGTGCAATCATTCCTGAACCGGGGTGCGGCGGTGGTGGGCGTGGACATCAACCCGGCCGTGGGATTGCTGCATGGCGGGCGCGCCGACTATCTGGGCATCACGGCAGACATGACCTCGGCTGACGCGATCAGGGAAATCATCGAAAAAACCATCCGCCATTACGGTGGGCTCGACATGCTGGTGCTGAATGCCGGCATCTTTCCCGGCGGCAGGAAGATCAGCGCGCTTGGCGACGACGAATGGCGCAAGGTGATGGCGATCAATCTGGATGCCAATCTGGCGATCATGCGTGAAGCACACCCGTTGCTGAAAGCGGCGCCGAGGTATGGCCGGGTGGTGGTGATCGGCTCGAAGAATGTCCCGGCGCCGGGTCCCGGTGCGGCGGCCTATTCCGCGTCGAAGGCGGCGCTGACGCAGCTTGCCCGCGTCGCCGCCCTGGAGTGGGGGGCGGATGCGATCAGGATCAACCTGGTGCATCCGAACGCGGTGTTCGACACCGGCATCTGGACTCCAGAGGTGCTGCAACAACGCGCCGCCCATTACGGCATGACGGTGGATGAATACAAGCGCAATAACGTGCTGCACGAGGAAGTCAGCAGCAAGGATGTGGCGGAGCTCACCGCAGAAATGTGCGGCGTGCTATTTGCGAAAATCACCGGCGCGCAAATCCCTATCGACGGCGGCAATGAACGGGTAATCTGAGACCGGCCTTCTGCGACTCGCTCCATATCCGCCTAATCGGTGGCTGAAAAAAAGCCGCTGCGTTGCGGCAGCGGCTTTGTTCCGGTTTTTCTGCGGTTATTTCTTTAGTTTTTCAATGCCCAGCATCTTCATGATGCTGCCTTCGTAGAAGGGCTCCGAAGTGCCCTTCTTCATCTTGCGGATGAAGTATTTTTCGAAGGCGACTTTGGCAAGATGCACCCATTTGCCTTCGGAAAACCAGTTCACATTGCGCGGCGTGATCTGCGGTATTGCCACGAAGGCTACCCCGGTCTCGCCGAAGTCGGCCAGGCAGACCGCGTTCCAGGTGGCTTCCTTGTCAGCGGGCGTGCCAGTGAGATCGGCATTGATGTTATATACGGTGGCGGCCACCATGGATTCGATCATGTAGCCGGTCTTTGGTGTGCCGGTCGGTATCGGGGTTGCCTCTACCGGGGGGATTGCCACGCATACACCGACCGCGAAAATGTTCTTGTATTTGGGGTTGCGCTGGTGCTTGTCCACCAGGATGAAACCGCGTGCCTGGGTCAGGCCTTCGATGCCGAATACCGCGTCGATACCCTTGAAAGCAGGCAGCATCATGCTGTAGTTGAAGGACAGTTCATGTTGTTTCTTTTCCGCGCCCATGTCGTCGTGTTCGGTGACGTACATCTTGCCCGCTTCGATCTTGGTGACCTTGGCATTGCAGATCCACTTGATGTGTTTGTCGCGCATGCCGGATTCGATAATACCCTTGGAATCACCCACGCCGCCCAGTCCGAGGTGGCCGATGTACGGTTCGGAGGTGACGAAGGTCATCGGTACCTTGTTGCGTATCTTGCGTTTGCGCAGGTCGGTATCCATGATGAAGGCGTATTCGTAAGCCGGACCGAAGCAAGACGCGCCCTGTACCGCACCGACCACGATGGGGCCGGGGTTCTCGCAAAAATGCTCCCACTCATCATGCGACTTCATCGCGTGATCGACATGGCAGACAGAATAGGTATGCCCGCCGTGCGGGCCGAGTCCCTCGACTTCCTCAAAGGCGAGTTTCGGGCCGGTGGCGATTACCAGATAATCATAGGCGACGGTCTGGCCATCGTTGAGTTCTAGCTGGTTCCGGTCGGGATGGACGCGTTTCACACCGGTGGAGATAAAGTCGATACCCTTGCGCTCCAGATAGGTACGTGCCGGGAACTCGATCTGCTTGCGGTCGCGCCATTTCACGCCCACCCAGGGATTGGATGGCGTGAAATGAAAATTCTCGCTGTTTGAAATGACGGTGACCTTGTGACTCTTGTCCAACTTGTCCCGCATTTCGTAAGCCGCCGGCATGCCGCCGATCCCCGCTCCCATGATGACTACATGTGCCATGTGTGCCCCTCCTAATATTTAGTGGTATCGTTTTTCCGAATTTCAGCCTGCGAAGAATCCGGGTGCGCAATTAGGCAGAAATACGCCTGACGGTGTCTATAACCCCATGGGGTAATGGGGATAACTCCTGTGAGTTATGTTTCCATTACTGGTCGTTATTGGAACCGCCTGGTTCTTTGGCGAACAGCACGGCGGCCTTCACGCGGGAAGACAGATTGAGCTTGTTAAGGATGTGGCGCACGTGCTGTTTCACTGTGTCATAGCTGATCGACAATGTCTGCGCGATGGCCTTGTTGCTGTCGCCGCGCGACAGTAATTGCAGTATTTCGCGTTCGCGCTCAGTCAGCAGCTTGAGTGAATTCCTTGGTTCCTGTCCGGGTTGGTCGCCGCGCAACATGTAGATCATCTTGACGGTCATGGCGGGAGCGACCACCAGTTCGCCGGCAGCGACGCGGCGGATCGCGTCGACCACCTCATCCGGGGCCATGTCCTTGAGCAAATAGCCGCGCACGCCGGCGCGGATCGCATTGCCCAGATCCGTCTCCGAATCGCTCATGGTCAGCATCACGGCGGGGACGGTGCAACCCTCTTTGCGCAGTTGTTCCAGCATCGCCAGACCGTCCATCGGCTTCATGCGCAGGTCGATGACCAGCAGATCGGGCTGTTCGTCCAGCAGGGGACGCAACTCCTCGATGGTGCCCACCGCGCCCAGCACGTTGAAATCGTAGCAGTGCGTGAGCAGTTCGCTCAGTCCGCGTCGGCACAGGCCTTGATCATCCACCAGGGCGATTTTCAATTTATTAGTCATGCACGGTTCTCCAGTTCGCTTCCGGCTCCGGGAAAAGCAATTGTACGCTGGTTCCCAACCCTCTGGCGCTTTCAGCCCTGATTTCGCCGCCGATGCGTTGCGCGCGCTCGCGCATGATGACAATCCCGTAATGGCCCTCTACCGGGGTCAAGTCATCACCGCCGGCCCCGTTGTCCTCGACGGTGAAAATGTAATAACCCGCGCAGTGATCCACGATCAGGCGCGCGTGGCTCGCGTTGGAATGCTTGGCGATGTTGGAGAGCGCTTCATGCATGATGTTGTAGGCCTGTATTTCATGCTCCAGGGGCAGATCGAGATCGGCGACGCGGATGATGCAATCAAGCACGATGTCGTTCTGCTGGCGGAAACGTTCGACCAGCATCTGCAGCGCATGCAACAGGCCGGCGGGATCCATCTCGCTGCGAAAGTCGGTAATCAGGGCGCGCACCGCTTTCTGGCTGATCTCCAGCGCCTCATCGAGGTCGCGCGCATAATCGCTTGCCATTGCCTCATTGTTGTTGCATACCGCATCGGTCAGCAGGGTGGTGCTCATCCGCGCGTAGTTCAGCGTTTGCGCCAGCGAATCGTGTATTTCGTTGGCGATGGATTGGCGCTCCATCAGCATTTCGGCCCGCTTGGTTTCGCGATTTGATCTGATATGTTCGATGAGAGCGCCCAGCAGATCGGCGAAAGTGACCGCCGTGCTCGCGGCGTGACCGGAGGAAGATTGCGGGGTATCAAAGAACAGTGTGAAGACGCCAAGCAGCGCGTCTGGAGTATTGCGGCTTTCGAGCGGAACCGAAATGACCGAGCGGAACTGTCGATGCGTTTCCCCACTCTGCCTGGCTTCGCAATCCTCGATATTGGTGGAGCACAGGCCGCGCCTGAATGCGTCCTTGCCGCATTCTTCACAGACCAGTCCGGTGATGCTCTCGGTCTCCAACTGTTCGCAGGACAAGCCGATGGAACTGATGATCTGCAAAGTCTGTTCGTCGGGCAGAGTGACCCGGATCACACCTGCACCGGCGTGAGCCATGCTGATTGCGGTCTCCAGGAATCTGTTCAGCAGCGTTTTGAGATCGCCTGCGCGGGGGGGTGCGAACTCCTGTTCGACACACGCAGTGATGCCGCCGTCTTTGGCGGGGGGGGTGAAGTTGGGAATGCGCGTCCAGAAAAAACCGGTCCGGTCTGGTTCCTTTGCGGGCTCCATTTTTTTATTCGTAGCGCTCAATAAGAACATCCCTGAATCTTGTCAGACGAAAGGGGGTAAAGCCGAGCCTTCTAACGAGGCGGGTCGCGTCAGGATTTAACGCTTCCTCTTGAATATCGACATGATGGATATGGATTTTTTGCTCTCCACACCATCAGGGCTATGCCAAGGCTCACCCGATATGGTTATAGACACTTCGTGGGTGAATTGTGCCTAATATAACGAAATATCCGCAACATGACCAGCGACATGAAAATTTGTATCGTTTCCGATAGTCACGACCGTTCCGATTCACTGGCGGCGGCGATTCTGGCGGCGCAGGCTTCCGGCGCGCAGGCTGTCATCCACTGTGGCGATCTGATCGGCGTCAACACGTTGCGCGCCTCGCTCGAGCTTGGCATACCCATCCATGCAGTGCATGGCAACAATGTCGGCGACGTCGCCGCGCTGTATCGCATGATGGAAAAAACCGCCGGGTTGTTCACCTACCACGGACAGGAGGCCATGCTTGAATTAGGCGGACGCAGGATATTCGTGACCCACATGCCGCATCACGGACAGGCTTTCGCCTGCACCGGAGACTATGATCTGGTCTGCCACGGGCACAGCCACAGCGCGCATGTCGGCGAACAGACGGATGTCAGGGGCGGGCGCTGCTGGCTGGTCAATCCCGGTTCGGTTGCCGGTCTTGATGCGCCCGGCGTGGACGCTGTCCCCACCTGGATACTTGGCGATCTCGCGCAGATGACTTTTGAAATTCGTGCCATGCAGCAACCTAACGGGCATGACTGATATGCCACCATTTAAAATGATACTCGCCATACCGGTGGTGTATTACTCGCAACTGATGAGTGTGGCCTACGGTGGCAGCGCAAAGCAAGCCGGGCTGGACGGACATGTCATTCAGCCGAAAAAATTGCAGGACATTGCGGGCAGGTGATGGGGATATAATTCACACGTCCGGAACAGACCACAAGGAGAACCATCATGCAACACCTCACCCCAAAAGAAGCATACGATTTTCTGCAAGCCACTCCCGAAGCGGTGTTCATCGACGTGCGCAGCGAGATGGAATACATGTTTGTCGGCCACCCGCGCGGCTCCATTCTTATCCCCTGGGTGGATGGCCCGGAGTGGGAGGTCAATCCGCATTTTGTCGCGCATGTGCGCAAAGCCTCCAGCGTCAACCGTCCGGTCGTGCTCATCTGCCGTTCCGGGCGCCGCTCTGCAGATGCAGGTCTGGCACTGGAGAATGCAGGTCTGAAAGATATCTACAACGTCGAGCATGGTTTCGAAGGCGACCTCGACGAGACCCACCACCGCAACTCGCACAACGGCTGGCGCTTTGATGGGCTGCCTTGGGCACAGACTTAATTCACACCTTGCACTTTCTCGTCCCCTCTCCCTGACAGGGAGAGGGTTAGGGAGAGGGTGAATGTCCAATTTCACCATGACCACTATCCCCGATTTTACCGAAGCCGAATACAAACTCGCCGCCGCTTTGCTGTTCGAGCGTTACGGGAAACTCGTGCCGATCCAGCTCGCCGATAGCGAACTACAGCTCGGCACCGACCCCGCGCAGCTTACCCTCTGTCCTGCGCTCTACTGGAACGAACGCGGCGCGCACTTCGTCCTCTGCAAGGTCGCGGCAGACCGCTATCGCTGCCAGTTTTTCTATTCCGAGGCCGAGCAGTACGGCACCGGTAAGGACGAATACAAAGATCTGCGCGAATGCGTCATGACCTTATTGCAAGTGCAATCCGACCACGAGCGCCAACTCGCCAACGTCTCCTCCGGCGCCACCGCTGCCAACCTCAACGACGACGATTATCACGGGCCGCTGGTGGTCTAGTAATAGAAAGCAGCCCATGAGAATTTGGATGACATTCCAAGATCGCCCCACAGATGCCGGACAACCTTGTTATTGCCGCACCTAAAACCGGACGCCCGTGCTCTTCCGGTTTCGACACATTGCAGTCCTTGGCGAACGTCCGCTATCCATCAAGCAAATTGGCGGGGCTAATTGCTCCAAAAGACACATTGCAAACGTCGATACTCTCCGAAACGGCAATTCAACGTGCTAGCTGAGGAATCTCTCGTCCAGCGGATTAGGCATTGAGATGGTGCCCTAACTTCGCCATGCGCATTAAACTCTAGTACTTCAGGCGAGCAAAGGTGCGGGCAAAGGGTGGTACCGATCCAGCAAGTCTTTGAGCCATTCCGCGCCGGTTGCCAGCGCAGTATCGGCGGAGGCGCTCAAGGCCTCCCAGTGTTTATCCCGATAGTTCACCCACGATTCGTTGCCTTGCTTGTTTTGTTCGAGCGCCTGGGTTTCAGCATCGAGCCATGCTTGCACCGCCTGTCTGGCGCGGTCACGCTCGCTGTTCGGTGAATCGGAACGCAAGGTTTTCAGGTAATGCCACAGCCGCGTTTCCAGCTGAAACTCTTGTTGGGTGTCTGCCTCGTAACGGTCGAGCACATCTTCCTCCCATTGGCCTTGCGCCACGGCTTGGCGTAAGGCTTGCGGCAGGGGCAGCACTCTATCAACCAAGTCCGCATCTCCGATGGAAGAAGCGGCGGATGTATTCCCGAAAGGCGACGCGGTGCCCAAGGAACGTAGCGACTCGGCAAAGGCAAGCCAAGCGGGGTCGGTTTCGGCGGGCGCAGCTTCCATGCGGGCGGGTTCTTCGTCATCCTTGAAGGTGTCCAGTTGGCCTTGTTGCGCCAGTTGCTGGCGTTGCAGTAATGTGCGCAGATAGTCTTCGGCCTTCACATCCCCGCGATAGCGGGTCACGAAGTTCTGCAAGTGATCTATGGCCGTTTGCAAATCGCCTGGCTCGTTGCGCCGGGCATAGGCTTGTGCCAGCGACATCGCAGGGGCCCAATTACTAGGATCAATCCGCGAACCCTGTTGAGCGTGGCGCAAGGCCTGTGCCCAATCCTTGCGGCGGATGGCCAGTTGGGCCAGAGTGGAATAGGCATGTAGGTCGTCGGGATTCAGTTGCAACACTTGCTGCAACAGGCGATGAGCCTGGGCCTGATCGTCGGGTGTGTCGGATTCGGCCAGCATACGTGCCAAATCCAAACGGCAATGCAGGTTATCTGGAAAGCGCCGCGTCATCTCCCACAGCACCCACTGCGCGCGCTGCGGCTGATCGGCCTTGCGCAAGGCCAGTTCCCACAGCATCCATAGCCTGGGGTCGTCGGCATCCATGCGCAAGGCCAGGTGTATCCACTCGAACAAACGCTCCCGGATTTCCGGATCGCGCAGGGAATATTTCCCGCACAGCGCGCGAACGCACCTGTCCAAGTTGGGCACGAAGTAGCGCGCATCGCCCGACTTGTGCATGAAGTCTTCGTGGGCGTTGAGCAGGGGGCGGATGACTTTCCAAGCTTGCGCTAGGTTACCGGATTCGCGCACGGCACGGACGGCTTGATCGGTCTCTAAGGTCAAGCCCGGTGGATTGAGTTTGTAAATGGAGCTGGAGACGGCGCCAGCATAGCGCTGCGCGACTGAGGCAAGACCCACCAAGCTCAGCACCGATGCGGCTTTGTCTTCGCCCAGCGGGGCGAGCAAGGCGCTCAGGAAAGCGCGGTAGTTGCCCTCGTCCATGCTGGGGTTGCGCGCCATGACGCTGCGCAGGTTTTCCGCCAGTTCTTCCTGGGCGGGCGTGCCCCAAGCCTTGCGGTGCTGGTAGCGGTTGACGAGGGCTTGTACTTGCAGCCGCAGGTTGCGCAGGCTGTCATCATCCGACAGGGGAAGCTTGGCCAAGGCCAGCAGGCCCAGGTTGAGGTAGCGCGATGAGCGGGTGCGGCCCGCCTCCGCCACGAAGGATTGCCAGAAGAACTGCAAGTTATCGTCACGTTGAGCTGCCAGCACCTGCCAGTAGTCGTATTCCGGGTCGCGGTAGGCCGAGAGGGTGAGCGAACTCAGCCAGCGTAGCCACTGTGCGCGGTCGGCCTGCAACACAGCGCGGGTTTGCGGCAGCGCAAAATACAGCGGCCATTGCAGCGCCTCGCACACTTGGGCGGCGTAAGCACCGAGCTTCCTCGCAGGCGGCAGCGCGGCCTCGCGTTGCGCCAGCAGCCAAGCCGATAAGCCGGTGTCCAGAAGGTCTGGCAAATCGGCTGTCGTATCGGTTTCAGTCGAGCCGGTGCGAGGCTCGCCGAGCAATGTCTGATTCACGAGACGGTTGCCGCGAGGCAACACCGCCAGCAGGAATTCATGGGGCGCTACGCGCTCGTAAGGACTGATGTCCGCCGCGCCGCGCAGCAAGTCCGCCACGGCCTGCCGTGGCTCTTGGCGCAACGTGTCGGCCCAGCGCTGCCAGCTCATGCCAGCACCTCGCCGAAGTTGCCGCAATCGGGCAGGCATTGCAGCCCCTGCACATGACGGTTGCGCGCCGCGAGTATGTCCTCGTCATTCGGGAGCGCATGTGGGCGCGAGATGAAGCCGAGGGCCTTGATGTGCCGGGGCTGGTATTCGATGGGGAAGGTCAGCAGTTCCGGGTTGAAGGTTGCGGGAACCTCGGTACACGCCAAATCCAGCGTGTGCCCGTAACTCTTACCTCCGGGCAGCAGTGGCGAGGGGATGAAGGCGGCGGACATTTCACCGTCCAGCACGGTGGGGCGGGCAAAGCTGGCAACGGCCCCTTTCTTGGTGGCCATTGCGCGTGCCTGTCGCACCTCATCCAGCGTATAGCACATCAAGGCAACCGCAAGCGGTTTCCCCGTAGTGCTGGGCCAATGAGTCAAGCCCAGGCGATCACGCAGGATATGTGGCCAATCGGATTTGGCCAGCCTCTCCAGATTGCCGCCCTCAAAGTTATTGAGGAAGGTTGCGAACATGGGGCGGGCCTGTATGCGTTGCTTATTCCATTGCTCCACAAAATCGGTGCGCAATGCCTCGCTATCGTCGGACAATTTGTCCTTGTGCAAATCCTTTGGTGAGTTGTAAAAACGCTGCCAGAAAGCGTTGGCAATAGGGGATACCAGCGAGTGCTCAAGCAAATGACCTATTGACTCTAGGCGCAACAAAGGGGTGTTGTCCAACTGCTCATTCAAATGAGCCTGACCGTTAACGGCCATGAAAGACCCGGAACTCCTCGGATGATCCTTTGCGACATGGACGAATGAACCGACGTAGCTCTTGTGCTCCGCTTTCCAATCTTCGTGTTTGCTTACATCGCCGATATAAGCGTTGTACTCCTCGGCACGCGCATCCGATACGGCCTGCTCCCAGCGGAAGTTGGCTGCTGCACAGCGCATAGCGACACCTGCCGGGGATGCGGCTGCATCTGAAGCGAGCGGTTGAAGATGGGTGCCAAGGTTCATGGGAGCAGAATAGTACCTTAAAGTTGGCCGAGATGTCGTACTGGCGAGGCGCACTATACGAATGGAGTCTCGACTGCGACATGAAGCGTGCGATCTATACATTGTTACTGGTCGCGAGCGTCGGCTTTCTTGCTGGATATTTTACACCTCGACAGTCAGCAATTGGCACCAAGCGGAAAATCAATCTTGTTATTACGCCGCCCAGTAGTGGACGCTTGTCACCTTCCTCTTATGGCCGAAGTGAGTTGATTGCGTTATTTCTCCAATTAAAGCAATTAATGGGTGACCCATTTGATTATTGCTTTTGATTGCCTTGGGCGGCTTTGCACGTCTTGCGCTCCCGCTCAGAAGATTTTCCTGTCCAGCCCTTCGCGGGCCAAAAGAAAAAGTGCCGCGTTCCAGGTCTGCCCGGCCATGCCGTGAGGCGCTCCGGTACTGCCCTCGAACCATTCCGTGAAACGCCAGTCGCTGGCGGCAGCGGCTTGCGCAAGCCGCGCCAGTTCGCGCGCGGCGAAGGCCTTGCGTCCCGAAGCGGCCAAAGCCAGCACCCAGAAGCCGCCGATCATCGGCCACAGGCCTCCGTTGTGGTAGCGATGGGGCAGATTTTGGCGGTGACGCTCCATGTAGGGTCGCCATTGGCGGCTTTCGGGCTGAATCGGCGTCAGCACCGACACCCCCGGGTAGGCCGCGGGGTGCGCGGCGATGGCATCCAGGACGCGCCGCTTCCGGTGGTCGTCGGCCAGGCCCAGCAGCAGGGCGAGCAGATTACCCAGCACGTCGCCCTCCTCGCCCCAGAAGGAAAGATTGACGAAGCTCAGGTAGAGTTCGGGGGGCGTGGTGCGCCGCTGTGCATAGTGAATCAGCAACCTGAGCCGGCGGTAGTCGGGCAGATGGCTGCCCGGCAGAAACAGCCAGTTGGCATGCTGTTTTGTCGTCTTTGTGGCGGGCAAGTGGTAGAGTTTTTTTACGTAGAGCCAGAGGGCGTTGGTGTAAAGCACGAAGCCCGAACGCGGCATGATGTCGGCCCAATCGCTGGCTTCGTTCTGTTGCAACAGGTGAAACAAGGGGTGTTCCTGGCAGCTGAGCCAGGCCAGCGCGCGGCGTATGCGTCCCCGGAAGCGGCTTTCCAGGTGTCCGTCTGTGGACTGGTCCACCAATTTGATGGCGATCAGCCACCAGAGCGTGGCGTCTATGCAACCCAGGTACCAGAAGTCGCCGCGTCCCGCTTCCGGCTCGACAAACTTGGGTATCTGGCCGTTCGCGGCTTGGTGGATGGCCAGGGAGGCGAGGCTGCGCCGCGCGCCGCGGATGAGCTGCGGGTCACCGCTGCGGGCCGCAGCAATGGCGCACAGTGAGGCGTCGCGGCCGAAGACGCGGTCGTAGCCGCGCGCCACCGCCTTGTCCGTCGGCCGCGCCGCCAGGAAGCCGTGGGGGCCGAGGTTCTCGCGCAGCAGGTCGAGGCTGCGCCGTGCGCACTCCTCGATCAATGCAGCTTCGTCCGTCATTGTCATGCGTCGGCCTCTGATGTGGGCAAGGCTGCCGGGAAATCAATTAAAGGGATCCCGATTAATGGGTGACCCCTTTGATTATTTTTGCTGGCACAGAGCAGAATGTCGAACTTCTTCGAAGCGGTCACTCAAGCTTCCGGCTCATAAAACCGAATCTGATTGCGCCCTGCCTCTTTGGCTTGATACATCGCCATATCCGCCCACTTGAGAATATCTTCCTCGCTGGCTTCGTGGTCGGTAAACAGCACCACGCCGATACTCGACGTGCAATGATGCTCGACGGTTGTTTCCGCCTTACCCTCGGACTGGATTTTCAGCAGATAAGGCTCGGCCAGAGTGGTGCGGATTTTCTCAGCAACAATGCTGGCTTGTGCGGTTGATTCGGCCTTGTCCTCATCCAACTCGCTGAGCACCACCACGAACTCATCGCCACCAAAACGCGCTACGGTATCCACTTCACGCACACAACGGGCAATGCGGCGAGCCGCCTCCACCAGCAGCGAGTCGCCCACACTATGTCCGTGCTCATCATTGAGCGGTTTGAAGTTATCCAGATCGAGAAACATCAGCGCACCATAACGGCCACTGCGCTTGCTGGCGGCCATAATTTTGCCCAGCCGATCATTCAGCAGGCGGCGATTGGGAAGTTGCGTCAGGCTGTCGTAGAACGCCAGATTGTTGATTTCTTCTTCCGCCGCCTTGCGTTTCGTGATGTCGTGGTCTACCCCGACATAATGGGTGACGACCCCGTCATCCCCTTTGACGGCGGAGATGGAGAGTAATTTTGGATATATCTCACCATTCTTGCGGCGATCCCAGATTTCTCCCTGCCATTTTCCGGTGCGCAGCAAGGTTCCCCACATCTCGCGATAGAAGTCCGCGTCCTGGCGGCCGGACTTGAGCAGGCGCGGTGTCTGACCCACGGCTTCTTCGGCCGTATAGCCGGTGGCCTCGGTAAATGCCTGGTTGACCCGCAGGATCACACCGTCGGCATCGGTGATCACCATACTCTCTTGCGACTCGAATGCGGTGGAGGCGATACGAAGTTCAACCTCGGCTTGTTTGTGTTCGGTGATGTCATACAGTGTGACCAGATGAGTTCCGGCAAAACGCTCCTGCAAGGGTGTCGCGCCGCCAATGAAAGTGCGTACTGGGCCATCCTTGCATCTGATGTTCAACTCAATGGGGGAAAAGTCTCCGTTGGTACGCTTTGCCTCATCCAGATTGTTCTGCCAAGTTTCCACCACCCATTGTCGGTATTGCGGGTCTGGATAGGCACGAGGCCACCAGTCTGCCAAGGTGGGAATGTCGTCCATGGTATAGCCAATAGTTTGTACAAACGCCTGGTTCAGATAAGTGATGTTTCCTTGCGCATCGTTCAAAGAAAGAGGCACGGGTGTTGCCTCGATAATGGCATGGGATTTTGCCTCGCTCTCCAGGAACGCCTGCTCCACCAGCTTGCGTTCGGTGATGTCACGGTCTATGCCTCGATAGCCGCAAAGCCCTCCCTCATTATCAAAAACAGGCACACCACTGGTTTCCAGAATGACAAGATGCCCATCCTTGTGCAGATTGCTGTTCTCAATCCCGGAAAATGGTTTTTTCTCGCGGGCTATTTCCTCAAACAGCTTGCCAACACGCACCTTTTCTTCAGGAGGCATTAAATCGAAGGGCGTTCTCCCGATCACCTCACGCGGTTCGTAGCCAAGCAGGTCTTTGACCTTCGGGCTGGCATAGGTGTAGACGGCATTTGCATCCACTTCCCAAATCCAGTCGCTGGATGATTCGACCAGAGACTGGAATTTCTCCTTGGCCTCCCACAGGGCTTTCTCCGCCTCCTTGCGCTCGGTGATGTCGCGCAGGATCGCCGTGTAGGTTTTTTCCCCGGCGACTTCCGCCTTCGAGATCGATGCCTCAAAGATAAATTCCTCGCCATTGGCGCGCAATCCGTAGGACACCCCGGGCGCGTTCATGGTGCGTGTAGTGGCGCCTGTCCTGCCGAAATTCTCTACATGTTGCCGATGCATGGCACGGAAGCGGGCCGGTATGAGCTTGTCCAGCGGCTGACCAATGATGTCGGCGGCACGGTGGCCGAACATAAGCTCGGCAGCATGGTTGAACATGATGATGTTCTGGCTCTCATCCGTTGAGACGATAGCGTCCATCACAGAGTTGATGAGATTACTGAGGATAGCCGACTGCTCTTGCATTTTTAGAGGTAGCTCCGATTGATGGGGCAGAATCCCACATCTCTTAAATGAAGCCTTGCAATTAATCATCTATGCTGCTTTGTGCAGTGCAAGCAGGCCGTTGGCAGTAGACCTTATCCGGTGGTTTGTCGTCAAGTGTTTAGCCGCGAACGTCCGGTTGAACCCGCCGCACTAAGCAGAAAATTAATCTTGTTATTGCACGGAATTGAAGGGATTAGCTTCGCATTATGTTTTCGCATTGGGCGACGTGGTACGGTTGTTAAAGTTAAATGCGATGCCGGTCCCTTTGATTTTATAGCCCACTCAAAAGTGGCCATGGATGCTTTTTGGCAAACAAAAAAGCCCAGCACTTTCGCACTGGGCTTTTTCGCCAACGGTGTATTCAAGAACCGATTAAGGAGCCTGAATGTTAGATGCTTGATTGCCCTTTGGTCCCTGCGTCACTTCAAAGGTAACCTTCTGGCCTTCTTGGAGCGACTTAAAGCCGCTCATGTTTATTGCGGAAAAGTGCGCGAACAAATCCTCGCCGCCGTCATCCGGAGTAACAAAACCAAAACCCTTTGCGTCGTTGAACCATTTAACTGTACCGGTTGCCATGTGATTACTTCCTTATTAAAAATAGCGGGAAAAACTCCCGCAAAACTATTTGAATCGAAGATTGCACATGGGGAACCCGTACTGCAAATGCTTTGAATCAAACGCCAACGTGTGTCATACGCTTGTGCCATTGATTTGGTCAAGCGAATTCATTCTACCACACATCAATGGCAACTTTTGGGGACGAAAAGTCAAGCTTGTTATTACGCCGTCCAGTAGCGGACGCTCTTCACCTTCCTCTTATGGCTGAAGTGAGTTGATTGCGTCATTTATCAATGCTCACTACTCCTCATCCTCATACATTCCATCCGCGTCCGCCGCGCGCTTTTCGCGGGCTTCGGCTTCGAGTTGTTGCAGTTTTTCCTGAGTGCGTTCCATCCGTTTAGCCGCAGTTTCCTGATGCATCGCGATGGTGTTTTCGCCGAACAGCACTTGCTTGAGGAAGCGGAAGCCGAACAGCATGAGTTCGGTGTCATCGGTCAGTAGTTTCGCCATCTCGTTTGCGGGCAGGTCGTAGAGTTCGGTGAAGCCCTTGCTGATCAAGAATTCGCGGAAGCGGTCAAGGTCGTAGCACACCATGAAGAAGAGTTGCAGGCTGCGCTTGGTAGGTTTGCCGATGCTGGGGCCGGAGGATTTCTTTTTCAGGATGAGTTGTCGCCAGCCGCGTGCGAGTTCGTCATACTCCTCTACGCCTTGTTCCTTGCGATAGTCGTCGATAGTGAGGTTGCGCGGCTCAAGGTGGCCCAGACAATGTTCTTCCTTGACCAGTGCATAGGAGTTGGTGTCGGTGTATTCTTGCAGCCATCGTGGTCTTCTGTTCTCTTCAATGTCACTTATCTTAGCTGAGTCTAGGCCAGAGGTTTCTTTTTGAAGGTGAAGTGATTCCAGCCGCGCGAGCCTGTTCAGGCTGCGCGGCTACTTTCCTTGCTGGTTACTTTATGGACGCTTGGGAGTGGTGTAGGGCACTTCTTTCTGATGCGGTTCCCAGGTGGTTTCATAACCAACAAAAAACTGCCCCGGTACGATTTCTTTCTGACGGGTAGTTACGTGGAATGCGTGGCCGTCTGGAACCTTGGGGCGGCAAAATGGTTTCTTTTCATCACTCATAATTCTAACTCCTTTGGTTGTAAAAATCAGTGGTCGAAAATGGGAGGAGGTTCTCCAAATTTCCGGTGAAATTGTACTGGTTAGCGCATGTAATGTCCCTTCTTTGGGATCACATGCCGCACGCCCCCTTGGGGATTCTCAACGTCTCCTTTGTAGCGGGGGATGATGTGAATATGGATGCGTATTTCGCTCAACGTGACCAGCTGTTTCGGTCTATCGTGACCGCTGTTTGAAGGATGTTGCGCGGGGATTGAATTTTACCTCAATCGGTCACGATAGATTCTGTCGAAGTGGTTTCGGCATGCTTTTTTCTGAGCGATTCACCCTTCAGCGCGACGCGGTGTGATGCATGCACCAGCCGATCGAGAATGGCATCAGCCAATGTTGGATCGTTCAGCCAGGCGTGCCAATGATCCACCGGCAACTGACTGGTGATAATGGTTGAACGTGCATTGACCCGATCATCCACCACCTCCAGCAAATCATGCCGTTCGGAAGACTGAAGGGGCGTCAGCCCCCAATCATCCAATAGCAACACGTCAATCCTGGCCAACTGTGCCAATAGCTTGCCGAAGCTCCCGTCGCCGTGAGCGATACGCAGCTGTTCCAATAAGCGTGGCACGCGCACATACATGACCGAGAACCCCTGCCGGCATGCTTGATTTCCCAATGCACAAGCAAGCCACGTCTTACCCGCTCCGGTGGGGCCGGTCAACAATACGTTCTGCGAGCGCCGTATCCACTCGCATCCGGCCAGCGTGACCATGAGCCGCTTGTCCAACCCGCGGCTGCCGCGATAGTCAATGTCCTCCATGCACGCTTGCGCCTGTTTCAGCTTGGCTTGACGTAATAGCCGTTCCAAACGACGGTTGTCGCGCCAGACGATTTCCCGCTCGACCAGTAGACCCAGCCGATCCTCAAATGCCAGCGCCTGACTGGCAGGCATGATCCGCTGCTCCTCCAGCGCGCGAGCCATGCCGTCCAGCTTCAGTGATTTCAGTTGTGTCAGGGTGTGCTGTATCAACATCGTGTATTTCCTTTCGTGGGTTGTGTTGCATCAGTGGTAATAACTGGAGCCGCGCACGTTGCCGTGGAGCGGTGAGATCCAGTCTGTTTGCGCGGCGTGTTGTTCGGCGGGCGTGATGGGCAGCGGTTTGCTGTCCAGTCCGGCTTTCAGGATATTGACGACCGAGCGGCGATTGGGCGCGCCCAATGCCACCGCTCTGGCGCAAGCCGCCTCAAGCCGTTCTCTGCCGTACTGGCGCGCCAGCGACAGCAAACCCAAACACGCGCGGTAGCCCATCTCCGGATGCGGCTTGCTGGTCAGCTGGTAATCCACAATGCGGTGCGTGTTCGGGCCGATGTCACGCCCCCAGTCCAGCAAGCGTTGGGGAGACCATTCCAGATGCGCGCGGTGCGCCGCCGGCATATGTTCCGCCACCGTGGTGTGCGCGCCGCGCTTCGCGCTTTTGGCATGGCACGCGACACGGCTGCCGCGGAACAGCAATTCCACTGTGGCGCAGGTGATGCGAGCTTCCAGTCCCTGCCTGACGAGACTGTGCGGCACGCTGTAGTAATGACCTTCGATGTCGACGTGATAGTCGATGTTGACCTTGCAGTGTTTGAACATCGCCATCTCGTAAGGGTGGACTGGCAGTGCTTTGAGGGTGGGACGATCCAGCAGCTGGAACCACTCTTCGCGGCAGCCATCCTTCTTCTGGAAGGAGCGGCGATTCAAGTCATCCAGCAACGGGCGGATCGCCTGATTGAGTTCTGCCAGACTGAAGAAGGTGCGATGGCGCAATCGGGCTAATATCCAGCGCTCCACGATTTGTACACCGACTTCGGCCAGCGCCTTGTCCTGAGGATGACGCGGGCGGGCTGGGAGAATCACCGTGCCATAGTGACAGGCGTAGTCTTGTGCCACCCGATTGATCAACGGCTCGTACCGGTCGGCGTTGGTGACCAGTGCTTTGGGGCAGTCCGGCACGATCATTTCCGGCACGCCGCCGATGAAGTTCAGCGCGCCCGTCAAGCCGTGCAACCAGTCCGCTTGCGTCTCCCCGGCCGTGGCGCAGGCATAGGTGTAGTTGGATGCGCCCAGCACGGCAACAAAGATGTGCGCCTGGCTGATCTCGCCCGAGAGCTGATCGATAACCGGTACGGTGGGGCCGGCATAGTCGATGAACAGCTTCTCGCCGGCGCGGTGTATCTGGCGCATGGAGCGTTTAAGCGTGGACGCATAGTCGTGATACAGGCAGCAGAACTGCGTGTAGCGGTAGGTGGTGACACCACGATGGGCTTCGACATACTCTTCCCACAGCAATTGCAGGGTGATGCCTTTCTTGTGCATCTCGCGATGAGCGATTGCCCAGTCTGGGATGGGGCGTGTGCCACGGGTGCGTTTGGTGGGAGGGGTTAACAGGCGCTGGAGGTCGGTTTCATCGAGAGTCGATACCTTGTCCCAATTCAAGCCGGCAGCAGCGGCTTGCTGGGCGTATTTGCTGATTACGCCTTTGGAAAGCCCCAAAGCTTTGGCGATCTGGGCGTGTGAGAGTCCGCACGACCATTTCATACGCAGGCATTCTTTGATTTTACGCATGGATACTTGTTTCACCGGCATTTCATTCCCCCGCCAAAATCGCGGGAGGATGCTCGGTCTCCTAGTTCATGCGCAACATCTCTTCTTTGCGGATTTCTATTTCGCTATCGTGACCGCTCATTTCGCTCGATATCAAAAATCGGTCACGACTTAGCGAAACAGCCGGTCACGATAGACCGAAATCACTGGTCACGACTTAGCGAAATGACCGGTCACGATGGGCCGAAATACGCA
>JAUXVT010000073.1 GCA_030680405.1 Thiobacillus sp. | reverse complement strand
GCAGGCAGGTACTGCCAAAGGGGCGGCCGTGTTGAGTGCGCTACAGCTTGCGCCTGCCACGCCGCAACAAATCGAGGCCGTCATTCAACAGGGGCAGGCTGCTGCTGCCAGCCAGACGCGCTCGCTCCCAGCACACAATCTGCGCGATGTCTTGATGCGCCAGCTGGAGCATCCACGCTGGGATGATGTGGCGGCGCGCTGCCTCGCCTGCGGCAACTGCACCGCGGTGTGCCCCACCTGTTTCTGCCATGCCGAAGTCGATGTGCCTGCGCTCGATGGCCAGACCAGCCAACACGAGCGGGTGTGGGATTCCTGCTTCGGCGAGGCGCACGGCCACCTGCACGGCTTCAATGTGCGGCCCGACATCCGGAGCCGTTACCGCCAGTGGCTGACCCACAAGCTGGCCGGCTGGCACGACCAGTTCGGCCGCAGCGGCTGCGTTGGCTGCGGCCGCTGCATCGCCTGGTGCCCGGTGGGCATCGACCTGACCGAAGAAGTCGCCGCCCTGACTGCCGAGGTCCAGCCATGAACGCGTCGCACGCCATTGACGCCGGCCCCCCGCACACCGCCAGCGTGGTGGCACGTAGCCAGGAATCGCCGACCATCTTCACCCTGCAGTTGCGCCTCGACGATGCGGCGGCGCAGGCGGCTTACCGTTTTGCGCCGGGCCAGTTCAACATGCTGTATCTCTATGGCGTCGGCGAGGTGCCGATTTCCATCATGTCCGACCCGGAGGAGCGCGATGGGATCAGTCACACCATTCGCGCAGTTGGGCGCGTCACCCAGGGGCTGGCGGCGCTCAAGCCGGGCGACAGGGTGGGATTGCGCGGGCCGTTCGGACGTGGCTGGCCGCTGCAGGAAATGGGCGGGCGCGACGTCGTGCTGGTAACCGGTGGGCTCGGCTGCGCGCCGGCGGTGTCGGTGATTCATTACGTGCTGCGGCGGCGCGAGCGCTTCGGCAAGCTGGTCATCATCCAGGGGGTGAAACATGCCGATGACCTGATCTGGCGCGAGCAATACGACCGCTGGGCGAAGTTGCCGGATACTCAGGTGCTGGTGGCGGCCGACGAGGGCGCTGCGCTGTGGCCCTGGCATGTCGGGCGCGTGACGGAATTATTCGGACTCGCCCGTTTCAACCCGGCGCGCGCGGTGGCGATGATGTGCGGGCCGGAAGGCATGATGCGCGTCACCGCCGAACACCTGCTGACGCGCGGCCTGCCCGAATCGAGTCTGTACTTGAGCATGGAGCGCAACATGCAGTGCGCGGTGGGGCGCTGCGGCCATTGCCAGTTCGGCGGCGCCTTCGTCTGCCGCGATGGCCCGGTGTTCAACTGGGGCGAGGTCAAGGCCTTGCTGGCGCACAGGGGATTCTGATGAACGCGCCTGTGAAAAATCCCGTCAGGCTGCGCGTGGCGGTGCACAAGTTCAGCTCCTGCGACGGCTGCCAGCTGGCCTTGCTCAATCTAGGCGAGGACCTGCTCACGCTGGCTGGGCGCATCGATCTGGTGCATTTCGCCGAAGCCGGGCCGCTCGATCCGGATACCGACGTGGACGTAGCCTTCGTGGAAGGCAGCGTGTCGACACCGGAAGACCTGGAACGCATCCAGCACATTCGCCAGCATAGCCGCCTGCTGATCGCCATCGGCGCGTGCGCCACCGCCGGCGGCATCCAGGCCTTGCGCAATGGCGCCAAGGGCGCGGAATGGGTGGCGCAGATCTACAGCCATCCCGAAGCGATCGCCAGCCTGGAACGCTCGACGCCGATTTCCAGCCACGTGAAGGTGGACTTTGAGTTGTGGGGCTGCCCGGTCAGCGGCCCGCAGATGCTGGCGGTGGTGAATTCCCTGCTGCTCGGTGTGGCGCCGCGCGACAACGCCGACAAGGTGTGCACAGAATGCAAGCGCCAGGGCTATTCCTGCGTGATGGTCACTCGCGGCGTGCCTTGCATGGGGCCGGTGACGCGGGCGAGCTGCGGCGCGCTATGCCCCAGCCTCGGCCGCGACTGCTACGGCTGCTATGGTCCGGCGGAAAACGCCAACACCGACGCGCTGGCGGCGCAGTTCGCAAGCCAGGGGCTGACGCCGCAGGCCATCGTTAGACGCTTCCAGTCGATCAACAGCCAGGCGCCGGTTTTTCTCGCCGCCGCCGACAAGACCCGGATGAGCGGCCATGAATGAGCAGAAACGAACGGTTGCGATTCATGTTCCGGTGCTGACGCGGGTGGAAGGCGAGGGCGCGCTCGACTTGCGCATCGAGGACGGCCAGATCAAGGAATTGCGCCTGCGTATCTTCGAGCCGCCGCGCTATTTCGAAAAATTCCTCGAGGGCCGCAGTTATACCGAAATCCCCGACATGGTGGCGCGCATCTGCGGCATCTGCCCGGTGGCGTATCAGGTCACCGCCGCACAGGCGCTGGAAAGGCTGTTCGGCGTCGAACTCGATCCGTGGGCGCGCGACATGCGCCGGGCGTTTTATTGCGGCGAATGGATCCAGAGCCACAGCCTGCACATCCACCTGTTGGCTGCGCCGGACTTTTTCGGCTGCGACAGCGTCATCGAGCTGGCGCGCATCGCGCCGGAAGAAGTGCGTCGTGGCCTGCGCATCCAGGCGCTCGGCAACGAACTGATGGACCTGTTCGGCGCCCGCTCGGTGCATCCGGTGGGGATTCGGGTGGGCGGATTTCATGGTTCGCCTTCGCTGTCCCGCATCAATGAAATTCGGGAAAAGCTGCGCGCCGTCTTGCCGGAGGCCGAAGCATTGATTCGCTGGGCGGCCAGCATTGCGGTGCCGCAGGACGACCAGGCCTTCGTCTCCGTCGCGATGCAGCATCCGAGCAACTATGCCATCGAGCGCGGCCTGATCGGCGTCAGCGATGGGCTGCGCATCGAGGCAGAAGCCTTTGACGCGCACTTCGCCGAACACCACGAACCCTCTTCCACCGCGCTTTTCAGCAGCTATCACGGACAGCCTTACCTGGTCGGACCGCTGGCGCGTCTCAATCTCAACCACGCGCGGCTGCCCGAATGGGTCAAAACGCTGCTGGCCGAAAACGGCCTCGCGCTGCCCAGCCGCAACCTGTTTCACAGCCTGGTGGCGCGCACGGTGGAAATTCTACTGGCCCTGCACGAAGCACTGCGCCTGCTTGACGATTACCGTGTTCCGGATTCGCCCTGGGTGCCGGTCACCCCCCGCGCTGGGGTGGCCACCGGCTGCACCGAGGCGCCGCGCGGCCTCTTGTGGCATCGCTACGAAATGGACGGTGAAGGCCGCGTGGTCAACGCCCGCATCGTGCCGCCAACCAGCCAGAACCAGGGCCGCATCGAGGAAGACCTGCGGCTGTCGCTGCTGAATTTCGGGCTAGATCATCCGGACGACGCGCTGCGCCTGCACTGCGAAAAAGTCATCCGCAACTACGACCCCTGCATTTCCTGCGCCACCCATTTTCTGCGCATGAACGTCGAGCGGACGTGAGTGGGGTGCGCATCCTCGGCATCGGCTCGCCGTCGGGCGACGACCAGGCCGGCTGGCTGACCGTCGATGCTCTGCTGGCCAGCGACCTGCTCGCTGGCCGCGAGGTCGTCATCAAAAAACTGGACCGACCCGGCGCCGGCCTGATTTCCTTACTGGAAAATGCTTCCTGGGTCATTCTGGTCGACGCCATGCAGAGCAACGGCCAGGTCGGGCGAATAAGGCGTTTCGATCAGAAGGACTGGCCCGGCTATTGTCACGGGCTGTCTAGCCATGGCTTCGGCGTTCTTGATGCGCTGTCGCTGGCGCAAGAGCTGGGCAGTTTGCCGCCCCGGCTGGATTTGTACGGGATTGAAATCGGCTCGGTGAATCCTGATGAAAAACCAGAGGAGAATATTCAGGCCGCTGCGCGTCAGCTGGCCAACCTCATCGCGGCCGAACTCGGCCATGCGCCTCTGGTTTAAAGGTCTTCGCGCCGCAGCATGAACACGAACTGGTCGCCGCTGGCGGTATCGAGCCAGGTGAAGGGCAGGGCGGGATAGGCGGCTTCGAGCGCGTCGCGGTTGTGGCCGATTTCCACCAGCAGCAGGCCGCCGGGGTTGAGGTGGGATTTGGCTTTGGCCAGTATCTGCCGGGTGGCGTCCAGGCCGTCCTCGCCCGAGCCCAGTGCCAGGGCCGGTTCCGCCTGATATTCCGGCGGCAGCGCGGCCACCGATTCGGCGTTCACATACGGCGGGTTGCTGAGGATGACGTCGTAGGTGCGGCCATCCAGCGCCGCGAACAGATCTGATGCTATGAGTTCGATCCGGTCCTGCAGGGCGTAATCGGCAACGTTGCGCGCGGCGACATCCAGCGCATTCCTGGACAGGTCGACGGCATCGACCTCGGCATTGGGAAAGGCCAGCGCCGCCAGGATGGCGAGGCAGCCGGAGCCGGTGCACAGGTCCAGCGCGCGCGTCACCTCATCCGGGCTTTCGACCCACGGCGCCAACTGCTCGTGCAGCAGTTCGGCAATGAAGGAGCGCGGCACGATCACCCGCTCGTCGACATAGAAACGGTGTTCACCCAGCCAGGCTTCGTGGGTGAGATAGGCGGCCGGCAGGCGCTCACTGACCCGGCGTTCGATCACCGCCTGCACCTCTTCCGATTCGCCATGCGTCAGGCTGGCATCGAGGAAGGGCTCCAGCCGGTCGAGCGGCAGATGCAGGGTGTGCAGGATCAGATACGCCGCCTCGTCGAAGGCATTGTCCGAGCCGTGGCCGAAAAACAGCTGTGCCTCGTTGAAGCGCGACACCGCGAAGCGCAGCCAGTCGCGCACGGTGATGAGGGATTCGGTGTCGTCGAAATGTTTCATCGCATCAGGTCAGCAGTTTTTCCAGGGTCTTTTGATAAATGGCCGCCAGCTGTTCGATGTTCTCCACCGCGACGTGTTCGTTCAGCTTGTGGATGCTCATGTTGAGCGGGCCGAATTCAACCACTTCGCGGCAGATGCCGGCGATGAAGCGGCCGTCCGAGGTGCCGCCGGAGGTGGACAGTTCGGGGGTGACGCCGGTGACCTCGCGGATGGCCTCGCTGAGCCGGTCGCACAGCGGCCCGCGCGGGGTGAGGAAGGGCTTGCCCGACAGGCTCCAGTCGATTTCGTATTCGAGGCCGTGGCTGTCGAGGATTTCCTGCACCGCGTCCATCAGGCCTTCGGCCGTGCTGGCTGTGGAAAAGCGGAAATTGAACTGGATCTCGAGCACGCCGGGGATGACGTTGGTGGCGCCGGTGCCGGCGTGGATACTGGAAATCTGCCAGGTGGTGGGCGGGAACCAGGCATTGCCTTCGTCCCACATGGTGTCGGCGAGTTCGGCAATCGCCGGCGCCGCGAGGTGGATCGGATTCTTGGCTAGATGCGGATAGGCAATATGCCCTTGCACGCCCTTGACGCGCAGTGTGCCGGACAGCGAGCCGCGCCGCCCGTTCTTGATGGTGTCGCCAAATTCAGCCGCGCTGGTGGGCTCGCCGACGATGCAGTAGTCGAGCAATTCACCGCGTGCTTTAAGTGCTTCGACCACCCGCACCGTGCCGTCGACAGCGGGACCTTCCTCGTCCGAGGTGATGAGAAACGCGATCGAACCGGTGTGATCGGGATGCGCGGCAACGAAGCGTTCGGTGGCGGTGACGAAGGCCGCATCCGAGGTTTTCATGTCGGCGGCGCCGCGCGCATAGAGCTGGCCATTTCGCACGGTCGGCTCGAACGGATCGGACAGCCACTGGTCGAGCGGGCCGGTCGGCACCACGTCGGTGTGGCCGGCAAAGCAGACCACCGGAGAAGCCGTGCCCTTGCGCGCCCACAGGCTGTCGACGCCGTTGTGGTGATGGCGCTCGATGTGGAAACCGAGCGGTTGCAGACGCGCAGCGATCAGGTCGTGGCAGCCGGCATCGTCGGGTGTCAGCGAGCGGCGCTTGAGCAGTTCGACTGCAAGCTCGAAAGTTTCATTGGCCATGCAGGGTCATGCTCCGAATAGGGCTTGATAGTGGGCTTCGGCAAAACCGAGATGATAGTGGCCGTTGCGCTCCAGCACCGGCCGCTTGATCACGCTGGGCTGGGCCAGCATCAGCGCAATGGCACTGGCTTCGTCGGTGACGGCGGCTTTTTCCGCGTCCGAGAGTTTTCGCCAGGTGGTGCCGCGCGTGTTGAGCAGCGTCTGCCAGCCGGTTTGTTTGACCACATCCCGAAGCCACGCGGCATCGACGCCCTGTGTCTTGAAGTCGTGGAAGGCGACGTCAAGCGCGCGCTCGGCGAGCCAGGCGCGCGCTTTTTTTACGGTGGTGCAGTTGGGAATGCCGTAGAGCTTCATGCTGTTCAGTCGTCCGGCGTCTGAATCTGCTGCGCATGGACGTAAAATCAGGAAAACGAAGACGCGATTCTACCCGACCTGATGCCTCACCCTGTTCATTCCCACACTGCGCCACCGCCACTCGGCGAACCCAGCCTGCGTTCCATCAGCCGTCTGTTTCCTTATTTGTGGGAATTCCGCGGCCGCGTGCTGCTGGCGCTGGCACTGCTGATCGGTGCCAAGCTGGCCTCGGTGGCGGTGCCGCTGTTGCTGAAGGAAATCATCGACGCGCTCGACAAGCCGCGCCCCGAACTGGTACTGCCGCTGGCCTTCATTCTGGGCTATGGCGCATTGCGCTTTGCCAGCACCACCTTTTCCGATCTGCGCGACGTGATATTCGCCAAGGTCACGCAGCGCGCGATGCGCCGCATCAGCATGGCGGTGTTCCAGCATCTGCATGCGCTGTCACTGCGTTTTCATCTGGAGCGCCAGACCGGCGGCATCACCCGCGACATCGAGCGCGGCGCCAGGGCGGTATCGAGCCTGGTCGGCTTTCTGCTGTTTCGCATCACCCCGACCATTCTGGAAATCCTGATGGTGGCGGGCATCCTGTTCGTCAAGCTCGACTGGGTGTTCGGCCTGATTACGCTTCTCACCCTGGCGGCCTACATCGGCTTCACCATCACCATCACCGAATGGCGCACCCAGTTCGTGCGGCGTGCCAACACGCTCGATTCCGAGGCGTATGGCCGCGCCATCGACAGCCTGCTGAACTACGAAACGGTCAAGTACTTCGGCAACGAAAAATACGAGGCCGAGCGCTACGACAAGAGCCTGGTCGAGTGGGAAGCCATGGCGCTGAAATCCCAGCGTTCGCTGGGCCTGCTGAATGCCGCGCAGGCCGGGACGATCGCGATCGGCGTTACCCTGATGGTGCTGCGTGCCGCCAGCGGGGTGGTCGAAGGCACGTTGACGCTGGGCGACCTGGTGATGGTCAACGCCTTTTTGCTGCAGATGTTCCAGCCGCTGAACTTTCTGGGCGTGATGTACCGCCAGATCAAGGAGTCGATCACCGACGTCGAACGCATGTTCGCGTTGCTGAAGCGGCCGTGCGAAGTCGAGGACGCGAAGGATGCGCGGGCGCTGGACGTGATGGCCGGCGAGGTGAAATTCGAGCAGGTGAGCTTTGCCTACAACCCCGATCGCCCGATCCTGCACGACGTCAGCTTCACCATACCCGCCGGCAAGACGGTGGCGGCGGTGGGGTCCAGCGGCGCCGGCAAATCGACGTTCGCCCGCCTGCTGTTCCGCTTCTATGACGTCGGCGCCGGCAGCATCCGCATCGACGGCCAGGATATCCGCCATGTCACGCAGGACAGCCTGCGCGCCGCCATCGGCGTTGTGCCGCAGGACACCGTGCTGTTCAACGACAGCATCTATTACAACATCGCCTACGGGCGGCCGGACGCCAGCCGCGAGGAAGTGGTCGAGGCCGCGCGCGCCGCGCACATTCTGCACTTCATCGAAAGCCTGCCGCAGGGCTGGGACACGGTGGTGGGCGAGCGCGGCCTCAAGCTGTCGGGCGGCGAGAAGCAGCGCGTGGCCATCGCGCGCACCCTGCTGAAGAACCCCGCTATCCTGATTCTCGACGAGGCGACCTCGGCGCTCGACACCAAGACCGAAAAAGCCATCCAGGCCGAACTGCTGGAAATCGCCCGCAGCCGCACCAGCCTCATCATCGCCCACCGCTTGTCGACCGTGGTCGAGGCCGACGAGATCCTGGTGTTGGAGGGCGGCCGCATCGTCGAGCGAGGGCGGCACACCGAACTGCTGGCGAAGAATGGGATGTACGCCCACATGTGGGCGCTGCAGCAGGCTGAGGACGAGGACAGCGCCAACTGATGGCGAAGCTGCTGCAGCCGGGCGTGCGTCGCCATGAAGTGTGGGCGTGGGCGATGTACGACTTCGCCAACTCGGGCTACACCACGGTTGTCATCACTGCGGTGTTCAGCGCGTATTTCGTCGCCGTCGTCGCCGGCAACGCACCGTGGGCGACCTTTGCCTGGACGCTGGCGCTGTCCGTTTCCTACGCACTGGTGATGCTGACCGCGCCGCTGATCGGTGCCTGGGCCGACGCCCACGCCAGCAAGAAAACCCTGCTGTGGCTGACCACGCTGGGCTGCGTCGGCGCAACCGCGCTGCTGTTTTTTGCCGCGCCGGGCGCGCTGGTGCTGGCGATCGCCGCGCTGGTGCTGTCCAACTATTTCTTCGGCACCGGCGAGAATCTCATCGCCGCGTTCCTGCCCGAACTGGCCCGGCCGCGCGCGCTCGGCCGGGTCTCGGGCTGGGGCTGGGCGCTCGGCTATGTCGGCGGGCTGGTGTCGCTCGGCGCGAGCCTGGCCTACATAAACTGGGCGCAGGGGCAAGGGCAGGGCGCGGCCGATTTCGTGCCGGTGGCCATGCTCATCACCGCCGCGATTTTTCTGCTGGCGAGCCTGCCCACGCTCCTGATGCTGCGCGAGCGCGCCATCCCGCAGCCCAACCACACCCCGCGCAATGCCTGGCGGCAGGTGCGCTACACCCTCGGCCATCTCAGCCAACTGCCCGACCTCAAGCGCTTCCTGATCTGCACCGTGCTGTATCAGGCCGGGATCCAGGCGGTCATCACCCTGGCGGCGATCTATGCCAGCCAGGTGTTTCACTTCGACACGCAACGGACCATTGTGCTGGTGCTGGTGGTCAACATCACCGCGGCCATCGGTGCCTTTGCATTCGGTCATCTGCAGGACCACATCGGCCATGTGCGGGCGATTGCCCTGACGCTGGCCGGCTGGATCGCGATGGTGCTGATTGCCTGGGCGGCACCGGGCGAGGGGCTGTTCTGGCTGGCGGCCAATCTGGCCGGGCTGTGCATGGGCGCTTCGCAGTCGGCGGGGCGGGCCATGGTCGGACTGCTGGCGCCGCCCGCGCACCAGGCCGAGTTTTTCGGCCTGTGGGGCCTCGCGGTGAAATGCGCCTCGATTGCCGGGCCGCTGACCTATGGCGCAACCAGCTGGCTCACCGCGGGCGACCATCGCCAGGCCCTGCTGATCACCGGCGCCTGGTTCGTCGCCGGTCTGCTTGTGCTGCAGGGCATCCGTGCCGACCGTGGACGCCGTGCGGCGTATCGCTTCACTCTGGCGTCAGGAAGCTGAACATGACTGACTTCAGCATCCTGCTCACCGACTGGGCGCACGATGCGCCGCGCCTGAGGGCAGTTCGGCGCGCGGTTTTCATCGACGAGCAGGGCGTGCCCGAGGCGCTGGAATGGGACACTGACGATGCCGGGGCGGTGCACCTGCTTGCGGTCGATAGGGAAGGACAGGCCATCGCCTGCGCGCGCCTGCTGCCCGACGGCCACCTCGGCCGCATGGCGGTGCTACCGGCCTGGCGCGGACGCGGCGTCGGCCGTGCCCTGCTGGCAGCGGCCCTGGATGCGGCACGGACCCACGGCCATACTACGCTGCGGCTCAGCGCCCAGACGCATGCGGCGGGGTTTTACGCACGCGCAGGATTCTTCGCTGTGGGGGAAGACTATGAAGAGGCCGGCATTCCGCACGTGGCCATGCAGAAGCGTCTGTCCTGAGCGCGGCATCATTAACCAGATCAGGGTCATTGCATCGGCACTTAATAATTTACTGATAGAGTGTAGCTTTGAATCAAGCGGGACGTCGTTCAGCACACGCACGTCGCCTCACGGTCACAAACAAGGGTAGACAGGAATGGCAAAACTCCACCCGCAAGGGGTAGGCCGTGGTTCTCCCCGCGAGGAGGAGGCCGTGGTTGTAGAGCCGACAAGTCGGCAACAACCACGCTCTAAAGCCGCTAAAGCGTCAAAAACCACGCTCAGGGCAGGCATCGTTGGGGCGGGGATCGCCGGCGCCCACTGTGCAGGAACGCTCGCTGCGGCCGGCTGGGACGTAGACGTGTTCGACAAGGCTCGGGGTGCAGGCGGACGGTTGTCGACCCGGCGCCTGGAACAGGGCTGGGCAACGCTAGGAACGCCCTTCATTTCGGCCAAACGCGATCCCTTCCGCAGCCAGCTGCGCGAGTGGGTGCGCCAGGGCTGGCTTGCCCCGGTGCGGGGCGACATCTGGCAAGGGCGCGCCACCGTATCGTGGGCGCAGGCGCAGATGCAAAACCATTACAAACCCACCATCGAACCTTCGCAGCTGGTGCGCCAGTTGCTGGGCAATGCACGCCTGCATACCCTGACACGCGTTGCAGCCCTGCAGCCGCGCACCCTCATTCTGGAAAACGGCCAGGCGCTGGGTGATTACGACTGCATCATTTGCAGCGTGCCCATCCCGCAGGCCATTCCCATGCTCGATGCGCTGTCGCTGCTGCGTGAGCGCCTGGGCGACGTGCGTTATCGCCCGATTTGGTCATTCCTGATGCGTTGGGAAGGCGGCCCCGCGGCGGACGTCATCAAGTTTGACGACCATTTGCTGAATCTGGCGGTGCGCCAGACCTCCGACGGGCCCGGCCTGTGGGCGGTGCACAGCAGCCATGAATTTGCCGAAACCTACCTCGAAGCCTCATTCGAAAAAGCCAGCACCCGCGCAGCTTCGGCCTTGATGGACTTGTTGGGGCTGCCATGGCCGGTTGAAGTCGAAGCCGCTCATCTGTGGCGCCATGCGCGGCCGGAAACGTCGGTGGGCGGCTTCTGGCTGGGCGATCGCGAAAACCATGTCGCCCTCATTGGCGACGGCATTGCCGGCGTGGGCGTCGAGCGTGCGTGGGAAAGCGGCCTGCGACTGGCCCAGGCGCTGATACAGTCCAAGGAAGAGCTGGCGGTCTGAGCGGGACCGTCCCAAGAGATCCGCCTGCCTGCTCAGCCCATTCCGCTGCGCCTGCTTTGCCCCCGTAACGCGTCCATTTCCTCCAGCAGATCGGCTACCAGGGCAGCCAGTTCAGGCACGGCATCGAAATCGCGCTCGATCTGCCGCATGCGCCGCGCGCGCAGCAGGCTTGAGCCGGAAAAGCGCCAGGTCCCCGCCACGCTTTCGGCATGGGGGAACAGACCTTCCTCGATGTGACGGACGAGCCACGCGGAATCCACCATGCAGGCGGCGGCCACCTGTTCCAGGGTCAGCCAGGAGTCTTCCATCAGGCTGCCGATGAGGATGTCATCGTCACGCATGGCTCACGCCCTCCATTGATGGCGCGGGTCGAACGCCAGTTCGCGCGCCATGGTTTCATAGAGTTCCCGTCCCTTCGGGGTATTGGCCGGTGGCAGCACCACCTGAATATTGAGCAGCAGGTCGCCGGGCGGCTGGCCGGGAATGCCGTGGCCGCGCACCCGCAATTGCCGTCCGCTTTGGGCGCCCTCGGGGATGCGCACCTTGACGCTGCCATGCGGCAGGTCCACCGGAACGATGGCTCCCAGGGCGGCTTCCCATGGCGCCACCGGCAGGGTCAGGTGCAGGTCGCGTCCCTCCGTGCGGAAGCGCGGATGCGGCTTGAACTGCACTTCCAGCAACAGGTCGCCTGCGGGCGCCCCGCCCATCCCCGGCGCGCCCTGGCCCGCGAGGCGGATGACCTGGCCTGCGCGCACGCCTTTGGGAATTTTCACGCTGAGGGTACGGGTTGTCAGCTGAACCCGGCCGTGGGCATCCATTTGCGGCACGCGCAGGGCAATCTGCCGGGTGGCGCCGCTGAAGGCATCGTCCAGGTCGAGCAGCACTTTGGCGTGGTGATCCTCGCCCTGCGCCCGAAAACCGGCGTGGGTGTGGCGAGCGCCTGCGTGCGCGCCGCCCATGCGGCCAAACAGTTCGGCAAAGAAGTCGCTGAAGTCGGCGGCTTCGTGGGGCGAATAACCCTGGCCGGAAAACTCGAAGCCGGCGTCCCAGTCCGGCGGCGGACGGAAATCCTGGCCAGGCTGATAGCCGCGTCCCAGCTGGTCGTAGGCGGCGCGTTTCTCCGGGTCCGAGAGCACGGCGTAGGCCTCGTTCACCTCCTTCATGTGCAACTCGGCATCCACCTCCTTGGAAACGTCCGGGTGATATTTGCGCGCGAGCTTGCGGAAGGCCTTCTTGAGATCGTCCGCCGTGACATCGCGCGTCACCCCCAAGGTTTGGTAGTAGTCCTTGAATTGCATCCGGCTTCCTTTTTATTGGACTGGCGCTTCTTTATTTGTAGCTGATGTCGCGCAGCGGAACTATCAAGGGGCGGATGGGCATGCTTAAGTGCCCCGCGCATTGCGCGGGGCTGTTCTAAATTTCGCGTACTACGCGAAATCCCAGATTGATATCCAGCTCGTTTTCAAGCCGGCGGCGGCGGGCGGCGGCGCGGCAGTCTTCGGGGCCATCGAACCAGGAGCCGCCCTTGGTGACGACCGCCTGCGGCTTGCCGGATTGAGGCCGCTCGGGCAGGCTGGCGTGGTCGCGGGTCCACGGGCTGGCGGTGAATTCCCACACGTTGCCCGGCATGTCGTAGACGCCCCAGCGGTTGGGACGCAGCCTGCCGACCTCCATCGCGCCGCAGCGGATAAAACAGCGCGACAGCAGGCGCGGGCGCTTGGGTCGCGCGGCGTCGTAACCCTGGCTGGCGTTGTAGAGCGCATCCGCGGCGGTGATGCGGTCGCCCTGCGGGTAGGCACTGGCGGCGCCGGCGCGGCAGGCATATTCTCATTCCTGCTCGGTGGGCAGGCGGTAGCGCTGGCCGGTTTCACGCGACAGCCAGGCGCAATAGTCGCGAGCGTCGGTCTGCCGCACGTTGATCGCGGGTTTGCGGCCCGACAGCCACAGCAGTTCCGCGCGCGGCTGCCAGCCGGTGGCACGGGCGTAGGTCTCGAATTCCTCGGTGGTGACCGGATGGACGCCGATGGCAAAGCTGCGCTCGATCAGCGCAGGGCGGCGCGGGCGATCCTGCGCCGGCGCGGCTTCCTGCGGCGCCGCACCGTATTCAAATGCGCCTGCCGGGATGACAACCAGCGCGGGCGCAGCCGATCCATCAAGCAGGGTGTCCTGAAAATGAATATCGGGCAGGCCGAGTGCGCGTGCGGCGTGCACTTGCAGGGCGATCAATTCGCCTTCGTGCAACGCAAAGGTGTCGGGCAGGGCGGTAGGGGTACGGTCGGGATCCATGGGCGTGCGGGAGCGTGCAGGAGAGTCCCCTGATTATGCCAGCTTCGGTTTCATGCAGATGCGGTGCATTGCCGCAGGGATCGGGGGCCGGTACCCGGAGGCGGCTGGGGGGCCGCAATTCCGGGCAGTTCGAATGTCTGGCGAGCGGGTAGCGGCAAAATTGCAGAATGACACTAAAATGTCACCCATTCAGACAACAATGGCGCTCTGGGGATAACCCAAATAATCCTGCGCCCCAAAACTGACATGCTCTATATCGACCTCTTCAAGTCCCTCGAACGCGCCCGCTGGAACATGGAAACCGATATTCCGTGGGACAAGTTCGACGCCGGCAAACTGACCGACGAGCAGGCGCTGACCATCAAGATGAACGCCATCACCGAGTGGGCGGCACTGCCGGCCACCGAAATGTTCCTGCGCGACTTCGTGCACGACAGCGATTTTTCCGCCTTCATGTCGATCTGGTTTTACGAATAGCAGAAGCACTCGCTGGTGCAGATGGACTACCTGCGCCGCTTCAAGCCCGAACTCGCGCCGACCGAGGAAGAACTGCACGCGATCCGCTTTCCGTTCGACCCGGCGCCGCCGATGGAAACCCTGATGCTGCATTTCTGCGGCGAAGTGCGGCTGACGCAATGGTACAAGTGCGCCTCCGAATGGCACACCGAACCGGTGATCAAGCATATCTACGAAACCATCTCGCGCGACGAAGGCCGCCACGGTGGCGCCTATCTGCAATACATGAAGCGCGCGCTGAAGCAGGGCGGTCCGAGCGTTGCCGCGGCGTTCGCCAAGATTGGTTTCCTGATGGCGTCGAGCCAACGCTCCGACAAGGCGCTGCATCCCACCAACCTGCACGTCAACGAGGCGCTCTACCCGCAGGACACCATCCAGTCGCGCTTGCCCAACCCCGAATGGCTGGAGCACTGGCTCGACGAACAGATCCAGTTCGACAGCGTCTGGGAAAACAAGGTCGTCGGCGGCATCCTGCGCAACCTGTCGAACCTGCTGGGTCAGACTTTCGAGAACGTGCGCGACCTCAACAAGTACCGCAAGCAGATGCTCGCAGCGGCCTGACGGCGGCGCGCGCAATTCACCCAAGCCGGCGAACGCCGGCTTTTTTATGGGCACAGGCCCGGCTTGTTTTTTACGCCTTGTTTTACAAACCGGCCAGCGTCTTGATGTGCGCGGCGACGCTGCGCCCCAGCGCGCTGAGGTCGTAGCCGCCTTCCAGCACCGAGACGATGCGGCCCGCGGCATGGCGCGCGGCAACGTCCATCACCTGCTCCGCAATCCAGATGTAGTCCGCCTCCA